>NZ_CP095501.1:1890891-2521188 GCF_023100725.1 Arthrobacter antioxidans
AGCATTCCCATGATGGCGAACATGGCTTGCAGGCCAAGCCATTGGGCCAGCAGGCCGCCGGCTGCAGCTCCGAGCGGCATGGTGCCCCAGGCCAGCAGGCGGTAGGCGCTGTTGACTCTCCCGAGCAGACGGTTGGGCGTGATGCGTTGGCGCAGGGACACGGTGATGACATTCCACAGCACGATCAGCATGCCTCCGACGAAGAAGACTGGTCCAAGGACATAGGGCTTGTCGGTGATGGCGGGCGCACCGACAAATAGGGCGACCCCGAAGATTGCCAGCGTCAGCGACGCCGCCCTGCCGAGCCTGGCTTCCACCCGTTCGGCGATGAACGAGCCGACGACCGCGCCTAGGGCCGAGGTCGTCAAGAGGAGGCCGAAGCCCGTTGCGGACAGCCCCATCTGTGAAGCAGGGCCGACGGCGAACAGCACCAGGACCGCGAAGGCGGCACTGGAGGCGAAGTTGAACACTCCGGTCATCACCGCGAGGGTGCGAAGGATCCTGTGGTCCCGTAGGAACCGCAGCCCTTCGCCGATGTCGAACCGCAGTGTCGTCTTGTGCTCGCGTCCGGTGCGGAAGGATCCCCGAACCAGTAGCAGGCCACCGGCGGCTGCAAGCCACAGTGCCGCCGGCATGGCGAAGCCGGCAACGACGCCGAGAGCCACCAACAGCCCGCCCAGCGGTGGCCCGATGAACTGGTTGGTGATGAGCTCGACCCCGTACAGCCGGCCGTTGGCGCGCGAGAGCTGATCCCTGTGCACCACCTGGGGGATGATCGACTGGGCGGAGGTGTCATAGACCGTTTCGGCCACACCCACCATCAGCGCGACAACGTACAGGGCCCAGAGGGACCCCCCATCGAGCACAATGGCGCCCACCAGCAGGCCAGGCAGTACGGCCCGGCCGAGGTTGGCCCATACCATGAGCCTGCGCCGGTCCAACCGGTCGGCCAGCGCTCCGGCGGTCAGGGCGAACAGAAGCCAGGGAAGTGTCGCCGCGACACTGAGCCCGGCAATCAGGACAGGCGACTGGGTGAGCTGGATGGCCAGCAGCGGCAGCGCGATCTTGAAGACCCCGTCGGCGAGGTTGGACAGCCCCGAGGAGGCCCACAGTTTCCAGTAGGAGGCGCCCAGCGGTGCCCGCTCCGTCTTGTCCGCCTGCGCTGCACGAGGAGTCATGCACGGACCATTCCACAGCGATTGACAAACTTCAAGGTGATCGATTCCTCTACATCGAACTGTAGGATGGGCTCATGACCAACAGAGCACCGTTGGAAGCGGACGGGCAGGCGAACGGGATAGGGAAGCCGGCCGCAACTGCCCGGGAGATCAAGGCGCTGGCCCATCCGCTGCGACTGAGGATCCTGCGCCTGTGCGGACTTCAAGAACTGACCAATAAGCAGCTCGCCGACCGGCTGGGCCAAGATCCGGGAACAATGCTCTATCACGTGCGGCAACTGCTCTCGACCGGGTTCCTCGAACCGGCCGAGGTCCGCACCGGAAGCAGCGGCGCCCTTGAAAAGCCGTACCGATCCACGGGGCGGTCCTGGAATCTGGATACCGCCCTGGGTGACGCCGGTCCGGACGGTCCTCTGGCGCCGGTCGACGCGTTCCGGGAAGAACTGACCGAAGCGGGCCCGGACGCACTGGCGAGCCTCTCGCGCTTTGTTCTGCACCTCTCCGCGGAGGACGCCGAGGACCTCATCACACGTGTCGACGCCGTACTGAGCGAATACACCGACAGCGACAGGCAACGATCCGACCAGCCCGCATACGGTGGGATCTTCGTCCTTCACCGGACGCCGGACTAGGCCGTCGATTCCTTCAATGACAAATCCGCGGAGCTACCACCTCAAGGTGTCGCGGTTAACGATGGCTTTGAGCCTCCGTACCAGGACGCAGTCCCAGTCCTCGCGCAGCTCGCCTCGAAGGTACAACCCTGGCTCCTCGGCCTCGACCATGAAGTCCGCCTCGGCGCGTGATACGCGCAATCCGAGTGGCGCTTCCCTTCTCGCCGATCTAATCGCGCACCTCCAAGGATGCTCTCCCGTGCAGTGTTCCTGCTGCGAAATGACTCTGGCAAGATGGCATTATGGGGAAATTGGTGGTCCCGGTAGCGGCATTTGTCTTGCTACTGGCTTCAAGCGGGTGCTCCAGTCCACCAGTTCCTCGAGAGTGTCCTGCGATCGGTTACTCGACGGTTATCCCTGTCCAGATAAGTGGATCACGCGCCGGTTTAGTTGCTGCAGTGCAAGTCTGCTCGGAGGAACAGGATTGTTCAAAGGGTGTACCTTTTGGCCCGCCACTCGAACCATCCGCACCGCCTGCGCCGCCGGCACCCTCCGCCGACGCCACGTCAGCGCCCTCTGACGACGGATCGGCCAGACTGTTCTCTCACTTCATGACCTCACGCATCGATCAACAGAATTGGCAGATCGAAACCGACATGGTTGCACCGACCGCGGTCACTGCGCAGGCGTTAGACGTTCACGGCGTGGTCCTGGTCCGGGACGAAGCGTCTCTGGAGTGGACAAGGATCAGTGGGTCCGAACAATGTGGGGGAGATTCACGCTCCATGCCCATACTCCTCGATACCGACCAGTAGACGCCCTGGTGGGCAGTTGTGAAGGAGTGCACCCGGCGCAAACCGGTGTCTGGCCACGTCCGCGCGCTTCCCTGGACATCGTGCAGGAACATCAGGACCAACGCAGTCCCGTTGAGGAATCGGCTTTAGAGCACAGCGTTGACCGTGATTGATGGGACACTCGGCCGGTGTGAGAACCAAGTGTCAGCTGTTTCTCTTCCGGTTCTCGCACTCCGGGAAGGCCGTGCATCGGGTTCACCCGTCCTGTGGGCAGGAGGCGTTCCTCGAGCGCCGTATCGAGGCATTCACCGCTGATCGGTGGGAGCGGTTATCCGGACCGGATCGGGTTGAGAGCCGACGGGGCGTACATGGCCCCCTCTTGGGCGTGCGGTGGGACTGCTCCCGTCCACATCATGGCCGTTATCATGTGCTCATGAATCTCGGCACGCTGTCGTCCGGTACTACTGACAACGTGACTCGCCACGGGCACATTCTTGCCGCGTGGGAGCTGTCGCTTCCCGGGTCGGGGCACACGCTCCGCGCGTACCGGCGCACCCTCAGGGAGTTCTGTGGGTGGCTGGACGATCATGGGTTCGATCTGTTCAGTGTTCAGCGGGTGCATGTGGATGGGTGGCGGCAGGAGGTGACGGGGGCATCGGCCAGCGCGGCACAGCGGATCGCAGCCGTCTCGAGTTTCTATCGGTACGCGGTGTCGTACGGGGCGATTGTCACCAACCCTGCCGAGTTGGTGGAGCGTCCCACGATTTCGGCGGATCACTCCGGCACGCAAAGCCTCAGCAGAGACCAAGCGCGCGCCCTGCTCGGGGCGGCACGAGCCAACGGACCGCGATCGCACGCACTGGTGAGCCTGCTCCTGTTCACCGGCCTACGCCTCAGTGAAGCCCTCAATGCGGACACCACGGATTATGGGCACGACGGCGGGCACCGCACCCTGACGGTGCAGCGCAAGGGTGGGGATCTCGCCAAGGTGGCCGTGCCGGCCCCCGCCGTCGAAGCTCTCGATGCCTATCTCGGGACCACCGGGCAGGAGCTCGGGACAGTGACGGGCACCGGCCGGCCGATCTTCACCACGATCACGGGCAAGCGGTGGGCGGCGTCGGAGGCTTTCCGCACGGTGCAGCGGTTGGCCCACGCGGCGGGCATCAAGGGAGAAATCAGCCCCCACAGTCTCCGGCACACGTTTGCGACCATCGCGCTGGAGGCGGGCGCCACCCTGCACGACCTCCAGGACGCACTGGGACAGACCGATCCACGCGCCACGCGGCGCTACGACCGCGCGCGAAACAACCTCACAATATCGGCCGGCTACCACGTGGCACGCGCCCTAAATTGACGGCCATCTCAAACACATCAAGCGCAGATGGCAGTCAACCTTCACCCCGATGGATAGAACAGTACTGACCAGAGCGGGAGGACTGGTTCGATAGGAGATCGCTGACCGCGTCAATTCAGCCTGCGGGGCCGGTCCGTCGTCCGTCGAGGCTGCGGAGCTGCCCGCCTGTCACCAGCGTCGCCCCGACGTGCCCCAGAGGGGAGTGGCTGCGGTTGCTGGCCGTTACAAGCAGTGTGTGAGCTTCCTCCGCCCCGATCACGTACCGCGCCATATAGATGCCTGTAGCCCGCCCGATGGTGGTCCTGCCGGCGCTGCCTCCAAGCCAACAAAGTCTCCCAGTGGGACACGCGTTTCAAGACACAGGGATGGGCGCCTAGGAGACAACGAGCCGGTCGTAGCACCAACACCTGTGATGACGACCGCCATCATGATCTCGCTGGCACCGCGAGACGTGGCGAGGGAAAGGACCGTGACCATCCTCATCTTGCTTCAGCTTCCCGCTCACGCCGACGAGCCCGCATCGATCCCGGGGTGGACTGGTGGCAAGCACGCATCATGGCGTTCAGGTCCTCGCCCGCGGTTACTCGCGAGTACACAAAAAGGTCCCTACCATATACAGCGTGTGGCTGGGGTCACATTTGGGGCTTGTCCTGCTACCGGACCAACTGGTAGAAGCCGAGCGCCCCGGATGAAATGACGAACCCGAGCGGGCCTCTGCTCGGGCGATCACAGGAGGCAGCCATGGCCGGAACGTTCGAGCTTTTTCATGACGGAGGCACTTCCTTCGGGTTCAGATTGACGGCTCCCGATGGGGAAGTTGTAGCTGTATCGGGGCAGTTCTCAAATAAGGCGTCCGCCGTCGAGGGAATCCGTGCCGTCCGCGAGTGCGCCGGGACAGGTCTCATCACGGACCTTTGCCCGCCGATCCCTTATGAAGCAGTGGCGGAGAAGCCTGGCCCATCCCAAGATCTGTCCGTCGGGCACCAAATGGCCCACCGGCGGTAACCCACCAACGATCGAGGCGCAGACCTTTGGTGCTGCCGCCCCGAAAATGTCGATCTGCTCGGATAGCGCTCTGGCTCCGGCCAGGTGGCTTCCAAGGATCGTCGCGACACCCGAGCATTTCCGAAGTTGCGGTGACCTCGAGCAAGACGCAGCAGCGCAAACCAGGCTCGGGCCAACTACTGATAACGAAAAAGGTTCATGAAAAAGTCAGGAGAGCTCCATTTCCGCGAAGTCGAACTTCCCGTGTGCCAGATCAATGACGATGTGGGCACGAACATTCCTACGGACCTCATGGCGGTACGGCGCCATGTGGCGTCGTTGGAGTACGAACGGATCACGCTAGCTCAGACGGTTCAGTACACGCGCCGGAACCTTCAAGCAGAGTCTTACAGCCGGGTCGATGGTCAACGGATGCTCTCGGCCGCCGTACTGGACCTCGACAGAGTCGACCGATCACTCCTGCGGGCGCGCCGGGCTCAGGCAACGCTCGAAAAGCCTGCGGCAGCTCACGGGATGGACGGCTGCAACGCTCCAACCCGTGCGCCGCATGAGACCGGCGTGAGGTGAACGTGTTGGGCGCTGTGGAGTACAGATTCAGTCCGCACTCCGCGTCACCATCGAGGGGGATCGGCATTCCGAGGATGGAGGACATCGCGTGGCGGGTCACGTCGGCCACGTACTCCGGCCACCGCTGATCGGTCCTCGTGTCATCGACATGGACGGGCTGGTCGGTGCGGGCTGCGGTCAGGCACGGTCCGTAGGAGTACTGCAGCTCATCGAGCCGCCGGGACTCGGGGCTGCTGCTGGCGATCGTCACAGTGTTCCGTGGTCGAAGGAGAATTGCTCCGCAGAACACGTCCTGCCCGTGCCCGGCGAGATGTTCGGTTGCGTTCACGCTCCGCGAGTACGGGACGATCAGCTGCGGACGGCACCCCGGGGGAGGCCGCGAGTGGGGCCGTGCCTGAAGGAACGAAAAGGTTGTTGTCGTTGATGATGCTTCCTCGGAGGACGTCGACGATGTGCCTGCGCCAAGAAAGTCCGGGCGGGCCACCGGTAACGCACCGCTTACTGCTCAACGACTTTCCTACGCTACCGCCGGTCGCCGTCGTCGGTGGCGGACTGTCCGGGCGACGCAACTCACTGACTTCCGCCAGCACGTCGTGGCAGCCGGGTAGGAATCAGTGACGGGTTCATGGTGCATTAGCCGCACCATGAACAGGGGCGCGACGCGGTCACTCCCCGCACTCCTGGCGACCTCACGACCGGTGGCCTGACCCGAGAACTCTCAGTGTGTGGTGTCCCTGTCGGGGAGTTCGCCGCTGTTGATGAGGTAGTCGGCGACGCTCCAGAGTTTCAGGTGGGTGTGCTGGCTGGCTATGGACAGCACGATGAACGCCTGGGGTCCGGTGATCCTGTGGCGTTCCATGAGGATGCCCTTGGCCTGGCCGATGGCGTCCCTGGAATCGATGGCCTCGTGGAGCTGCCTGGGCTCGTCTGTCGGGGGAGAAGTCGATAACGACAGGACGCCTCAGCCCCGTGTAGCCGTAGTGCGATTCAGTGGCGCCAGCCAGGCGCAAAACACCGTCCTTGAATGAGCGATAGGTTCTGCCGTCAAGGAACAGTGTTGTGGCGGGTAGACCTAAATTGTCCTTTCGGCGGCCCACTGCCGTGCGTACTCTGAGGAAATCGGAGGCCTGGTTCCAGCAGGCTGGTGGTTGTGGGTTCGTGTAGGAAGCCTGTTCATACTTTGACGGCGGCCAGTCCGCGCATCTTTGCGTCGGTGGCCTTTCCCAGAGGAACTGCCTTGAATTCATCAACGAGTAGGCCGGGCGGCCGTCCCGTTGGCAGTGGTCGAAGGACCTTCGGTGTCGAGGAGGAATTCCTGCTGGTCGACCCCAGGACGGGACGGCCGGCACCTGTGGCAGAGCAGTCACTTCAATTCAGGCCTTACCGCCAAGGGCTCGGCGCCGGCCCGATCCTGACCCCGGAGGTCCAGCAGGAGCAGCTTGAAGTTGTCAGCCCTGTCTGCACCACGCTGCGGGAGGTGGCCGCAGCGATCAGAAACGGCCGGGCCCTGGCTGATGAGGCCGCACGGGCGGTGGGCGCCAGGGCGGTCGCGCTGGCTACCAGCCCGGTCGCGGTCACTCCCACCCCGGTCCCGCAGCCCCGCTTCCTGAAGATGGCTGCCCGGTTCGGGCTGACTTTCCAGGAACAGCTCACCTGCGGCTTCCACGTGCACGTCGGCGTTGACTCCGGGGAGGAAGGCGTAGCGGTGCTGGACCGGATCCGTATTTGGCTGCCAGTCCTGCTGGCCCTGAGCGTGAACTCCCCGTTCTGGCAGGGACGCGACAGCGGGTACGCGAGTTACCGCTATCAGGCGTGGAGCCGGTGGCCGACGGCGGGACCCTCCCAGCTGTTCGGATCCGAACGGGCGTACCGAAGCCATGTCCAGTCATTGCTCGCTGCCGACGTACTCGTTGACGAGGGCATGGTGTACTTCGACGCCCGCCTCTCCCGCCATCATCCGACCATCGAGGTGCGTATCGCGGACGTCTGCCTGGAACCCGAACACGCCACAACAATCGCCGCCATCGTGCGGGCACTCACGGAACAAGCCGCCCGGGAATGGCGGGCCGGAACACCGGCACCCCGCCGATCGGACGCGCAACTGCGCCTCGCGGCATGGCAAGCCAGCCGATCCGGGGTGGAAGGCGACCTCCTGCACCCTGTCCTGAACTCCCCGTGTCCGGCTCCCGAAGCGGTCCAGGCCCTCCTGACTCACGTCCGCCCCGTCCTGGCAGGAACCGGCGACGACGAGCAGGTGGCCCTGGGGGTCTCGCGGATCCTCACCGCCGGCACGGGCTCGCGCACGCAACTCGAAACGATGGCGACCAGCCAGAGCCTGGCCGCGGTGGTGGCGGACGCCGTCGAACGCACCCACGGCACCGCCACAACCACGCAGCGGCGGTCCCATCGGCTGCACAACACCTGACTGATTCGATCGGAGCAACGATGAATGCTGACGATAGCGTTCGACACTACATCGACGCCCATACGCCGCTGCTCGTGGACCGGCTCGCAGAGTGGGTCCGCATCCCGTCGGTGGCGGGCGTCCCGGAGCGCAGACACCACCTCACCAGGTCCGCCAACTGGCTCGCCGGGGAACTGCGGGGCGTGGGTTTCCCGACCACGGAAATCTGGGCGGGGGCAGAGGGTCCCGCGGTCTTCGCTGAATGGTCCGGCAGCCCGGATGCCCAGACCATCCTCATCTACGGCCACCACGACGTGCGCGCGGTCAAGGAAGAGAACTGGGACCAGACCACTCCGTTCGAGCCGGTACTTCGTGACGGCAGGCTCTACGGCCGAGGAACGTCGGATGCCAAAGGACAGATCATGGCTCATGTCTGGGGACTCCGGGCCCACCTGAGTGCCACGGGACGCTCAGCGCCGGCAGTGAACCTCAAACTGATCGTCGAAGGGGAGGAGGAGGCCGGCTCTCCTGGCCTGGCAGGTATTCTTCAGGACCACCGTGGCAGCCTTGATGCGGACGCAGTGGTCTTTTCCGACACCCTGCTGTGGCATGCAGACCATCCTGCTATCTGCACCAGCATCCGCGGCATGCTCGGCGTGCACATCGAGGTCTACGGCCCGCTCAGGGACGTCCACAGCGGCGCCGTGTCCGGGCCGGCCCCCAACCCGGCCCTTGAACTGAGCAGGCTGCTCGGGCAGCTGCACGACGACAAGGGAAGAATTACCTTCCCGGGGTTCTACGACGACGTCGAGGACATCTCCCGGCACCGCCGGGCTGAACTGGCTGCACTGCCTTTCGACCCGCAGGACTGGCTGACGCGCTCACACACACGCAGCATCCTGGGCGAGGACGGATACTCGGTCCTCGAACGGCTGTGGGAGCGCCCGTCGTTGGAAGTCATTGCACTGGCCGCCGGGGACCCCATCGGCGTCCAACGGGCGGCCATCCCGTCCATGGCGTCCGCGGACTTGAGCATCCGCACTGTCGCCGGGCAGACCATCAACGACGTGGCAGAGCAGGTGGGGCGCTGGGTAGAGGAGACCATCGGCGCCGGCTACGCGTATGAGCTGACACTTGACATCGACAATGCGCAGGAGCCGTACCGGACTCCGGACTGCCTGGTGCTGGACAATCTCTCCAAGGCGATGGCCCAAGGCTTCCAGACACCGGAGGTGGGGCGGATGGGAAACGCCGGCGGCGGACCTGCGGAGATGCTCTCCTCCGCACTCGGTGCACCCGTGGTGTTCTTCGGTACGGGACTCGTGGAAGACCACTGGCACTCGAACGACGAGAGCGTCCGCATCGACATCCTCAAAGCCGGCGCCGCGACACTGGCCTTCCTCTGGGATGAACTCGGTCGACAGGACTGAACGTGTTGCCAGAGCCGGCGTAGCGATACAGACACCGGGCCCGGCGGCGGGCCCCACCCATATGCTGCTTTCCGAACGGTCAAGACAGGGTGCACGAGGATGACCCAACGGAAAAGCACTCTGGGCTTGCTGACTTCTTCGCCACACACGAGCGCCCTTAGTTCTGGAGATCGAAGTCCAGGTCAAGGCATTCGGGGCTGGTGAGTTCTCGCCAGGTCGAGGTGACCTGTGCCGTGGGGAGTGCGGCAGCGATGGGCATGCGGTCCACGACGCTGAGCTGTGCGAGGTCGAGTCCGGTCAGCACCGCGTGGTCGCGGATCGGGACCTGGAAGGTGCGGAACGGCCCGAGCGGGGGAGCCTCATCCTGGGTCGCGCCCGGATGAGGCACATCGGGGAGGTCCTTCAGCTGTGGCGTCTGGTCCACGACATAGCCCGTCGCGGCGAGGGAGTCGCCTTCGAGGAACACGGCGACCTCGAAGTACAGCAAAGGGATCTCCACGTCCCGGTACACGGGATCGACGTCGCTGAAGATCGGCCCGGTGAACACGATCAGGCGCCGGCCGTGGCCGGCGGCGTTGCGCAGCAGGTATGTTTCCAGGCCCAGCCACAGCTCGAGACCCTGGTCGAACTTCGACGCCTGGGGGGCAGCGTTGGTGTAGTGGAAGGTGTCCTCGTTCGCCGTTGCGGCCTCCACCCGGGTGTCACCCCAGACGGCGGAGGCCCGACGCACGAGGTGACCGCAGTCGATGTCGTTGCGGGCGTACACGCGTTCCCCGGTCTACTGGTCCTCCGGTAGGCGGGAGTCAGGTTGCCAGGCGATGTCGGAGCGGTCGAGGTCCATCAGCTTTCCCCCGTCGATCCCGAGCGCGGTGACCGCGGCGAGGCGCTTATCCGGGCGCATGAGGACGGAGAAATGGGTGTAGGGCAGCAGCACCGTTTCGGTGCCGTCGAGTGTCGGTACGGGGACGCGGTGTCCGGGGAATTGCTCGTCGAATCCGATCCGGTCGGACAGATCCTCGAGCCGGGCGGGGCGCAGTTCGGGCAGCAGTTCGTTCATGATCGGAACCTAATAGCGCTGGATGGCAGCTCCAGCAAGAGATTCCGATGGGTGATTCCTTGACCGCTAGGTGTACTGCCCGGGGAGGTTGGTTATCTGGGTGATGGGTGGTTTGCCTCCGATGGCCGTGTGGGGTCGGTGGTGGTTGTCTTCGTGGAGCCATCCGGGCAGGGCTGCTCGGCGGGCTGATTCGCTGGTGTAGTGGCGGCTGAAGGCCCACCCGTCGGCGAGGGTGCGGTGGAAGCGCTCGATCTTCCCGTTGGTCTGCGGCCGGTGCGGTCTGCCCGATCTCCAAGCCGGTGAGTACTGAAGATCCCTGCAGTGTGATGTGTCCACCTGCGGACCTTTTCGGTTTCCGTCGACAGCGTCTTTTCCCTCTGCCTTCGGTCGGGCTCGTCGACGTGGCCGCATCGTCGAGAACCGGTGGGCGGGTCGTTTGGCAAGCAGGGAATTCCGACCCGTAAGGGGCGAGCTGGACGCGGTTCGCTGGTCGTGCTCCCACCGCTCCGTCCCGCCGCTACTGAAGCTACGTCGCGATGGTGGTGGGAGCGAAGGGCGTATCAGTAGTGTGGCAAAGGTGAGCGAAATCCGCATTGGTACTTCCGGATGGAGTTACGACCACTGGAACGGCGTCTGCTATCCGCAGGGAACCACGCCGGCGAAGCGACTGGACCATTACGCGGCACGCTTCGACACAGTGGAGCTGAACGCCAGTTTCTATCGCTGGCCGCGCGATACGACCTTCGCCGGGTGGCAGCGTCGCCTTCCCCCCGGGTTCGCGCTGTCCGTGAAGGCGCCCCGCGGTCTGACGCACGGTAAGAAGTTGTACGCGCCGGAAGTCTGGATCGAGCGGATCGCCCGCTGTTGGCATGAGCTGGGCGACCGACGAGCCGTCCTGCTCGTCCAACTCCCGCCGGCGATGGAGCGCGACGACGCCCGCCTCGACTACTTCCTGTCCCGCGTGCCGGAGTGGATCCGTGTAGCGGTTGAGTTCCGCCATCCGAGCTGGAACGACGACGCCGTCTACGATCTGCTCGGGCGACACCAGGCCGCCTACTGCGTGATGAGCGGCGCCGGGCTGCCGTGCATCCTGAAGGCGACGGCGCCGTTCGTGTATGTGCGGCTGCACGGACCGGACCATGAGCATCTCTACGCGGGCTCATACTCGGACGCGGACCTGCGCTGGTGGGCGGACCGCATTCTTGAATGGCACGGCGCCGGCCGGGACGCGTATGTGTACTTCAACAACGACGGCGGCGGCAACGCGGTGCGGAACGCGCAGACGCTCCAGGCACTGGTCCGAGCAGGCTACCTGCCTACCGGCAGCTGACACACTCATCCAATCGCTTCCCCACGCCACTCCTACGCAAGGATGACCTCAGGTACTGTCTCGCAAGCGTCCTCGCCGTCGCGCAATGGCACTCTCCCTTCGGAGACAGGGCAGCAGGACATGAAGAGGAGCAGTAGCACTGGGGAAGGGGAAGTGTCCCTCCTACCGTGGCGCATCCCGACATCCACTGTGTCCCAGTTGTTGTACCTTCACCGGGCATTTTCCCGGACGGGTCTTACGGAGAAGGGCCGGCTTATGGCGCAGGTTCTCACTGGGTGTGATTGCTGAGTTTGCAGGGAGGGTGAGGATGCTGAATAGCCATACAGCCCGCTCGACCCGTCAGGACAAATCACCTCTCGCCATTGCTGGCGTGGGCCGGTATCGCAGGGCTACTGCCCCCGACCGGAACTCATGGCTATTCACGAGCTCAAGCTGGACGCGCTTGCGCAAACCGGCGAGCAACGTCGGCCCGTGTCCGGCGAGGACCGGGTGCACAAGGAACTCGTACTCGTCGATCAGTCCCAGATCTGCCAACGCCAGGGGGAGCGTCACGCCACCCACCCACAGGTTCTCGCCTGACTCCTGCTTGAGCCGCTGAACCGCTGGCCCCAAGTCGCCTTGCACCAGCTCCGCGTTCCAGTCGACCCCCCTCAGTGTGCTCGACACGACGTGCTTTTTCGCCCCGTTGATGGCCTCGGCGAACGGGATCTGCCACTCAGCCATCCACTCAGGCCACGCGCCCGCGATTGGCTGCCGCCACGCAGACTCCATCATCTCGTAGGTCACCCGGCCGAATAGCAAAGCATCGGCTCGCTCCATTTCAGCGGTCCAGTAACGCATCGACTCCTCGTCGGGAGGGAGCCCCGCCTCGTGATGACAGCAGCCGTCGAGCGTGACGTTGATTGAGTATCGAAGTTGGCTCATCCCATTGCCCTCACCTGATACGCGCAGCGCTTTTCCACCGGACAGTACTCAAACAACATTCGGCGATCAACTGTCGCGCTGGGTGATTCCCTTTGGGCCCTGGTATCACGCAGGGTGCCACTGTCCCGTGTGCGGTGATCTCGCCGGGTGAAGCCCACGAAACCGAGCCGCCCATTAGGCAGGAACTACCCACCACACTCTGACCTATGGACATGATCCTGCTGGGAGGGCACTCCGAGTAGGCAGCACAGGAAGCAGGCAGCGCGGAAAGCAGGCTCCGCGGAAAACTTCTCCCGGTGGTGTGGGTGCGGCTGTACAGTTCGTAGCAGATGGTGCGTGAGCGGAATCTATCCGTGAGCGGACCTATCGGGTTGAGCAGCCAGCCCACTCCCCGCAGGGGTGAGACCCTTGTGCAGGACAGTTGAAGGCCCACCGTGAATACCACCCCACCCTCCTCCTCATCGGCGTCCCCTCTCCCGCCTGAACTGTTGGCGATTTTCGGGCGAACCAACGGTCACCTCCTCACGGAGCAGACCGCCCACGACGCCGTCGATGGCCTGGCCGAGATCGCCCGCGACATCATCGGCGCCGCCGAGGGCGCCGGCGTGAGCCTCATCAACACGGACGGCACCCGGATGAGCGTGGGCGCGACCAACCCGCGCGTGCTCGAAGCCGATGACCAGCAGTACGAGCTCGGCCAAGGACCCTGCATGAGCGCCTGGCAGTCGGGTGAGCCTGTCTACATCGCCGACACCCACACCGATCAGCGGTGGCAGAAGTGGACGACCGCCGTGGCGCCGCTCGGTGTCCGCTCCTGCCTCAGCGTGCCCCTGCTGGACAAACCGACAGGACTCGGAGCGATGAAGGTCTACTCGAACACCGTCGACGCGTTCTCGAACAAGGACCGGCGACTGCTGATCAACCTCGCCCGCTCCGCCGCGACCCTCCTCGACCACATCCAGGCCAGCGACACTCCCCAGCGGATCAGCAACGACGTCAAAGCGTCCCTGGCCGAACGGGACACCATCGGAGTCGCCCGCGGCATCCTGATGGAACGCCTTGATGTGGACCGGCAGGCAGCCATGAACCACCTGATCGACCTCGCCACCGACGCAAACACCACCATCGGCTCCATGGCCGCCCTCATCACTGATCGCCAGGACGACACCGACCCCACCCCTGATCCTGATGTCCAAGCACACCCCTGAGGAACAACGACAACGCACACTGCACGCCATCCACAGCAGTGGGCTCGGGTTGCAGGACGTCTGGGTACGCTATTTCTCGTTCACCGGGGACGTCGACGAGTTCGAGGTCAACGCCTACCTCAACGGGCTGATCACCCTGACCCCCCTGGATCGGGACCTCGTGTCCCTTGCCGTCAACGAACTCATCGCCGAAACACCCCCACCAACTGCCCCCTACAGCAACGACTCTGAGGATCCGGGCCAACCGGATGTATTGGTTGCCCTGGATGTCCTCGATCACCGGGATGACGGGATTGATCTGAACGAGGGCGGCGGAGAACAGGACGCACCGGACAATACCTAGCCCACCACGCAGAGGGCGACGAGAGGAATCGTCGCGCCTCGCGCTGTGGCTACACGGTGCCTTCGGTGTTCTGCCGTTGTTGACTTCTCACCGATAAACAACCACGCTGGAGTTCTCGCCCCGGACCCTGGCAGAGAACCGCTATTTGCCGTTCCACCAGGGGATTCCATGCCATACACACTTGATCACACCACGCTGGGTGTTCCTCGCCGGCTGCCGGACATGTCTCTCGATGTGGCATCGCCGCTGCGGACAGTTCACGGACGCCTCCGCGCGACGACGAGTTTTGGAGCCAGCACAGCGCCGCCCCTGCACATCACGGTCTCGACGCTGAAAGGCGTGAATGATGACCGATGAGTCCAGGGTGAAGCGGGGTATGCCCTCATCACAGCACGGCGGCAATCTGCGGGAACGTGATCTCGCCACGGAACTGGCGGAGCTGGCCCGCGGGTTACAGCAGGAACCGGACACTGACGCGATCCTGAGCGGGTTCGTCCACGCGGCCCTCGAACTGATCCCGGGGGTCGACGAGGGTTCCGTCAGTGTTGTCCTGGGACGCAAGGAAATCGGTTCCCGTGCCCCGTCCGGGAATCTGCCCGTGCGCATCGACGCGCTGCAGATGGAGACCGGTCAGGGCCCGTGCATGGAAGCCGCGTACGAGCACCGGACGGTGCGGGTCCCGGACATGGCGCACGAGCAGCGGTGGCCGCTGTTCGCCCGGCGCGCCACCGAGGCCGGCGCCCGGGGGATGCTCTCCATCCAGCTGTGGGTGCAGGGCGACGACCTCGGAGCCCTGAACCTCTACTCGTACAAGGCCGACGCCTTCACGGACGAGTCGGAGAACGTGGGCCTGCTGGTCGCCTCCCATGCCGCGGTGGCGTTCGCCGAGGCCGAGAAGACCCGGCAACTCCATGAGGCCGTGAACTCCCGGGACGCCATCGGCCAGGCCAAGGGCATCCTCATGGAACGCCACAAGATCACCGGAGCTCAAGCCTTTCTCGTGCTGTCCATGGCTAGCCAACGCACCCACCAGAAGCTCCGGGATGTCGCCGATCACCTCATCAACAGCGGCGAGCTCCCCGACAAGTACACGACGCATTGAGGAACGCGACACACGTTCCTCCGGCAGTGGGCGAGGGAGGATGCCAGCCGCATCGATCACACCGCCTCAGTAGGCTGGTCGAACACAGCATTGTGAGGATCGTTGCGCCACGCAGCCCGTTACAAGGAGCCAGGCATGCACCGAAGTCGCTTGTCCACCCTGCTGATCGACGCCCCGTCGGGTGAGGCCGGAGCCAGTGCGGTCTTCTGGGCCGGCGCACTTGGCGTACCGGTCGAGAGTCCGCTTGGTGAGCCGCAATTCCACACGCTGCTGAATTGCGTTCCGGACCTCGTTGTCGCCGTCCAATCCATCGACGACACCGCCCGGTACCACGTCGACATCGAAACCGATGATGTGTCGGCGGAGGTCGCCCGCCTGACCGCGCTCGGCGCCGTCGAAGTGGCCGACTGGCAGGGCTGCCGCACCCTACGCGTCCCCGGCGGCCATCTGCTGTGCGTCATTCCCGTTCACAGTAGCGAGGCGACGTTCAAGACCCTCGCACACATGTGGTGACTGGGATCCTCGCAGCATCGCCGGCTTCCACGTCATGCCTGCAGACGAATTTACCGATACCGGTTGCGGAAGATTGCCCTGATCCTGTCGCCCGTAGACACCCTCCAGTAGGAGATCGGCTGGCGCGCCTTCTTGCAGCCGGTGCCCGGACGAGAATGTCCTCGCCGTGGGTCGGCCGCGAAGCACGTGGCAGCGAAAGAACCGGCGACCCGACCGACTCCAGGACCTGAATCGGACACTGCCCGGTTGGTGCTCAGCCAGCGACACTCTCGGGGTGCACTAAGCCAAGCATGTGCCGCCGACCAGCTACTAGGGCCAGCCGCCAGGGCTGAGTATGATCTGGATCACATTTCGGCGGAGGTTTTGTTTTCAGGCTCCTGTCATCCATGCAGGCGTGGACGGGGTGCGGGCACTGTGCGGGGCTCCGGTGGGGTGCGAGCAGGGTCCCGTGCCGCCCGTGATGGTGGGTGGTGTGTTTCCCTCGCGTGGTCGGCCCCTGTTTCTGTGAGGTCGCAGTCCGGTATAACAGGTGCTCGTTATGTCGAGGCGGCAAATGAGCCGAAGAACGCCTGCATTCGATTCAGATCCCCCGCGATGCTCAGTTGGCCCGAATCCATCAGTTTCGCCAGGATCGAACCGTCGAAAGTGAGATCCCACAGTGGCAGCACTGAACCGCTGACGGTGAAGTCGACATCAGTGGCGTCGCGCGTGCGTTCGATGCGCAAACCCTCTCGTGAGGCGTCAACCGGAACGGGCCGTCGTCGATCGTCATCAGTCCGGTAATCGGCAGCGTGGGTGTTCGGGCCGGGGTATAGAGAGCCCGCAGAAGCAGCATGAACGCATCCCGCGCTGCTGTCCATCGCCGAACCGCCGCAGGATCGGCGCTGACCATCATTGAACTGCGCCAGCTTGGTGGAGCCTTCGCCATGACCAATCCTCGGGGAGGAGTTGTCAACTCCCTCCCCGGCGCGTATGCGTCGCTCAGCGTCGGCATCGTGGCCGGCCCGGGCGCCGCAGGGGAGGTTGGCGCCCAGCTGGCCGCCGTCCGCGAGGCGATGAAACCGTGGGACACCGGCCTGACCGTCCCCACCTTCGTCGAACAGTTCGACGCCCCGCAGAAGTCATTCGACGCGTCGGTCACGGCGGATATGCAGGCGGTCCGGCGTCGAGTAGACCCAGGCGGCCTTTTCAGCCGGGACGTCACCGCTCAAACCCGTCCCGCCTGACGCTGCCCGCACGCTGGGTTCGAGCAGGTCGCGGCAGACGACGACCCACTTGGCTCGATGCCCGCTCTGCGCCACAACTCGTGTGACCGCATGGCGTTTCGCAGCGGAATTGTGGACCCGGGTCTACCAGGACAGTTTGATCTCAAACTCCCGTTCGTCGTCCTCGATCTCAACCTCGACCTTCATGGTGACCTCGTCAGGAACTTTGACGGTAAATCGCAGGCCGTCCTGCTCCATGACGATCTCGTTGCCCGACGCCAGCTCGTCCGCGATGTCGCGGAGCTGCTGAGCGGCCTCTTCCCTGCGCAGGGTCTGCTTCTTCTCCAGCTCGATGTCCACCTAGGACTCCTCTCGTCGCGGTCAGTGCTTGCCAGCATGGCAGCGCCGCACTGGATCGGCAACGACCTCACCCAACAACGCTGCGTATCAATGGCCGCGTCGGCGAAGGCAGGGGGACATGATCGACACGCAGCATCAGTGGTGGAGGAGTGACGGCGTCTCGACCGAGTGTGTTGCAACCCACTGGTAGCGAGATATGGGCCGTGGTGCAATCGACGCACCCCTCCGTGCGTTCTCACCGTACGGGCCAACCGTGCTCCTACCTCTCGGGCAGCCGATATGTGGCGGCTGTAAGCGCTATCAGAAGCAATGAGCGACCGGCTTACGGACGGATCCAATGCCAGTTCTCCAGATACGATCTGAGGATGGTGAGCCTCCTCAACGAACCCGAGTGGCACAACACTCCAATCTCACCGGTATCGATCACCAGGGCCACAGCGCAAAAGTGGCTCGATGCATACGTGACAGCCTGGAAGACGTATGACGAACGAGCAATTGCGGACCTTTGGTCGGAGACGGCTGAGTGGCACTATCCCTTCCAGATGCGAACATCAGGACGCGAGAAGATAGTCGCTGAGTGGATGAGTGAGCGCGACGCCTTCGTAGGTGAATCCTTTGACGCCAAGTACCATCCGGTCGCCGTTGAGGGCGACCGAGTCGTCGCCCATGGCCGAACTGTCTTCTACGAACCGGATATTGACCACGTGGTCACGGCATACGACAACATTTGGTTTCTACGGTTTGACGACTCGGGCCGGTGTTCCGAGTTCCATGAGTGGTACGCGGGCCGCCCTGAGGATGAACCAGATCGAGCAGTTCCTGAGCACCAGCTCAGCGAGTATGCACAAACCAACCCTTGGCAAGCCCGCCCGCAGCAGGATCCTGCTCTGGACGCTGTGACGGCTACTGACTCCCGAGCAGTGCACCCTGTGCCGCCCTATCTCATCCAAGTAGATGGCACCTGCAATCTCACCAACGAAGGAGCGCCATGAGGAGGATCATCATTGGAGATGTCATCAGCTGGGTTCTGTTGAACCTAGCTGTGCTGGTCCTGGTGCAAGAACGCTTCAACTGGATGCTGTTTCCTCTGGCATCAGCACTGACTATCGCCACTATCTCCGTCGTCGGTTGGGTGTGGCGTCGACGGCGGAGCCGCGTCGTGGTTGCCTAGCAGACGGTGGTCAACTCGAGGGCGAGATCGCTTCAGATGCGCGAACGCGCACCCTATTCGGGAGCAGAAGCAGGAGCCCGGTGTCGTTTTCCGGCATCTTCGATCACGGCAGCGATACCGAGCATCAGGGCCGAGCCGAGGGTGGTTCCGACAGCTACGAGCACGGCGCCCACTGCCCATAGACCGGTCATATCCGTGGCTGCCGCCGTGCTGATCCACGCAGCTGTGAACGCCGCTGGAAGGACCAGCAGCGCGACGACGAAATGCAGGAGCCGGTAAGCGAGTCCGACCACCACGAAGCTGCACAGAAACGCTCCGATGCCCTGCCAGATGGCGTAGGGGCCGGCCATTTCGCCAGCCGTGGTGTCGTAGTAGTACTCGGTGTCCCAGGCGAACCAGCCGTACCAGAGCGCTGCGGACAGGACTGCGATCAGGGCCACTAATGCCCACTGTTGAGCGGACGGCCGATGACGGTTCCGGGTGAGGCGCATGCTTCACACTATGCTGGCCGCGCCAACACGCTGGGATGCCCTGAGGGGACCTTCACCGCGAGTCCGCTGAGGTGCAGGGTCGAGGCACGTCGACGAATTACTGCGCATCGACGCTTACTGCGGCGAGGCGCAGCCCGTTCGCCCTTCGCCGACCCGTGCGTTAGGGGTCGAGCGGGTCGGGCGAGGGCACCGCTGATGATGATCAGGAAGAGGGCAACCACTGCGCGTCCTGACCCCCACAAAAAACGCTTCTCCTGAGGCTGCATGCACCCATCCCGCCATTCCCCTCGGCACGACCTGCGGCGCCCGGAGACCGATGGTCTGACGCGCATCATCGTCGTCATTCCACCAGTCGGTAGCTTCGGATCGACCCGATCTCGTCGAGGAGTTCGATCATGACGACGCGGGAGAACCAGCCGGTCTCGATGTCGTACTCGGCGCCGACCTCGAACGACGCTGCGATCTCGTCGCGCGTATCGCGCGTCACCCCCTGTGACAGCTCGAGCGATCCGCAGTTCGATGTCTCGATCAGCACCCCGGCCGTGGACGCCGAACCCCGTGATCCGCCCGAACTCGTTCCCGGCTCAGCGGACACCACCTCACACCGCTGGGTCACGATCCCCATGGAGTTCCACAGCGGAATACCCAGCAAGAATCCGCCAAGCACGAGGATCAGGACACCTGCCAGGTTCACCAGCTTGCCCTTCACCGAGGGACGGGTCCTTCGGTGCACAGGATGACCGCCTGCCGGCGTGTTCTTGTCGTCCACTTTCACCGCCTACCTGCTGTCGGGGAGGGCGGCAGCACCGTTGGTGCGCCGATGGTGGGCGGTCCTGTCCGGTCGCCCCGGAACAGGTGCGGCGGGAATGCCGTGTCCGCAGACTCGCGGTGGACGGTCATGGGCCGGTTCGCGGTGGTGCCGGTGCTGTCGGCTCCGTGTCCGGTGAGGTGAAGGCTCTGGTGAGGGCGCCCGCCGCGCCGGCAAGGAACACCCACGCCGCGGCGATTACTACCCGGTAGGTGAGGGAATCACCCAGCCACTCCGACAGCAGGGTGCGGCCGGCGAAGATGAGTACCGTCAGGACGACGCACACCCCGGCCACGATGAACCACAGATAGCTCCGCCTGCGCACAACAACCCCCATTCGTTGACCCGCCCAGCCTATGTGCTCCTTGCGCCGAGCAACCGGGCGACCACGACGGTCTCGCCGATCCACCCGGCTTTTCTTCCGGTCTCATCCGTGAGCTTGAGTGCCGCTGTGAGGGCCTGGTCGTAGCTCTGGTGCCCGGAGGGTGAAGGGGTCGGTTCGTCATGGTGCATCGGCCGTCCCTGCTCGCCCCGCTCGGACAGGGTGGAGCCAAAAACACAATAGGGAGTGGGATAAGGCGTGGGGCCAGAGGGCCGGTACAGCGGCATCCTGGTCTCCGGCCAACCCGCGATAAGCCTGCCCCGATGAATGACGGCGAGCTTCTCCCAGAGGTCCTGAGTCGCACGGGCCGGAGGAATCCCGCTGCAATAGGCCTCAACATCTGCGTCGCTATCGGCCGTATCGGCTTCATCATTGGGATCCATCGACCCGATCCATGCTCGACTGGAACGGGCTCCTCCATTGAGCGCGCCAACGATTGTGAAAAGATGTTGCGTCGCCGGCTCGTCGACGTCGAAGGGATTGAGGTTGCCCTTGGGGCAGTCATAGGTGATGAACGATGGATTTGGGACGAAAGAATGCGCAGAAGTCTCAGCCTCTGGCTGGTGGCCTTCCCGTGATACCTCGCTCATGGACTATTCCGGTCGTCATAAGTGCCTTGGTGCTTATGGTCCTGCTCTGCCCGGTTCTCGTCAGTTCCGTGAGAGAACATGAGGAAACATCTCCTTGGAATCTTCACCGTCCCATAGAAGGATCCCTTGGAGCGCACTCTGCCGCAGCACGGCGTCAGCGAGAACGAACGTCAGTGTCTACTCACAGACGCCGGGGCTCAATGAGACCGTTGCGCGCTTCCCGTCACCGACGTAGCGTCTACCAGATGAACGGTGGTGGACAACCGAGGTCGGAGTCGAACAGCCGAGCCAAAGACGGTGGCAAAGCGTTCCTGCCGATCGGCATCGTCTTCCTTGTTCTTGCCATTGCGATGATGCTTTCGGGGTCAACGTCCTGGATTGCGTTCTTCACTGTAGGCATCACGTTCCTCATCCTGGGGACGCAGAAGTCTTCAGACAAGGATGAACGCCCACCTGGCAAGACCTTGCGGGACTGATTCCGACCGGCGCGGCCGATATCCGATCGGCTTGCAGGACCGATGAACCCGTGTGGGGTGTCAGGTTGCGGTTTGCAGGGGCCACACTTCGACGAGGCCGTGAGCTACTGCGCAGGGCGTCTGAGAAACAAGATGGGTAGCCTCTTCGATGCTGTCCGCTTCGACGATGGCGAATCCAGCAACCGGACGATCGGACCGTAGAAAGGGTCCCTTCTGTGTCACGACTTCAACGCCGTCGTGGTTGCGGACTTGAGTTGGTTCGCCGGCGATTCCCATCATGACTCCGCGTTCTCGCATTGCAGCGTCGTGCTCGTGCGCCGCATTCCGGATGGCGGGATCCGTCTTCTCGTATCCGATGCGTTCCCCGTAGCCAATGGTGATGAACGTAGCCATTATGTCCCTCGGTTCAGGTGCTCTGTGTTTCATATTGGCACTGGTGCCCCGTGAGAGCCAGTGTTCACGACTCAGCACGGCTGGGGCTGTGGTTGATGGTTCCCCGTCATGCCCGACGCGTTCGAACCGCCAGCTCTGCATCGAGGGGCACGAGCTGAGCGGCAATCGATCAGCTTGCGGGCGGCCCACGCCTGCCGAAACGCCGCGAGCCCGTCTCCGAACAACTCCGGGCCGGCCATGATGGGGCCTTCGTAGGTGGTGGCCACACCGTGAAGTTGCCAGTGCGATCAAGCGAAGCGGCCAGCGGCGCAGCACCCCGACCATCTATCTCATGGCGCAGAGAACACATGGCGACCCTTTCTTCAGCGTCACCCTACCGTCAGCCCCAGTTCGTTTGTCGATCTCTAGACGGCGCCCTGTTGTACAGCGTGGGGCGACGCGTCAGGACATTCGGTGTGCAACATCGAGCTGTCCCTCTGCGAGACAGCAGACCCGCCAGGGCACAGGCCCTAGGATGCTGTACGCCACGAAGGTACCTCGCGTGATGCGGTGACGACTGCTCGGCCATCCGCCCCTATCCTGACGCGGCGGCGCGGGTCTACCGTAAATTCATGTCAAGCGCTTCAGATCACCCATGGGACCACGAGGCCGATGCGACCGGCGTGCGCATGCGGGATGTGATGGGGCAGCTGCTTCAAAAGCTGAGATACGAGCCAACGGTAAAGCGCATTCGCGCCACGCTCGGCGGGCAGACCGTCGTCGACACTACGCGAGCGATGCTCGTGTGGGAACCGCGTCGGGTCGTGCCGGGATACGCCGTCCCCGACGAGGACATTCGCGCTGAAATCTCGCTTCGCAGCTCACCGCCGTTCGAGAATGGCTCAGTCGGGTTCATGCTTCCCGACCTGTCGAAGATTCCCGTGTTAGACCCGCGTATCCCGTTTGACGTGCGCACGACGCCGGGCGAGCCGGTCGAGGTGCGCGTCGCGGGAACGGACGCCACCGCAGCTGGATTCCGTGCCCGCGACCCCGGTCTCGCCGGCTACGTGATCCTCGCATTCGCCGACTTCGGCAGCTGGTTCGAAGAAGACGACGAGATCATCAGCCATCCGCACGACCCGTACGGTCGCATCGATATTCGAGGCACCTCCCGGCATGTGCAGCTGATCCTCGACGGGCACATTCTGGCCGACACCACCCGAGCGCGGATGCTGTTCGAGACGAACCTCCCTGCCCGGTACTACCTTCCGATCGAGGATGTCGTGGCGCCGCTCGAGCCCAGCTCGACAAGGTCGATGTGCTCGTACAAAGGTTCTGCGACCTGGTACTCCGCGATCATCGGGGACAGGAGATTGGACGACATTGCGTGGCAGTACGAGCACCCGCTGAGTGACGCGGCCGACGTGCAGGATTACGTCGCGTTCCTCGACGAGCGACTCGACCTCGTCATCGACGGAGAGCAGCAGAAGCGCTCGGTCACTCCATGGTCGTGACGTCGGTGGTCGTGCCACTGCCGATTGTCGACGTCGGCTCTTCGCGTCGGCGGCAGACGGGTACGACCGAGGTTGACTCCCTGGGTCCTGTTCGGGTCGACATAGCCACGCGGCTGGCGTCGACCGTGATACCGGAACCAGCGGCAGCCTGCAGACCCTTCGGACCGAGGACCTCGATCTGGTCCGCTACACACAGGACTTCCTGTTGCGGACCTGTGTTGTCGACAACGGGTACTCCGAGCTCAGCCGGTACGTCCCGACTACCGTCGACCCCCTCACTCAGGAGCAGTTCAACACGACGGCATCGAACGGTAGAGCATGGCCAACCGTCCCGAGTTGGACAAGCTCCTCGAGCACCTTCGGAAGGGCCATGAGGTGGTGTGGAAGCTGGATCGATTGGGACGCAGCGCCCGGAACCTGCTGGCCCTGATTGATGATCTGGAGCATGGTGGCGTGCATTTCCGCAGCGTCGCGACAGGTATCAGCACCACCGGTCCCATGAGTCGGGCGATGCTTGCTGTCATGTCTGCGTTCGCGCAGCTCGAGTGCGACCCGTTGGCCGAGCGGAGCAGGGCGGGTATCGCCATGGGCGCCGAACATGGGCGGAAGGACGTCCGGCGGGAGATTACTGCCGATCACGCAAGTCTCCGGCGTGCACGGGAGCTGGAGGTCCAGGGGCTTGCACCGGCGGACATCGGGAAGATCACCGGTGCGAGCCGGGCCGCGATGTACCGCTACCTCAGCATGGGTGTCGACGATGCACCGTGACACCCGGGTCCCCGTCGACTGAGTGCAAGTTATGGAGGCCAAATCGGGTTGACGGGATCTTGAGTACGTCCAGTTGTCCTCGGGTATGTTGCAGTGGACCGTCGGTGAGTCCTGCGGCCAGGACAACATCGCGGCCGCCCGCGACGAACTGCCGAGACGGGTTTCCCAGCCCTATCCCGGAGTGGGGTCACCCCGGGTGGGTGACGCGCCGGCTACGACCGGCACACAGGATGAGACGGCGGCGACCCGTCGCCGCAACCCGGTCAGTCGAGGGAATGAAACGAGGAGTCTGACATGCCACTGGCAGCACGACGCAGGCGCAGGACTGCCGCCGCCGTCGGCGAGGCGATCGTCGTCGCCCACGGGAGCAACCGTCGCGGAGACCGCCGGGAGGACCGTCGGGACGACCGCGAGGATCGTCACTCGTGATACCACTCGGGTGCCCTCCACCGGTGGTCATGACCCCGGGGTCAGGGGCACCAGCACCCAACGCGCAGTAGACCCGGACACCAACCTCCGAGTGACGAATGGCTGTTGCCAGGCTAGCTTTCGCAAAGGAGCCTCCGATGTCGAGACCACGCCCGATCCTTGCCGGATCTATCGCAGCGAGTCAGGACGTCTCGGAGGACCGGGTGGATCCTGTGCGGACGGCCACGGACGAGCTAGTCTCAGCCGTCGAGGCTGTTCCCGACGATGCCACGCTCAGCCAGGCGGTCGCATCCCTACGGGATGAAGCCGCCAACGTCCAGGCCTCGGTCAGCGACCTGCAGACGGAGGCCACGTGTTGAGTGTCCAGGATTCGCGTACTGGCTCCGGGCTTGTTCTGAGCGTGCTGGCATCCGGCCAGTTCCTGATGACCCTCGACAGTTCGGTGATGAACGTATCGATGGCCACGGTGGCCGAGGACCTCGGGACGACGATCACCGGCATCCAGACAGCTATCACCCTGTACACCCTCGTGATGGCCTCGTTGATGATCACCGGTGGCAAGGTAGGGACCATCATGGGCCGCCGGCGGGCGTTCGCGCTGGGCCTGATCATCTATGCCGCAGGTTCGCTGACGACGGCGCTTGCGCCGAACCTGGCGGTTCTGCTTTTCGGCTGGTCCCTTCTGGAGGGCATCGGTGCGGCCCTGATCATGCCCGCGATCGTGTCGCTCGTCGCGGCCAATTTCCCGCAGGAACGCCGAGCCGGGGCTTACGGACTGGTGGCCGCAGCAGGAGCCATGGCGGTCGCCGCGGGTCCTCTCATCGGTGGCGCTGTGACCACGTTCGCATCGTGGCGCTACGTCTTCGTCGGAGAGGTGATCATCGTCCTGGCAATCCTGCTCGTTCTGCGCAAGGTTGCGGACGTCCCTGCTGCCAAGGTCCGGCTCGATTTCGTAGGATCCGCATTGTCGATCGTGGGACTGGCCATGGTCGTCTATGCGGTGCTGCGTTCGGGTGAGTGGGGATGGGTGCAGGCCAAGCCCGGCGCCCCAACGGTTCTGGGTCTGTCTCCGGTGGTGTGGCTGCTGATCGGGGGGATGCTCGTCCTCTATCTGTTCCTGCGCAGGACCTCGCATCTTGCCGCAGTGAGCGGCGAGCCGCTGATCGACCCAGGACTGTTCCAGAACCAGCGTCTCACCGGCGGGCTCAGCATATTCTTCGCTCAGTTCCTGGTGCAGGCCGGCGTGTTCTTCACCATTCCGCTGTTCCTGTCCGTGGTGTTGGAATTGAGCGCGCTGGAGACCGGGATCCGGATCCTCCCGCTGTCCGTAGCGTTGATTCTGGCCGCCGCAGGAATCCCGAAGGTTCTGCCTCATGCAAACCCGCGCCGTGTCATCCGGCTTGGTCTGATGCTGATGATCGTCGGCATTCTCATCCTCGTGGGGGGCATGGACCCGGGGGCGGATGCAGGCATCGTTGCAATCCCGATGCTGCTGATGGGCTTTGGGCTGGGAGCGCTGTCGTCGCAGTTGGGCGCCATTACGGTTTCGGCGGTCCCGGACTCGCAGAGCGCGGAGGTCGGCGGGCTGCAGAACACGGCCACCAACCTCGGGGCCTCCCTGGGTACCGCGCTGATCGGGTCGGTACTCATCGCGACCCTGGGTACGTCGTTCATGGCCGGCATTCAGGATAATCCCGCTGTTCCGAGCTCGGTGCAGGAGGAAGCCTCGGTCCAGCTGGCCAGCGGTATCCCGTTCATCTCCGATACGCAGCTCCAGGAAGCGCTGAACAACGCCGACATTGACCAGGAAACCGCTGATGCCATCATGGCAGTCAACTCGGACTCCCGGCTGGAAGCACTGCGGATGGCGCTGGCTCTGGCCGCGCTGCTCGCGACCGCCGCCCTGTTCCTTACCGGACGCCTCCCGGAAGAGGCCGTCGGAGCGTCAGACGAGGCCCCCCACCGTGCGGAGCCTACTGAACCCGCCGAGCCCCTCTAGGGTTCGATGCCCCGACGGCGAGCAATGCGCCGACGTCCTGCGCTCTGCTGATTCCAATGCTGCCCGTACCGTGCGCCGATGCATCCTATGACGGGTAGTCCATCCGTGAATCGATAGACCTCCACCCGGGGGTCGGTACAGGTGTTCGGTCCCACCGGAGGATCCTTTCGTCGGCGAGCCGAAGAACAGTCCCTTACTGATCCACCAGGTCTTCACGAATTCGAGCTGGCGGTCGATACGAGCCATCGCTGCAACGAAGACGAGGCCGCGCTCTGCTCCGTCGTCCTCGAGTATGCCCATCGGACGCATGGGCCCATGGTTCTGCCGTCATCAGTTCAACGGTGAAGCCGTCGTAGGTGGCGATCATCGTTAGAACTTGCCTTCCCTTCCGAGGACCTATGGCCCTAGCAGGAGCGGCTGGCGGGGGTCAGGCTGGCGATTGGTGTCGTAACGGATTCGTAACTTATCAGTCGGATGACGTGGAAGGGTGCCGGATGCAGGCAATCAGGACCAGCAGGTGAAGGACGTTACGGTATTCCTCCTTGATGACCACGAACTGGTACGGCGGGGACTACGAGAACTGTTGGGAACTCAGGGATGCGTGGTTGTCGGGGAAACCGGGTCCGCCGAGGAAGCCACCCGCCGGATCCCGGCCCTGTCACCTGACCTCTCGATCCTCGATCCTCGATGTGAGGCTGCCGGACGGAACAGGGATCGAGGTGTGCCGGAATGTGCGCTCTATCAACCCCTCTCTATCCTGCGTCATCCTGACCAGTTACGACGATGACCAGGCAGTGCGCGGTGCAGTACTGGCCGGGGCCTCGGGGTACATCCTGAAGGAGATCCTCGGCTCCGATCTGGTCGGAAAGGTCCTCCGGGCCGCTGCGGGCGAGTCCCTGTTCGAGCCCGGCATGAAGGAGCGCATCATCGCCGGGCTGCACGACCCACCGGAGGAAGATACACGCCTCGTCCGCCTGACGAGACAGGAGAAGAAGGTCCTGGCCCTGATCGGGGAAGGAATGTCGAATCGGGAGATCGCCGGCGAACTGTTCCTGGCCGAGAAGACCATCAAGAACCATGTGTCCTCGATACTGGCGAAACTCGGCTTTCAGCGGAGGGTCCAGGCTGCCGTCTACATCTCCACGTCGGTCGATCCCTCGCCCTGTTAGCTGCGCAGTTGCACCTCGAGCACGACCTCGGTCCCCTGACCGGGCGCACTCCAGATCACCAGGGTGCTAGCTCCGCTCGGCGATGCACGATCAGGACCGGGCGGTGGGCAGTGCTGCGGCGATGGGCATGCGGTCACGGCCATCAGCTGTGCCGGGTTCAGTCCGGCCCGCACGGCGATGTCCTGGACCGGGACCTGGAACGTGCGGAACGGGCCCGGCGCAGGAGCGTCACCACCATCCACGGCGCCCGGCCGCGGCACGTTGGAACGAGTCCGACAGGACGAGTGCCGGAATGAGCCCGCATCGGGCCGCGACTCCCGTCCGCGAAGAAGCCGGCATCGTTCTCCGCAAACTCCGCCTCACAGCTCGACAACGGCGGTTCCGAACCACACCCGAGGGTCGGCAACGACCTGCTCTTCGATCTGCAGGCGTCCTCTGCGCAGGCCGCTCACCCGTCGTCAGGTTCGCCCGAATCTACGTCCGATGTGCTCTTGACCCCCCGGTACGGCAGGTCCATTCTGGTCTCACAAAATAGCCGGAATCAGCTGGACGGCCCGGCCCAGAGCCGTATACAGGGGCATTTCCTGCGCTTCAGGGACCTCACCGCCCGATAGGACGACGCTCATTTCTTTCCGGAGTAGTTGCACGTCTTCGCCACGGCGTAAGCGCCGGATGAACATTCTCCGACAGCAGCCGCCGGAGGCTCACCACAACGAACGATCAGTAGGATCCGCAGGAGGTCACAATGATAGGTCTGGTTAGGAAGAGCCTGGATGAACCCGAGGAGACGCGTCCGTTCGAGGGCGACACGGGCCAGCTTCAACTTGTCGATTCGGAACTGGGCCCGGTAGGCCGCGCCACGTTCCATCCCGGATGGCGCTGGTCCGAGCATGTCAAGCCGATTGCCAAGACCGACAGCTGTCAGGCCGCCCACGTGGGCTACTTCGTGTCCGGCCGGATGAGGGTCGTCATGAACGACGGGGAGGAAATGGAGTACGGGCCGGGTGACTTCGCGGCCATGGCCCCCGGACACGACGCCTGGGTCGTGGGAGACGCACCCTGCGTCTTCATCGACTGGCAGGGATTCGCCGACTACGCCAAGCCCTGAACCGCGGGACCGGGCACGCCGCAAGGACACGTGCTTCGCTCCGATCAGCCCTGGCCGGAGATTTCCGGTTGGGGCCTTTCGGTGTCCGCGTGCAGGTCGACCGGATCCGGGCACGAGCGATCGGTAGGCTGGAGGCGCAACCGCTACCGAGGAGGACCACGTGGGCATCACACCCGAAGATGAAGTCGTCAGGATCTGCCAGGAACTGATCCGCATCGATACCTCGAACTTCGGGGACAACGCAGGCCCGGGGGAGCGGAAGGCCGCCGAGTACACGGCCGGGCTGATCGAGGAGGTGGGACTGTCGACCCAGCTGTTCGAGGCCGCTCCCGGCCGCACGTCCGTCCTCGCCCGCATGGAGGGCTCGGATTCCTCCCTGCCCGCCCTCGTGGTGCACGGTCACCTCGACGTCGTCCCCGCGCAGAAGGAGGACTGGACGGTCGACCCCTTCGGTGGCGAGGAGAAGGACGGCCTCATCTGGGGCCGCGGCGCAGTGGACATGAAGGACATGGACGCCATGATCCTGTCCGTCCTGCGGTCCATGCAGCGCGACGGCATCAAGCCCAGGCGGGACCTCATTTTCGGCTTCTTCGCCGACGAGGAAGCAGGCGGCGCCTATGGCGCGTCCTGGCTCGTGGACAACAAGCCGGAGGTCTTCGAGGGAGCAACCGAGGCGATCTCCGAAGTGGGCGGGTTCTCCGCGACGATCGGAGGCCAGCGGACCTACCTCCTGCAGACGGCGGAGAAAGGCATCTCCTGGCTGCGCCTGGTGGCCCACGGTCGCGCAGGGCACGGTTCCCAGATCAACACCGACAACGCCGTGACCGCCCTGGCGCGGGCCGTCACGCGCATCGGTGACCATGCCTGGCCCATCGAACTCACGCCCACCACGCGCCAGTTCCTGGACGGCGTCACCGAGCTGACCGGCGTCGAGTTCGACCCCGACAACCCGGACGTGCTCCTCAAGGAGCTCGGGACCGTAGCGCGTTTCGTCGGCGCGACGCTGCAGAACACCGCCAACCCGACGGTGCTCAAGAGCGGCTACAAGCACAACGTGATCCCCGGGACCGCCGAGGCGCTCATCGACGTCCGCACGCTGCCCGGCCAGCAGGACCAGGTGCTGGAGATCATCCGCGGGCTCGCGGGCGACGGCGTCGAGGTGAGCTACGAGCACAAGGACACCTCGCTCGAGGTGCCGTTCTCCGGCAACCTCGTGGACTCGATGATCGACGCCCTGCATGCGGAGGACCCCGGTGCGAAGGTCCTCCCCTACACGCTCTCCGGCGGCACCGACAACAAGTCGCTGAGCCGCCTCGGCATCACCGGCTACGGCTTCGCACCCCTGCAACTGCCCGACGAGCTCGACTTCACCGGCATGTTCCACGGCGTCGACGAACGCGTCCCCGCGGACTCGCTGCGCTTCGGGGCGAAAGTGCTCGCCCGGCTGCTGACCACCTACTGAGCAGGATCCGACCACCGCAGGAGGCGCCATGACCATCACGACGATCGCGGACGGCGTGGGGCACCTCCTCCCGGACAACCTGCTCGAGCGGTTCCGGAACCGGGCCGGGGGTTATGACGCCACGAACACCTTCTTCGCGGAGGATTTCGAGGAACTGACCGGTATCGGGTACCTGCGCCTCCTGGCGGATACCCCGCCCGGCGACGCGGGCGGGATGGCGCGGGCCGCCGCGGCCCAGCGGCGACTGGCCGCAGCCGCCCCCGCCACGGCGCTCGGCATCAACATGCATCTGGTCTGGACGGCCGTCGCCGGCCTCCTCGCGGACCGCGGCGACTCCTCGCTGCGGTTCGTCCTGGACGAGGCCGCGCAGGGCGAGGTCTTCGCTTTCGGCGTGTCCGAGCCCGGCAACGACGCCGTCCTGTTCGACTCGCTGACACGGGTGGAACGCCTCACCGACGGCGGCTTCGCGTACACCGGTACGAAGGTGTTCACGAGCCTCTCACCCGTGTGGACCCGCCTCGGGATCTTCGGGAAGCTCGAGGGCGCGGGCGGTGGGAACGATGCAATCCTCCACGCCTTCGTCCCGCGCGGCACGCCCGGGGTGGAGACCCTCGAGGACTGGGATCCGCTGGGGATGCGCGCCACCCAGTCCCATACGACCCGCCTGCTGGACGTGCGCGTGCCGGCGGACGCGGTCTTCCGCACACTCCCGGTGGGGCCCAACGCCGACCCGCTGGTCTTCGGGATCTTCGCGGCGTTCGAGACCCTCATCGCGTCCGTCTACCTCGGCATCGCGGACCGCGCGCTCGACCTCGCGGTGGACGCGGTGACGAACCGCCGGAGCCACGTGGGGGACCGCGCACTGTCCGACGACCCCGTGCTGCGGAACCTGCTCGCCGGGCCTGCCATGCGGCGGACCGGAGCGGACGCCGAACTCCGGCAGGTCACCCTGGACCTGGACGCACGCTCGGGCGAGGCGGCCCAGTGGTTCGCGCGTCTCGTGACGCTGAAGACCCATGCGGTGGAGGCCGCAGTGGCCGCCACCACGGCGGCGCTCCATGTGGGCGGGGGATCGGGCTTCTCGGCGTCGTCGGAGGTGTCCCGCCTTCACCGTGACGCCCTGGCCGGTCAGTTCCATCCCTCGACGGAGGAGTCCGCGCGGGCCACGGTCGCGACCGCGCTGCTGGGTCCGATGTCGGGCTGACGGTCTTGCCCGGCCTGCTCGGAGCAGCCGGGCTCAGGCGGTGCGCTCGACGCGGAGGACCTTCCGCCGCAGCCAGTACCGCCGGCCACCGCCCATGTAGATGCAGCTGCGCTCGAGCTCCCACTTGCCGTACTCCGCGTGCTCGGTGACGAGTTTGCGCGCCGCGGGCAGTGGTTCGCCGGCGTTCATCGTGAGGACCAGGTACTCGTACTGCCGCCCGTAATCGCGTTCCCGGACGGCTGTCGCATTCAGAAAATGTTCTCGCATATCCCTCCAATTCCGTCCACTTTACCGATAACGTCGAGCCATGAGCATAGATCCGCGTGTCGCGCTCCAGTCCCTCGTGACAGCCCTCGAGGAGCACCTTGCGGCCTCGGCGTCACGACGGCGCGAGGACGACCCTGCGGTGGAAGCGGCGTATATCGGTATCGCCGACGCGTTCGAGGTCTACGAGGAGGCGCTCTACGACGCCTTCGGCGAGATCACCCCGCTCGAGATCTATGAGGAAGCGGACGAGGACGACGAAGATGACGACGAGGACGCCGAGTATGCGTCCGACCTCGTGGAGGCCGAAGTAGAGAACTGACCCTCCAGGCGGGACTGTCTCAGGCGGAGACCTCGTCGAGGACCGCAGCGATGGGTTCGGCCACGGGCGCGCCGCTGGTCTGCAGGATCTCCTTGAGCTGCTGCGGCGTCCGGGCGCCCACGATCGCGGAGGCCACGCCGGGCCGGTGAAGGAGCCAGCGCAGCGCGAGTTCGTGGGGCTGCAGATCCAGGCCCCGCGCCGCCGTGCACAGCGCCTCCGTGATGCGCTGGGGCTTCCCTGCCAGGTAGGGCTCGACGTACGGCGCCCACACGTCGGAGGCCCCGCGTGATTCGGTGGGGATCCGGCCGCGGTACTTGCCGGTCAGGACGCCCCTACCCAGCGGCCCCCAGGCGAACACCGCGGCGCCGAACGCCTCCGCGGCGGGGAGCACCTCCCGCTCGGCGCCGCGATTCACGAGCGAGTACTCGACGTCGTTGACGAGGAGCGGGAAGGACGCCGTCGCGGCCGCCCGGGCGAACTCCCAGCCCGCGTAGTCGGAGACGCCGACGTAGCGCGCGCGACCGGTCACGTAGGCGGCTTCCAGCGCACTCAGCGTCTCCTGCAGCGGGACGGCGGAGTCGGGGGAGGGCGCGAGCCAGACGTCGACGTGGTCCGTGCCGAGCAGCGACAGGGAGGCATCGAGCGAATCGAGCAGACCCCGGCGCGATGCGTCGAGGCGCCGGCTGCCGCTGCGGGTGGTGCCGCCCTGCACCACGAGGACGAGTTCCGACCGGGCCACGGTGTCGCCGATGAAGCCGCCCAGTATCGCTTCCGCCTGGCCCTCACCGTAGCGGGCCGCGGTCTCGACGAGCGTGCCACCGGCATCGGTGAAGAGACGGAGCTGCTCCCGGGCAGCCTCCTCGGACACTTCCTGGCCCCAGTTCATGGTGCCCAACCCGAGGGCGGACACGGTCAGGCCGCTCATCCCCACATTTCGCCGTTGCATGAGGCCAAGCCTAAAGCCTGTCACCGGCCGGATGGCTTAGGGTCGTAAGGGTGAATTGGATAGAAGCGATCATCCTGGGGTTCGTCCAGGGCCTTACCGAATTCCTACCCATTTCATCGAGCGCACACCTGCGCATCGTGGGCGAGTTCCTCCCGAACGCGCAGGATCCGGGTGCGGCGTTCACCGCCATCACCCAGCTGGGCACCGAGACCGCCGTCGTCGTGTTCTTCTGGAAGGACATCGTCCGGATCGTCAAGGCCTGGTTCGGCGCATTGAGGGGTAAGGTCCCGCGGAACGACCCCGACGCGCGCATGGGCTGGCTGGTCATCATCGGCAGCGTGCCGATCGTCGTGCTCGGTCTGCTCTTCCAGGACCAGATCGAGGGCTCGTTCCGCAGCATGTGGATCGTCGCGACCATGCTGATCGTCTTCGGGCTCATCCTGGCGGTCGCGGACGCCGTGGGGCGGCAGACCCGTGATCTCCAAAGCCTCACCTACCGGCACGGCATCCTGTACGGGCTGGCGCAGGCACTTGCCCTGATCCCCGGGGTGTCGCGCTCCGGCGGCACCATCACCGCCGGGCTGCTCATGGGCTACACGCGTGAGGCCGCGGCGCGCTACTCGTTCCTGCTGGCCATCCCCGCCGTGTTCGGCAGCGGTGTGTTCCAGCTCGTGAAGAGCTACGACGAGACCGGCCCGTACGGGCTCGCGGAGACCGCCCTGGCCACCGTCGTCGCCTTCGTGGTCGGGTTCGCGATCATCGGCTGGTTCCTGAGGTACGTCACCACCCGCGGCTACGGGCTCTTCGTCTGGTACCGCATCCTGCTCGGCCTCGCCCTGTACGTACTTCTCGGCTTCGGCGTCATCAGCGCCTGACCGCGGCCCGTAAGGTTGACCGTGTGATTGCGTGGAGTTCGACCCCTGTCCCAGTACTCGACGGTACCCAGGCGGGTATCAGCCTGTTCGACACGGCACTCCAGGGGCCGGCCCCCCTGGGGAACCGTCCCGAGCAGAGCCTCTACGTCTGCGGTATCACCCCCTACGACGCCACGCACCTCGGCCACGCGTCCACCTACGTGGCCTTCGACCTCCTCAACCGGACCTGGCGCGACGCGGGATCCACGGTACGTTACGTGCAGAACGTCACCGACGTCGACGATCCCCTCCTCGAACGGGCCACCGCCACCGGCGTGGACTGGCAGGACCTCGCCGCGGACCAGATCGCCCTGTTCCGTGAGGACATGGAGGCCCTGAACGTCCTCCCTCCGGACCATTACATCGGAGCCGTCGAGTCGATCGACTGGATCGTCCCGATCGTCGAGAAGCTCGTGGGACGCGACCTCGCCTACACGGTGCCGGGCGAGGGCGGGGAGCCCGACGGCGACGTCTACTTCTCCCTCGACGCTGCGGCAACGCTGGACCAGGGCGACCCCGCGCGCTGGTTCCTCGGGCAGGTCTCGCACCTCGACCTCGGGACGATGCTCACGCTGTCGGCCGAGCGCGGCGGCGACCCCCAGCGGCCCCACAAGCGCAACGCACTCGATCCCCTCCTCTGGCGCGCGGCGAGGCCCGGCGAGCCGAGCTGGCCCGCCGGGTCGCTCGGCGACGGACGGCCGGGCTGGCACATCGAGTGTGCGGTGATCGCCCAGCAGTTCCTGCCGTCCCCGTTCACCGTGCAGGGCGGCGGCTCGGATCTCGTCTTCCCGCACCACGAGATGAGCGCCTCCCATGCCTGGGCCGCCGGCGGGACACCCCTGGCCCAGCACTACGCCCACGCCGGGATGGTGGGCTACGACGGCGAGAAGATGAGCAAGTCGCGCGGGAACCTCGTCCTCGTGTCGAGGCTGCGCCAGGCGGGCGTCGATCCCGCGGCGATCCGCCTCGCGATCCTCGCCCACCACTACCGCACGGACTGGTCGTGGACGGAGGGCGTCCTCGACACGGCGATCCGCCGTCTCGCCACGTGGCGCGAGGCCGCACGGTCGGCGACCCCCGACGACGTCGTCGTGCTCCGTGAACAGGTGAGGGCGCACCTGGCGAACGACCTCGATGCGCCGTCCGCGCTGGCCGCGATCGATGCGTGGGCGGCGGCACGACCCGCCCTGGCCGACGGCGGGACCGGCGGGCGGGCGCTGGGGGACGTCGTCGACGCCCTGCTCGGCGTCCGGCTCCAGGCGAACTGAGCCTGCAGCCGGCCTACTGTTCGCGCCGGCGCTTCTTCAGGTACCGCTCGAATTCCCGGGCGATCGACTCGCCGCTGGCCTCCGGGAGGTCCACGGTGTCCTTGGCCTCCTCGAGCTGGCGCACGTAGGCGGCGACCTCCGGGTCCTCGGTGGCGAGTTCGTCGACCCCGCGCTCCCAGGCCTCCGACTCCTCCGTGAGCACGTGCGTGTCCACGGCGATCTGCAGGATCTCCTCGAGCTTGTTCAGGAGCGCGAGCTGCGCCTTCGGCGAAGGTGACTGGCCCACATAGTGCGGTACGGCGGCCCACAGGGACATGGTGGGGATGTCCGCGAGGAGGCCCATCTCAGCGAGGACCCCGACGATCCCGATAGGGCCCTCGTACGTGGACGGTTCCACGTCGAGGCTCTGCCGGACGAGGTCGTCGTCGGACGTGACCGTCACCGGGATGGGACGCGAGTGGGGGACATCGGCCAGGAGCGCGCCGACCAGGACGATGCAGTCGACGCTGAGCTCCTTCGCGAGCGCGACCAGTTCGGCGGTGTAGGCACGCCACTTGTAGGAGGGCTCGACGCCGTTGACGAGGATGAGGTCGACGTTCGAATGGGGCACCACGGTCTTGCTGATGCGCGTGTTGGGCCACTTGATGCGGCGCTGGCCCGATGCGTTCCGCTTGATCATGGGACGTGTGAACTGGAAGTCGTAGAACTCGTCGGCGTCGATGGTGGAGATGCGCTCACTGCCGAAGAAGCGTCCCATGTACTTCAGTGCGTCGCTGGCCGCCTCACCGGCGTCGTTCCATCCCTCGAAGGCCGCGAGCATGATCGTGATCCTGCGTTCGGGTTCGGCGGCGTCCTGGAACAGGTCCTGGACTCCGGTCGGCTGGTTCTCTTCGAAGCTATCCACGCTCTCACCCTAGACCCCGGTGCGCGGCCATGTCAGGCGGGCTCCCGGTGCAGCGGAGGGCCCGGCGGGCGGGTCTGCCGGGCCGCCACCGTAGACTTGGGGGCATGGCAACCCACCCCACCGGCAGCATGCACATCCTTGCCCCCGACGAGACCGACGACGAGCGGGCGGCCGCCACCGGGAACTCCGGTGGCCTGCGGGGCGTGCTCTGGGACATGGACGGAACCATCGTCGACACCGAGCCCTACTGGATCCGGGCCGAGAAGGACCTCGTCGAAGCGTACGGCGGCACCTGGACGGACGAGCAGGCCACCACGCTCGTCGGCCAGGCCCTCGAATTCTCCGCGGGGCAGCTTCAGCAGGCCGGGGTGGACCTCGGCATCCGCGACATCATCGACCACCTCATCGGGCGCGTCGCGACCGACGTCAGCAACACCGTTCCCTGGCGTCCGGGAGCGCGGGAACTGCTCGCCGCGCTGCACGCCGAGGGCATCCCCTGCGCGATGGTCACCATGTCCGAGACCCTCCTCGCGAGCGCGGTCGCCGCGCACCTGCCCGAGGGGACGTTCTCCCACCTCGTCACCGGGGACCGCGTGAGTGCGGGCAAGCCCGACCCGGAGGCCTACCAGCTGGGCTTCGACCTGCTGGCGGCCGACCACCCGGGACTCGGCAAGGACGCCGTGGTCGCGATCGAGGATTCCCTGCCCGGCGTGACCGCCGCCCTCGCCGCCGGGCTCACCACCCTCGCCGTCCCGCACTTCGTGCCGCTGCCGCCCGACGCGCGCCGTACCGACTGGGACACCCTCGCCGGGCGCACGCCCGCGGATCTCGCGGCCCTGCTGCCCGCGACCAATGTCCAGGACGGGTCCGACGACGAGTCGGACGATGATTTAGACGATGACGAGAACGTCGCGTGAGCGCACCCCAGGACGCTCCGCAGGACGCTCCGCGGCAGGAGAGGACCCCCGGTCTGCCGCTCGGCCGGATCGCCGGTGTCCCCGTGGTCGTCGCCTGGTCCTGGTTCGTGATCACCGCGTTCATCGTGCTGGTCTTCGGGCCCCGCGTGGGCCAGGTCATCCCCGGGATCGGCGTCGGTGCGTACGCCGTCGCCCTCGGCTACGCCCTGCTCCTCGCGGCGTCCGTGCTCCTCCACGAGCTGGCGCACGCGCTCACCGCCCGGGCCTTCGGCTGGCCCACCACCAGGATCGTGCTCAACCTGTGGGGCGGGCACACCCAGTTCGCGAGCTTCAACGCTTCCCCGGGGCGGTCCCTCCTCGTCGCCCTCGCGGGGCCCGCAGCGAACTTCGTGCTCGCCGGCCTCGGCTGGGCGATCCTCCAGGCGGTGGAACCGGGCAGTGTCACCTACCTCCTGACGACCATCCTCGTGTGGGCGAACCTGCTCATCGCGGTCTTCAACGTGCTCCCGGGGCTGCCCCTGGACGGCGGGCGCCTCGTCGAGAGCGCGGTCTGGCGGGTCACCGGGAGCCAGGAGCAGGGCACCGTGGCGGCGGGCTGGGCCGGACGCATCCTCGTGGTCCTGCTGATGGGCGTCGTGGTGGGCGTCCCGCTGGTCGTGGGCCGCGGCCCCGACCTCACGTTCATCCTCATCGCCGTGGTCATGGGCGCCTTCCTGTGGATGGGGGCGACCGCCGCCATCACGAACGCCAAAATGCGCCTGCGCCTCCCCGCGATCAGTGCGGGAAGGCTCCAGAGACCCGCGGTCGGTGTCGCGGCGGGCACGAGCGTGCTCGCCGTCCGCCGCATCCTGCGGGAGAACCCGGGGGTCGCCGTCGTCCTGACCGGGCCCTCCGGCGTCCCCGAGGCCGTGGTCGACGACGCCGCGCTGCTGGCCGTCCCCGAGGAGACCGCGGCAGGCACGGCGGTCAATGCCGCCGCACGGCGCCTCGGCGCCGGTGCGTACGTCCCGGAGTGGGCGGAGGGGCAGGAGCTCGTGCAGTTCCTCGCGCGGCTGGAAGGCAGCGAGTACGCCGTCGTGAACCGTGCGGGCGCCGTCACCGGCCTGCTCCACCAGCGGACGGTGGTGCAGGCCATCACCGGCAAGGGCACCACGGGGATCTCGCCCGGCGCCTGACCGACGGCCGCCCGGCCCCATCCGGGCCTGCCCCCACCGCTTCCCACCTCCCGATCCATCCGCCTCATTCATGCCGGCCCCGCCGGCCCACGCCGAAGGACCACCCATGAGCACCACCCCCACACCCGCACAATCCGCCGGACCGCACGGCGCGGCAGCCCGCCGCGGTCCGTTCCGCGCCGGCGAGCGCGTGCAGCTCACCGACGAGAAGGGCCGGATGAACACCATCACCCTCACGCCCGGCGGCGCGTTCCACACCCACAAGGGCTTCCTCCAGCACGACGCGCTCATCGGCGCCGTCGAGGGCACCATCCTCGAGAACACCACCGGTCAGCTGTACCAGGCCCTGCGGCCCCTCCTGTCGGACTTCGTGCTGTCCATGCCGCGCGGCGCGGCTGTCGTCTACCCGAAGGACGCCGGGCAGATCGTCACGATGGCCGACATCTATCCGGGCGCGCGCGTCGTGGAGGCCGGCGTGGGTTCCGGAGCGCTGTCCATCTCGCTGCTGCGGGCCGTGGGCGACAGCGGCTACCTCCACTCCTTCGAGCGCCGCGAGGAGTTCGCGGACATCGCCCGCGGCAACGTCGAGACGATCTTCGGCGGGCCCCATCCGGCCTGGCAGATCACCCTGGGCGACTTCCAGGAGCAGGTCCTCGCCCAGGAGTCGCCCGGATCCGTGGACCGCGTGGTCCTGGACATGCTGGCACCCTGGGAGTGCCTTGACGCCGTCGCCACCGTCCTGGCGCCCGGCGGCGTGTGGATCAGCTACGTGGCCACGGTCACCCAGCTCTCCCGGACCGCCGAGGCCATCCGCGCGGACGGCCGCTTCACCGAGCCCGAGGCTTGGGAGTCCATGGTGCGCGGCTGGCACCTCGAGGGCCTCGCCGTGCGCCCCGACCACCGCATGGTCGCCCACACCGGTTTCCTGCTCACCACCCGCCGCCTGGCCGAGGGTGCCATCGGCTTCACCCCGAAGCGCCGACCCTCCAAGACCGGGTTCAGCGAAGAGGACCTCAACGCCTGGACGCCGCAGGCCGTGGGGGAGCGGGACGTCTCCGACAAGCGGCTGCGCCGCGTCGCCCGTGATGCGGCGTCCACCATCCAGCGCGGCGCCCTGCCCGCCGAGGAGGCCCAGGCCCGCCGCGACGCGATCGCCGACGGCGGCACCGTCGAGTAGGCCTCCCGCGACAGGAAGAGGTTGACGGCCGTCATGCGTTAACTCGTCGCAGCAACAGTGCGCATAGCGGACAGAGCTCTGCGCTAAGGTCGAAAGACAGCCGAAGGTCGAACCGAAGGTGGCGAACCGAAATGCCGGAATCCGATGACCACGCTCCAGCCGCCGGATCGCACGAGCCGGCTTCCCCGCTCGTCGACAACTCCGCCGCGCAACGCCAGCTGAACGTGCTGCGGGACAAGCTGCGCCACATCGACCGCCAGCTGGGGTCGGCCACCCAGAACAACGGGAAGCTCGTCGCCGCCCTCGAAGCGGCGCGCACCGAGATCGTCCGGCTGAAGGCCGCCCTCGAGAAGGAGGGCGCGGCCCCCTTCAGCTTCGCCACCGTGATGCAGGTGAACCCGAAGCGCCCGTCCGAGCCGGGCACGACCACCGAGGCCACGGTGCAGGACACAGCGGACATCCTGCAGTCGGGCCGCAAACTGCGGGTCACCGTCAGCCCGCTCATCAACGTGCGCCAGCTCGCTCCCGGCCAGGAAGTGCTGCTCAACGAGTCCCTGACCATCGTCGCGGCGCTCGGCTTCGAACGCGCCGGGGAGATCGTCACGGTCAAGGAGCTCATGGGCACCGACCGCGCACTCGTGGTGGGGCGCACGGACGACGAACGCGTCATCAAGCTCAGTGGGCCCCTGCGGGCCGAGAGGATCCGCGTGGGCGACGCCCTCGCCGTCGACACGAAGTCCGGCTACGGACTGGAGAAGGTACCGCGCAGCGAGGTGGAGAACCTCGTGCTCGAGGAGGTCCCCGACATCGCGTACGGCGACATCGGCGGGCTGGGCCCGCAGATCGAACAGATCCGCGACGCCGTCGAGCTTCCCTTCCTGCACCCCGACCTGTATCGCGAGCACGGGCTCAAGCCACCCAAGGGCATCCTCCTGTACGGGCCGCCGGGCTGCGGCAAGACCCTGATCGCGAAGGCGGTCGCCAACTCGCTGGCCGCCCGCGCCGCCGAACGCGCCGGCGTCGAGCAGATCCGCAGCTACTTCCTGAACATCAAGGGCCCCGAGCTGCTGGACAAGTACGTGGGCGAGACCGAGCGCCACATCCGGCTCATTTTCGCCCGCGCACGGGAGAAGGCCTCGGACGGCAGCCCCGTCGTCGTGTTCTTCGACGAGATGGACTCCCTGTTCCGCACCCGCGGAACCGGGGTGTCCTCCGACGTCGAGACGACGATCGTGCCGCAGCTGCTCAGTGAGATCGACGGTGTCGAGAAGCTCGAGAACGTGATCGTCATCGGCGCCTCCAACCGCGAGGACATGATCGACCCCGCCATCCTGCGGCCGGGGCGGCTGGATGTGAAGATCAAGATCCAGAGGCCCGACGCCGAGGGCGCCGCCGAGATCTTCGCGAAGTACATCACGGCGGACCTGCCGCTGCACGCGGACGACCTCGCCGAGAACGGCGACGACCCGCAGACCACCATCGCCGAGATGATCCGGCGGACGGTCGAACAGATGTACTCGACGGACAAGTCCAACGAGTACCTCGAGGTGACCTACGCCAACGGCGACACCGAGATGCTGTACTTCAAGGACTTCAACTCCGGCGCGGTCATCCAGAACGTCGTGGACCGTGCGAAGAAGTACGCCATCAAGGACCTCCTCCTCGACGGGAGCAAGGGCCTGCGCATCGAGCACCTGATGCGCGCCGTGGTGGACGAGTTCCGCGAGCACGAGGACATGCCCAACACCACGAACCCCGACGACTGGGCTCGCATCTCCGGTAAGAAGGGCGAGCGCATCACGTACATCCGCACCATCGTGCAGGGCAAGGCCGGCCAGGAACCGGGCAAGTCGATCGAGACGACGGCGAACACGGGCCAGTATCTGTGATCGTCACGGGTGGACGGCGGACGACGCGGCCGGGGGACCTGCCGGCCATCGGTGACGGGATCTCCGTCCACCGTGTCATGGGGACGGAGACCGAGTACGGCATCATCGCTCCCGCCCTGCCGTCGGCGAATCCCACCCTGCTGTCCTCGCAGGTGGTCAACGCCTACGCCGCTACCCTGCGCGACGGGCTCGGCAACCTCGCGGGCACCCGCTGGGACTACACGGACGAGACTCCGCTGACCGACGCGCGCGGTTTCAGGATGGACCGCGGCAGCGCCCATCCGAGCCAGCTGACGGACGAGCCCGTGGAGCTCACCGCCGAGCAGATCGCGCTCGAGCGCGGGGAGCCCGCGGAGGCCGCCGTGCTCATGAACCTCGTGCTTAACAACGGCGCCCGGCTCTACGTGGACCACGCCCATCCGGAGTACTCCTCGCCCGAGGTCACCAACCCCCTCGACGCCGTGCTCTGGGACCGCGCCGGGGATCACGTGGCCGTCGCGGCGATGGACCGCATCAGGACCACGCCGGGCTTCTCGCCCGTGATCCTCTACAAGAACAACACGGACAACAAGAGCGTCTCCTACGGCTCCCACGAGAACTACCTCGTCCCCCGGAGCGTGCCCTTCTCCAAGCTGGCTGAGGCACTCATCCCGTTCTTCGTCTCGCGCCAGGTCATCTGCGGCGCCGGGCGCGTGGGCCTCGGCCCCCTGAACCAGGAGCCCGGCTTCCAGATCAGTCAACGGGCCGACTTCTTCGAGAACGAGATCGGCCTCGAGACGACCGTGCGGCGCCCCATCATCAACACGCGGGACGAGCCCCATGCCGTCGCGGAGAAGTACCGGCGGCTGCACGTCATCATCGGTGACGCCAACCTGAGCGAGGTGTCGAACTACCTGAAGCTGGGCACCACCGCCCTCGTCCTCTCCCTCATCGAGCAGGGCCTGGCGCCGGTGCCCGAGCTCGAGGATCCGGTCGAGGCGCTGCGTGCCATCAGCCACGACCCCTCGCTGACGGTGGAGGTCGGGCTGAAGGACGGGCGGAGCCTGACCGGGCTCCAGCTGCAGGAACTCTACTGCGCCGCGGTCCTGGCCGCGCTCCCGGCGGACGCAGACCGGCAGACGCTCGACGTCGTCGAGCGCTGGCAGTCGCTGCTGGTGACCCTGCGGCGCGATCCGATGGAGGCCGCCCGCGAGGTCGACTGGGTCGCGAAGCTGAAGGTCCTGGAGGCGTACCGGACACGGGACGGCCTGGCGTGGACGGATTCCCGGCTCGCGCTCATCGACCTGCAATACGCCGACCTGCGGCCCGAGAAGGGCATCTACCAGCGGCTGGCCCGCAGGGGCGACGTCGAGCTGCTCGTCGATCCCGCCGACGTCGCGCGGGCGGCCGTCGAGCCGCCCCGGGACACGCGCGCCTACTTCCGTGGGCGGTGCATCGCCGAGTATCCCGCCGAGGTGGTGGGCGCGAGCTGGGACTCGCTGATCTTCGAACTCCCGGGGCAGCGGAGGCTGCAACGTGTCCAGACCCGCGAACCGCTGCGGGGCACGGAGGCGCTCACCGGGGCGTTGTTCGATGCAGCCACGGACGCCGAGGATTTCCTCGCCCGATTGTTGAGCGGCCCGGATCGACGCGTGGCACCATAGGAGCCTGACCTCCGAATTGATCACGACGACGGAAAGGGTGGATACCGTGGCGACACAGGACCGCAGGAACACGGGCGGCTCGTCCTCAGCGGAGGAGGAGGAACTCCCGGATCCCGCCCCCGCGACCCCCGCGGCCGCGCAGGACTCCGGCCAGACCCAGGGCGTCGACGACCTGCTCGACGAGATCGACGGCGTCCTCGAGTCCAATGCGGAGGAATTCGTCCGCGGCTTCGTGCAGAAGGGCGGCCAGTAGCGGATGCTTCCGGATGATGCCGCGGCAGCGGTCCCACGGGCCGCCTCGACGTCCTTTGCCGACTACCTGGGCGCGCACCATCCGGGAATGCTGCCGTCGAACCGGACGCTCGGTCCGGTCACGGCGACCTCCGACGCCTCCCATCTCGCACCGCACGCGACGACGATCGTGTCGCTCACGTTCCCGGGCGGGGTGCTCATGGCCGGGGATCGCCGGGCCACGATGGGCAATGTGATCGCCAGCCGCCACATCGAGAAGGTGTTCCCCGCGGACCACTCGTCGGTGCTCGGGATCGCCGGCAGCGCCGGCATCGGCGTGGATCTGGCGCGGCTCTTCCAGGTGGAGCTGGAGCACTACGAGAAGATCGAAGCGACCATGATGAGCCTGGACGGCAAGGCCAACCGCCTCGCCGCGATGGTCCGGCAGAACCTGCCGATGGCCATGCAGGGCCTCGCCGTCGTGCCGCTCTTCGCCGGCTTCGACACGGACCGGCATCTCGGGCGCCTCTTCTCGTTCGACGTCACGGGAGGCCGCTACGAGGAGCACGAACACCACTCCGTCGGATCCGGCTCGGTCTTCGCCCGTGGAGCCCTGAAGAAACTGTGGAATCCGCGCCTCGACGAGGCGTCCGCCGTCCGCGTGGCGGTCGAGGCCCTCTACGACGCGGCCGACGACGACTCCGCGACCGGCGGACCGGACACCGTGCGCGGCCTGTGGCCCGTGGTCTACGTCGTGGACGCCGCCGGCACGCGGCGCGTCCCGGAGCGTGACCTCGAAGCCGTGGCGCACACCATCATCGACGCCCGTTCCTCCGCGGGCCGGGAGGCATAGGCCATGACCCAGCAGTTCTACGTCTCGCCCGAGCAGCTGATGAAGGACCGCGCCGATTTCGCGCGCAAGGGCATCTCGCGCGGCCGATCGGTGGTGGTGATCAGCTGCCGGGACGGCATCGCCCTCGTCGCCCAGAACCCCTCGCCCTCCCTCCACAAGCTCGGCGAGATCTACGACCGCATCGCCTTCGCGGCGGTCGGCAAGTACAACGAGTTCGAGAGCCTCCGCCAGGCCGGGGTCCGCTACGCCGACGTCCGCGGGTACTCCTACGCGCGCGAGGACGTCACGGCGCGCGGCCTCGCCAGCGTCTATGCGCAGAGCCTGGGCGCCGTGTTCACGGCCGAGAGCAAGCCCTTCGAGGTGGAGCTCGTGGTCGCCGAGGTGGGCCGCTCCCAGGACACCGACCACCTCTACCGGCTCACCTTCGACGGCTCCATCGCCGACGAGGCCGGCTTCGTGGTCATGGGCGGTGCGGCCGACGCCGTCGTCGGAGCCCTCCGCGGCACCTGGTCCGCGGACGTAGGCCTGACCGACGGCGTCCGGGCCGCCGCCCGGGCCCTCGCGAGCGCCGCACCCCCCGCTGCCGACGGCGACCGGCCGGGGGCTCCCGCCCTCGACCCGTCCGTCCTCGAGGTCGCGTTCCTCGAACGCGACCCGGACACCCTGCGTGGCAGCCACCGCGCGTTCCGCCGGATCGGCGGACCCGAACTCGAGACCATGCTCCAGGGCGGACAGGACAGCTGATGGACCGGCGTATCTTCGGGGTCGAGACCGAGTTCGGCATCTCCTACTCAGGGCCCAATTCCCGCCCGCTGTCCCCCGAGGAGGTGGCCCGCTACCTCTTCCGCAAGGTCGTCAGCTGGGGCAGGTCCTCGAACGTCTTCCTGACGAACGGGTCCCGGCTCTACCTGGACGTCGGCTCCCACCCCGAATACGCGACGGCGGAGTGCGACGACCTCGCCCAGCTCGTCGCCCACGACCGCGCCGGAGAGCTGATCCTGGAGGACCTCGTCTCCGAGGCGCAGCGGAAGCTGGCGCAGGAGGGCTACGACGGGCGGATCTACCTCTTCAAGAACAACACGGACTCCGCGGGCAACTCCTACGGCAGCCACGAGAACTACCTGATCCCTCGCAAGCTCGAGTTCGCCCGGCTCGCCGACATCCTCATCCCGTTCCTCGTGACGCGGCAGCTGCTCGTCGGGGCCGGCAAGGTCCTGAAGACCCAGACCGGGTCCATCTACGCCTTCTCCCAGCGGGCGGACCACTTGTGGGAAGGGATCTCCTCCGCCACGACCCGCTCCCGGCCCATCATCAACACCAGGGACGAGCCGCACGCCGACGCCGAGCACTACCGCCGGCTGCACGTCATCGCCGGCGATTCCAACATGTCCGAGACCACCACGCTGCTCAAGATCGGCTCCGTGGACCTGCTGCTGCGCATGGTCGAGGCGGGTGAGCTCATGCGCGACTACCGCCTGGAGAACCCGATCCGCAGCATCCGCGAGATCTCCCACGACCTCACGGGCGGGCAGCTCCTCAAACTGGCGAACGGCCGCCACATGACCGCGCTCGAGATGCAGCGGGAGTATCTCGCGAAGGCGACGGCGTTCGTCCAGCAGCACGGCGCGCACAACCAGCACGTGCCTGCCATCCTGGACCTGTGGGAGCGGGTCCTCGACGCGGTGGAGACGGGGAACACCGCGCACATCGACCGGGAGGTCGACTGGGCGATCAAGAAGAAGCTGATCGACCGGTACCTGGCACGATCCGGCGAGGACCTCGATTCGGCGAAGGCGGCCCAGCTCGACCTCACCTATCACGACATCTCCCGCACGCGCGGCCTGTTCTTCCTCCTCCAGGCCAGGGGGGAGGCCGCCCGCGTGATCGAGGAGACGGCGGTGAAGGAGGCGGTGGACGTGCCGCCCCAGACCACCCGGGCGCGGCTCCGCGGCGAGTTCGTGCGGCGCGCCAAGGAGGCGAACCGCGACTACACGGTCGACTGGGTCCACCTCAAACTCAACGACAGGGCGCAGCAGACCATCCTCTGCAAGGACCCCTTCGCCTCCGTCGACGAGCGGGTCGAGGCACTCCTGCAGCAGTTGTGACGGCGACGGCGGCGGCCCGCAGCCCTGCCGCAGCCCTGCCCGTCACCCTCCTGACAGGGTGCTGACAGGGCGCTGACAGGGTGCTGACGCGGAGTTGGCAGGAGATTCACAGGAGCAAGCGCACCCCTGATGCCGTTAGGCTGGTCGGGGCCCATCGTTCCACGGGCACCCTGGACCGGACACCGAACCGAAAGTAGCTTCGTGCGAAAAGTACTCACAACCTCCCTTGCGCTCACGCTGGTCCTGTCAGCCTGTGGCGGGCCCACGACGGACGACCTGACGGGGGACTCGTCGGGGGATTCGTCCGGGACATCGGCCGGCGCCGCCGAGGTCTTCGACACCGTCACCGTCAGCGGAGGCTCCGACGAGGAGGCGCCGACCGTCGAGTTCGAAGCCCCGCTGGAGATCACCGGCGTGGCCGCGAAGACCCTGGAGGACGGCGACGGCGACGAGGTCGAGGCCGGGGAGCAGATCCGCTACCACCTCGTCTCGCTGAACGCCGAGGACGGCGAGGCGCTCGGGGACACCTACAGCCAGGGCGACCCTCAGGTCCTCCCGGTCGACGACATGCTGAAGGAACAGGACGCCGAGCTCTACGAGGTCCTGACCGGTTCGAAGGTCGGCGCGCAGGTCGGGTACACGCGTCCCGCACCGGAAGCCGCGGAGGGCCAGCAGGCCACCCCGGAGCAGCTGATCGTCCTGAAGGTCATCTCGGCCGAGCAGCCCCCGCCCGAGCCCGAGGTACTCTCGCCCGAGGAGGTCGAGAAGCTCGACGAGGAGGGCAAGCTGCCCACGTTCACCTTCGGGGAGGACGGCGCGCCCGCGGTCACCATCCCCGAGAACGAGCCCTCCGAGGACCTCGTCGTGAAGGTCCTCAAGGAGGGCACGGGCGAGGAGGTCGCCGAGTCGGACACCATTACCGCCAAGTACAGCGGATGGCGCTGGGAGGACGGCGAGCAGTTCGACTCCAGCTACGAGCGCGGCGAGCCCGCCGAATTCCCGCTGAACCAGGTCATCACGGGCTGGACCAAGGGCCTCGCCGGCCAGAAGGTCGGTTCCCAGGTGCTCCTGGTCATCCCCGAGCCGTGGGCCTACCCCAACGCGAGCGAGGGCCAGCCCTCCGGTACCCTCGTGTTCTTCGTCGAGATCACCGGCAAGACCGCCGCCGAGTAGCGACGGCCCGCCCAGCACCCACCCACCGCACCCAAGGAGTATCCATGTCATTCGGACACCGCGAATTCGACCGGCAGAAGCCGGAGATCGACTTCCCCGCCCACGACGTCCCCACCGACCTCGTCATCGAGGACATCATCACGGGCACCGGCGACGAGGCGAAGCCGGGCAACACCGTCTCCACCCACTACGTGGGTGTCGCCTTCTCCACGGGCGAGGAATTCGACGCCTCCTGGAACCGGGGCACCCCGCTCGACTTCAAGGTCGGCGTCGGCCAGGTCATCCAGGGCTGGGACCAGGGACTCCTCGGCATGAAGGTCGGCGGCCGCCGACGTCTCGAGATCCCGTCCCACCTCGCCTATGGCGCGAGCGGCGCGGGCTCGGCGATCGGCCCCAACGAGGCACTGATCTTCGTCGTCGACCTCCTCGGGGTCCGCTAGCACCACCCCGGCAACCGCGGATCCGCGGCCGCCCCGGGCACCACCACACGGAAGGGACGTACGTCGACCACGGTCGGTGTGCGTCCCTTCCGCCGCTCCCGTGAAGGTAGGGTTTCACCGTGTCCGCAAAACGTACCGAACGCCTCCTCACCCTCGTGATCATGCTCCTGTCGAGCCGCCGCGGGTTCACGAAGGAGGAACTGTTCGAGGAGATCGACCTGTACCGCGAGGCGACGTCGGTCGCGGCACGTGAGAAGCTCTTCGACCGCGACAAGGCCGCCTTGCGCGAGCAGGGCATCCCGCTGGAGGCCTTCAGCGAGGACGCCCTGTTCGACAACGACAACACCGTGCAGCGGTACCGGATCAGCGCCGAGGACTACCGGCTCGGCGGCGTGACCTTCCTTCCCGAGGAGTACGCGGTCCTCAACCTCGCCGCCGGGGTCTGGGACCAGGGCTCTCTCGACTCCGCGGCGTCCACGGCCCTGCGGAAGCTCAGCTCCCGCAGCATCGGCGGCGGCGTCGAACTCACGCCGCTCATCCAGCCGCGCATCACCACGGATGCGCCCTACTGGGACACTGTGTGGCAGGCCCTGACCTCCCGCACCCCGCTCCGGTTCCCGTACCGGGCCGCGAGCACGGGCCGTGAGGAGACCCGCACGGTGCATCCCTGGGGCATGGGCGCGCGCTTCGGCCACTGGTACGTGGTCGGCTTCGACACCACGCGCAAGGCCGAACGGTTCTTCCGCCTCTCGCGGATGACCGGCGAGCCCGTCATCCTGCAGGGGACGTTCGAGGTCCCGCCGTCCTTCGACATGAACCAGACGCTCTCCTCGCTGTCCCGCAGCGAGCCCGACCGGACCGCCGTCATCGCGGCGCGTCCCGGCTCCTGCCAGGTGTTGCGCGTCCGCAAGGACACCGAGATGGTGCAGGCGGGGGAGGAGTGGGACGTCCTCCGGGTGCCGTACGCGGCATCGAGCCCCATGGCCGCGACCATCGCGGGGCTGGGCGTCAATGCGAGGGTCGAGGAGCCGCAGGAGCTGGCCGCCGAGGTTGTCCGGCTCCTCGACGGCGCCCACCGGGCGGCCCTCGCCGCGCCCGAGCACCTCGAGATCACCGGCAGCGCCCGCCCCGCACCCCGGCGCAAGTCCTCCTCCCAGGATCACCTGCTGCGCCTGCTCGACCTCGTCCCGTACCTCCTGGCGAACCCGGGGGCCGAGGTGGCGGAGACGGCACGCAGGTTCGACGTGACCGAGAGCCAGCTCACCAAGGACCTCGACCTGCTGTTCGTCAGCGGGCCGCGCCACTACCCGGACGGGCTGATGGACGTGAACATCGAGGACGACCGCATCTACCTCACCAACGCGCGCGACCTCGCGGAGCCCGTGAAGCTCAGCATGGACGAGGCGTGCTCCCTGATCGTGGGGCTGCAGGCCCTCCGGGAGCTTCCCGGCATGAGGAACAACGAGGCGATCGTCAGCGCCCAGACCAAGCTGACCGCCGCGACCGGCGACGCGGCGCGTATCGGGACCGCCCTGGCGACCAAGCTCACGGAGGACGACGTCGACCCGACGCTCGAGGTGCTGCAGGCCGCCCTGCACTCGAACGTGCGCGTGGACGTGGACTACTTCGTGCCCACGCGCGACGAGATCACGCACCGCCTCCTCGAACCGGTCCGCATCTTCCTGCACCAGGACACGTGGTACCTGGAGGCCTGGAGCGTGGACTCCGACGGACTGAGGAACTTCCGGTTGGACCGCATCCAGCGGGCAACCCTGACGGAGCAGCCCGCCACCGCGGATTTGGACAAGGAGTTCCTCGCCCGCGACCGGCGGAGCGTCGCGCCCTACCGGTCCGGGGATGCCGATCTCGCCGTCACGCTCCTGCTCGAACCGCGGGCCCGCTGGATCGCGGCCCAGTACAACGCCGACGCCGTGCAGGAGCTCGGCGAGGACCGCCTGGCCGCCCGCCTCAAGGTGGCGTCCAGCACCTGGATCCCGGGCCTCGTCGCGGGCCTCGGAGGATCGGCGGCGGTCATCGCTCCGGCGGAACTGCGCCAGGAGACCCTCCGCTGGCTCGAAGCAGCCCGCGCGCACCAGGCACTGGCCTAGACTGGGATTATGTTCTGGTGGATGTGGATCGTGCTGTGGGTTGCGCTGGTGGCGGTCAGCGTCATCTTCCTCGCCGTCGTCGGCTTCCGCGTCTTCCGCCGCGGAATGCGAACACTCGGTGAATTCGGGGAGGCCATGGACCGTCTCCAGGTCGACGCACCCCCTGCCGACGCCGTCGACGAGGGCACGGGAGCAGCCCGCCCGGGAGCGCCCGGCATCCCCGTCCCGGCCGTCTTCTCAGCCCCCGAGGCGGTCCGCGCCGCCCGGGACCTGGCCAGGACCCGCCGCATCGACGACCGGCGCGCGCGCCGCGTCGCCAAGCGGGCCGAACGCGAACAGCCGCAGCTGCTGCACGACATGCCCCACCTGTGAACTAAACTCGAGGGCGAACCAACGAGAGGAATTGGGCATGAAGCTCGAAGGCTGGCATATCGTCATCATCATCGTTCTTGCGATCGTCCTGTTCGGTGCGCCGAAGCTGCCCGGGCTGGCCCGGAGTGTGGGACAGTCGCTGCGGATCTTCAAGTCCGAGGTGAAGCAGATGAAGGACGAGAACAACACGGGTGAGGCCGGGACGGATCCCGTGGAGGGCCGGGTGGTGAACACCCCGGCACCGCAGGCGTACACCCCCACCTACCAGGCGCCTGCCCAGCACCCCGTCCCGCCGCAGGGTCCGGCGCAGCCCCACGCCGGCGCCCCGTCCGCAACCCCGTCGCCGGAGGCCCGGGTTCCCGGTGCCGACGGTCACGGTCATGCGGGTCCGTCGCAGCAGAGCGGTAGCCCGCACCCCGGTCAGTAGGCAGGATCTTCTTTCGTGTCACCCGCATCGGCGCGCAAGCGCGGCAGGAAGGCCAACCCCGAGGGGCGGATGGCCCTGAAGGAGCACCTGCGCGAGGCCCGTAACCGGCTGTTCAAGTCCGCGATCGCGGTGATCGCCGCGACGGTGCTGGGTTTCTTCGTGTACGAGCCGGTGCTGCGCGCCCTGGCCGCCCCGATCATCGCGATCAACGGGCAGGAGGGTCGCACGGCGTCGCTGAACTTCGACAGTGCGGCGTCCCCGTTCGACCTGCTCATCCAGGTCTCGGTGTTCCTGGGCCTGGTGCTCTCGAGCCCGGTGTGGCTGTACCAGTTGTGGGCGTTCATCACCCCGGGGCTGAAGACCAAGGAGCGGCGGATCGCGCTGGCGTTCATCGCCGTCGCGTTCCCGTTGTTCCTGGCCGGGATCGGGTTGGCGTGGATGATCCTGCCCAACGCGGTGCGGGTGCTGACCGAGTTCACGCCGGAGGACTTCTCCAACTACATCAGCGTCTCGGTGTATTTCGCGTTTGTGCTGCGGCTGATGCTGGCCTTCGGGATCGCGTTCCTGCTGCCGGTGGTCCTGGTGGGCCTGAACATGGTGGGTCTGGTCTCGGGCCGGCAGGTCCTGAAGGCCTGGCGTATCACCGTGTTCCTGGTGTGCCTGTTCGCGGCCATGGCGGCGCCGGGCGGGGACGCGCTGAGCATGTTCTATCTCGCGGTACCCCTGCTGCTGCTGTTCTTCGTCGCGATCGGGCTGTGCCTGCTCAACGACAAGCGCCGGGCCCGCCGCGCCGCGGCCCGCGAGGCCGCCGTCGACGCCACCGCGGACACCGCCACACCCCTGGACGCCCTCTGACCCGAGGCACGCCGGAAGGCCCTCCCGCAAGGGTGGTCCGTGCCCGGGTGCGCTGCGGTGGCACCGCGTGCCCGTCTCCCGCGGAACGTCTAGGGTGGAATGATGAACACCCCCGCGGAGAGATACGCAGCTGCAAGGGCCCGCACGGACCACTCCCGGACGCAGCTGTTCCATTTCGAGCAGACCCTCGATTTCGAGCTCGATCCGTTCCAGCGGGAAGCCTGCACCGCACTCGAGGGGGGCAGGGGGGTGCTCGTCGCGGCGCCCACCGGGGCCGGCAAGACGGTCGTCGGCGAGTTCGCGGTCTTCATGGCGCTGCAGCACGGTCTCAAGGCCTTCTACACCACGCCCATCAAGGCGCTCAGCAACCAGAAGTACTCTGAGCTCGCTGCCGTGCACGGCAGCGAGCGCGTAGGTCTGCTGACCGGGGACACGAGCATCAACGGTGACGCCGACGTGATCGTGATGACCACCGAGGTGCTGCGCAACATGCTCTATGCCAACTCGGACTCCCTCGACGGCCTCGGGTACGTGGTGATGGACGAGGTGCACTACCTGGCCGACCGGTTCCGTGGCGCCGTGTGGGAGGAAGTGATCATCCACCTGCCCACCGAGGTGAAGCTGGTGTCCCTCAGTGCCACGGTGTCCAACGCGGAGGAGTTCGGCGCATGGCTGGACACCGTGCGGGGGGACACCGACGTCGTCGTGTCGGAGCACCGGCCCGTGCCCCTCTGGCAGCACGTGATGGTGGGCCACGACCTGATGGATCTGTTCGCCGGCGACGTCGCGTTCGACGAGGCGGCGCCCGCCGGGGCGGAAGCCGGCGCCCGCGACCAGTACGACGTGAACCCCGAACTGCTCGAGCTGGCCAGCAGCGAGATCCGGATGAACCAGCGGGCGGGCTGGGGCGCCGGCGGCCGGCGCGGCAAGCAGCGCAACGGCCGCGGCGGACCGCCCCCGACGACGCTGGTCCGTCGTGCCACGCGGCCGCAGGTGATCGCGGCCCTCGACCGCTCGGACCTGCTCCCGGCCATCACGTTCATCTTCTCGAGGGCCGGCTGCGAGGCCGCCGTCACTCAATGCCTGCACGCCGGGCTGTGGCTCACCACGGAGGACGAGCGTGACGAGATCAGCGAGACGGTGGACGCCGCCACGATGGACATCCCCCGGGACGACCTCGAGATCCTCGGATTCTGGACCTGGCGCGAAGGCCTCATCCGCGGGTTCACCGCCCACCATGCCGGGATGCTGCCCACGTTCAAGGAGATCGTCGAGAAGCTGTTCGCCGCGGGCCTGGTGAAGGCCGTGTTCGCCACCGAGACCCTCGCCCTCGGCGTGAACATGCCTGCCCGCACCGTGGTGCTGGAGAAGCTGGACAAGTTCAACGGTGAGGCCCACGTGAACGTGACGGCAGGGGAGTACACGCAGCTCACGGGCCGGGCCGGACGGCGCGGGATCGACGTCGAGGGCCACGCCGTCGTGCTGTGGCAGCCCGGCACGGATCCGGGAGCGGTGGCGGGCCTCGCCTCCCGCCGCACCTACCCGCTGAACTCGAGCTTCCGCCCCACCTACAACATGAGTATCAACCTCATGGCCCAGTTCGGGCAGGAACGGTCCCGAGAGATCCTCGAGACCTCCTTCGCGCAGTTCCAGGCGGACCGCTCCGTGGTGGGGCTGGCGAAGCAGGTGCGCAGTCGTGAGGACTCCCTCAAGGGCTACGAGAAGTCCATGACGTGCCACCTCGGGGACTTCCGCGAGTACGCGAACCTGCGACGCGAACTGTCCGACCTCGAATCCCGGGCCTCCCGGGACCGGTCGCGGACGCTGCGATCGGCGGCCGAGTCCTCCCTCGAGTCCCTGCGCCCCGGCGACGTGATCGACGTGCCCGGCGGGCGGAGCCAGGGGTTCGCCGTGGTGCTGGACGGCGACACGTCGAGGGAACCACGGCCCACGGTCCTCACGCTCGAGACGCAGATCCGCCGCGTCGGCGTGCAGGACCTGGACGGTCCCGTGGAGGTGCTCTCCCGCATCCGCATCCCGAAGCACTTCAGCGCGCGCAGCCCGAAGGACCGCCGCGACCTCACCTCGTCCCTCCGGAATGCGCTGCAGGAGAACCGGCCACCGCGCCAGGGTTCCGACCGGGTCTCCGCCGGGTACTCGGCGTCCGCAGCCGCGGAGGAACGCGCGATCACGGAACTCCGTCGGCGCCTCCGTGCGCACCCCTGCCACGGCTGCAGCGAACGCGAGCAGCACGCGCGCTGGGCCGAACGCTGGGGGAAGCTGCGCCGTGAGACGGACAGGATCGCCGGCCAGATCCGGGGCCGCACGAACACGATCGCCAAGACCTTCGACCGCGTCTCGGAGGTCCTCGGGCACTACGGCTACCTCGAATACACCGACGACGGCGTCGTCGTCAGTGCCTCCGGCCAGAAGCTCCGGCGGATCTACGGGGAGAAGGACCTCCTGATCGCGCTCTGCATCGAGGAGGGGGCGTTCGGCGACCTCGATGCCGCCGAACTCGCCGCGGTCATCACGGTGCTCGTGTACCAGGCAAAGCGGGAGGAGCGGGGACTGCGCCCGGTCATGCCGAGCGTGGCGCTGGAGGGGTCCGTCGAGACGATCATCCGCCGGTGGTCGCAGCTCAACGACGTCGAGGAGCAGCATCGGCTCCCTGTCACCGGAGAACCGGAGCTCTCGCTCGTGTGGCCGATGTTCAAGTGGGCGCAGGGCCGGTCCCTGCAGGCCGCCCTGAGCGGGACCGACCTCGCGGCCGGTGACTTCGTGCGCTGGTCCAAGCAGGTCATCGACCTCCTCGACCAGCTCGCGAAGGTGCCGGACCTGCCCGGGAACCTGCAGCAGACGTGCAAGCGCGCGATCGCCCTGGTCCGTCGGGGCGTGGTGGCATACTCGAACATCAGCGAGTAAGTCCCCGCCGTCGGACCCGCCCTCCACAGAAAGCCACCCAGCACCGCCATGCCAACTCCTGAGCGCCCCATGCCCGTCCTGTACCGCAACGGGTCCGTCTACAGCCCCGCCGACCCCTTCGCCACCGCCATGCTCGTGGACGGCGGGACGGTGGCGTGGGTCGGCACCGAGCACGCCGCCGCGAACCTCACCGGCCCGGGGGTCCGGACCGTGGACCTCGACGGCGCGCTCATCGCCCCCGGGTTCGTCGACGCCCACACGCACACCACGGAGACGGGCATCGCCCTCGGGTCGATCGACCTCACGGGGTGCCGTTCCCTGCAGGAGCTGCTCGACGCAGTGTCCGCTGCGGCGTCCTCCGGTGCTTCCACGATCCTCGGATTCGGCTGGGACGAGTCCCAGTGGCCGGAGAAGCGGGTGCCGACCGCCGGGGAGCTCGACCGCGCCGGCAACGGCGCCCTCGTCTACCTCGTGCGTGCCGACATCCATTCCGCCGCCGTCTCCGGCGCGCTGGCGGCCGGCCTCGGCCTGGCGGGCACGGACGGCTGGGACGACGGCTTCGTGGTCCGGGATGCCCATGAAGCAGCCCGCCGGGCCACCCGGAGCCTGTCGGCGGACCAGCGGCGCACCTACCAGCAGGCGGCACTGCTCCACGCCGCCTCCCGCGGCTACGTCGGACTGACGGAGATGGCCGCCCCGCACATCGCGCCCCTCGAGGACCTGGAGACTCTGCTCTCGATCGACGGCCCGGCACGGGAGCTGCCCCTGCCCGAGGTCATCCCCTACTGGGCGCAGCTGACGTCCTCACGGCAGGAGGTGCGCGAACTCATGCTGGGCTTCGGCGGACGCCTCGCCGGTCTCGCCGGGGATCTCAACGTCGACGGCTCGATCGGATCCCGCACCGCGGCGCTCCGCGAGCCGTACAGCGACGCGCCGGACAGCCGGGGCACGCTCTACCTGGGCGCGGACGACGTCGCCGGCCACCTGCTCGCCGCGACGGCCGAGACGGTGCAGGCCGGCTTCCATGTCATCGGCGACGCCGGGCTCGACGTCGTCCTGCAGGGTATCGAGCGGACCGCGCGGGAGCTGGGTGTGGAGGAGGTCCGCCGCGCCCGCCACCGCCTGGAACACGTGGAACTCGCCGACGACGCCGCGATCGCCGCGCTGGTGCACTACGGCGTGGCCGTCAGCGGCCAGCCCGCCTTCGATGCCCTCTGGGGCGCCGAGGACGGACTGTACGCCCAGCGACTGGGGGAGCGGCGCACCGGCATGAACCGCTTCGCCTCCCTCCTGTCCGCCGGCGTGCTCGTGGCGCTGGGCTCCGACAGCCCGGTCACGCCGCTCGACCCGTGGGCGTCGGTGCGGGCCTGCCTCCGCCACAGCACCTCCTCGGAGAACATCTCGGCGCGTGCCGCGTTCATCGCCCACACGCGCGCGAGCTGGCGGCTCGCCGGCCGCAGCCCCATGATGGGACAGCTCGCGCCGGGGACGCCCGCGTCCTTCGCGGTCTGGAAGGTCGACGAACTGATGGTGCAGACCCCGGACAACCGGGTGCAGTCCTGGAGCACAGACCCCCGCGCGGGCACCCCGCTCCTGCCGGCGCTCGATACCGAGAACGCTCCGGAATGTCTGGAGACCGTGCACGACGGGCGCCGCCTGTATGCGGCGGAGGGCTTCGCAGGCGCCTGACGCCCAGCCCGGCGCCTCACATCCGTCACCGAAAGCCAACAGCCCCCTGACCTGCACCGAAACACGTTTCCGCAGGTCAGAGGGTTGTTGACACGTCCTCCACAGCACGTAAGCTCTTGAGAACGGGTTAGAGGAACTCCTGCGGGAGGGAACCTGGCCGGTCTCCGCAAAGCGCAACGCATCGGCCTCTGTTCTGGCGCGCGTTGCCCATCCCGTCGGAGCCGGCATTCAAAGGGCAGGTCCACACGCCAGTAGAAAACGGTGGCCGCATTCGTGCGGGCACCGGTACGAAGGCGCGGGGACCTGCCCGACTGCTCTGCCCGACGGCCCGGCGGCGCCCGTCGCCTATACTTGCAGACTGGCTCCGCATCCGGAGCAGTTCCTGCGCGATGCGCATCCCGATGGAAAGGCCCCACCTGCGTGCGAGTCGTCACGATCATTCCCACCTACAACGAGATCGAGTCGCTGCCGGTGACGCTGGCCCGCCTGCGCGCCGCCGTCCCGGCCTCGGACGTGCTCATCGTGGACGACAACAGCCCGGACGGCACGGGTGACCTCGCCGACCGCGCGGCCGCGGCCGACGACCAGGTGCACGTGCTGCACCGGAAGGGCAAGGAGGGCCTCGGCGCGGCCTACATCGCCGGGTTCCGCTGGGGCCTGGAGCGGGACTACGACGTCCTCGTCGAGATGGACGCCGACGGCTCCCACAAGCCCGAGCAGCTGCAGGGCCTCCTCGACGCGGTGCACCGCGCCGACCTCGTGATCGGCAGCCGCTGGGTCCGCGGCGGGAGCGTCGTCAACTGGCCCCTGCACCGGAAGCTCCTCTCGCGCGGCGGCAGCACCTACTCGCGGCTCATGCTGGGCCTGCCCGTCCGTGACATCACCGCCGGATTCCGCGCCTTCCGCCGCTCCACGCTGGAGGCACTGGACCTCTCGGCGGTGGACTCCGTGGGCTACGGATTCCAGGTCGACATGACCTTCAGGGTCGCCCGCCTGGGCCTGACCATCGTCGAGGTGCCGATCACCTTCGTGGAGCGGGAGCTCGGGGACTCGAAGATGAGCGGGAACATCGTCTTCGAGGCCATTGCCAATGTGACCCGGTGGGGGCTCGGGGCGCGCTGGGCCAAGCTCAGCGGCCGGGCCTGAGACCGGACGACCGCATGGAAAAGGCACCCGCCGCGGCGGGTGCCTTTTTCGTGGAACCGTGTCCGGGTCAGGCGGACCGGCGCTCCCCGCGACGCTCGCGGAGGATCGTCAGGCGATCCTGCAGGATCTGCTCCAGCTCCTCGACCGAACGGCGCTCCAGGAGCATGTCCCAGTGGGTACGCACGGGCTTGTCGTTCGAGGTGTCGGGCTTCTCGCCGTCGACCAGGAGGGCTTCCTTGCCGGTCTTCGAGACCCAGGTCGCCGGGATGTCGGCCTCGGAGGAGAACGTCACGAAGACCCGCTCGCCGTCCTCGCACCGGTACTCCACGCGCTGCCGGGGAGCGGGCTCGACGCCGGACTCCGTTTCCATCGACTGCGCACCGAGGCGCATGCCACGCAGGCTGCGATCGCTCATATTGTTCTCCTCATTACCCTTGCCCCCGTCGCCGGGGACCGTTGCCGCTGTTGTTCCACCGGACGTATCGGCCCGCCCGTGCCGCCTGCACGGGCCGGATGCGCCGCCGGGAGGCGACGCGGAAGCTGTCTGTCATAACACCGCGCACCCCGGAGTTGTTCCTTCGGGGCGCACGGGTAAACAGCTAACTATACAGGGGCCCGCTCAGGTGCGGGTTGTCAGCTCCGGCCCGTCGGACGGCGAATCGGGCGTGGTGGTGCCCAGGACGCTGCCGATGCCCTTCAGGGCCTCGCCGACCTCGCTCGGGATGATCCACAGCTTGTTCGCGGACCCGTCGGCGAGCTTGGGGAGGGTCTGCAAGTACTGGTAGGCGAGGAGCTTCTGCGTCGGATTCCCCTTGTGGATGGCGTCGAACACCTTGTGGATGGCCTGGGCCTCGCCGTCCGCCCGGAGGATCGCCGCCTTCGCGTCACCCTCGGCTGCGAGGATCGCTGCCTGGCGCTGGCCCTCCGCGGTGAGGATCTGGGACTGCTTGGTGCCCTCCGCGGTGAGGATGGCCGCGCGGCGGTCACGCTCGGCGCGCATCTGCTTCTCCATGGAGTCCTGGATGGAGTGGGGCGGGTCGATCGCCTTGAGTTCCACGCGTCCCACCCTGATGCCCCACCGGCCCGTCGCCTCGTCGAGGACGCCGCGGAGCTGGCCGTTGATCTGGTCGCGCGAGGTCAGGGCCTCCTCGAGGTTCAGCCCGCCGACCACGTTCCGGAGGGTCGTCGTCGTCAGCTGCTCGACGGCCTGGATGTAGTTGGCGATCTCGTAGGTGGCCGCGCGGGGGTCGGTGACCTGGAAGTACACCACGGTATCGATGGACACCACGAGGTTGTCCTCGGTGATCACCGGCTGCGGCGGGAAGGAGACCACCTGCTCACGCAGGTCGAGCAACGGCAGCAGCCTGTCGACGAACGGGATCAGGATCGTGAGCCCGGGATTCAGCGTCCGCTGATACTTGCCGAGACGCTCGACCACCCCCGCGCGCGCCTGCGGGATGATCCGCACGGACTTCACGAGGATGACCAGGACGAAGATGATGAGGACGATCAGTACGAGGGTGAGCCCGATCGTTCCTGCGGAGGCGTTCATGTATCCCCTTCGGTGGTGGGTGCGCTCCGCCCGGCCGACCGGCCGGAGAGCGGGACAGCTAGCGGCGCGCGGTCACAGTTCGGCGACCGGAGGGCTGGGGCGCTCGAGCGCGGGCTCGACGACGGCCGTGGCCCCGTCGATCCGCGCGACGGCGAGGCGGGTGCCGGCCGGCAGGGAAGCGCCGTCGGCCGACCGGGCCGTCCAGGTGTCGCCGCCGATCTTGACCGTGCCGGAGTGCGCCGTCACGGGCTCGAGTGCGATGGCCGCGGCACCCACGAGGCGGTCGATGTTGTTCAGCTGGTCGGCCGGGCCCCTCTTGAGGTGGCGTACCGCCACGGGCCGGACGAGCAGGATCATGAGGAGGGACACCACGGCGAAGACGACGATCTGCAGGACCGGTCCCGCGCCGACGAAGTCGGCCACCAGGGCGGCGAGCGCACCGACGGCGAGCATGATGAAGAGCAGGTCGAGGGTGAGGGTCTCCACGATGGCCAGTACCAGGAACAGTGCCAGCCACAGGATCCAGCCGTTGGCGATCATCCAGTCCATCGAGCAACCCCCTTCATGTGGCACGCCTGATGCGGGCGCTACTCCCATCATGGCAAAAGGGCCCGCCATAACCTAGGGCCCGGTGGCACCGACGCCGGAGTTGTTACCCATCCGTGCCGTCAGCGGGAACCGGAGGGCGCCCGGGACCGCGCGGGGACCGGCCGGGACGGGTGAGCACCTGCACGGTGAAGCGCGCGGTGACCTCCAGCGGGGTATTAGGCCCGGTGGCCGTCGTCGTGCCCTCCGCCCCCGGGTGGCGCGCAGCGGGGCCCATCACGAGCGCCGACCGTGCGAGGTCCCAGGGCAGGGACATCGTGTAGTCGAGGTCCTCCCGACCGGTCTCCACGAGGGCGCCGTCGAAGGCGGCCCGCACGTCGTCGGCCTTCTGCGGCGGCACGGACAGGAGCGGCCCCACCTCCTCGAGGCCGGCGAGGTGGCCCGGCCGAGGGGTGACCACCACCAGGCGGCCACCCGGTGCCAGCACCCGCACGAACTCGCCGGCGTTCCGCGGCGCGAACACGTTGAGCAGCACGTCCACCGATGCGTCGGCCACGGGAAGCGTCCGCCAGACGTCCCAGACGATGCTGACGCCGCCCGGGAGGCGCCGCGCCGCGCGGCGGAGGGCGACCTTGGAGATGTCGAGAGCGACCGCGACGACGCCGGGCACCGCTGCGGCGAGGCCCTCCAGGTAGTACCCGGTCCCCGCGCCGGCATCGAGCGCCACCGCGGGCGCCTGCGCATCCCGCAGGGCGGCCGCGACCACCGCCTCGCGCAGTGGCGCGTAGTGGCCCGAGCCGAGGAACGCCTCCCGCGCCTCGACCATCCCGGCCGTGTCACCCTCGAACGGGGAGCCCCTGCCCGTCAGCAGGTTGACGTAACCCTGGCGTGCCGCGTCGAAGCGGTGCCCGCCCTCGCAGGCCAGGGCGCGGCCCACGTCCTGCAGCGCGAGCGCGCAGACCGGGCAGGTGAGGAGATGCTGGGGGAGTGCGGGCATCGTTCCATCCTAGGCAGGGACACAGCCCGTTACCCGTTGACTCAGGCCACTATTTCGGGTCTGATCGGGAGGGTGAAACCTGACCAGATAGAACTCCTGACCACCACCGGCGCTCCGACCCTCCATCCGGACGGCACGCGCCTCGTCGTCGCTGCCACCCGCCCCGACCTCCGCGCCGACGCGTACGTCGGCCAACTGTGGGAGGTCACGCTCGACGGCGGGTCCCGCCGTCGCCTGACCCGCGGCTTCCGTGACACCGCACCGCGCTACTCGCCCGACGGCGAGGTCCTCCTGTTCCTCCGCGCCGCGCCGGGCGGCAAGCCCCAGCTGTTCGCCGTCCGTGCCTCAGGAGGGGAACCCGTCCAGGTGACGGACCAGCCCCTCGGCGTGGCCCGCTTCGACATCTCCCCCGACTCGCGGACAGTGGTCTTCGCCGCGCGGGTGCCCGAGCACGGGCGCTACGGGACGCTCGACGGCGTCGACGCCGGGCTGGAGGACCCCCGCCTGGTCACGCAGTACAAGTACCGGATGAACGGCCTCGGCTACGTCACGGACAAGCGCTCGCAGCTGTTCACGGTGACGCTACCCGATGTGGACGCGGAGCCCTTCGTTGCGGCGGTCGGCCGCCTGAAGCAGCAGCACACGGACGGACCGGGCGCCCTCGAGGAGGAAGGCGCCGTCCCGAAGGCGACCCAGCTGACCACGGCCGACGCCGACCACGTGGAGCCCGCCTTCTCCGCGGACGGCCGCCGGATCTTCTTCACCGCGGCACTCCAGCCGGACGCCGACTCGACCCTCGTGACCGACGTCCACTCGATCGACCTCGACGGTGGGGATTCCCGGCAGCTCACGAACCTGGGCGGGAACACGCGCCTCGGCTGCGCGGCGCCGCGCCCGAGCGCCGACGGCGCCTCGCTGTTCTTCCTCGCCTCGGACCTCTCGCCGTCGGGCCTGGACTTCGTGGCCCGCAACACGGCCCTGTACGTCCTGCCGCTGGCGGACCCCCGGGGTGTCCGGCGCCTCACCGATCCGGAGACCATCGACTTCGGCGACGTCCAGGAGATCCTGCCGGACGGCCCCGACTCCGTGCTCGTGTTCAACCGCACCCGCGGGAGGGGTGAGCTCCTCCGCGTCTCCGCCGACGGGGTGTCCGGCACCCTCGTCACCGGGCCCACCGTCGTCACCGGGGCCGCGTCGGCCGGCAGCGCCGTCGTCGTCTCCTACACCGACCCCTCGACCTCCGGCGACGTCGCCGTCGTCGAGGGGGGCTCCCTGCGCACCGTGTCCGACTTCTCGGCCGCCCTGCGCGCCGACACGCGCGTCGGTGAGCTGCAGGAACGCACCTACACCGCACCCGACGGCACCCCCGTGCACGGGTGGGTGGTCCTGCCCGAGGGGGAGGGACCGCACCCGGTGCTCCTCGTCATCCATGGCGGACCGTTCGCCCAGTACGGCTGGGGGTACTTCGACGAGGCCCAGGTGTACGCGGCAGCCGGCTACGCCGTCCTGCTGTGCAACCCGCGCGGCGCCTCCGGCTACGGCCAGGCCCATGCGCGCGTGATCAAGGAGGCCATGGGCACCGTGGACCTCGACGACGTCCTCGCCTACGTCGACGGCGCGCTCGCCGACTTCGACGCCCTGGACAGCGAGCGGCTCGGCGTCATGGGCGGCTCCTACGGCGGCTATCTGACGGCATGGACCATCGCCAACGATCACCGCTTCCGGGCGGCCATCGTCGAGCGGGGCTACCTCGATCCGCCGTCGTTCGTGGGCTCGTCCGACATCGGCTGGTTCTTCTCGGAGGAGTACACCGGCACCGATCCGGCGCACGTCGCCGGGCAGAACCCGTTCGCGAGGATCGCCGACGTGCGGACGCCCGCGTTCGTCATCCACTCCGAGGAGGACCTGCGCTGCCCGATCGAGCAGGCCCAGCGGTACTACACGGCCCTGAAGAAGCAGGGTGTGGAGACGGAGCTGCTCGTGTTCCCGGGGGAGACGCACGAACTGTCCCGGTCGGGGTCGCCGTGGCACCGCAGGCAGCGCTTCGAGCACATCCTCCGCTGGTGGGCGAAGTACCTGCCCACGACGGCGAACCCCTCGGCCGTCGGCGCAGGGTAGGAGCGCGTGCGCGGCGGGGTCAGAAGCCGAGGCCCCGCCGCGCCTCGTCGATCGTCGGCTGGGCCCACCGGGGGTGCTCCTCGTCGGCGGTGAGCGAGCGCAGGATGGCCCGGTCGAGGTAGAGCATCCCGTCGAGGTGATCGGTCTCGTGCTGGACGATCCGCGCCGGCCAGCCCTCGAACCCCGCGGTGACGGTGCGCCCGTCCGGCTCCGTGTACGTCGCCTCGATGCGGTGGGGGCGTTCGACGACGGCCTGGTAGCCGGGCACGGAGAGGCAGCCCTCGTAGAACGCATCACGCCCGTCCTCCGCGGCCGTGTAGCGCGGGTTGATGAGCACCGTGAAGGGCAGCGGGCCTCGGGATCGCGCCGCGGCGACCACCGGGTCGGCGGCCCCCTGGTCCTCGAGGACGGCGATCCGCAGGGGGATGCCGATCTGCGGGGCGGCGAGGCCCACGCCCGGCGCTGCGTGCATGACCCGGCGCATCGTGTCGATCAGCCGCGCCAGGGTTTCGTCGTCGAGCTGCCCGTCGTAGTCCTGCGCCGGACGGCGCAGGACCGGGTGGCCCGCGGCGACGATCGGCGGGAGGTCCGCGGCGAGCACGGACCCGACGTGGGCTGCGATCACCTCCGGCGGCAGCGGGACGGCGGCATGGGTCTGCAGGGCATCGGCGGTCATCCCTCCAGCAAAGCACAGACGCGGACACGAACGGGTGCCCGCCCCATTGCCCCGGGGCCCGGGGAGGACCGAGAATCGGAGGTGCCGCCCGGGCCCGTCCCGATGACGCGGCGTTCGGCAGGGGTACTGGGGTGGCACGCGTGGTCACCCGGACATCGGAGGCACCATGAGCACCACCACGACCGACGTCGAGCATGCTGCTGCGCATGCGGCGGACAGCCACGACCTCATCCGGGTCCGCGGTGCTCGGGAGAACAACCTGAAGGACATCACGATCGAGCTCCCGAAGCGGCGGCTCTCGGTCTTCACCGGGGTGTCCGGCTCCGGCAAGAGCTCCCTGGTGTTCGGGACCATCGCGGCCGAGTCGCAGCGGATGATCAACGAGACGTACAGCGCGTTCCTGCAGGGCTTCATGCCCACGCTCGCCCGGCCCGACGTCGACGTGCTCGAGGGCCTGACCACGGCGATCATCGTCGACCAGGAGCGCATGGGTGCCAATCCCCGGTCCACGGTGGGGACCGCCACCGACGTCAATGCCATGCTGCGCATCGTGTTCTCCCGGCTGGGACAGCCGCAGATCGGCTCACCGCAGGCCTTCTCCTTCAACGTCGCCTCCATCAGCGGGGCCGGCGCCGTCACGATGGAACGTGGCGGCACCACCGTCAAGGAGCGCCGCAGCTTCACCGTGACCGGGGGGATGTGCCCGCGCTGCGAGGGGATGGGATCCGTGACGGACGTGGACCTCACCCAGCTCTACGACGACAGCAAGTCCCTCACCGGGGGAGCACTGACCATCCCCGGGTACAGCATGGAGGGCTGGTACGGGAGGATCTACGGCGGCTGCGGATTCTTCGACGCGGACAAGCCCATCCGCGAGTTCACCGAGCGCGAGTTGAAGGACCTGCTCTACAAGGAACCGACCAAGATCAAGGTCGACGGCATCAACATCACGTACGAGGGCCTGGTCCCGAAGATCCAGAAGTCGATGCTGTCCAAGGACCGTGAGTCCATGCAGCCGCACATCCGCGCGTTCGTGGACCGTGCCATCACCTTCACCCGGTGCCCGGCGTGCCACGGCACCCGGCTGAGCGAGGCCGCCCGATCCTCGAAGATCGGCGGGATCAGCATCGCCGATGCGTGCGCCCTCCAGATCAGCGACCTCGCCGCCTGGGTGCGGGGGCTCGACGAACCGTCGGTCGCGCCGCTGCTGTCGGCGCTGGGGGAGACCCTCGACTCCTTCGTGGAGATCGGGCTCGGCTACCTCAGCCTCGACCGACCGTCCGGCACGCTCTCCGGGGGCGAGTCCCAGCGGACCAAGATGATCCGTCATCTCGGGTCCTCGCTCACGGACGTCACGTACGTCTTCGACGAGCCGACGATCGGCCTGCACCCGCACGACATCCAGCGGATGAACGACCTGCTGCTGCGCCTGCGGGACAAGGGCAACACGGTGCTGGTGGTCGAGCACAAGCCCGAGATGATCGCGATCGCCGACCACGTCGTCGACCTCGGCCCGGGCGCCGGCACGGCCGGAGGGAGCGTCTGCTTCGAGGGGTCCCTGGAGGGTCTGCGCCGCAGCGGCACCCTCACGGGGCGCCACCTCGACGACCGCGCCGCGCTGAAGTCCGCGGTGAGGCCGCGGCACGGCGTGCTGGAGATCCGCGGGGCGACGGCGCACAACGTGCGCGACGTCGACGTCGACATCCCGCTGGGCGTCCTGTGCGTCGTCACGGGAGTGGCGGGATCCGGCAAGAGCACGCTCATCCACGGCTCGGTCTCCGGGCGGGACGGCGTGGTCGCCGTGGACCAGGCGGCCATCAAGGGCTCGCGCCGCAGCAACCCGGCCACGTACACCGGGATGCTCGAGCCCATCCGCAAGGCGTTCGCCAAGGCCAACGGCGTGAAGCCTGCCCTGTTCAGTGCCAACTCCGCGGGCGCATGCCCCACCTGCAACGGCGCGGGGGTCATCTTCACGGACCTCGCCATGATGGCGGGCGTCGCGACGACCTGCGAGGTCTGCGACGGCAAGCGGTTCCTGGCCGAAGTACTCGAATACACGCTGGGCGGCAAGGACATCAGCGAGGTCCTGTCGATGCCTGTCTCCGACGCCGCCGCGTTCTTCGGGGCCGGCGCGTCGAAGGTGCCCGCCGCCGCGGCGATCCTCCACCGGCTGTCCGACGTCGGGCTGGGGTACCTGAGCCTCGGACAGCCGCTGACCACGCTGTCGGGCGGCGAGCGCCAGCGCCTGAAGCTCGCCACCCACATGGGCGAGAAGGGCGGCATCCTGGTCCTGGACGAGCCCACCGCGGGGCTGCACCTCGCCGACGTCGAGAACCTGCTGGGCCTGCTGGACCGCCTGGTGGACGCCGGGAAGTCCGTCATCGTCATCGAGCACCACCAGGCCGTCATGGCGCACGCGGACTGGATCATCGACCTGGGCCCGGGGGCCGGCCACGACGGCGGCACGATCGTCTTCGAGGGCACGCCGGCCGACCTCGTCGCCGCCCGGCCGACCCTCACCGGGCGGCACCTGGCGGAGTACGTCAAGGCCTAGCGTCGCGCTCGCGGACCGCGGAGACGGCGTCGAGGATCGCCCGAGCGGTCTCCGCGGCGTCGTGGTCGTCGTCGATCAGCGAGCCGTGCGTCGCCCCGCCGACGACGCGGTGCAGCGAGTTGCTCGACAGCGCGGCGAGGGCGTCCTGCGAGGCCGCCCACCCCGGCCTCGCCCCTCTGCCCGCGGACAGCACGACCAGGGGCTTGTCATCGAAGGTCCGCAGGGCTGCAGCCTGATCCACCGAGAACCCGGCGAGGAGGTACTCGTCGACGGTGCTCTGCAGGTGGTCGGCCGACGCCACTCCGAGGAGCCGGCCGAGGCCGAGCCGTCCTCCGGCGACGACGAGCGCGGAGATCCGCTGCATCGTGTCATCGGGATCCGCCGCGGGAGGAGGGCCGGGCGTCGGGTCCGCTGCCGGCGCGGTCGAATCGATCAGCACCAGCCCGGCCACCTCCTCGGGGTACCGGGCGGCGAAGGTGAGGGCGTACAGGCCCCCGAAGGAATGGCCTGCCAGCACGTAGGGCCCGGGCTCGTCGCCGCGCCGCAGCAGCGTATGCAGGTCGGCGGCGATCCGCGCGCCGTCCTGCGGGACGTCGGAGGGGTCGCTCCACCCCCGCCCCGCCCGGTCGTAGACGCAGACCCGGGTCTCGCGGGCCACGGCGGGGGAGATCGGGGCCAGGTCCGACGACGTCAGGCCCGCGCCCGGTTCGATCACCACGGTGGGCCCACCGGACCCGGTGCAGTGCAGGTACAGGCGGTGACCGCCGACGTCGATCAGCCGGCCCTGCCCGGGGGTGCTCCCTGCGCGAACGGCGCCCCGCACGGTCTCGTACCCGCCGGTCAGTGACGCGAGGACCAGCAGCACGATCACGGGGTAGAGCAGCGCCCGAACAGCCCTGCTCCGGAGCTGCCGGCGGATCCTCACGGCCGCCCACATCATGAGCGCCAGCAGGGCAGGGGGCCACAGCCAGGCGAGCACCTCCCGCATCGGGTCTCCGAACAGGACCAGGAGCAGACCGCCCAGGCCCATGAACACCGCCGGGACCGCGGTCCACCGCTGCGGCTGGTCGGAGAATCTCACCGACAGGACGGCCACCAGAGCCCACCCGGACGCGAAGCCCAGCAGCAGGGCTCCCGTCACGCCGCTTTCCGTCGCCGGGATGAAGGGAGCGGCCGCCAGCACCAGGGCGATGAAGAGACCCGCACCCGACGCGCCGGCCACCAGGCGGCCGAGGCGCCCCGTCCGTGGTGGACCGGGAGGGTGCGAGGCCATCAGGGGATCTCCGTCCATCGCCCGAGTGTACGTACCGGGCCCCGCGACCTGCGTCGTCCCGCGCATGTCATCCCCGAGGCGTACGCGGCTCCCAACCGCGCATCAGCGGGCGAGGGCCTCCAGCTCGGCCCGCCTGATCCCGAGACGGTCGATGGCCCGTGCCGTGGTCCCGTATTCGAGATGTGCGGCCGCCGCGACGATATCGACGGCGCGCAGTGTCGCTCGCCGCTCCCGGGCGCGCTTTCGTGCGTCCTGGAAGACCGCCTGGGCGGATGCAGTGCTGTGCAGGACGCCCCGCGGGTGGTCGTCGATGGGAGTGCTGGTTCCTGCGAGGCCGAGGGATCCCAGGGCCTCGGCATGCACGGCGATGACCGCGTCGCGGAACCGCGGCGCATCGAGCGGGAGGGAGGCGAGGTCGGAGCGGTCGAGGTCCTCGCGGTCCAGCGCGGCGATGACCAGGTGTTCGGCGCCCATCACCGGGTCTCCCAGTTCATGCGCGACGCGTTCTGCGGCGGTGAAGAGCGACTTCATGAAGGAGACGTCGGAGACTGCGGTTCTGATGCCCATGATGATCCTGTTCAGTCGTTGGAGGGTCGGCGACGGCCGGGGGAGAGTCTCTTGTGTGCCGCCTGTGCACTGAGGTTCAGCGCGGCACCGATCTGGGCCCACGTCCATCCCTGGGCCAGGGCCTCGTCGACCGCGGACCGCTCGAGCGACGCGGCGAGGCGCCGGAGGGCGACGACAGCGGCGAGAGCGTCCGCCGGCCTGTCGGGAGGAGGCGTCGAGGTGAGGTCCATGGCATCAACATAAGTTGATAGTACGGATCTGTCAACGCTTGTTGATGAGGCGGATACTGGTCGGGGAATTCGCCGGAGCGGAACGGGGGAGTAGCCGTCGAGTGGCCGCCTGCTACTCCAGGGCCGACGTCAGCCGCGCAACGCCGTCCAGGGAGGTCGACGAGAGCGGCTCCCGCGCCCACTCTTCACGGGTCAACTCGCTGGAGACCGATCGGTAGTGCTCCTCGACGTCGCGCATCCGTTGCACGAAGACGCGACCGCGCACCAGCAGTGAGACCTCGAGATCCAGGTTGAAGGAACGGATGTCCATGTTGCTGGACCCGATGACCGCGATGTCGTCGTCGATCGACACATGCTTCGCATGCAGGATGTACGGCGCCGGGTATCTGAAGATCCGCACACCGGCGTCGAGGAGCTCTCCGTAGTAGGAACGCTGGGCATGGAACACCGGACCCTGATCGCCGATCTCCGAGACGAAGAGCTGGACGTCGAGGCCGCGCTGGCAGGCTGAGGTGATGGCGTACATCATCGCCTCATCGGGGACGAAGTAGGGGCTCGTGATGATCGCTCGTTTCGACGCCCCGTACAGCAAGGACAGGAACAGGCGCAGATTGTTCTCGGTCTCGTAGGACGGACCGCTCGGCACCACCTGACATTCGATCGCATCCGGGGACCGGTCGAAGACGGCAGAGCGAATAGGCAGATTCGCGGTCGGCGACGCCGGGTCGAGTTGCTCCCCGGTCTCGGTCAGCCAGTCGGAGAGGAACACGGCGTTCAGGCTCGTCACCACCGGTCCCTCGAGCCGCGTCACCAGCTCCTGCCACTGCAGGCCGCGTTTGATGTTCTTCGGAGCGTTGTAGCTGCGATCGATCAGGTTCTGGGAGCCCATGAAGCCCACCCGCCCGTCCACCACCACGAGCTTCCGGTGGTTGCGGAGGTCGGGCCGTTGATACTTGCCCTTGAAGGGCATCACCGGCAGCATGTAGCTCCAGTGCACGCCGATGCGGTCGAGTTCAGCGAAGGTCTCCTTGCTGTGCGCGATCCTCGCGGAGGAGACATGGTCGGCGAGCAGGCGCACCGTCACGCCACGGCCGACGGCGGCTTCCATGGCTGCGAAAAAACTTTTCGTCGTGTCATCGAAGGACACGACGAAGAATTCCACGTGCACGAACCGCTCCGCCGTGTCGATCTCCGCGGCCATGGACTGGATGGATTGCCGATACTCGCCCAGGAGAGTGCCGGTGTTGCCGCCGACGACCGGGATGCCGCCGAGCAACTGGTTCTGTCGGGTGACATTGGTGAACCACTCCGGCCAGCTGTCCCGTTGCGGGGTCAGGTCAAGTCCTTCAGCAGCGGCAGCGATCAGGGCGGTGATGCGGTCCTGTTCCGCACGGCGTCGCTTCGGGAGTTTGGGCGAGCCGATGACCAGGTAGAGCACCACGCCGATGACCGGGAGCATCACGATGGTGAGAATCCACGCCATTGCCGCCGTGGGCTTGCGCCGCTTGGGGATGACGATGAGCGCGGCGACGCAGACGACGAGGTGTGTGAGCACCCCGATGATCCACGCGAGGTTCGTGCTGAGTACCGGATCCATCAGTCTGCCCTTACGCGGTCAGTGATGAGGTATCGCCGTCGGGGGGTCATCGGACCACGGTAGAGCGGTGCCCCGCCTTACACATCACCCTCGGGGAATGACGTGGGGCGCCTGCCCGGGCGGTACCGTCGACGCATGATGGCCGGCGATCCGCGAGGAGAAGGGCACCCGGGCTGCGCCGGGCCGGGTGCTTCCCGCTGCCGTGACTGCCGCGCACGGTTCCGTGCCGACCCTCGAGACCCTTCCGCCCTTCCCTCACCCCCGGAGGCGACGTGACGACCAACGTGCCAGGCCAACCCAGGTTCCAGCGTCGGGGACGCCGACTGCCCAGGCGTGCGGCCTCGGCACTGGCGGAACGGTGGACGACGGTCGACGGGGTCCACGTCTTCTACCGGGAATCGCCCGCCCCGCCCGATGCACCCGTCATGATGCACGTCCACGGCTTCGGCCTGTCCGGGCGGTACCTCCTGCCGACGGCGGAACGTCTCAGCGACGAATTCCACACCCTTGTTCCCGACCTTCCAGGGTTCGGACGCAGCGGCAAGCCGATCGACCCTCTCGACGTGCCGGATCTCGCGCACGCGGCCGCCAGGTTCCTCGACGACCGTCAGGTCACGTCCGCCACGCTCGTCGGCAATTCGATGGGCTGTCCGGTCATCTGCGAGTTCGCCTACCGCTATCCCGAGCGTCTGGACCGGGCGGTCCTCGTCTCGCCGGCCGGGGGAGTGAACAACCAGCCGCTACGGCGCGCCGTGCGGCAACTCGCCCGCGACGGCACACGCGAGCCGGTCGGGATGATCCGCGTGGCAGCCCCGGACTACCTCAGGTTCGGTGTCCCCAGCACCGTCAGGATGTTCCGCGCCCTCACCCGGTACCCGTCCCTCGATCGCCTGCTGGCCTTGAAGGTCCCGACCCTGGTGGTCATCGGCGACAGGGATCCGCTGATGCCGAACCCTGACCGGATTCGCGAGGTCGCGAGCAACACGGACAACCATGTCCTCGTGGTGATCATCGAAGGGGCGGCGCACGCGATCAACTTCAGCAACCCCGGCGAACTGGCCCATGTCATCCGCCAGTTCATGGCAGATCAACCGATCGTCGACGATCCCGATGAGCCCGGGCACTCCCACTCCTACGAGATTCACCGCGGGACTCTCCATCCGCACCACAGACCACCAACTCGGTAGCTGGCGGAGGGCTCGCAACCCGACGGCGTGACCGGGCCGATCCACTGCGACGCGGGGATCGGCAGGACTACTGCCGGCCGTACCTCTTGTGGACGGCCTGTTTGGACACCCCGAGGCTCTGTGCGATGGCCTCCCAGGACAGCCCGGACTGGCGGGCACTGCGGACAAGCCCGGCCTCGCTGCGCGCCACCTCCCGCTGAAGCTCGGCGACGATCCTCAGCGCTTCCGCCGGCCCCTTGCCATCCATCGATCCGACAAGCGTCTTCATCCTGTCCACCTCCATTCGTCAATGATAGTTGACGACTGGAGACGGACACAATGGGGCGTCCGATCGGAGTGCCGGGAATCGGTTCCGCCCACGGTGCAATGATGCAAAGCCTCTACTGCCGGCATCGCGGCCGCCCGGGGCCTCCTCGACGTCGACGGACGCTGACATCGCTACGCGGGCGCATGCGGACCTTTCCGCGATCCGCGTCATCCGATGGGGGAGGTGTACGTCCTCGGCGCACACTGCTACACCAACGAAATATGGGTACATACATGGTGGGGTTCGACCGGACGCCCGAATTCGGTGCATCCGTATGGATAACAAACGCCGTGGTTTTGATCGTCTGTGCCGCAGTAAACGGATGTGTGACCTGCTGGAAGTCGAACACTGCATGCTGGGCGGGATCATCCTGACGTCGGGCGACCATCGATGATCACCGATGGGTTCCCGTAGGCGTCGTGACGCACGAACGATCAGTGGAAAGACAAGCACCGCCGCCTTGCGTCCTGGTTTCTGGGTCCCGACGTTCGTGACTGGCATCCACCGGTGGAAGCCCGGCGTGGCAGTGGCCAGTCGGTGAAAGCTCGTAGGTCGAGTGGCGCTCGGGCCGTCTCGAATGCGGACGCCGAACGAGACGTCGGCGACAGGCGAGGTGAGCGCGTCATGGCTGACGGGACCGGTTGATCGGAGGTTCGGAACCCCCGCTCGGGCGACCTGGTTATTTCGCCGATAATCTACATTATGTCAACTAAAAGATGTTCCGTTGCAGGATCTGCGGCCCTGGACCCGGTGATACGACTCCCCCTCGGCCGGGTTGCCGGGCGCCTGGTCCCGGGCCGTCGAAAGGTGAGCCCTGCACTGGCCCGTGCATTCGTCGGGTCAGTATCACCTCCGTCGATCAGGAATTCCGTGATTCGGGAGCATCTGGTTGTTCGTGCTCCAGTGCAGCGGTGATGGCGGCCGGCGATGGCAGGGAAGCTCGCTCGTCGGCCGGAAGTGCTTCGTACGTGTAGGACGTGACGGCCAGGGGTTGTGTGGAGCCCTCGAGTGCATAGCGTACGACTCGGTCGCTCTTGGACCCGCACACGAGGATACCGACAGTCGGCGCTTGCCGTGAGAGTCGCAGGATGTCGTTGACGGCTGCGACGTAGAAATTGAGCTGGCCCAGGTTCTCCGGTTTGAACTTGCCGGCCTTGAGCTCCACGACCACGTAACGGTCGGAGGGAACGTGGTAGAGCAGCAGGTCGATGTAGAAGTCGTCGCCGTCGATGTTCAGGTGATGTTGACGCCCGACGAACGCGAAGCCCGGTCCGAACTCGGCCAGGGTCTGGGCCATCCGCAGGGTCATCGCCTCCTCGATGGCGTGTTCCTGGGCTTCCTCGGTCAAGCCGAGGAAGTCGAGCACCAAGGGGTCCTTGGCCACTTCCCGTGCCAGGTCTGTGCCTTCGCTGGGCAGCCGCGCTTCGAGGTTGTTCGGTGCTGCACCTACCCGAGCGTGGAGATTGGTGAGGATCTGGTGTTCCAGCACGGCCACGGACCAGCCATGCTGGGCGGCACGTAGTGCGTACCAGGTGCGTAGCTCGTGGTTGTCCACCTTGTTCAGAAGGGTGACGTTGTGGCTCCAGCTCAATTGTCCAGACGGCGTCTGGACAATCGGTGTCGAGGTGTCCCATGCCGCTGCGAAGGCACGCATGTTGTACAGGTTCGTCCGGGAGAAACCCCTCATGTGCGGGAACTCCGCCTTCAGGTCCTGCGCCAGACGGTTTAGGACCCTACTCCCCCACGGTTCGTCCGCCTGCCTCTCCAAGATGGACCGCCCGATGTTCCAGTACAGCTCGATCATCGCGGTATTCACGACACGCTGCGCATGATGCTGGGCTTCCCGGACCAGCGCCTTCAGAGCCGTGAAGGCGACGGCGTAATCTTCGGGAAGGTCGGGCTCGAGCTGAGGCATGAAACAACCCTAGTCGGACGCGTGGGCGTCCCTTTCCACGCGCTGAGGATCGCCTGACGGGCGGTCCGAACGGCCTCATGCGGGGTCGCCCCCCGCTCGGCCGTCAGCGCTTCCGGAAGGCGTCCCTCACCTTCTCGGCCGCCTGCCTCAGGTCCGCCTTGACCTGATCCCTTTTTCCCTCCGTCTCGAGTCGCTCGTTTCCTGTTGCCCTGCCCGTGGCTTCCTTGGCCCTGCCTGAAAGCTTCTTCGCTGCATTCTTGATCTTGTCGCCCAGACTCATCGAGTTCTCCTTCGGCGTGCAGGCCCCGCCGCCTATCGGCAGGCAGAGCCTTTCGCGGCGCAGGCCGGGGCTGGATGCTTGCCCGTTCCGTGACGATGAGTGGCCCCTGAACCTGCCGGTTCGCGGTCGCGCAGGAATGCGACGCGCAAATTGGTCCTGGACCCCTCGGGACGTCACCTGGTGCTTGCCGGCTGGTGCTGCCATGTGATCCTTTCACCGGCGATGCGGGACTCCTTCACATGTCCGCGCCACGAACTCCCGCACCAGACTGTGCTTGGGGCTCGCATTACGGCCTGGACGATCCGCGTTGTCCGATGAGATGCAGGTCACCCGGCAATTGTTGCTGGGAACCTCCGACCCCATCAGGGTCTTTGGTCCCTGATTCAGGCGTGCATCCCACCGCCGGCGCGATCCTCCGGCCTTGTAGCATGGCCCCCCCCACTCCTCATAGGACGAAAGGCCCTATCGTCCATTGCGGCCGGTGGGCACGCTTCAGGCAGCAGGACCACCTGATCGCAGCAAGCCTGAGGAGACACTCCATGAGCACAGCAGCCGCCCCGCGAATCGTCGTCGGCGTCGATGGTTCGCAGCAGTCCGTCGAGGCGTTGCGTTACGCCCAGCGGCTGGCCCCCGCCTTCGACGCGACGATCCTGGCGGTCGCGGCATGGGACTACCCGGCCGAGTACCCCGGGTACGTTCCGCTCGGCACCAGTGAGTTCGCCGACGCCGCGAAGATCCATCTGGAGCACGCCGTCACGAAGGCCTACGGAGGGAACGTCCCGAACGGCCTCGAGACCACGGTGGTCTTCGCCCATCCCGGCAAGGCGCTCGTTCAGGCCTCCCGCGATGCCGCCCTGCTCATCGTGGGCCGGAGAGGTCACGGAACATTCCGGGGGCTGCTCCTGGGGTCCGTGAGCGCCAGTTGCGTCTCGCACGCCCACTGTCCCGTCCTCGTGATTCCTCACGTGGCTGAAGAACCGGCGTCGGAGAACAAGCCGGCAGCCGGCAAAGTGGCCGAAGACGCAGACGCTTGAAGGATGTGCCACCGCTCCCCCGGCGTCGCCGCTGCGTCCTGACGCACGCGTGGCCTGCCGGGTGAGCGCGGACACCGGCCCCCGTGAGTCGTGAACCGGCGGACTTCGACATCATCCTCGCCGGCGGTGGTCTCGCCGGACGGAGCCTCGCCTATTTCCTCAGCAGGCAACCGGGTCTGGATGACGCGCGGATCCTCCTCGTCGACGACAGCCGCCACTACCAGCACCGTGCCATCGTCTACTGGTACGACGGCGTGCTGCCCCTGCACCTGACCCCGTCAGCGAGCTACACGACGCTCGCGGTCGATACAGCCACAGGATTGCGCAGGCTGTCACTCGATCGCCACACGCTGTCCCTGACCTCCTCACAGAGGATCTTCCGCTCCCTGGATCAGGTGATCGATGCCGATCCGCGCATCACGCGGCTCGACGCTCACGCCGCCCGGATCCATGCCAGAGGGGACCGGGTCGCGGTGACCCTCACCGACGGCCGATCCTTCACGGCCTCGCACTGTTGCGACAGCACCGCCCCTCCGTCCGGAGTGGCCCCTCCCCTGCTCATGACCGGCGAGATCAGACAGGTCCGGACCGTGCGCGACTCCTTCGACCCGGCGGTGGCCACCTTCATGGACTTCAGGTCGGGCGACGGCGAGCACCCTGCCCGCTTCCATTGCCTCCTGCCGGTGTCCGCACGCGAAGCCTTCGTGGAGACGACGAGAATCACGCGCGGCGATACACCAGCCATGGGTGGGCCCTTCGAAACGGCGGCCTCGGAGTATCTGCGCAGCACCTGCGGAGTGACGGACTTCTCCACGCTGACCGTTCAACGGGGTGCGATCCCGCTCGGCCTGCATCGCCAGGCGTCGCGGGGACGGCACCTGTATGTGGGTACGGCCTCCGGGATCATCAAGGCCACGACCGGGTACGGCTTCACCCGCATACTCCACCAGGCCGAGCGTGTCGCGTCGTCGTTCGCCGCGACAGGATCGCCACGCAGCCCCGAGCCGTCGCGCCGCTTCCACTTCTACGACAAGCCCGTCCTCGGGATGTGGCTGCACGACCCCGAAGCGGCAGTCCGCTTCATGAGGGCCGCATTCGCAGCGCTGGACGTCGATCTGATCCTCGACTTCCTCGACGAACGCACCACCCCGCTGCAGGAACGCGAGCTCCTCGGAGCCATGCCGGTCCGGATGCTCCTGCGCCCGCGCCTCTGGCTGTGACTCCCGGACGCGTCCGGCCTCCTGTCGGATCGCGCAGTGCGCCTCGTGCTGTCCTCAACGACGCGGTGGTGGCCGCAATGGTGACGAAAGTCCCTACAGGGCCGTCCCGCCTCGCAGGACACTGGGACGCAACCCTTTCGGGAGTGGTCGTCGTGCGACGCCGGCAGGAAGCACACGGGAAGCATCCGCCGGTCGGCAACCACTTCACGAGCGAACAAAGGACAGATGAATGAGCTCGACAGAGCGCCCGATCGCCCCACCAATGCCCGCAACACCCCCGATCCACCTCGATCCCTCCACCGAAGACGACACGTTCAGGACCATCGGTCTCAGGCCCAGCGGATCCGACCTCAAACGCCTCATGGAGCGTCGGCGGGAAGCAGAGCGGAAGCTCGCCCTGCACATCCAGAAATATCGGGAAACACACCCGCTCCCCTCCAAGGAGTGACCCAGAAGCTCGCGCCCGTGCCGGTGTGAGGGCTGCTCCTACCTCATCCAGGCACCACCACGGAGGACGCCCGCCATGAGTTCGAGTTCGTCGAGTACCACTCCCCCTCCCGCTCGGACGCCCATGCGGGCAGGTCCGCTGGTCATGGTCCTGGTCGGCGCCCTGCTCGTCTCGGTAGCAGGGGGCCTGGCGTTCGGCGGTCTGCTCATCAGCGCTCTCGCCGGGTTCCAGCGGGATGGACAATTCCTGAACACCTCCACGGAACGGTTCGAGTACGACTCCTACGCACTCACCACCCAGCCGCAGGACATCCGGCTGGACACCGGGGAGGGCGCCCTCCCCGCGGGTATCGCAACGGTCCAACTGAAGGCCACAGGCGTACCGAGCACGAAGGCGGTCTTCGTCGGCGTGGCCAGACAGGCCGACGTCGACGCATACCTGTCGTCCGTGCAGCACACAGAATTGATCGAGGTACGGACCGACCCCTTCCGCGCCGCATACCGTGACATCCCGGGTTCCTCCGTTCCGGCCTCGCCCGCCGAACAGACGTTCTGGACGGCATCGGCCTCCGGCACCGGGACGCAGGTGATCTCCGTGGACGTGCGCTCCGGGAGCTGGGCGGTCGTGGTGATGAACGCCGACGGCAGCCAGACCGGCGCCGTGGACCTCCAGGCGGGTGTCCGGTCGGGCCTCTTCGGGCCCGTCGGCATGACGCTGCTCCTGGTGGCGGGCCTCCTGGTGCTGGTCGGCGTCCCCCTCCTGCTGATCGGGGCGAACGCGCTCGGCAAAGGGCTCGTCCCGTCCCCGGCAGCCGGCGGGAACCGGCGTGGAGGGCTGACGGAGGACGCCCACCACACCGCGTCGGGCGATCCGATACGTGACTTCCTGCCCTACCCGGCGCGGCTCACGGGCTATCTGCAACCCAGACTCTCGCGGTGGCTGTGGCTGGTGAAGTGGTTCCTCGTCATCCCGCACCTCGTGGTGCTGTGGCTGCTCTGGACCGCGTGCTTCGTGAGCACGGTGGCCGCCGGCGTCGTCATCCTGTTCACCGGGCGCTACCCGGCCGGCCTGTTCGCCTTCACCGTGGGCGTCTTCCGCTGGACGTGGCGGGTGCAGTTCTACGCCTCCGCGCTCGGGACGGACCTGTATCCGCCCTTCACCCTCGCCCGCGTCCCGGACTATCCCGCCGATTTCGAGGTCCCCTACCCGTCCCGGCTCCACCGCGGCCTCGTCCTCGTGAAGTGGTGGCTGCTGGCCCTCCCGCACCTCCTGATCGTCGCCGCCCTGACGGGTGCCGCGACCACGACCGTCGTCGTCGCCCCCGGGTCCGGCGACCTGATCAGGACCACCGCACCGTCTCTGCTGGGCCTGCTGGTGATCATTGCCGGGGTCGCCCTCCTGTTCACGGCGCGCTACCCCGCGCCGCTCTTCGGCCTGGTGATGGGGATCCACCGCTGGACGTACCGCGTGGCAGCCTACGTGTTCCTGCTGCGTGACGAATATCCACCGTTCCGCCTGGACCAGGGGGCGGAGGAGACGGAGGCCCGGCCACGCGAAACCGGTGGGTGGGAAGCCGTGGGGATGAAGGCGCCTCCACCCCGTCCGCCCGGCTCCTGATCGTCCTCGACATCTCCCACCCGACGAATCACGACGGAAAGGCCCATCGACCATGACACCCACCCACCCCCACGAGATCCTGGATCTCGCCCTCCTGCAGCGTGGCACGGAGGGCACCGCAGTGCTGGGCCGCAGTACTCCTGTGAGTGTGGAGATCCGCGCGACCCGCCGCGTGCGGGTGACCTCGGTCCAGTTCACCCTCGTGCACTCGCTGGAGCTCACGCAGATGCGGGGCAATCAGTTCGGTGGGACCTACCATGCCGCAGAGCGCAGCTCGAAGGACATCGGGAGCACGCTGGTCCGCACCGGCACCACCCTGCGTGAGGGCGAGTCGTGTTTCGAGGTGAGCCAGCTGATGGTGCCCGCCGACGCGATCCCCACTCTTCACGGAAAGCTTGCGCTGTCCGGCTGGGCCGTGCGCGTCCGGGTGTCCTCCGACGGCAATCCGGACGTCGTCCGCTCCCAGCCGCTGGTCGTGCAGTCCGACGGATCCACGGCCGACGGCGAACCCGACACCCACCCGACGGACGGACGCCACCCCGGAGCGGACCTGCACGTGGTGGAGCTGTCCACGCGCTCCGTGCATCCAGGGGTGGAGCTGTCCGGTGTCGTCACGGTCGGCGAAACCAAAGCACGCGCCCTGGACATCAGCATCGTCATGCAGGAGGAAGTGATGTTCTGGGCCGGCCAGCGTCCCCAGGAGGACCGTCACCCCGGGAATTTCCTCATCGAGGAGACGGTGATCGACCAGGTCCGTCTCCCGGCCCATGCGGCCAGGGGATCGATGGTCCCCTTCACCCTCACGGCCGGCACCGTTCCCGCTCCGACGGTCACCTCACCCGTCCTACGGGTTCGCTGGTTCCTGCGGGCTGCACTCGAGGTACCGTTCCGGCGCGACCCTGAAGTGACCGTGCCCCTGGCCGCGGGCACCAGGATCCATTCCCGGGCCTGATCTATCGCACGACGACGACGTTGCCGCCGGCATGGTGCAGTACCGCATGGACCGTGGATCCGAGCCGGATACCCAGTGTGTTGCCGCCCTTGGCCCCGAGGACCACACACGCGGCCCTCTCGGTCTCCTCCACGATGCGACCAGGCACTGACGCAGCGAGGACGAGGTCCCGGGTTGCGGTCAGGCCCGCGCGCTCGCCGAGCAGCGCGGAGGCCTGCTCCAGGATCGGATCCTGCTCCACCTCCCGCGACGACGCTTCGGCAATCCCGTCCCGGTGAGGGGCGCCCACGTGCAGGAGCCGAAGCGACTTGTGCAGGATGCGGGCCAGCTCGGTCGCGACCATCACCGCCCGGTCGCTTTCGGGAGAACCGTCGACCGCGACCAGGACGGTGTCGTGCGTCGGACGGGCATCACGGACCACCATGACGGGACAGGACGCGGTGGAGACGAGGTGGAGGCTCACCGATCCGATCAGCAACCCGGAGAAGCCGCCGAGGCCCCGCGTCCCGGTGACGAGGAGGGAGGCCTCGTTCGAGAGCGTCGTCAGGACGCCGGTGGGTGCACCTGTCACCATCCGGTCATGCACCTCGAGATCCGGCTCGGAGCGGCGCGCCAGATCGAGTCCTTCCGCCAGGATCCGGTGTGCATCCCCGCGCAGCCCGCTGTCCTCGACGCCCGCCACCGGTCCCAGCCGATCCGTGAAGTACGGCCAGATGAAGGCGTGCGCGACGACGAGCGGCACCTCGGCCGCCCCGGCATAGCGGGAGGCCCACAGGACGGCTCTCTTCGATTCGTCGGAACCGTCATAGCCGACCATCACCGGCTTGCCTTCGCGCATCCCCGCGGTGCCGCCCCTGCCGGACGTCATGCCGAGACGCCGGCGGGCTGGGCGGCGGCGGGATCGCCGTCGGGTGACCCGAGCGGGCCGTGCGCGATGATCACCGGGCAGGCGGAACGCTCGGCGACGGCGGAACTCACAGACCCGAGGAGGAGTCCCACGAACCCACCGTGACCGCGCGAGCCGACGACGACCATCGACGCCGTCCGGCTCTCCTCGATGAGCACCTGGGCCGTCGGCCCCTGCAGCACCCGGCGCTCCACCACGCACGGTGGCTCCTCCCCGAACGCCGCCGACAGCGCGTCGTCGAGTGCCGTCTCGGCGAGTTCGTCGGGGTTCCAGGTGATGGGGGCGAAGGTGCCGAAACCTATGGGGTACTGCCACACCGTCACGGCCCTGATGACATCACCGGCGAGGGGGACGAGGCTGCCCGCGAGTTCCAGAGCGGCGATCGACTGCTCCGACCCGTCGACGCCGACCACGAGGACGCGGGGCTTGCGGGGTGGGGTGGTCATGTCCATGATGGGGGTCTGCTCCTTCGCGACAGGTGAACGTGCGCCCCGTCATCGTCTCCAGCCCCTCATGTGCTGGGTAGGGTCGAAAGGCCCGCCCGATGTTGGGCCGTTGTGCCCTGACGACGCGCACGGTACCGGATGATGATGGTGCTTGAACACGAGGCACCCCGGCCCGGTAGCGCCGGGCGCGTCGACGACGTCGGAGGTTGGAGATGGACTACCCCGTGACCGGAGTGCATCCCGAGGATGCCACGGTGTTCATCCTCGACGACCATGAGCTGGTCCGGCGTGGGTTGCGCGAACTGTTGGAGAGCGAGGGTTTCTCCATCATCGGAGAATCCGGATCGGCCGAGGAGGCGGCCCGGAGGATCCCTGCCCTGTCGCCGGACATCTCGATCCTCGACGCGAGGCTGCCCGACGGCACGGGCATCGAAGTGTGCCGCGACGTGCGCTCGGTCGACCCCTCCCTGGCGTGCGTGATCCTGACGAGCTATGACGACGACCAGGCGTTGCGCGGTGCGGTGCTCGCGGGTGCCTCCGGGTACATCCTGAAGGAGATCCTCGGATCCGACCTCGTCGAGAAGGTCCGCCGGGCGGCGTCCGGTCAGTCGTTGTTCGCGGCCGGCGTGACGGAACGGATCACCTCCGGGCTCCAGGACGCCCCGGTCGAGGACCCGCGGCTGGAAGGCCTGACCAGTCAGGAGAAGAAGGTCCTGGCACTCATCGGGGCCGGGCTGACCAATCGGGAGATCGGCGCGGAGCTGTTCCTCGCGGAGAAGACCGTGAAGAACTACGTGTCGTCCCTGCTGTCGAAGTTGGGATTCCAGCGCCGCACCCAGGCAGCGGTGTTCATCTCCCGCCCGTCGGGTCCACCGTCTCCGTCGCATTCAGAGGGATCCTGAGGCGGATCTCCGTTCCCTCCCCGGGTTCACTGAGGATGGAGATCGTGCCGTCGCAGAGTTCGGCACGGCGCTTCATGTTGGCGATGCCGCTGGTGCGGGTGGGATTCTCGAACCCGCGGCCGTCGTCGGTGATCTTCAGCTCGAGGTGGTCGTTGATCGCTCGCAGCGTCACCGTGATGGTCTGCGCGTCGGCATGGCGCAGCGCGTTCGACAGCCCTTCGAGCAATACGGCCCTGACATGGTCGGCGCGCTCATCGTCCAGCGCCGCGTCGAGCGGGCCGGACAGCTGGAGGACCGGAGCAAGATCATGGCCGTCGAAGGCATCCGCGACGAGGGAGAAGATCGTCGAGGTGAACGTCGGAGTGACCTGCGGAACCGTGCGCAGCGAGTAGATGGTGTCACGCAGTTCCCGGATGGTCTCGTCCAGTTCCGTCGTCACCGCGGAGATGCGGGTCAGAGCCTCTCCGTCGGGCGTGTACTTGCGCAGGCTCTGGATGCTCAGTCCGGCCGCGAAGAGCCGCTGGATGACCAGGTCGTGCAGGTCCCGTGCAATACGGTCACGGTCGCCGAAGACGGCCTCCTGTTCCCGCTGGCGGTGGACGCGCAGCAGTTCGAGGGCCAGGGACACATGGGATACGAAGGTGGTCATCATCTCGTGGTCGACGTCGGAGAACGGCGACCCACCCGATGGTCGGCCGACGACGAGGAAGCGGCGGTCGCCGTCGCCCGGGAGCTTGCTGCACAGGGCCGTCCCGATCATGCCTTCCGGAGCGCCGGGCAGCACCTGCGCGAATTCGTCAGCATCCAGGACGATGGGTGACAGCGTGGTCGGAAGCCTGTCGAGCAGCGTCGGATCCAGGTTCGACTGGCCGAGAAGGGCCTCGACCTCGACACCGTCCACTGCCTCGCAGCCCACCCCCCGGTGGCTACCGAAATCCCTGAGGACGGCCGCGAGGATACTCTGCGACGCGTTCAGCGCGTGGGTGGCGAGGATGTCCAGGTCGTGCCGTGCTTCGTCGTGCTGGCCGAGCAGTTCCCTCACGGCATTCAACCCGCCCTCGAGCCACCGGGTCCGCCGATTCGCTTCATCGAAGAGCCGCGAGTTCTCGATCGCGACCCCCGCGGCGGAGGCCAGGGCCACGACGAGCTGTTCGTCGTCGACGGAGAAGTCCTCACCTCCGTTCTTGTCGGTCAGGTACAGGTTCCCGAAGACGCGGTCGTGGATGCGGATCGGGACACCGAGGAAGGACTTCATCGGCGGGTGGTCCGCCGGGTAGCCATAGGCGAGGGGATGTTCGCGCAGATCGGAGAGGCGGAGCGAATGCGGCACGGAGATCAGCAGGCCGAGGATCCCGTGTCCCGTCGGGAACTGGCCGATCCGCCGGATCTCGTCGTCCTCCAGGCCCACCGTCGTGAAGTGACCGAGTGTACGGTCCGGGCCGATGACTCCGAGGGCCCCGTAGCGGGCATCCACCAGTCGGCAGGCCGCCGAGATGACGCGTTCCAGAACCGTGTCGAGCCCGAGGTCGTCCGCTATGGCTGCGAAGGCGGCGAGGAGGTCTTCCATCCCGGCGAGCGCCGTCGTCCGCGAGGGCGCTCCGTTGGGCAGTTCTTCAGAATAGGTGACCACGTGCCGCACTCCGTACTGTCGACGTGATGTCCCGCCCCCAGGAGAATCACGATCCGTCATCCATGACGAGACCTGACCTGCTGTCCGGCAAAAGGGTCAGAGTGCCCTATCCGGCCCGTAGGTCACTTCGTAGTGTCGATCTATGGAAGCCGAGAATACACCTACGGAAATCCTTCCAGCGCATGAATGCTGGAAATTGCTCCGGGATGCTCCCTTCGGGCGCCTCGCTCTGTGCGTTCAGGGGATTCCCGGCATCTTTCCGGTCAATTTCGTCGTGGATCACGGCACGATCGTCTTCCGGACCTCGGAGGGGACGAAGTCCCGATTCTCCGAGAAAGCGCCGGTCGCATTCGAGACGGACGGCTTCGTCGACGGCGGAGCGCGGGTGTGGAGCGTGATCGTTCACGGGCAGGCTACGACCATCAACCAGACGAGTGAACTCCTGGACACCGTCCACCTGCCGCTGCATCCGTGGGAGATGGGCCGTAAGGACCGCTTCATGCGACTGGTTCCCGAGACGATCACCGGACGTTCATTCGCTCCGCTGTACGCGTCGGCGAACCGTCAGGAGGCTCGGGCTCGCGATGAGTGAGGACCAGGGTGGGGCAGGGTGGCTCCAGGAGCAGCGTATGCGTGACCGAGCCGAGGGACATCGCTGATCGCGCACCGCTCCCGTGGCGGCCGATCACCAGCAGATCCGAGCCGGTGCCATAGAGCGCGAGCGCCTCGACGGGCGTGTGCAGGTCATCGACGACCCAGCTCACGAGGAGGTCCGGGTAGCGTGTGCGCACGGCCAGGAGCATCGGCGCCGCACCGACCGCCATACGTTGCGGTGACGAACCCAGTGCGGTCACCACCGTCAGGCCCATTCCTGCCGAGTGGGCCTCCTCGGCCGCTCTCATGAGAGCGGCCCGGGACACCTCCGAGCCGTCCACACCCACCACCACTCCCCCTCCGGCCTGGCCGGAGTCCGTCCGATAGCCATAGGCCGGCGGCACGACGGCGACGGGCGTCGCGGAGTTCAGCGCCACCTGCAGGGCCACGGAGCCCTTGTACTCCCCGCTGGTGGGATCCCTCCGGTCCGCGCCCACGACGATCATGGGTGCGGCGGCCGAGAGGCCCAGGAGCGCCTCGACGACGTCGCCGCAGTGGAGATACGTACTGACCCGCAGACCCGGGTACCTGTGGGCGACGCGCGACGCTTCGCGGCTGACCATCACTCGCCCGGCGATCACCTCGTCGCCGTAGAGGCGGCCCGGTGGCATCAGGGACGGGTCGGTGATGGCGTGCAGGACCGTCAGCGGGGCGTCGAGGGCCGCAGCACGTGCGGCCGCCCATTCCACCGCAGGTCGGTCCGCCGCGGAATCGCGCATCGCGACGAGCATCGGTTCGGAGCGCTGGACCGGTGGTTTCGTTGCTGTCGCCTCTGGAAGGACCGTCGTCATGGTGCATTCCTCACATGCTTGTTCTGATCAGGAACGATGACGGCTCGCCCCCACGCGCATCCTTCCCGGCGGCGGCGACGGCCGTCGGACCGACCCGGAGGGCGTCCGTGAGTCTCAGGCGTCGCGGGGAGGGGCACCCTCCCACGATCACAGATCCGGGGAATGCTGATCAGGGCCTTTGGGCCCTGATACGGAGGCCGAAGTATTTGTAGCGTCGATAAAAGGCACCCTTCCGTCCCGGAATCACCGGGTACGACGCCGCGATCGAACCATCACTACGGACGAAGGACGACACCGTGTCAACAACGCCACGCCAGGACAGCTACTGGGACATGCCCGGCGCCCTTCATGCGTCGGAAGCCCTCACCCCGTCGCAGTGCTGGGCGCTGGCTACGACGCAGTCGCTCGGGCGTCTCGGCTTCTTCCACGAGGGGTTCCTGAACATCTTCCCCGTCAACTACTTCGTGCTCGATGAGCACCTGTATTTCCGGACCAGGGCCGACGGCACCATTGCCAGCAGCTATCTCGAGCACGCAGGATTCCAGGTCGACCTCACCGACCGGAACACCCAGAGCGGGTGGACCGTCCTGGCCAACGGACCAGCCACCCGCGTGGAGGACCCGGCCCTCCTGACCACCCTGTGGGGGAAAGTGTCGGAGGAGCCGTGGGCGCCCGGTCTGCGCGACCTCTTCTACGAGATGGCGCCGATCCGGCTGCGTGGTCGTCGCCTCTCGACCGCACGCTAGCCCTGATTGCCATGTCGACGATCCGGCTCGGAACCAAGGGGCCAGCTGCGGCCCATACCTCGACGACGGCGGACGCGGAAGGACACACCCTGGACACGAGGGCAGTCCGTGAACGGGCGCTGCATGGCGAACGTCCTCGTGGACTGGCCCCGGTCTGCCTGACCTGCGGCTCGGACGACGCCCTCGTCTATTCCACCTACTCCGAACAGGTGGTCCTGCCCAACGGCCGGACCCGACATGCCCGGGCGAGATACTGCTGCGCCCGCTGCGGGCGCAGCCGTGATCACGAGGTACCGGCCGGCTGGCGCCCGCCGGGCTGGTTCTGGTGCACCTGACGGGACACGTGCAACCGGCCCCGCCTCGGTGCACCCCGCGCTCGCCGTTGAGCCCCGGGGTGCACCTGTTCACTGCCCTGCACCTCACGGTGCAGGAGGAATGACCCCCAGGGGGAAGGGCGCCGGTGCCGTGCCCTGCGCAGTCAGACGCGCGGTGATGGACTCGGGGTGCAGGTCGGCCCGCACCGAGTCCCACGCCTGGGCTTCGCTCAGGTCGAGGACGACGTTCGTTCCCGGTGACAGGGTGGCTGCCCGTCTCACCACGAGGTCGAGCGCGTGCAGATTGACCGCCGACACGCAGCCGTGGACGAGGATCTGCACGATGTGGGCCTCGGCGTCGGCGCTGACGAGGATCTTCAGCTTCCGGTTGGAGGCCGACGGGTGCATCGCCATGGCGCGCCGCCGCATCGTCTCGTCCGATTCCGCACCGAGCGCGGATGTCCCGGAAGCCATCGCTCCCCGGCGGTAGGCGGTCCTCGCCGATCCCTGGGTCACGCCGGCGGACGTGATCGGACGCCTTCTCACCGGTCCAGCATTTCTGCGTGGTCGTCCCACCGCAGGCGTTCGCGCCCATCGGTGGTGAACCTGCCCAGTTCCTGCGCACGACGGCGTGCCTTCAGGAACACGAGCTCTTCCCCTGAGAACCAGTACTCCCCGTGGGCGTCCGCATGCAGGCTCTCCCCGATGGTTGCTTCCACCCGGTTGACCAGGGTGCGCGGAAGGACTACGCACCCCGGATTCTCAAGAACCCATTGCTGAACGCCCGGATCGATCCTGGTCCAGATTGAACTGATGTTGGTCACTGTGCGAACCTCTCGGATCGGTGTCTCGCCTTGCACGAACATCACACGCGAGACCTCAACCGACGACTAGGGCCTTAAGTCCCATCCGACGTCGTCCACCGCCCGCACCGTGGGTTACGTAGGCAGGAGAGAGGACCTTCGACCCTGCAGACATCACCATGCCTGGCGCACAGTGGACGCATGACGATGTCACTCGACAACCATGCCCTCGGGGGTGGCAGAAGGCGCGCAGCAGATGATCACGCGTCACTCGAGGACCTTCTGCGCCAGGCGGTGCGCCGCGCAGCCGACTGCGCGAGCCTCGACATCACCGTGACCGAGGGCATCGTGATGCTCTCCGGGGTGGTGCTACGGCGCGAGGACAGGTCGCGCGCCGGTTTCGCCTGCTGGTGTGACCCGACCGTCCGCGCCGTCTACAACAACCTGACCGTCGCCTCGAGCCCTGCGTGAGCACCTCGGGCGATGCCCTGACCTGTCAGCCGATCAGGACCTAAGGCCCCTGCACGCCTTCCGTAACGCGTCCTAGGCTGACGCTCATGCTGCAGCGCAGGATCCTCGCCGCGCAACCGGGTGGCCTGTCGGAAAGGCGCTCCCGGGTGGCCTGTCGGAAAGGCAGAAAGACATGAGCACAGTGACGATCGTCGGAAGCGGCAAAATGGCCCGGGGTATCGCCCTCCGCATGCTGCATGCCCGATGCCAGGTCAGGATCCTCGGGAGGAACGGGGAGCAGACGCGCGCCCTGGTGGAAGAGCTCGGACCCGGCGCCCAGGGCGGCTACCCGGGCGAACCCATCGACGGCCACGTCGTTGTCCTCGCCATCCCCTACGCCGACATCAGGGAGCTCGTCCTCGAGTACGGGGCGGGCCTCGATGGGAAGATCGTAGTGGATATCAGCAACCCGGTCGACGTCGCCGGCTTCGATCGGCTGCTCACGCCGGCCGGCACGTCCTCGGCGGAGCAGACCGCGGAACTCCTGGGAGACCGGGCCGATGTGGTGAAGGCCTTCAACACCGTGTTCGCCGGCACACTCCAGGAGGGCAAGGTGGCCGGCGAACCGCTCGATGTCTTCCTGGCGGGCGACTCCGAGGATGCCAAGGCCGTGGTCAGCAGACTCGTGGCGGGTTCGGGTCTGCGCCCCGTCGACGTGGGGCCGTTGCGCCGTTCACGGGAACTCGAGGCGATGATGCTCCTGATCATGGGGCTGCAGGTCGGCGATGCCCACCCGCACTTCAACTGGGACACCGCGCTGAAGATCCTTCCGTGACCGCCCTCGCAGGCACACAGCCCTCCGGGCGCGACAGCCGCAGTGCCCGCTGACACCCCCGCCCGGTCAGGCGGCCCACCGGGTCCCGACCGGGCGGAGACTCTCGCCCGGCCACCTCTCCCCGGAGGACAACGGGACACGCCGTCGGGGGCTCCCGGGGTACAGGGCCGGACCTCGCTGCCGCGACTCCCCTGGCTGGTCGTCCTGACGTGCGTCGTGATCGTGGTGACGATCCTCCTCGATGCGGCGGGGGCCGGTGCCGCCGCGCAGATCACTGCGACGTCCTACTCCCTGGCCGTCGCAGCCGTGCAGGCCTTCGGCATGCTCCGGGACATCCGGAAGGGCCACTGGGGCGTGGACCTCCTGGCGCTGATGGCCATCATCGCCACGGCCGTCACCGGCGAGTACTACGCGAGCATCGTCGTCGTGCTGATGATCGCCAGCGGGCAGGCCCTGGACGACTTCGCGTCCGCACGCGCCCAGACCCAACTCCGGGCACTGCTCGAGCGGGCACCTCGCTCGGCTCACCGGATCACGGAGGACGGACGGGAGTCGGTCGCGGGCGAGAGTGGGCCGATCGAGGACGTACCGATCGACGACCTCCAGGTGGGCGACCTCCTGCTGGTGAGACCCTCGGAGGTCGTCCCCGCGGACGGGACCCTGACAACGGACTCCGCGACACTCGACGAGTCCATGCTCACGGGTGAGAGCCTGCCCGTCGACAACCGGCGTGGTGCACACATCCTCAGCGGATCCCTGAACGGCGCGGACGCCCTGATTCTGCGGGCGACGGCGACTCCGGCGCAGTCGCAGTACAGCCAGATCGTCGCGCTCGTCGCCGAGGCGTCGGCCAGCCGGTCACCGACGGTCAGGCTCGCCGACCGGTTCGCCGTTCCCTTCACCGCCTTCGCGTTGGCCCTCGCCGCGCTGTCGTGGTTCCTGAGCTCCGATCCGACGCGGGCTGCCGCAGTCCTGGTCGCTGCCACGCCCTGCCCCCTGCTGATCGCTGCTCCGGTGGCGTTCCTCGGGGGAATCAGTAGGGCGGCCCGCGCCGGCATCATCATCAGGAGCACCCAGGCGTTGGAGCAGCTCGCGCGGGCCCGGAGCGTGGCCTTCGACAAGACCGGCACCCTGACCTCCGGCACACCGCTGGTGGGCGGGATCGTCCTCGCCCCGACGGCGGGGCCCCTTACCGAGGACGAGGTCCTCGCCTTGGCGGCCTCCGCGGAGCAGTATTCCACCCACGTCCTCGCCGCGGCCATCACGGCCGAGGCCGCGCGCCGCGGACTGGCGCTCCGTCCGGCGAACAGGGCACAGGAGTTCGCGACCGACGGCGTCCGCGCGGAGGTCGCGGGGACCATGATCGCCGTCGGCAAACGCCGTTTCGTGGAAGGCCTCGTCGGGCGCGTCCCGGACCCTTCCCTGTCACCGGGGGAGACCGCCGTCTACGTGGGGGTCGGCGAGCGCTTCGCCGGGGTCATCCTGCTGCGGGACACCCTGCGCAGCGCGGCGCCCTCCACCGTCAGCTCGCTCGTCGCCCTCGGCGTGCGCGAGGTGCTCATGCTCACCGGGGACGTCGAAGCCACCGCGCGCCACATTGCGCGGGAGGCGGGCGTGACCACGATCCACGCCGATTGCCTGCCCGGGGACAAGGTGGAGATCGTCCGGACCCTCCCCGAGCGTCCCGTCATCATGGTGGGTGACGGCGTCAACGATGCCCCGGTGCTCGCTGCCGCCGACGTCGGCATCGCCATGGGGGCGAGGGGATCGACGGCGGCCAGCGAATCGGCGGAGGTGATCATCACCGTCGACGACCTCGCGAAGGTCACCGAGGCCGTGCTCATCGGCAGGAGGACCCTGCGCATCGCACTGCAGAGCATCGGGATCGGCATCGCCCTGAGCCTCGTGCTGATGATGGCCGCCGCCCTCGGACTCGTGCCCCCGCTGGCCGGCGCATTCGGCCAGGAGGGCATCGATCTGCTGACGATCCTCTACGCGCTGCGTGCGGCACGTGCCCCCCGGTCCGGGGCCCCCCGCACGTAGGGACATCACCCCTTCCCGGTTTCCTCGACATCACCTCGTTCTCAGGGTGAAAGACCCGTCGATTCCCTGAAGGACAACGGTCAGGTTCCCCGACGCCGTCGTCCGGCCGGGCGCTCGACCGGCAGTGACGGACCGCGCGGACCATCGCCTCCCACACCCCGCCATCTACAAGGCCCGCCCACTGGGCTACTGGGCGGTCCACGGGGAGCGCGAGCCGCAGGCGGCGGGTGCCTGAGCGGGAGGGCAACGCCACGGGCGTGACCGGCTAGCGTGGGGACCATGACGCAAGAGTTCCGGTACGAGGTCGAGATCCTGCACCTGCTCGTCTCGCCCGGGCACGCCTACTTCGGACGTGCCCGGGACGGAGCAGCCGAAGTGGCCACCGTCGACGCGGACCGCGCGGAGGTCGTGGCGGGCAAGGGCATCGTGGGTGACCGGTTCTTCGGCAAGGCCGCCCACATGGACGCCGCCGTGACGCTCTTCGCCATCGAGTCGCTCGAGGCCATCGCGGCGGAACTGGGAGCGGCCCCCTTCGATCCGCTGCTTCCGCGCCGCAACGTGGTCCTCCGGGGCGCCGAACTCACGCCGCTCATCGGCCATGACTTCGTCCTCGAGGGCGCCGGCGGGGGTGTCACCCTGCACGGCGGCCGGCACGCCCACCCCTGTGCCTGGATGGACCGGGTCCTGGCGCCGGGCGCCCATCCGGCCATGCGCGGCCGGGGTGGTCTGCGGTGCCGGCCATTGAGCAGCGGAACCCTCCATCGGGGGCCGGCCGTCCTGGTCAGCCCCGTGCCGCTGGACCCGGCACGGGCGCCGGTGGCATCGGTGCTCAGGCCCTCCCGGCTGCCCTGAGGCGTGTTCCGGCGCTGCTGCGCGGGCACCCGGAGAAGCAGGGACCGGTGCCGTTCACCCTCGGGAGGTGATCCCGGGAGCGCTCGGCCGTCGCACGCTGGGGAGGAACCGCCGGGACAGGACCGGGCGCTGCCATCCCCGGCCGTCGCGGTGAGAAGGGCACGGGGAACGCCCGGGGAAGGAGCCGACCAGTGCCCGCACCCGCCACAGCACCTTCCCGGCCCACCGCGCAGGAGGACTGCACGGGGGAACGCGCGGTCCCGAAGGATTCCGGGCGGGGCCGCGCCGGCGAACCGCACCCGCCACCTGGCCCCTTCATCACGGACCGGTCGCGCACGATCGGCGAGCTGACGATCCTCTGCCTCCCCGGATCGGATGTCCCCGCCCTGCAGGCGCGGGAACCCACGGGCCGGCGACTCCAGGCCGTCATCCCGCTCAACGGGCCGATCACCCTGGGTGGGCCTGCGGGGCCCCTGCTCGCCCTGACGCAGGGGGCGCTCGCCGTCGTGCAGGGAGACCTGCGCCTCGGGCGCGACGGCGGAGAGGCCGCGATGATCCTCCTCCTCCGCCTGCCGGCGCACGTCCTTACAGGCCGTGGGCTCCGGCTGCGCGGCGGTCCTGCACGCGCCTGCCCGGGCAGGTCCCTCTCCCTGCCGCTCGGCGAGTTCGCGTACGCGCTGCTGCGGTCGGTTCCCGCCCCCGGGGATACGAGGACGTCCAGGGCCACCGAACGCAGCATCGTGGACCTCCTCGCGGGCGCTCTTCTCGAGTCCGACCCGCCGAGGACCGACGGCGCGGCGCTCAGAACGCTCCTCCGCGAACGCGCGGTCCGCATCGTCGAGCGGCGGTTCGCGGATCCGTCACTGCGACCGGCAGGAATCGCCCGTGAGCTGAATGTGTCGCTACGGCACCTCCAACGCAGTTTCGAGGGGTCGGGCACGACGCTCGCCCTCGAGATCAGGCGCGCTCGCAGCGAATACGCCGCGCTCCTTCTGACCACGCCCACCGGCGCGGACTGCTCGGACCTGCGGATCGCCCTCCGCTCCGGTTTCACCTCGGCCGATCAGTTGCGCGCCGCCTTCGAAGGGCACTTCGGCGTGTCGACCGCGCGCTGCAGCCAACCGCGCGTCGCGGAGGTGCTGCAGGCCTCCGCCTGAGGGGTCACGGCGGGACGACGGGGACCTGGCGGCCGACCGACGACCCGGACCGGCGCAGTTCCGACGGCGGGACACCGAATCTCGCGCGCACCCGTGAGCGCAGTTCGAAAGCGGACGAGAAACCCGACCGCCGCGCGACCTCGGCGACCGTCAGCTCACGTGAGGCGGGTGCGGCGAGCAGCATGGAGGCGTTCTCGGTCCGCCGGTTGCTGATCTCCGAGGCGATGGTCGTCCCGCTTCCCTCGAAACAGCGCTGCAGGTGCCTGAGCGAGACGCCGACGTCGGCCGCGATGGCCGCCGGCGTCAGCAGGGCATCGCTGAAGCGTTCATCGATCAGGTCGATCGCCGCGCGCCGCACCCGGCGGCGCTGGTCCAGCCGTGGGTCCGTTTCCTCGTGCGCCTCGCCGTACACCGCGACCACGAGATTTTCCAGGACCCGGGCCGCGACGACGTCACTGATCGGACCGGAGTCCCCCGGCCCTTCCGCGAGCGCGGAGGCGAAGGCGGCGACGGGGCCGGCGAGCGCCCCTCCGCGCTTCTCGCACAGCCCGGCGTGGACCGGGACACCACGTTCGCGCAACCTGGTCGTCGTGACGAGCACATGGACCCAGCGCGCGGGTGCCGGGCTCTCCATGACGACGTCGCGCGGTTCGGTGAGGATGACGGCCTCGCCCCGGTGGACGGACACCGGGGCGAGGCCCGGCGCGCGTACCTCGGCACGTCCGTGGACGAGGAAACCGAGGTAGGTCATGCCCTGGAGCTCGGGCCCGGTCACCGTGAGCCTGGGCGCCGAGTGCGCCGTCGTCGCCACGACCATGGTCCCTACCCGGCGGACCGTCCCCCCGTGAGCCAGGTCCTCCCACATGAGGTCACCTCCTGTCGCCGTTCCCTGCATCGCCGGAGAGGCCCGTGACGGTGAATTCCACGCTCACCGGCGGTCGGGCGGCGCGATGGCCGACGGCGGGGCCGCCTGCTCGTCCGGCCTGCGCGACGGCCGCTGCGGCGGGCGGCGGCGCGGTCGAGGCCAGCGCGTGGAGGAAGCGGACGAGGAGCGCGATCCAGCAGAAGATGATGACCGAGGTGCACAGCTCGAACGCGGTGAGATTGAGGTAGCCGACAGGGCTCCACAACGCCGTGCAGACGATCAGGGCGCCCAGCGACCCGTAGGTACCGATGTGGAAGCACGCCGGCAGCCCGGCGAGGACCACCGGGCTGAGGATCATCAGTGACGCGAAGGAGATCGTCATGCCGACGGCGCACGAGATGTGCAGCAGCCCCCTGCCGTGCGACGGGAAGATTCCCACGCCCACGAGGAGCATGCCGCTCGCCGTGATGCTGGCGAAGGTGACATCCGCGCTCCACGCATGGTGCAGCACGTGCCGCCCGTGCAGGCGTCGCAGTTCCCGCTGGAGATGCGACGCGAAGGTGGTGAGGAAGATGCCCGCCACGACCAGCGTCACGTTGAACAGTCCGCCCGATCTCTCGCTCGGGTCGCCGAGCCTGCTGAAATTGTGCTGCCACCACGTCCGGTCCTGGACGGTCGCCATGCCGGCCACGACGCTGAGCATCACGAGAACGACGAAGAGGCCGTACAACCTGCCGAGGGTGAGCGAGAACACCGAGGTGTAGGTCCAGTACGCGGCCAGTCCGCAGCCGAACCCCACGATCATGGCTGCCGCGAAGGGGTGGAGACGCAGGCCCTCGAAGCCTCGCTGGAGCAGGAGGTAGCCGATCGGGGCGGTGGCGGCGATCACGGCGTACACGAGGGCCACCGACAGTCCGTCCAGGAGCCGCCGCCAGGTGGCCTGCATCTGCCGGTAGTCGTGGCCCGGCTGGTTCCTCGACCGCGAGTAGCCCACGAGCCCGACGACGAGTCCGGCACCGAAGGCGCCCGCGGTCGTGGCCGCACCGATCGATGTCCCGCCCCAGAGCGGGGCGGGACTCCCGTCGAAGAGGATCGCGGCCGCGGCAGAGCCCGCCGCCGTGACCACCGCCGCGACGATGGCGGCTTCGGTCTCGACCCTCACGGGTGACACCGGCCCGGCGGCCGACCGGCCGTGTGCCGGATCCAGGTCCGGTGCCGCCGCTCCGCCGTCCCGGGTCCGCCGCGCGGCCGTGGTGCCGGGTGTGCTGCCGACGTTCATGGGTCTGCTCCTGACCTGGCGCGGGCCGCCGCCCGTGGTCCACAACCCCTTGCCCGTGATCCGCTCAGCGACTCCGGCCAGCTTCTGCCACGTGACGGGCGGCGCCCACACCCAGGACGGGTGATCCGCGCCAGCATGAGGGTGAATCGGCGACCGGCGGCACCGGCACGCGGGGCGGAGGGACATACTGGGAGCCCCGTCGGCCGGCGAGCCGACGGGGCCACGACCCGTCGAGATGAAGGGATCGTCATGTCGAACCAGAACAAGGTCAAGGGCGCCAATGCAACGAAGCCGTGGTGGCACCGGCTCACCCTCCGCCAGATCACCGCGGTCCTGCTCGCCATCCTCGCCGTGATCTTCATCGGCCAGAACAGGCAGGAAGCGACCGTCTCCCTGCTGTTCGTCACGGTGACGCTCCCCCTGTGGATCACCCTCGCGTGCGCCACCGTCGTCGGTATCGCCGTCGGGTGGCTGGCCCACCGCCGGTCGGCCTAGTGGACCCCCGGGAGAGCGGCGCCCTCGACCTGCTCAGCCCGGTCCGCGCCACCGACCCGTCCGGCGGCAGGCGCTTCAGCTCGACGGGGCACCTCCCGCCCCGCCTCACGGTGAGCGGCCTGCTGCGCGACGCCCATGCAGCCTATGCCGCGCTCGACGACGGCACGGTGGCCGACTACATCCCGTCGCTCGCAGCCGCCGATCCCGGCCGTTTCGGCATCAGTGTCTGCGGGGTGGACGGTACCTCGTTCTCGATCGGCGATGCGCAGGACGCGTTCTCCATCCAGTCCATCTCGAAGGCCTTCACTTTCGCCCTGGTGTGCGACGCCATCGGCCACACCGTCGTCCGGGAGGCCGTCGGGGTGAACAACTCGGGGCTGCCGTTCGATTCGGTGATGGCACTCGAACTCAACGGTGGCAGCCCCAGGAATCCGATGGTCAACGCGGGGGCGCTCGTCATGATCAGCCTCGCCCCCGGTGACTCGGCCGCAGCCAAGTGGCAGTTCCTCCAGGAAGGCATGTCCCGCTTCGCCGGTCGACGACTGCTGCTCGACGGCCAGGTCTACGACTCGGAGGCAGCGACCAATCACCGGAACCGTGCGCTCGCGGCGCTGCTCAGGAGCTACGGGCACATGTCCTACGATCCCCTGCTCACCACCGACATCTACACCCGGCAGTGCTCGCTCCTGGTCTCGGCCAGGGACCTCGCGGTGATGGGCGCCACGCTGGCCGATGGCGGGGTCAACCCCCTGACGCACGAGCGGGTCGTCGATCCGTCCGCCTGCCGGGACACCCTCGCCGTCATGGCGACCTCCGGGCTGTACCAGCGCTCGGGCGACTGGCTCTACGAGGTGGGGCTGCCGGGCAAGAGCGGCGTGTCCGGCGGCATCGTCACCGTGGCACCGGGCAAGGGCGGAATGGCCACCTACTCGCCGAGACTCGACGCAGCCGGTACGAGCGTCCGTGGGCAGCACGCCACACGGAGCCTGGCGCGGAGTCTCGGCCTCGATCTCTTCGCGTCCGCGCCGGAACCCGACGCGGCGCCCCCGGGCAGACCGGCGGAGCACACCGGTTGAGCGTCGGGGCCCGGCGGGATCGCTTCGGCGGGTCACGGGAGCCGGCCCCTCAGCCGCCGCCCTCACCGAAGTGCACGTCCTCCGCCGGGGTGACGTCCGCCGTCCGGCCCGGCGCGGATTGGTGCTGCCAGTAGAGGTTGGTATGCCGGATGACCTGATCCGGAGCCGGCGCTCCGAAGGCGCTGAGATCCTCGGTGGTGTGCGCGTCGCCGACCAGCGTCACGTCGTAGCCCCGGACGAACGCCCCGTGGATGGTCGACCGGATGCACGCGTCGGTCTGCGCACCGGTGACGACGAGGCGCCCCACTCCTGCCAGACCGAGGACGGACTCGAGGTCGGTGGCCTCGAAGGAATCTCCGTAGGTCTTGTGGACCAGCGGATCCGAGGCGAGGCGCTCGAGCTCGGGCACGAGCTGCCACGCGTCGCTGCCCTTCTCGAGCCCGGCGTCGGAGTGCTGGACCCAGACGACGGTGACGTCGGCGTCGCGTGCCCTCGATACCAGTCCGCGGATGGACGAGAGCACCGCGTCGCGGGCGTGCGCTTCACCGACCACTCCGTTCTGTGCGTCGATGACCATCAGTGCGGTGTTCGGACGGTTCTGCAGCGTGGTCATCGGCACTCCTGGACGCGGCGAGGAGCGGGGGCCCGCTCCGGTGGGTATCGGCTGAGGGAAGCGTAGCCGCCGGGCGGACCTGGGCCACGCGGAATGCGGACAGGACCGTTCCGCGACAGCCCGCCCTGCTGCGGGACGGTCCTGCGGGTGGACCCTGCGGTGGCCGCCGGCACCGAGGATGCCGCGCTCCACGGTCTTCGCCGCAGCGTCCGCCCGGGTGAGGGAGCCGGCCGCGACGGCGGGGTCGAGCTTCTGCTGCATGCCCGGCGACAACCACTACGCTGGTGCCATGCCCCGCAGCACCCCCCTTCGCCCAGCCGACCCGTCCCCGTCCCGGCCTGGACGGGCGCAGGCGGTCCCGGTCGCGTGGGGCATCGCCGACGTCGCCCTGATCCTCGTCTTCGCCGCCTCGGGCCGTCGCACGCACGAGCACGGTGTCACCGTCGCGGGCGTGCTCGAGACCGCCTGGCCGTTCCTCCTCGCCTACGCGGCTGCGACCCTGGCCGTACGGGCCTGGCGTTCGCCGGGCGCCCCCTGGCCCACCGGGGTGGTCCTCTGGGTGGCGACCGTCGCCGGCGGACTGGCGGTGCGCGCCCTGTCGGGCGGCGGGGTCGCGCTCAGCTTCCAGGTCGTCACGCTGATCGTCCTCGGTGCGTTCCTGCTGCTCCCGCGCGTCGTCCTCCGCGTGGTCCGGCGCCGCCGGCGGCCGGTAGCGTAGGTCCGATCCCTCTCCGTCCCCCGAAAGGCATGCCATGATCACCGCATTCGTCCTCATCCAGACCGACGCCTCCCGCATCCCCGAGAGCGCGCAGGCGATCTCGGAGATCGCGGGCATCAGCGAGGTGTACTCGGTGACGGGCGAGTGGGACCTCATCGCCATCGCCCGCGTGAGCCGCCACGAGGACCTGGCCGACGTCATCGCCGACCGCCTGTCGAAGATCGAGGGCATCCGCTCGACGACGACGCAGATCGCCTTCCGGTCCTACTCCCAGCACGACCTCGACGCGGCCTTCTCCCTCGGGTTCGACAGCGAGTAGGCACCGCATCGCCCCGGCCGAACGGTCGGTAGGAACGGTCAGTACGAGCGGCTGACCTCGACCCAGCGCTCCAGCACTGCCGCGGCGGCTCCGGAATCGATCGACGTACGCGCCCGCTGCATGGCCGCGGTGATGCGCTCCACGAGACTTCCCTCCGCGGCGGGATCCAGGGCCACGAGCCCGGCTGCGGCATTGAGGACGACGGCGTCCCGCACCGGCCCGGTCCCGCCGCCCAGTACCGACCGGACGACCGCGGCGTTCCCCGCGGCGTCGGTGCCGCGCAGCGCATCGACGGGCACGACCTCGAGCCCGAAGTCCTGGGGGTGCACCTCGTGGGCCGAGACCAGGCCGTCGCGGACCTCCCACACCGTGGAGGACCCGCTGGTGGTCAGCTTGTCCCTGCCGTCGTCGCCCCGGAAGACGAGCGCCCGGATCCCCCGCGCCGCGAGGACGCCGGCCATGAGGGGCGCCATCCTCGCGTCCGCGCACCCGAGCGCCTGCGCGCTGACGCCTGCCGGGTTGCTCAACGGCCCCAGGAAGTTGAAGGCCGTGGGGATGCCGAGTTCACGCCGCGGCACCGCGACGTGCTTCATGGACGGGTGGAAGACCTGCGCGAAGCAGAACGTGATGCCGGCCCGTTCCGCCGTCCGGGCGACGTCGGCCGGCGGCAGGTCGAGCCGCACCCCGAGCTCCTCGATCACGTCCGCGGCGCCGGAGGCGGACGAGGCACCGCGGTTCCCGTGCTTGACGACCCTCGCCCCGGTGCCCACCGCGACCAGCGAGGACATCGTCGAGATGTTGAGCGTGCCCAGTCCGTCGCCTCCCGTCCCCACGATGTCCAGCGTGGGGCCTCCCACGCGGATCCGGTGCGCCCGGCCGAGCATCGCCTCGACCAGTCCGGTGAGCTCGTCGACGGATTCCCCCTTGGCTCGCAGCGCGACCAGGAAACCCGCGATCTGGGCGTGGCTCGCTTCGCCCGCCATGATCGTGTCCATCGCCCAGCGGCTCTGTCCCACGCTCAGGTCGGTGCCCGCGAGGAGGGACGAGAAGATCGACGGCCAGGTGGGTTGCACCGCGGCGGGGCTTGTTGTCAGGCTCACCGTCCAAGATTATCTACGAATTGTAGAAAGTCATCCCGGGGAACTTCCGCGGAATCACGGGCGTAACACGTCCCCCAGCGCGCCAGGGCCTGTGCGGCGGCCGTTTCGCGTTGGTGATCGCCCTGATCTTGGGGACATAATGAGTCTGTGACATCTGCGACCCAAGCCCCCAGCGCCGCCCCGCATCCCGCCCTGAACCGCCCCAACATGGTCTCCGTCGGAACCGTGGTGTGGCTGTCCAGCGAGTTGATGTTCTTCGCCGGCCTCTTTGCCATGTACTTCACCCTGCGCTCCACCTCCGGCGAGCTGTGGGCCATGGAGACCGAGAAGCTGAACGTCCCCTTCGCGCTCGTGAACACCGTCATCCTGGTGTCGAGTTCGTTCAGCTGCCAGTTCGGCGTGTTCGCCGCGGAGCGACTCCAGCCCCGCAGGACGGGCGGCCTCTTCCAGCTCTCACGCTGGGGCATGGTCGAGTGGTTCCTGCTGACCTTCGTCATGGGAGCGATCTTCGTCTCCGTGCAGGCCTACGAGTACGCGGAACTTGTCGCCGAAGGCGTCGCCCTGAGCTCGAACGCCTTCGGGTCGGCCTTCTACATCACCACCGGCTTCCACGGCATCCACGTGGTCGGCGGCCTCGTGGCCTTCCTGCTCATCATCGGACGGGCGTTCATCGCCCGCCAGTTCGGGCACTTCGAAGCCACCTCGGCCATCGTCACGTCCTACTACTGGCACTTCGTCGACGTCGTGTGGATCGGCCTGTTCATCATCATCTACTTCCTTCAGTAACTCCTCCTGTACGCTCTTCTACTAGAGGTAGAATTCATTGAAGAATCTCCGTAGCGCTCGCATCGACAAGGCAGGAACCACCCCGTGAAGGCACTCTCCCAGAGGCGGCGTCACCCACTCGCAGCGTTGGCGCTGCTCCTGATGGCGCTCCTCGTCACCGGCGGAATCTACGCCGCCGCCAGTACCGCCAACGAGGCGCAGGCACAGACCACCACTGCCAGTGCCGACGACATCGAAGAGGGCAGCAAGCTGTTCACGGCGAACTGTGCGTCCTGCCACGGCATGGGCGCCACAGGGTCGGACGCAGCGCCGTCGCTCGTCGGCGTCGGCGCCGCATCCGTCGACTTCCAGGTGGGCACGGGCCGCATGCCGATGCAGATGGACGGCCCCCAGGCGCAGGCGAAGCCGGTCCAGTTCACCGACGAGCAGATCAGCCAGATGGCCGCGTACGTCGCTTCGCTCGGCGCCGGTCCGTCGATTCCTTCCGGGGACATCATCGACTCCTCCGAAGGCGACCCCGCCCACGGTGGCGAGCTGTTCCGCGTGAACTGCGCGATGTGCCACAACGCTGCCGCTGCCGGCGGCGCCCTGACCCGCGGCAAGTACGCGCCGGGCCTCGCCGACGTGAGCGAGAAGCACATCTACGAGGCCATGGTCACCGGCCCGCAGAACATGCCGGTCTTCAGCGACGCCAACGTGAGCCCCGAGGACAAGCAGGACATCATCGCCTTCCTGAAGACGATCGAGGAGCAGGGTTCCCCCGGTGGAGCGGACCTCGGCTCGCTCGGCCCGGTGTCCGAGGGCCTGTTCATCTGGGTGGCAGGCCTCGGCGTCATCATCGCCTTCACCGTGTGGCTCACGTCGCGGTCCTCCTGACCATCCAGGAGCGCCGCGTGAACGAATCAATCACAGACTCGCAGGACCTAATGAAAGATAAGAGGGATCATGGCCGACTCTAGCCACGGCGCTCCCGGAAGCTCGGTCACCGTTGCTGCGCCCGGGCGGGCGCTGGACGAGTTCGAGAACCCGGGGCTCCCGCCCCACCGCCCGCGCCTCGCTGATCGCGATCCGCGCGCGGAGAAGCGTGCCGAACGCCAGGTCGCCCTGCTGTTCTTCATCTCCGTCCTCGGGACGCTGCTGTTCTTCGCGGGATACTTCCTCGTGGAGCTCGATGAGACCATCGCGCAGTTGCGCCTCCAGAACCTGCTGCTCGGCCTCGGGACCGCCTTCGCGATGCTGGGCATCGGCGTCGGGATCGTCCACTGGGCCAAGACGCTCATGCCGGACCACGAGGTCACGGAGGAACGCCACGAGATCCGTCCGGAGCAGGACCGCCGGGACGCCGAGAAGATCGTCAACGACATCCTCGACGAGTCCGGCATCAAGCGCCGTCCCCTCATCCGCAACACCCTCCTCGGGGCTGCCCTGCTCGCTCCGCTGCCGGCGATCGTCATCTTCCGTGACCTGGGCCCCCTGCCCGGCAACGTGCTGAAGCAGACCATGTGGGATGCCGGCGTCCGGCTGACCCGGGACCCGAGCGGTACCCCCATCCGTGCTTCGGACGTGACCATCGGTTCGGCGTTCCACGTCATCCCCGAGGGACTCAACGAGGTCGAGAACAAGCTCGAGGAGAAGGCCAAGGCCGTCGTCCTGCTCATGCGCCTCGACCCCGAGGAGCTCAACCCCTCCCCCGAGCGTGAGGAATGGGCGTACGAGGGCATCGTCGCGTACTCCAAGATCTGCACGCACGTCGGCTGTCCGGTAGCACTGTACGAGCAGCAGACGCACCACCTCCTGTGCCCGTGCCACCAGTCCACCTTCGACCTCGAGCAGGAGTGCAAGGTGATCTTCGGACCGGCTGCACGTCCCCTGCCGCAGCTACCCATCGGAGTCGACGACCAGGGATACCTCGTTGCGACGAGCGATTTCCAAGAACCCGTAGGACCTAGTTTCTGGGAGCGAGGCTGACATGAGCAGTTCAACTGTGACGCAACCGTACGTGCCGAAGACGCGCGTGGGTAAGGTCACCGACTACGTCGACTCGCGGGTCGGCGGCTCCGGGATCGTGAAGGAGTTCGGCCGGAAGATCTTTCCCGACCACTGGACCTTCATGTTCGGCGAGGTGGCGCTGTACACCTTCGTCATCCTGCTGATCTCCGGGACATTCCTCACCTTCTTCTACGATCCCTCGATGGCCGAGACGCACTACGAGGGCAGCTACCTGCCCCTCCGCGGTGTCGAGATGTCCGTCGCCTACGCGTCCTCCCTGGATATCTCCTTCGATATCCGCGGCGGTCTGTTCATGCGGCAGATCCACCACTGGGCCGCACTCCTGTTCGTGGCCTCCGTGGCCGTGCACATGCTCCGGGTCTTCTTCACCGGCGCCTTCCGCCGCCCCCGTGAGTTCAACTGGGTCGTGGGCTGCACCCTCCTGATCCTGAGCCTTGCCGCCGGCTTCACCGGCTACTCGCTCCCCGACGACCTGCTCTCCGGCAACGGACTGCGCATCATCGACGGCGTCATGAAGGCCATCCCGGTGGTCGGTACCTACCTGAGCTTCTTCCTCTTCGGCGGCGAGTTCCCGGGGACCATGATCATCGGCCGCCTGTATGTCCTGCACATCCTGCTGATCCCCGCGGTGATCCTGCTCCTGATCGGTATCCACCTGTTCATGGTCGTGCTGCACAAGCACTCGCAGTTCCCCGGCCCCGGCCGGACCAACACGAATGTGGTCGGCTACCCCGTGGGCCCCGTGTACGCCGCGAAGGCCGGTGGGTTCTTCTTCATCGTGTTCGGTGTCCTGGCAGCCATTGCGGCCGCCTTCACCATCAACCCGATCTGGAACTACGGTCCGTACGACCCGTCACCCGTATCCGCCGGAACCCAGCCCGACTGGTACATCGGTTGGGTCGACGGCGCGCTGCGGCTGATGCCGGGGACGCTCGGGGACAATTTCACCTTCGAGTTCCTGCTTCCCTTCCCCTGGGGCGTCAACACGCTCTCGCTGAACGTCCTCATTCCCGCCCTGGTCCCCGCGATCATCGTGTTCACCGCGATGTTCGCCTGGCCGTGGATCGAGTCCTGGGTGACGAAGGACAAGCGTGAGCACCACCTGCTCGACCGTCCCCGCAACGCACCGACCCGCACCGCGGTCGGCGTCGCAGGAGTCACGTTCTACTGCGTCATGTGGGCGGCTGCGAGCTCCGACCTCATCGCCACGCACTTCATGGTGTCGCTGAACGATGTCACCTACTGGCTGCGCTTCCTCGTGATCTTCGGTCCGATCCTCGCCTTCATGGCGTCGCGCCGGATCTCCCTGGCCCTGCAGCGCAAGGATCGGGAGATCGCACTCCACGGCCGCGAGACCGGACGCATCGTGCGCCTGCCGCACGGCGAGTTCATCGAGGTCCACGAGCCGGTCGACGACTACAGCCGCTACAAGCTGGTTGCGTTCGAGTCACCCGAGGTCACCGTGCCGAGGCCGGACGAGAACGGCAAGATCTCGCTCCTGGACAAGGCCCACGGCCGAGTCTCCCGCTTCTTCTTCGAGGACCGCGTCGCGCCCGTGACGCCGAAGGAGCTCGAGGCGTCGCACGGCGATCACCATGATGAGGTCGCCGGAGCGAAGGACCGCGAGTCCATCGCCAGCCACTAGGGACCATATCCCCGCACGCTGAAAGGAGGGGCCCGGACGAGTAATCGTCCGGGCCCCTCCTTTTTGCCCTGCCCGGTCCGGGTACGCGGCCCGCTGCCGGCCGCGGTCCGGTGACGACCCTGGGGCACCTCCTGCTGCGGGGTGCTGCCCGCGCGGGCCCCGAAGGGCCCCAGGGGCTATCGGAGCCGATTGGCGCTGTAGGCGCGGGGCGTGCGGATGCCGGGGCGCTGCAGGGGCACCCACAGCTTGTACCGGTCGGCGCGATAGTAGGAGACGGAGTAGTCGACCATGCTGCGGGCCACGTACGCGTGCCGCTGGATCTTCAGCAGGGGCGCGCTCATCTCCACGTTGAGCAGGCGCGCGATCGACGGTGAAGCGGCAGTTGCCTCGATGGTGTCCTCCCCCCACTCCATGACCAGGCCGTACCGCTCACTCAGCACGTTGTAGAGCGACGTCGGAGGAGGATCGTCGAGGATTCCGGGCACGCAGTGGGCGGGGATGAAATTCTCGTCGACGCTCATGGGCTCACCGTCGGCGAGGAGCTGGCGTCGGAAACGCACCACGGGTTGGCCCAGCTCTATCTGGAGTTCCCTCGCGACAAGGGGCGAGGCCCCCTGCTGTTCGAAGCTGAGGACCCGTGCGTCGGGGACCATCCCCCGGCGGATCATCTCCTCGGTGTAGGACGTCATCTTCATGTGCAGGTCCATCTTGCTGCGCGCGACGAAGGTCCCGAGCCCCACGATGCGCTCCAGCACGTCCTCCGCCACGAGGGCGTCGATCGCGTGCCGGACCGTCATCCTGGCGACGCCGTAGTAGCTGCCCAGCTGCCGCTCGGACGGTATCCCGGCTCCGGGCTCACCGAACTGACGGATGTAGCGGCGCAGGCTCTCGCGTAGCTGGACGTGCTTCGGTGTTGCCGATGCGTCGTCGAGCGGTTCGGCGTCGAAGCGTCGCGGTACCACGGCCATGGATTCCCTCTCCTGTGATCGGGGCGTCGGACGACACTGCCTCTGTGTGACCGTACGACTGTACGATGCCGGACACACGAAAGGGAGCCCGCACGTGGCGGACTCCCTCTGCGTCGGATGAGCGGGTGGATCAGTGGGCGTGGTACCCACGGCTGTACTCGTAGACCCAGCCGATCAGGGCGATCGCTGCGAGCCCCATGCCGATGTAGAGGATCCAGAAGCCGACCGCCAGCCCGGCGAAGCTGGTGGCGGCGGCCAGGCCGAGCACCAGGGGCCACCAGCTCCAGGGGCTGAAGTGCCCCTGCTCGCCGGAACCCTCATGGATCTCCGCATCGAGGCGGTCCTCGGGGCGGTCACCGACGCGCTTGCCGGTGAAGCCGAGGTAGAAACCGATCATCCCGGAGAGGCCGGCCGTGAGGTAGAGGGCGAGGAACCCGACCGGTTCCATCCACTCCACCAGGAACCCGTACACCGTGCCCACCAGCAGGAAGAACGGCGTCAGGTAGGTGAAGAGCTTCGTCTCGATCCTCATGCGTCGGCGTCCTTTCGGTCAGCGGCACCCATGAAGCTGGCGGCGCTGTCATCGGGCGTGTGCGTCTGCTGCAGCTCGGGGTGGTGCAGGTCGAGCGCGGGGCGCTCGGACCGGATGCGCGGCAGGGAGGTGAAGTTGTGTCGCGGCGGCGGGCAGGACGTCGCCCACTCGAGGGAGGCGCCGAAGCCCCACGGGTCGTCGACCTCCACCTTCTTGCCGGTCCGCCAGGTGATGTACACGTTCCAGAAGAACGGGATCAGCGACGCGCCGAGTACGAAGGACCCGATGGTGGAGAACTGGTTCATCGCGGTGAAGCCGTCTTCGGGCAGGTAGTCCGCGTAACGGCGGGGCATGCCCTCGACGCCGAGCCAGTGCTGGATGAGGAAGGTGGCGTGGAAGCCGAGGAACAGCATCCAGAAGTGGATCTTGCCGAGGCGCTCGTTGAGCATCTTGCCCGTGAACTTCGGCCACCAGAAGTAGAAGCCGGCGAACATCGCGAACACCACGGTCCCGAAGACCACGTAGTGGAAGTGGGCGACGACGAAGTAGGTGTCGGAGACGTGGAAGTCCAGCGGCGGCGAGGCCAGGATGATGCCGGTGAGGCCTCCGAAGAGGAACGTCACCAGGAAGCCGAGGCTCCAGAGCATCGGGGTCTCGAAGGTGATCGAGCCGCGCCACATGGTGCCGATCCAGTTGAAGAACTTCACGCCGGTGGGGACTGCGATGAGCATGGTCATGAAGGCGAAGAACGGCAGGAGCACGGCTCCGGTGACGTACATGTGGTGGGCCCAGACGGTCACGGACAGGGCTGCGATGGCGATGGTCGCGTAGACGATGCCCTTGTAGCCGAAGATCGGCTTGCGGCTGAAGACCGGGAAGATCTCGGAGACGATGCCGAAGAACGGCAGCGCGATGATGTAGACCTCGGGGTGGCCGAAGAACCAGAAGAGGTGCTGCCAGAGGATGGCCCCACCGGCTTCCGGATCGAAGATGTGGGCGCCGAAGCGGCGGTCGGCGCCGAGCGCGAACAGTGCCGCGGCCAGCGGCGGGAAGGCCATCAGGACCAGGATCGCCGTGATCAGGGTGTTCCAGGTGAAGATGGGCATGCGCCACATCGTCATGCCCGGGGCGCGCATGCAGATGATCGTGGTGATGAAGTTGACGGCACCGAGGATGGTACCGAACCCGGAGAGCGCGAGCCCGAAGACCCACAGGTCCCCACCCACGCCCGGTGAGAACGTCGTGCTGGACAGCGGCGCATACGCGAACCAGCCGAACGACGCAGCGCCCTGCGGGGTGATGAAGCCGGAGACGGCGATGGTGCTGCCGAAGAGGAAGAACCAGAAGGCCAGGGCGTTCAGCCGCGGGAAGGCGACGTCGGGGGCGCCGATCTGCAGGGGCATGATCACGTTCGCGAAGCCCGCGAACAGCGGGGTGGCGAACATCAGGAGCATCACGGTGCCGTGCATCGTGAACAGCTGGTTGTACTGCTCCTTCGTCTGCAGGACCTGCATGCCGGGCTCGAACAGCTCCGCCCGGATGATCAGGGCCATCACGCCGGCGAAGCAGAAGAACACGAACGAGGCGATCAGGTACATGTACCCGATGGTCTTGTGGTCGGTGGAGGTGATCCAGTTGACGACGATGCGTCCCTTGGACCTCGGAACCACACGCGGAGCCGCGACGGTGCCGGCTTCCTCAAGGGTGTATTCGAAGGTGGACATCAGCTGCTGCTCCTGGCTGGGTCGGTATCGGGATCGTCCTCGGGGTAGGAGTCGCGGTCGTAGTCGTCGCCGAGCTGACCGTCCTCCAGCTGCTCCATCTGTGCGTCGAACTCCTCCTGCGAGACGACCTCCACGTTGAAGAGCATCTCGGAGTGGTATTGGCCGCACAGCTCCGCACACTTGCCGACGAACACACCCTCCTTCGTCGGAGTGAGGTTGATGTAGTTGGTGCGGCCCGGGTACAGGTCGCGCTTCATCAGGAATCCGGGGACGAAGAACGAGTGCTGCACGTCGCGTGCATTGAGCTGGAACTCGACGCTCCGGTTCACGGGGAGGTACAGCGTCGGGAGGTTCTCCGGCACGCCCTCCTCACCGTTCAGGTTGCCCTGGACGCCCGCCGAGTACTTGTCCTGCTTGACGTAGTTGAAGTCCCACGACCACTGCTTGCCGCGGACGTCCACGATGACGTCGGGATCCTCGACGCGCGCGTCGATGGTCGCGATGTCGCGCTCCGTGAAGTAGAAGAACACGAGCACCATGAACAGCGGGATGGTCAAGTAGAAGATCTCGAGCGGCAGGTTGTAGCTGATCTGCCGGGGGTAGCCGGTGTCGTTCTTGCGGCGACGGTACGCGACCATGCACCAGATGATCAGGCCCCACGTGATGATGCCGACGACCATGGCCGCGATCCACGAGTTGACCCACAGATCGGTGATGGCGCCGGTGTGGTTGGTGTTGTTCCGGTCTGCCGGAAGCCATCCATTTTGGGCTTCTGCTGAACAGCCGGTCAGTAGGAGGGCGCCGGCCAGCGAGATGCTGGAGATCTTCGTGATCCTGACGCGCTTGCTACCGGTTCGGTCCTGCGAACTCACAGACGGACCTTCCTTTTCTACGTGCGTTGCCACCCGCCCGTGAAGCGGCCCGGGGTGCACATCCAGTTTTACTACTCACTGTAGAGCTTACCCGGAAGACCCGCGATCCGGTGACACGCAAAAGGCCCGGAACACACCTCGTCGGTGACGTTCCGGGCCCTGCCGGCGTGCTAGTGGAAGGAGTCCCCGCAGGCGCAGGATCCGCCCGCATTGGGGTTGTCGATGGTGAACCCCTGCTTCGAGATGGTGTCCTCGAAGTCGATCGATGCTCCCGACAGGTACGGGACGCTCATCTTGTCCACGATGACCTCGACGCCGTCGAAGTCGCGGACGGCGTCGCCGTCGAGGACCCGCTCGTCGAAGTACAACTGGTAGATCAGGCCCGAGCAGCCGCCGGGCTGGACCGCGACGCGCAACCGGAGGTCGGTCCGGCCTTCCTGCTCGAGGAGGCTGCGCACCTTTCCTGCCGCGACGTCGGACAGGTTGACCTCGTGGGCGGTGAGTTCCGCGGCATCCTGGCCGGATCCGGTCTCGGTGGTCGATGTGCTCATGGTGTATCTCCTCGCTCGGACCTCACCGTGGTGTGTCCGCTCTCAGTGCCGTCCGCGGTATGGCGCGCACGGCTTTCCTTCATCGTACGCCGGGCCCGCACCAGTGATAACGGACGGCGGGGCTGAAACATTTCCGCCCCGCCGTCCCGTTCGCACTTCAGCCGCGGGTGAGTCCGCCGTCGTTGATGCGGGCGAGGAGGATCGCCTCGGCCAGGACCGCCTTCCGGAACTCGTCGAGGTGCAGTGATTCGTTCGCGCTGTGCGCGCGGGAGTCGGGGTCCTCCACACCGGTGATGAGGATCTGGGCGGACGGGAAGAGCTCGGTGAGGTCGGCGATGAAGGGGATGGAGCCGCCCATGCCCGCCTCCACGGGCCGCACGCCCCAGGCCTCCTCGAGCGCCGACAGCGCGAGCCGGGAGGCGGGTTCCGTGGTGTCGGTCCGGAAGGGACTCCCCGTCTCCCCCGGCGTGAACGTCACCCGGGCGCCGAACGGCGCGTGGGCTGCGACGTGGGACCGGACGGCGTCCATCGCGGCCAGAGGGTCCTGTCCGGGGGCGAGGCGCAGGCTGAACTTGGCGCGGGCACGGGGAAGGAGCGTGTTCGAGGACAGCGCGACCGACGGGATGTCCATGCCGATGATGGACAGCGCGGGCTTGTGCCACAGGCGCGAGGCGATGGACCCGGTGCCGGCGAGGCGTACGCCGTCGAGCACGGAGGCATCCGCCCGGAAGTCGTCCTCGTCGTAGTCCACGGTTGCGTGGTCCCCGCCGTGCAGTCCCGCGATGGCGACGTCGCCGGCGTCGTCGTGCAGTGTGGCGATCAGCCGGGACAGGAGCGTCGGGGCGTCCAGCACGGGGCCGCCGAACATGCCCGAGTGGACGGCGTGGTCGAGGACCTGCACCTCGATGGTGCCGTCCACGAGTCCCCGCAGGCTCGTCGTCAGGGCGGGCACGCCCACCTTCCAGTTGCTGGAGTCCGCGACCACGATGACGTCGGCCTGGAGGTCGTCCCGATAGGTCTCGAGGAAGGACCGGAAGGTCGGCGAACCGGCTTCCTCCTCCCCCTCGATGAACAGGGTCACGCCGACACCGAACGCGTCGCCGAGCACCTCGGTCAGGGCCCCGAAGGCGCCGATGTGCGCCATGATGCCCGCCTTGTCGTCGGCCGCGCCGCGGCCGTACAGCCGGCCGTTGCGCTCCGTCGCGACGAACGGCTCGGACTCCCAGAGCGCCGGGTCCCCGGGCGGCTGCACGTCGTGGTGGGCGTAGAGGAGGACGGTCGGCTGCCCGTCGGCCGCGGCGCGGCGGGCGACGACGGCGGGACCGCCCGGCGTGCCGTCGTTGTCGACGCGCAGGATGCGGACGTCGTCGATCCCCACGCCGCGGATCAGGTCCGCGACCGCCTCGGCGCTGCGGTCGAGCTCGTGGGCGTCGAATGCGTCCCAGGCGATGCCCTGGATGGCGACGAGGCTCGAGAGCTGCTCGACGATACGGGGGAAGGACGCGTCGACACTGGCGCGGAGGTCGTCGCCGACACGCGACGGATCGTACGGACGGTCGATCGAGGGGTTCACGGAAGTCATGCCAGAACCCTACACACGCCGCACTCCGGAGGCCGGAGGCCGCGCACCGGCGCGACCCGGTGGGTGGGGTCCGGTCTCCCGGCGGCGTGGACCCGGTATCCTGAAGGGGTGTTCGGACGAAACAAAGAAGCCCCCTCTGCCCAGGAAGCCGTTGACAGCGCTTCACGCACCCCCGAGGCGCAGCGCGCGCAGGGCAAGGGCGCTCCCACGCCCAAGCGCAGCGTGCAGCAGGCCGCCCGCAAGCGGCCCCTCGTGCCCAACGACCGCAAGGCGGCGCGCGACCAGAGCCGCACCACGGTGAGGGACGAGCGCGCGAAGATGCGGCGGGCGCTCGACACCGACGACGAACGCTACCTCCCGCTGCGCGACAAGGGCCCGAACCGCCGGTACATCCGCCAGTTCGTCGACGCCCGCGTCAACATCGGCGAGTTCCTCATGATCGCCGCCCTCGTGTTCGTGATCCTGAGCTTCTTCCAGTCCCTCGCGGTGCAGAGCGCCGTGCTGATGGCGTTCTGGGTCCTGATCGTCGCGGTGATCCTGGACTGCGTCCTGCTGCGCCGGAAGCTGAGGAAGAAGCTGAACGAGAAGTTCGGCTCCCCCAACCAGGGCGACCTCTGGTACGGCATCACCCGTGCCCTGCAGCTCCGGCGCCTCCGCCTGCCCAAGCCGCAGGTCCGCCGGGGCCAGTACCCCGACTGACCCGTCCGCTCGTTCCCGGCACCGGTCCAGGTGCTCCGAGCGTCGAAGGAGCCGGGCCCGAGGGCCCGGCTCCTTCGCGTCGACCCGCCGCTCAGGCGGCCGGGGTACGCCGGGACCGCAGGAGCCCGCGGTTGATGCGGTACGCCCAGAACGGCCCCTCGTAGAGGAAGCCCGTGTAGCCCTGGACGAGGGTGGCGCCGGCATCGAGCCGCTCGAGGACGTCCTCGGGCGTCTCGATGCCGCCGACGGCGATGATGGCCAGCTGATCCCCGACCGCCGACCGCAGCCGTGTGAGGACCTCCAGTGCGCGGGCCTTCAGCGGTGCTCCGCTCAGTCCGCCGACCCCCTTCGCCATGACGTCCTCGGGATCCGTGACGAGGTTCTCGCGCGTGATGGTGGTGTTGGTGGCGACGATGCCGTCCAGACCCAGGGCGAGGGCGAGGGCGCCGACGTCGTCGATGTCCTGATCGGTCAGGTCCGGCGCGATCTTGACCAGGAGCGGCACGTGCCGGCCCGCCGCGGCGTCCGCGGTACGGCGGACGGCTTCGAGGAGCGGGCGGAGCGACTCGACGCTCTGGAGCAGCCGGAGGCCCGGGGTGTTCGGGGAGGACACGTTGACCACGAGGTAGTCCGCGACGGCCGCCAGCTGCTCGGCGCTGACGAGGTAGTCGGCGACTGCGTCGACGAGGTCCACCTTCTTGGTCTTGCCGATGTTGACGCCGACCACGGGTCGTGGTCGTGACAGGTAACGGCGTGCCAGCCTGCGGCGCGCCGACCGGAGGCGGGGAGCGACGGCGGCTGCGCCGTCGTTGTTGAAGCCCATCCGGTTGATCACGGCCCGGTCCTCGACGAGCCGGAACAGGCGCGGCGCGGGGTTGCCCGGCTGGGCCTGGCCCGTGATGGTGCCGATCTCCACGTGGCCGAACCCCAGCGCGGTGAGGGCGAGCACCCCCTTGCCGCCCTTGTCGAAGCCCGCGGCGAGCCCGAACGGTGAGGGGAACTCGACACCGAAGGCGGTCGTGGCGAGGCTCGGGTCGGGTGCGCAGAAACGGCGCAGCGCCCAGCCGACCGGCGTGAGGTCGACCGCCCGGATCAGGCCGAAGCCGATGCGGTGGGCCCTTTCGGCGTCCATCCCGGAGAAGACGATCCGGAAGAAGGTCGGGTAGAAGCGCATGCCACCAGAATTCCACGCTCCCGCGGCGGGCACCAATCGGACGGGACCGGCCATGGGCGTCGGGAGGCGTGCGCCGGTAGGGTCGGGGCATGGACGAGAGCTGGTCGGAGGACATCCTCGGGGATCCCTTCCGTGCCCTGACCCTCCCGCTGGAATCCGACGACGAGGGCCCACGGGTGGCGACCCTGGTGGCCTACGAGCCGGACACTCCCCCGGATGCCGGCGGTGAGGCGCCGGGACCCGCCCGGGCCGTCCTCTACGTCCACGGGTTCAGCGACTACTTCTTCCACACGGAGCTCGCCGAAGCGCTCGCCGCGAAGGGCTGGGCGTTCTTCGCGCTGGACCTCCACAAGTACGGCCGCAGCCTGCTGCCGGGCCAGACTCCCGGCTTCGCGGTGTCCCTCGAGGAGTACGACACCGACATCGAGGCGGCACTGGCCGCGCTGCGGGCGCGGCTGGCGGCGCGCAGGGGGACGGCGACCGATCCGGAGGTGGTGCTCATGGCGCACTCGACGGGCGGGCTCACGGCGACGCTGTGGGCGGCGCGCCATCCGGGGCGGATCGCGGCCCTCGTCCTCAACAGTCCGTGGCTCGATACCCAGGGCAGTGCCCTCCTGCGCAGCGCCGCACAGGGCATCCTCGACACCCTCTCGCGCCGTCGGCCCAAGGCGCGCCTGCGCCTTCCCGCACTGGGGTTCTACTTCAGGAGCATCAGCGACACGCTCGACGGCGAATGGCCGATCGACCCGGCGTGGCGGCCGGAGACGGGATTCCCCATCCGGGCCGGGTGGCTCGCGGCCGTCCTCGCCGGCCATGCAGCCCTGTCCCGCGGCGTGACGGTCGACGTGCCCGTCCTCGTCCTGTGTTCCGCGGCGTCCTCGATCAGCGCCACCTGGAGCGAGTCGATGCTGGAGTCCGACAGCATCCTCGATGTGGTGCCGATGGTGCGCCGTGCGGCGGAACTCGGGCACCATGTCACCATCCGGCGCCTGCCCGGCGCCCTGCACGATGTCTTCCTGTCCCGACCAGGGGTCCGCGACGCGGCGGTCCGTGCGGCCACCGCGTGGATGGACGCGCAGGTCCCGGCGCGGTCCCGGCCGCCGGTCTCCCGGTCGGCCCCGTCCCGGCCCGGTCCGCCGCCCCGCTAGGAGGACACCCGGTCCGCCGTCTGGTCCACCGCTCCCCCGTACCGGCGGTCGCGGGAGGCGTACTCCTCGATGGCGCGCCACAGGGTGCGGCGATCGACGTCCGGCCACAGGGTGTCCATGAAGACCATCTCGGCGTAGGCGGACTGCCACAGCATGAAGTTGGACAACCGCTGCTCGCCGGAGGTGCGCAGGAACAGGTCCACGTCGGGGAGGTCCGGTTCGTCGAGGTAGCGCTGCACGGTCTTCTCGCTGACCGAGGAGGCCTTGAGGGTGCCGGCCGCGACGTCCTCGGCGATGGCCCGCGCGGCGTCGGCGATCTCCGCGCGCCCACCGTAGTTGACGCACATCGTCAGGGTGCAGGTCGTGTTGTCGACGGTGTACCGCTCGGCGTCCTCCAGCTCCCGGATGACCGACTGCCAGAGCTTCGGCCGGCGTCCCGACCAGCGGATCCGGACCCCCCACTGGTCGAGCTGGTCGCGCTGGCGCCTCAGCACGTCCTTGTTGAACCCCATCAGGAACCGCACTTCCTCCGGGGACCGCTTCCAGTTCTCCGTGCTGAAGGCGTACACGGAGACGTGCCGGACGCCGATCTCGATCGCCCCGGCCATGACGTCGAGCAGGGCCGCTTCACCGGCCCGGTGCCCCTCGGTGCGGGGCAGGCCGCGCTCGTTGGCCCAGCGGCCGTTGCCGTCCATCACGATCGCGACGTGCCGGGGGACGAACTGGCGCGGGATGGACGGGGCCTGCTCGCCGCTCGGGTGGGGCCAGGGCGCTGCGGGTCGGGCGGGGTTGTTCATACACGCTCCACGTGTTTGAGGGAGGCGACCCCGCGTTCGAGGTGCCACTGGAGGTAAGCGGCCACCAGGCCGGCGGCCTCACGCCGCGCACCGGTCTCCGAGGCATCCGCGACCGTCCAGTCGCCCGTGAGCAGCGCCCCGAGCAGTTCCATGGTCGCGGACGACGGCGACGCCGAGCCGGGCGGCCGGCAGACCGGGCAGACCGCGCCACCGAGCGGCGCGGAGAAGGCGGAGTGGGGGCCGGGCGCACCGCAGCGGGCGCACGCCGTGAAGCTCGGGGCCCACCCCGCCGTCGCCAGCGCGCGCAGCAGGTAGGAATCGAGGATGAGCTCCGAGGCGTGCAGGTCGCGGCTGAGGGCGGAGAACGCCCCGGCGACGAGCGCGTACTGCGCTCCCCCGGCCTCGCCGATGTCCGTGAGGCGCTCGGCGGTCTCGGCGATGGCGGTCGCGGCGGTGTACCGGCCGTAGTCGGAGGCGATGCCGTGACCGTAGGCACCCTTGGTCTGCGCCTGCGTGACCACGTCGAGGTTCCGCCCGTGCGCGAGCAGGAGATCCACGGCCATGAACGGCTCCAGGCGCGAACCGAACTTGCTGCTGGTCCGGCGCACACCCTTGGCGACGGCACGGACCTGCCCGTGCTCACGGGTCAGCAGGACGATGATGCGATCCGCCTCACCGAGCTTGTAGGTGCGCAGCACGACGCCCTCGGTGCGGTAGGTGCGGGATGCTGACGAGGAAGGCACTGGACCATTCTCCCACCTGCCACCCCCGCCGGACCGCTCGGAGCGGCACGGCGGGGGTGGCGGGCCGGGGGTCGGCGGGGCTCAGACGGCGTCGCGGATGGCCCGGTTGACCGCCGAGACGACGGCCTTGAGCGCGGCCATGGTGGTGTTCGCGTCGATACCGACGCCCCAGAGCACCCGTTCGCCGACGGCGCACTCCACGTACGCGGCGGCGCGCGCGTTGCCGCCGGAGGACAGGGCGTGCTCGGTGTAGTCGAGGACACGGACGTCCACGCCGTCCTGGCCGAGGATGGTGAGCAGGGCATCGATCGGGCCGTTGCCCTGGGCCGCCTTCCGCTGCTGCAGGCCGTCCACCAGGAGCGTCATGACCAGCTTGAACGAGCCGTCCTCGGCCGTATCCGTGTTGACGGAGGTGAGTTCGTAGTGGCCCCAGGCCTCCGCGCCGCCCTCGGTGCGCGTGGGCAGGTACTCGTCCTGGAAGACCGACCACAGCTGGGCACCGCTGACCTCGCCACCCTGGGTCTCCGTACGGCGCTGGATGACGCCGGAGAACTCGATCTGCGCGCGGCGCGGCAGGTCGAGGCTGTGCTCGTGCTTGAGCAGGTACGCCACACCGCCCTTGCCGGACTGCGAGTTCACCCGGATGACGGCCTCGTAGGACCGGCCGATGTCCTTCGGGTCGATCGGCAGGTACGGGACGGCCCACGGGAGGTCGTCGACACCGACGCCGGCCGCCGCGGCGTCGCGCTCCATGCTCTCGAAGCCCTTCTTGATGGCGTCCTGGTGGGAGCCGGAGAAGGCGGTGAAGACGAGGTCCCCACCGTAGGGGGAACGCTCGGGCACGCTGAGCTGGTTGCAGTACTCTGCGGTGCGGCGGATCGAGTCCATGTCGGAGAAGTCGATCTCCGGGTCGATCCCCTGGCTGAAGAGGTTCATCCCGAGCGTCACCAGGTCCACGTTGCCGGTCCGCTCGCCGTTGCCGAAGAGGCATCCCTCGATGCGGTCGGCGCCGGCCAGGTAGCCGAGCTCCGCCGCGGCCACCCCGGTGCCGCGATCGTTGTGGGGGTGCAGCGACAGGATGATGCTGTCCCGGTCCGTGAGGTTGCGGCTCATCCACTCGATGGAGTCCGCGTACACGTTCGGCGTCGCCATCTCGACGGTGGCCGGCAGGTTGAGGATCATCTGCCGGTCGGCGGAGGCCTCGAACACGGCCGACACCTCGTTGCTGATGCGGGCGGCGAATTCGAGCTCCGTCCCCGTGAACGATTCCGGGGAGTACTCGTAGGTGATCGCCGTGCTGCCCATGTTCTCCTCGAACTTGCGGCACAGCCGGGCGCCCTGGAGGGCGAGGTCGATGATGCCGTCCTGGTCCTGGTCGAACACGACGCGCCGCTGCAGCACGGACGTCGAGTTGTAGAGGTGCACGATCGCGCGGTCCGCCCCCTCGAGGGACGCGTAGGTCCGCTCGATCAGGTGTTCACGCGACTGCGTCAGGACCTGGATGGTGACGTCGTCGGGGATGCGGTCGCCTTCGACGAGCTGGCGGACGAAGTCGAAGTCGGTCTGCGACGCCGACGGGAAGCCCACCTCGATCTCCTTGAAGCCCATCCGGACGAGGAGGTCGAACATCTTGTGCTTGCGCTCGGGGTTCATCGGGTCGATCAGGGCCTGGTTGCCGTCCCGGAGGTCGACGGCGCACCAGCGGGGCGCCGTCGTGATGACGCGGTCCGGCCACGTCCGGTCGGGGAGCTCGACGGTGATCTGGTCCTGGAAGGGACGGTACTTGCCGAACGGCATACCGGAGGTCTTCTGTGCGTTTCGCATGGGGGGATCGGCCTTGTCTATGGGAACTGAGTGTGCCGGCGGCCGGGCGACGCGAACACCGCGGCGAGGGGTGGCCAATGGCTCTGAGTCCTAGATGGCCTCGCCGCGGCACCGAAGAAGAGTTCTCTGTGCACGCACATTTCCACGATAGCACGGCACATAGGATGGCTTCCGGGGGCGCTCGGACGAGTGCAGGCCCCGGAAGCACCACGAGGAATCAGGAAGCCACCATGACGATCAGCACCTTCGATCCGACCACTCTCGACACGACGATCCGGCCCCAGGACGACCTCTTCCGGCACGCGAACGGCGTGTGGCTGAGGGACACGGCCATTCCCGACGACCGAGCGCTCACGGGCTCGTTCACCGGCCTGCGCGATGCCTCCGAGCTCGCCGTGCGGACCATCATCGAGGAGGCCGCGGCGGAGGCGGCCGGCGGTTCCACCGACGGGCTCGACACGAAGATCGGCACCCTGTACGCGGACTTCATGGACACGGCACGCATCGAGGCCGCAGGGGCCGCGCCGATCAGGCCCCTGCTCGACCGCATCAGGGCGGTAACCACGGTCGAGGACCTCGTGGACCTCAGCGCCGGCCTCACCCGCTCGGGCATCCAGGGCTTCGTGGCGCCGTACGTGAGCAACGATGCCGGCAACCCCGAGCGCTACCTGCTGCACCTGTACCAGTCGGGCCTAGGCCTGCCCGACGAGTCCTACTACCGCGAGGAGGGCTTCGCCGAGACGCGCGACAGGTACCGGGAGCTCCTCGCGCGGCTCTTCGACCTCGCCGGGACGGCCGACCCGGCCGGCGCAGCGGCCCGTGTCCTCGCACTCGAGACGCGCCTCGCGGCGTCGTCGATGGGGTCCGTGGAGCGCAGGGACCCGCAGAAGACGTACAACCTGGTGCAGCACGACGCCGTCGCCGGGCTCTCGGACCATCTCGTCCCATGGCTGCGCATCGTCACCGACACCCCGGACCAGGCCGCGGAGCTCGTGGTCAACCAGCCCGGGTTCGTGCGCGGGCTCGACGGCGCGCTGCGCTCCGAGGACCTCGGCACCTGGCGGGAGTGGCTCGAGAGCCGGGTCCTGCTGCATGCGTCCGACTACCTGGACGAGCGGTTCGTCGACGCCGCCTTCGCGTTCTACGGCACGCACCTCGCGGGCACTCCCCGCATCAAGGACCGCTGGAAGCGCGGCGTCGCCCTGGTCGAGGGTGCGGTGGGCGAGGCGATCGGGCAGCGGTACGTCGAACGGCATTTCCCGGCCACGCACAAGGCCGCCATGCTCGACCTCGTCGGCAACCTCATCGCGGCGTACGAAGCGAGCATCACGTCCCTGGCGTGGATGACGGACGAGACCCGGGAGCGCGCCCTCGAGAAGCTGTCCCAGTTCACGACGAAGATCGGCTACCCGGAGACGTGGATCGACTACGGCCCGCTCGAGGTGCAGGCGTCCGACCTCCACGGCAACGTGCTGCGCGCCGCCGAGTTCGAACACCGCCGGCAGCTCGACAGGCTGGGTGGACCGATCGACCGGGGCACCTGGCTCATGACGCCGCAGACCGTCAATGCCTATTACATGCCCACCATGAACGAGATCGTCTTCCCGGCGGCCATCCTCCAGCCGCCCTTCTTCGACATCGAGGCCGACGACGCCGTCAACTACGGCGCGATCGGCGCGGTCATCGGCCACGAGATCGGTCACGGGTTCGACGACAAGGGGTCCCAGTTCGACGGCACCGGGCGCCTGCGGAACTGGTGGAGCGAGACGGACAGGACCGCCTTCGACGCGCTGACCGGGCGCCTCGTCGCCCAGTATGCCGCGCTGGAACCGTCCGAGGTGGCCGGACAGACCGTGAACGGCGAGCTCACCCTCGGCGAGAACATCGGCGACCTCGGCGGGCTCGGCATCAGCTACCGGGCCTACCTGCTGAGCCTCGGCGGCGCGGAGGCTCCGGTGATCGACGGGCTGACAGGGACCCAGCGTTTCTTCCTCTCCTGGGCCACGTGCTGGCAGCAGAAGATCCGACCGGAGGAGGCGAAGCGGCGGCTGACCGTCGACCCGCACTCCCCCAACGAGTTCCGCTGCAATCAGGTGGTCCGCAACCTGGACGAGTTCCATGCGGCGTTCGGCCTCGGCGCGGAGGACCGGCTGTGGCTGGAGCCCGAGGACCGCGTGCGCATCTGGTAGGCCGCGTCGCCGACAGGCCGGCCCCCCGTCTCAGGACGCGGGGGCCGGCCTGCGTCCCGGGACCCCTCCTAGAGGCCCGACGACGCCTGGCAGGTCACCTCGTCGGCCGTCTGGCCCTCCAGCGCGCTGCCGAGCGGCGGCACGACGACCCTGGAGCCGGTGGCCAGGTCCGCCCCGACGAGCAGCTGGACGCCGGCCGCCGACTCGTCGAGCGTGACCCGGCTCTGCGGCACACCGAACCGGTCGGCGACATCCGCGGCGGCCGCCTCGTACCCGGAACTGAAATAGACCTGTGACATCTCCGCCGGCACGGACGCGAAGGGCACGGCCTGCGTGTATCCGTCGGTGACGAGCAGCTCCTGCAGCTCGGCCGCCCGCTCAGGGTCCGAGGTGGCATTCACGACGAGGACGGGGACCGTCCCGGGTTCGGCCGCCGGGGCCTCGGGGGTGGCGGACGCGGCGGGCGCCTGCGTGGCGGGAGCTGCCGTCGCCGACGGTTCGGGCTCGTCCTCGGTGAGGCCGCGGTCCTCGCGCAGGGCGTCGAAGAGCGGCGCGGCCGCATCCTCGTCGAGCACCAGGCGGTTGGGATCCTCGACCCACTGCTCGGTGGGGACCGTCACGAAGGCGATGTTGCCGAGGTCGACGTCCTTCATGCGGTCCGCGATCTTCAGCAGCTCCGTGGGTCGCGACAGGTCTTCGTCCACCGTGAGGTTGCGCGTGACCGTGTCGGCGATCGAGTAGAGCCTGGGCAGGTTGGTCAGGGTGCCTTCGGCGCGCACCTTGCGCGCCATGGACGCCAGGAACGACTGCTGCGCCGCGATGCGCCCCGTATCGCCGCCATCGCCGAAGCTGTGGCGCGTCCGCAGGAAGGCCAGCGCCTGGTCACCCTCGACCTCGCTGGTCCCCGCGGGCAGGGTCAGACCGGAATACTCGTCGTCGACGGGTTCCTCGACGCAGACCTCGACGCCGCCGAGGGTGGAGGACAGCTCCTTGACCGCGTTGAAGTCCGCCATCATGAAGTGGTCGATCGACAGTCCGGTGAGGTTGTTGATCGCCGCGACCGTGCACCCGGGCCCTCCCTCACCGAGCGCGCCGTTCAGCTGGCCCAGGTCCATCGCCTGGGAGGCCTCGCCGGTCTCGGGGTTCACGCAGCTGGGCAGGGGAACGAGCAGGTCGCGGGGGAAGGAGACGACGGTGACGTCCTCCCGGTCGGCCGAGAGCGTCAGGAGCATCATGACGTCCGAGTTGCCGTCCCCGGCCGAATCGTCCTCGCTGCCGAAGAACTCCCCCGCGTTGCCTGTGCGCGTGTCCGTGCCGAGGACGAGGATCTGGAGCGGATCGGTGCGGGAGTCCACGGGGAGCGCCGTTTCCCCGTTCTCGCCCAGGTTCAGCGGGGAGGTCGCGACGTTCGCCTGCAGGCGGAACACCTGGACCGCGACGAACGCCACGGCGGCGACGAGGACGGTGGCCATGACCATGGCGGCGATCACGAGCCCCCGGTGCCGGCCCCCGCGGCCGAGATGCCGTCCTGCCGGGGCCGCATCGCCGTGCGCATCGGTGGTGACTGCCGCAGCGGCGTCGCCGGCGTTCTGCGCGCCATCACTGGACGGTCGGCGGGTCATGCCCGGGCTCCTTCGGGTGGTCGGACGTGGATACTGCCGGCGGCATCGGGGACGGCGCGTCGGTACCCGGTGGCGGGTGAGGACGTGGGGCGACCGGCTGGGCGGCTGGTGGGCGTGTCCCGGCGGTCCAACGAACGGTGCCGGGAAGTAGTGCCTGCTAGAACCCTAGCTTGACCAGCTGCTTGGGGTCGCGCTGCCAGTCCTTGGCCACCTTGACGTGGAGGTCGAGGTAGATGCGGGTGCCGAGCAGGGCCTCGATGCCCCGGCGTGCGTTCGTCCCCACGTCCCGGAGCCGCGCCCCGCCCTTGCCGATGATGATGGCCTTCTGGGAAGGACGTTCGACATACAGGTTCACATGGACGTCGAGCATCGGATTGTCCTCGCTGCGCCCCTCCCTCGGGATCATCTCCTCCACCACGACGGCGAGGGAGTGCGGGAGCTCGTCACGGACGCCCTCCAGGGCGGCTTCGCGGACCAGCTCGGCCACCATGACGGCCTCCGGTTCATCCGTGAGCTGCCCGTCGGGGTACAGGACGGGAGATTCCGGCATGTGCCTGCTGAAGACCTCGGCGACGGTGGCCACCTGGAAACCGTCCGCGGCGGAGACGGGCACGATGTCGGCCCACCCGTCCTCACCCGCCACCTCGGTGCCGAGCCTCGCGACGGCCAGGAGCTGCTCCGTGAGGGCCTGCCGGTCCACGAGGTCGGTCTTGGTGACCACCGCGATCAGGGGCTTGCGGTTCAGCCGGGCGAGCTGCTCGGCGATGAAGCGGTCCCCGGGGCCGATCTTCTCGTTCGCGGGCAGGCAGAACCCGACGGCGTCCACCTCGGAGAGGGTGTCGGCGACGAGGTCGTTGAGCCGCTGGCCCAGCAGGGTGCGGGGGCGGTGGAGCCCGGGGGTGTCGACGAGGACGATCTGCGAGTCCTCGCGGTTCACGATGCCCCGGATGGTGTGGCGTGTGGTCTGCGGCTTGGCCGACGTGATGGCGACCTTCTGCCCCACGAGGGCGTTCGTCAGGGTCGACTTGCCCGCGTTCGGCCGTCCGACGAGCGAGACGAATCCTGCCCTGTGCTTAGCGTCGCTCATTGTCAGCCTCTATCGTCTCTCGTTCGTCGTGCGCTGCATGCCCTGTCGGCAGGCGGTAGGTGATCACGTGGGAGACCCTGTTGCGGCGGCCCTCCACGCGTTCGGCCCGCAGGCCGATACCGTCAATTGTGACCTCTGATCCGACGATCGGCACCCTGCCCAGGGTCTTGGCCAGCAGGCCGCCGACCGTGTCCACCTCCTCGTCGTCGAGGTCGAGACCGAACAGCTCCCCGAGGTCGTCGATCCCCATGCGGGCGCTCACCCGATACTCGCCGCCGGCGAGCTGTTCCTGCTCCGGTACCTCGGAGTCGTACTCGTCCACGATCTCGCCGACGATCTCCTCGATGAGGTCCTCGAGCGTGACGAGGCCCGCCGTGCCACCGTATTCGTCGATGACGATGGCCACATGGGTCGACTCGCGCTGGAGCTCCCGGAGCAGGTCGCCGACCGGCTTCGACTCCGGGACGTACCGTGCGGGCCGGCATTCGGCGTCGACGGGGCGGGCCAGGTTCGACGCCGGCCGGCCGTGGAGGCTCGCCACGACGTCCTTCAGGTACAGGAGCCCGCGGATGTCGTCCGAGCTCTCGCCGATGACGGGGATGCGGGAGTAGCCCGAGCGGAGGAAGAGGGACATGGCCTGGCTGAGCGTCGAGCCGGACTCGATCGTGACCATGTCGGTGCGCGGGACCATGACCGAGCGGACCTTGGTGTCGCCGAGTTCGAACACCGAGTGGATCAGCTCCGCCTCGTTGTCCTCGATCATCTCGGCGTCGGAGGCGCGGGAGAGGAGCTCACGGAACTCCTCCTGCGTGAAGAACGCTGCCTCGTCGCGCGCTGCGCCCGGCGTGATGGAGCTGCCGATGCGCACGAGCCACCGCGGAATCGGGCCGAGGACCGTGCACAGGAAGGACACGAGTCCTGCGGTCAGGCGGACCACGCCGGGAGCGTGGGTGCGCCCGAGCTGCCGGGGCGACACGCCCACGATCACGAAGCCGACGCCGGCCATCACCGCGGTGGCGAGGAGGCCGGCCAGCCAGACGCTGTCGAGGAGGTCGTGGAAGAGGATCGCGACGGCGACGGCCCCGGCCATCTCGAACCACACCCGCCAGAACCGGAGCGCGTGCATATGGGCGACGGGCGCATCGAGGATGCGCCGGATCGAGTGCGTCCGGGACTCGGCCACGAGGGCCTCGCCCTCCTGGCGCGGCAGGTAGCTGAAGGCCGCCTCGGCGGCCGTGACGAGGGCGGCCGTGAGGGCGAAGAGCAATCCCATCAGCGCGAGGAGCCAGATGGTCAAGCGCGCGTCTCCTGGGGGGCGTCCCCGCCGAGGAAGTCGGAGAGGAGCTGGCGCTGCAGGCCGAACATCTCCTTCTCGTCCTCGGGCTCCGCGTGGTCGTACCCGAGGAGGTGGAGGACCCCGTGCGTGGTCAGCAGCAGCAGCTCGTCCTTCGTGCCGTGCCCTGCGGCGGCGCCCTGGGATGCCGCGACGTCCGGGCACAGGACGATGTCGCCGAGGAGACCGGCAGGTGTCACGCGGCCGGGCGTTCCCGGCCGCAGCTCGTCCATGGGGAAGGAGAGCACGTCGGTGGGACCGGGCTCGTCCATCCACTCGATGTGCAGCCTCTCCATCGCGGCGGTGTCCACGAGGATGATCGACAGTTCGGCCTCGGGGTGGACGAAGAGCGATTCGAGCAGGAAGTTCGCCAGGCGGACGAGGGAGGCCTCATCGACGTCGTGCCCGGATTCGTTGTTGACCTCGACGCTCATCGGGCGGCCGCCGGCCGACCGGTACGGGCCTGCGCGGCACGCTGGGTCTCGTCCCAGTCGCCGTAGGCGCTCACGATGTCCCCGACGAGGCGGTGCCGCACGACATCGGTGGCGTCGAGCTCGCTGAAGTACACGTCGTCGACGTCGCGGAGGATCTCGCTGACGACGCGCAGGCCCGAGCTCGTGCCGCTGGGCAGGTCGACCTGCGTGACATCGCCCGTCACGACCATCTTCGAGCCGAAGCCGAGGCGCGTGAGGAACATCTTCATCTGCTCGGGGGTGGTGTTCTGGGCCTCGTCCAGAATGATGAACGCGTCATTGAGCGTCCGGCCGCGCATGTAGGCCAGCGGGGCCACCTCGATCGTCCCGGCCGCCATCAGGCGCGGGATGGAATCGGGATCCATCATGTCGTGCAGGGCGTCGTACAGGGGGCGCAGGTACGGGTCGATCTTGTCGTTGAGTGTGCCGGGCAGGAAGCCCAGGCGCTCCCCCGCCTCGACGGCGGGCCGGGTCAGGATGATCCGGTTGACTTCCTTGTGCTGCAGCGCCTGCACGGCCTTGGCCATTGCGAGGTAGGTCTTGCCGGTACCCGCCGGGCCGATGCCGAACACGATGGTGTTGCGGTCGATCGCGTCGACGTACGTGCTCTGGTTGAGGGTCTTGGGGCGGATCGTCCTGCCGCGCGAGGAGAGGATGTTGACGGACAGCACCTCCGCCGGACGGGCCGCGCTCTGCGTCTTCAGCATGGTGACCAGCTGCTCCAGCACCTGGGGCGAGACGGGCGCGTTGTTGGCGGCCATGGAGCGGACCTCGGCGACGAGCCGCTCGGTCCGTAGCACGTCGGCCGAGGGGCCGGTGATGGTCAGCTCGTTGCCGCGGGCGTGGAGGCCCACGCCGGGGAAGGACTCCTCGATCAGCCGCAGCGCCTCGTCGTTGGATCCCAGCGCCTGCACCATCTGCTCCGTCGAGTCGAAGAGGAACACCCTGGTGTCGAGTCCTGCCGCGTTGATGCCTGTTGAAGTTTCGCTCATACCTCGGCCGTCCGGCCTTCGATCGCCCCTCATCCGAATTCTCGTACTGGTGGTGTTGTCCCGCATCCGCCCATGAGGCAGGGATGTCAATGGTACGCCATCCCGCCTGTCCCGGCCCTTTCGTCAACACGCCCAGCGGGGCCTTGATTCCCCGGAATCGGCCGGAACGCAAGCGATTTCTCGGACCCCCGTCCCCGCTCTCCGTGCGTCGCGGAATTCGTAGCGAATCGGCCACGGCTTCGTATCGATCAGGTTTCAGTCATCCCCCGCGTCGATATTCGGCCGGGCAGCGCTGCCGCATTGTGCCAAGCTGAAATACGTCCGCCCTGAGCGATCCGCCCGGCGGCCGCGCCGGGGTCGGCGCCGCCGGTGCCATGCTCCGGGGACCGGACGACACCACCCATCGCCGGGCACCACTGATCGTCCCGCGCGCACCGAGGAAAGGAGGAGAGCATGAACCACCAGGACCCGCTGAAGAAGAGCCGGCTGGGACTCGGCGGAATCCTCCTCGTCTCCGGTGGCGTGCTGGTGGGCAGCGGCGCCTTCCTCCTCCCCGATCTGGGGCGCCTGGCGGGCAGTGCGCAGATGGCCCCCCTTCCTGATCCCCGCGCCACGACGGCGACCGACGGCGCCACCACCGATCCGGCCGATGCCGCGCTCCGGCGGGGCCCCGCCGCGGGCCCCTCGGATGCCGCCCGGCCGCTGGTGCCCGTCTACTGGCTCGGTGGCGACGACGGCGCCGAGCGGCTCTTCCGCGAGTACCTGACGACGCCGGAGGAGTCCGCGGGCGATCCGATCGCGGATGCCGTCCGGCTGATGACCTCCGGCCGCCCGCTCGATCCCGACTACCACTCGTCCTGGCGGGCGGCATCGAGCATCAGCTCGTCCGTCTCGACGAAGAACGTGATCACCCTCGACATCTCCTCCGATGCCTTCGCGCAGCGCCTCGACGAGGAGCAGGCGCGCCTCGCCCTGCAGCAACTGGTGTACACGGCCACGGCGGCGGCCTCGGATGCGGGGCTCATCGCGGGCGGTGAGGCGAGTTCCGTCGTCGTCCTGGTGGACGGCGCGGCGGACCACCGGGCCTTCGGGTCCGTGGACCTGGGCGGTGAGTGGACCCGGGATGCCGCGACCCTCGCCCCGCTGTGGATCATCGATCCGCAGGAGGGCACGCGGACCGACCCCGGGAGCCTGACCGTCCACGGGATCGGCCCGGCGTCCGAGGACGAACTGGCCTGGCGCATCGAACGCAGCATCGACGGCTCGGCGGAGGGCGGCACGGAACTCTACCGGGACGGCTCGGTGGCCATCGCACGCCAGGACGGTGCGCCGGGGGCCTACTCGTTCCCGGTGACGCTGCCTCCGGGCCGGTACGAGATCACCGTCTCCGTCCCCTCCGATGACGGCGACTCCGTCGACTCGAAGACCGTCGTCGTCGGCTAGGTGTCCTGCCGGCAGAGGCGTGCGTCGGCCGGCCGTCGAACGCCCGGGAGGCGGACTACCAGCGTCCGAGCAGGTGGTTCAGCAGCGCCAGGGCCGCCGGGCCGGCCGTCGAGGAGCGTAGGACATGCGGGCCCAGACGCGCGGTCCCGGCGCCCGCGGCGCTCAGCTTTCCCAGTTCCGCGTCGCTGATCCCGCCCTCCGGTCCGACGACGACGGCCGTCGACGTCGCACCCGACGGAGCGCCCGCGAGCAGCGCGGACACCTGGTCGGCGAGCGGGAGGTCGGCGTCCTCGTGCAGGACGATCATGCTCTCGACGGTCTCCGCCCACGCGGCCAGGCGGGAGGTGTCCATCACGGCGTGCACCTCCGGCACGAACGAGCGGCGCGACTGCTTCGCCGCGGCGCCGACGAGCGACACCCACTTCTGCCGGCCCTTCTCGGCCTTGTCGCCGCGCCAGCGCACGATGCTCCGCTCCGCATGCCAGGGCACGACGGCGTCGATCCCGAGTTCGGTCGCCGCCTCCACGGCCTGCTCGTCGCGGCCGCCCTTGGCCAGGGCCTGCACGAGGATCAGCCGGTGCCGCGGTGCGGGCTCCTGGCCGGCTGTCTCCACCGTGATCTCCACGGTGCCGTTCCCGACCGCGCTGATGGTGCCGCCGATGCGGTAGCCCGCACCGTCGGAGACGTCGAGGCGCTCGCCCTCGCCGAGGCGGCGGACGGTGGCGGCATGGCGCCCCTCGTCACCGCCGAGCACGAAGACGCCGCCGGGGGTCGCCGCACGGACCGCCTCGCCCGGCCCGAAGAACAGGGGACGCGTCATGGTCAGCGGTTTCCGAGCCGCTCCCGCAGGCGGGCGAAGACGCCGGAGCCGCTGCTGGCGAGCTGGCCGTCCGTGTACTCCTCGTTGCGCAGTTCGGCCAGCTTCCGCAGGAGCTCTTCCTGCTGAGGGTCCACGTTGCGCGGGGTCTCGACGTTGAGGTGGACCCGCAGGTCACCCCTGCCCTGGCTCCGCAGGTGCGTCACCCCGAGGCCCCGCAGGGTCAGGATCTCGCCGGGCTGCGTGCCGGGCTTGATGTCGAGCTCCTGGTCGCCGTCGTAGGTGTCCAGGTGCACCGTGGTGCCGAGCGCCGCCGCGGTCATCGGGACGCTCAGGGTCACGTGCAGGTCGTCGCCGTCCCGCAGGAAGGTGGAGTCGGTGGCCACCCGGATCTCCACGTACAGGTCGCCCTGCGGTCCGCCGGCCGTCCCGGCCTCGCCCTGGCCGGCCAGCTGGATGCGCGTGCCGGTGCTGACGCCCGCGGGGACCTTGATGGTCAGGGTGCGGCGGGCACGGACACGGCCCTCGCCGCTGCACTCGTGGCAGGGGCTGGGGATGACGGTGCCGAAGCCCTGGCAGGTGCCGCAGGGGGCGCTCGTCATGACCTGGCCGAGGATCGAGCGCACGGCCCGCTGGACCTGACCCGAGCCGCCGCAGATGTCGCAGGTGCGCGGTGACGTGCCGGGCTGGCAGCAGCTGCCGTCGCACGTGGGGCACATCTCCGCGGTGTCCACCTCGATCTTCTTGTTGGTGCCGAAGACGGCGTCCTTCAGGTCGATGCGCACGTTGATGAGCGCGTCCTGCCCGCGGCGCGTCCGCGACGGGGCACCGGCCTGCTGGCCGCCACCGCCGAAGAAGGTCTCGAAGATGTCCTGGAAGGCGAAGCCCGAGCCCGAGTACCCCGAGCCGTAGCCGCTGTCCGTCCCGTTCTCGTTGCCGGTGGTGTCGTAGACCCGCCGCTTCTGGGGATCGGAGAGCACCTCGTAGGCGTGGCTGACGGCCTTGAACTCCTCCGACGCGTCCGGTCCCGGGTTCACGTCGGGGTGGAGCTTACGGGCGAGCTTGCGGTAGGCCTTCTTGATTTCCTCCCCGGTCGCGCCCTGCGCCACACCGAGGACCTCATAGTGATTACTCACTCGTGCACATCACTTCCTGTTGACTGTTCTGTCGTCTGCTCGCCGGCTGAACCGGCGGAAAGGCCATGGTCGGCACCGGGGTGCCGTCGACAACCCAGAACCGCTGCCCGCTCCCCCGTTATTCCTCGAGGATCCTCGAGAGGTAGCGGGCGACGGCGCGCACCGCCGCCATCGTGGTCGGATAGTCCATGCGGGTGGGGCCGAGGATCCCGAGCTTCGCTCCGGCGTCCGGCCCGTACCCTGTTGCCACCACGGAGGCCTCCGACAGCCCTCCGTAGGGATTCTCGCTCCCGATCCGCACCGAGATGCCGCGCGCGTCGTATTCCATCTCCGAGAGCAGCCGCAGCATGACCACCTGCTCCTCGAGCGCCTCCAGGACGGGGCCGATGCTCAGCGGGAAGTCCCCCGTCGAGCGGGCCAGGTTGGCCGTCCCGGCAAGCAGGATGCGGTCGTCCCGCCCGAGCCCGGCAAGCTGTTCGAGCACCCTCACGATCGTACCCCCGTGGGCACGCAGCCCCGGGGGGAACTGGGAGAGGGCGGCACCGAGCTCGCCCGGCAGCGCCGCGAGCTTCACGCCCGACACCGCTGACAGGATGCGCTGCTTGAGCTCGGCGAGCTCGGACTCCTCGATGTCCACGTGGGTCCGCACGATGCGCTGCTGCACGGCGCCGTTCGACGCGATCAGGACGACGAGGACCTGCTGCGGGGCCAGCAGCACGCATTCGATGTGCCGCACGGACGCGCCACCGACGCGGGGGAACTGGACGACGGCCACCTGGTTGGTGATCTGCGCGAGCAGCCTCACGGTGCGGTCCATCACGTCGTCGAGGTCCTCGGCACCCTCCAGGAGGGTCTGGATGGCCTTCTTCTCCGGCGCGGACAACGGTTTCACCTCGGAGATGCGGTCCACGAACAGGCGGTAGCCCTTGTCGGTGGGGATGCGTCCGGAACTGGTGTGCGGCGCGGTGATCAGGCCCTCCTCCTCGAGGACGGCCATGTCGTTGCGGATGGTGGCCGAGGAGACGCCGAGGCGATGGCGGTCCACCAGGGCCTTGGACCCGACGGGCTCCCGGGAATGGACGTAGTCCTCGACGATGGCCCGGAGCACCTCCAGGCGTCGCGGTTCACTCATACCTGTGTCACCTCCGGATCCGTTCCTCTCCCCTGGGTCCGCGCAGCGAATGGCCCGCGGTTAGCACTCGACACATCCAAGTGCCAAGTCTAGTACGTCCTCTTCGATTGTTAGCATTGGGATCCCGGGCTGCGGCAGACCGCCGGAGCCCCCGTGGGAAGGACGGACCCGGATGGACTACGGCTGGGGAGCCCACGACATATCGGCTCCGAAGCGGGTGGAACTCGCCGATGTCCCCGTGGAGAAGGACATGGTGCTCGAGGACGTGCAGAGCGGGTTCGTCGGCGCGGTGGTCCGCGTGGAGAAGTCCGGCGGCCTCCACGTGATGGTGCTCGAGGACCGGCGCGGCAAGACGCGGACGTTCCGCCTCGGCCACGGCTTCCTCCTCGACGGCAGCCCTGTCCACGTCGTCGCGCCCGTCCGGGGCGCAGCCCGTACCGCCGACCCTGCCGCCACCCGCACCGCCTCCGGTTCCGTGCGGGTGCAGAACGCGCGGGCGAGGACGGCCCGCGCGAGCAGGATCTGGGTGGAGGGCCAGCACGACGCCGAACTCGTCGAGAAGGTGTGGGGCGACGACCTGCGCCTGGAGGGGATCGTCGTGGAACCGCTGCACGGCGTGGACGACCTCGAAGGCGCGATCCGGGACTTCGGTCCCGGTCCGCAGCGCAGGCTCGGCATCCTCGTGGACCACCTGCTCCCGGGCACGAAGGAGTTCCGGATCGCACAGCAGGCGATGACCGCTCCCGGGGCCCGCGGCAACGTGCTGATCGTCGGCCACCCGTACGTGGACGTCTGGCAGGCCGTGAAGCCGGCGGCGATGGGCCTGTCGGCCTGGCCGGTGGTCCCCCGCGGCCAGGACTGGAAGACGGGCATCCTGGCCGGCCTCGGCTGGCCCCACCATGACCAGGCCGCCGTGGCCAACGGATGGAAGCGCATCCTGGGCCGGGTCGGCACCTACGCGGATCTGGAGCCGTCGCTGCTCGGCCGGGTCGAGGAAGTGATCGATTTCCTCACCGCCACCCCGGGCACTCACTGAGCCCCGCGGTGCCGGTCACCACGTATCCTTGGAGCACACTCCGGGGGAAGATTCCCGACAGCCAGCAAAGGAATTGACGTTGTCCAACACCGCCGACCGACAGCAGCACGGACGGGGCGAGTCGCAGCCCCCGTTCGAAGGCACTCCGGCCAACGCCCTTCCCCTGACGGCGTCCGAGGACCGCCAGTACGCCACCCTGGCCCACTTCGGGGGGATCCTCGGTTTCATCCCGTCCCTGCTGATCTTCCTGATCTTCAAGGACCGCGGTCCCTTCACGGCCCAGGAGTCCAAGGAGGCGCTGAACTTCACGCTGCCTCCCACGATCCTCGCGCTGGTCGCCTGGCTGCTCTCGCTGATGCCCGTCATCGGCGGGGTGTTCGCGGTCGTGAACGCCCTCATCTGGCTGACGATCACCGTCTTCTCGGTGAACGCGGGCATCCAGGTGAACCGCGGACGCCCGTACCGTTACCCCGTGAATCTCCGCCTCATCCGCTGAACCACCCGCCGCGCCCCTGATGGGCCGGTCCGCGGCCGCGGGGTCAGTCGGGCAGCAGCCGGCGCACCACGGCGTCCGCGAGCAGCCGACCCTTGAAGGTCAGGATCACGCGGCCCGCGAAGGCCGCGGCGGGCTCGACGAGTCCGTCCGCGATCAGGCCTGCAACGGCCTGACGGCCCGACGAGGTCAGGGTGTCCGTCGCGAGACCCTCCCGCAGGCGCACCCGCAGCATCACGTCCTCGACGTAGCGGTCCCCGTCCGGCAGGACCTCGCGTCCGGCCGCCGGGGAACGGCCCGCCGCCAGGGCATCCGCATAGGGGCGCGGGTGCTTCACGTTCCACCAGCGTGTCCCGCCGACATGGGAGTGGGCTCCCGGGCCCGCTCCCCACCAGTCGCTGCCCCGCCAGTAGGCCAGGTTGTGCCGGCAGGCATCGGCCGGGGTCCGCGCCCAGTTGCTCACCTCGTACCAGTGCAGGCCGCCCGCGGTGAGCATCTCGTCCGCGAGGGCGTACTTGTCGGCGTGGTCGTCGTCGTCGATCGGCGGCACCTGCCCGCGGCGGATGCGCGACGCGAGCTTCGTCCCGTCCTCGATGATGAGGGCGTAGGCGGAGATGTGGTCGGGTCCGTAGGACAGCGCGGTGGCGAGTGATGTCCGCCAGTCCTCCAGTGACTCCCCCGGGGTGCCGTAGATCAGGTCGAGGCTGACCTTCAGCCCGGCCTCCCGGGCCCACTGCACGGCCTGCGGGACGCGCTCCGGGGAGTGGGTGCGGTCGAGGACCGCCAGGACGTGGGGCACCGCGGACTGCATGCCGAAGGAGATCCGGGTGAAGCCGGCGTCCCGGAGGACGCGCAGCGATGCGGGGGTGACCGAGTCCGGGTTCGCCTCGGTGGTCACCTCGGCGTCCGGCGCCAGGCCCCAGTGGTCGCGGGCGGCCCGCAGGATCGCCGCGAGGTCCTCGGCGGGGAGCAGCGTGGGCGTGCCGCCGCCGAAGAAGACCGTCGAGAGCCGGCGGGGCGGCACCCCGGAGGCTTCCAGCGCCTGTACCCCGAGGGCGAGCTCGGCGAGGACCGAACCGGCGTAGGCGTCCTGCGACGCGCCGCCGCCGAGCTCGGTGGCCGTGTACGTGTTGAAGTCGCAGTAGCCGCACCGGACGGCGCAGAACGGGATGTGGACGTAGAGGCAGAAGTCACGGTCGAGGGCTCCCTCGGCCGCGGAGGACGGCAGGACGCCGTCCTCCGGCGCCGGCAGGCCGAGCGGCAGCGCGCTAGGCATGGTGCGTCGTCCGCCCGGAACCGTGGCGCGTCACTTCTTGGCTTTGTCCTTCGACTCGTCGGAGGACAGGGCGGCGATGAAGGCTTCCTGGGGTACTTCCACGCGCCCCACCATCTTCATGCGCTTCTTGCCTTCCTTCTGCTTCTCGAGCAGTTTGCGCTTCCGTGTGATGTCACCGCCGTAGCACTTGGCGAGGACGTCCTTGCGGATCGCGCGGATGCTCTCCCGTGCGATGATGCGCGCGCCGATCGCGGCCTGGATGGGCACCTCGAACTGCTGGCGCGGGATCAGCTCGCGGAGCTTGCCCGTCATCATCACGCCGTAGGCGTAGGCCTTGTCGCGGTGGGTGATGGCGCTGAAGGCGTCCACCTGCTCGCCCTGCAGGAGGATGTCGACCTTCACGAGGTCGGACACCTGGTCGCCGTCGGCCTTCCAGTCCAGGGACCCGTACCCGCGGGTCTTCGACTTCAGCAGGTCGAAGAAGTCGAAGACGATCTCCGCGAGGGGCAGCCGGTACCGGATCTCCACGCGCTCCTCGGACAGGTAGTCCATGCCGCCGAGGACGCCGCGGCGCTGCTGGCAGAGCTCCATGATGGCGCCCACGAATTCCGACGGCGCGAGGATGGTCGCGGACACCATGGGTTCGCGCACCTCGGAGATCTTGCCCACGGGGTATTCGCTGGGGTTGGTCACCTTCAGCACCTGCTTGTCCTCGAGGGTCACCTCGTACTCGACGTTCGGCGCGGTGGAGATGAGGTCGAGGTTGTACTCGCGCTCGAGGCGCTCGCGGGTGATCTCGAGGTGCAGGAGACCGAGGAAGCCGACGCGGAAGCCGAAGCCCAGCGCGGCCGACGTCTCGGGCTCGTAGACCAGGGCGGCGTCGTTCAGGGTGAACTTCGCGAGGGCGTCGCGCAGCACGGGGTAGTCGGTGCCGTCCAGCGGGTAGAGGCCGGAGAAGACCATGGGCTTCGGGTCCTGGTACCCGCCCAGCGACTCCGCTGCCGGCTTGGCCAGGTTGGTGACGGTGTCGCCGACCTTGGACTGGCGGACGTCCTTCACGCCGGTGATGAGGTAGCCCACCTCGCCCACGCCGAGGCCCTTCGACGGCTTGGGCTCCGGCGAGCTGACGCCGATCTCGAGCAGCTCGTGGCTGGCCCGCGTGGACATCATCTGGATGCGCTCGCGAGGGCTCAGCTTGCCGTCGACGACCCGGACGTAGGTCACGACGCCGCGGTAGGTGTCGTAGACCGAGTCGAAGATCATGGCGCGGGCTGGTGCATCCGGGTTCCCGGTGGGCGCGGGCAGGTCGCGGACGATCTTGTCCATGAGCACCTCGACGCCCATGCCGGTCTTCCCGGACACCCTCAGCACGTCCTCCGGTTCGCCGCCGATCAGGCTCGCCAGTTCCGCCGCGTACTTCTCGGGCTGGGCCGCGGGCAGGTCGATCTTGTTCAGCACCGGGATGATCGTGAGGTTGTTCTCCATCGCGAGATAGAGGTTCGCGAGGGTCTGGGCCTCGATGCCCTGCGCCGCGTCGACGAGGAGGACCGCGCCCTCGCAGGCGGCGAGGGACCGCGACACCTCATAGGTGAAGTCCACGTGGCCGGGAGTGTCGATCATGTTGAGCGCGTAGGCGGTGCCGTCGACCTCCCAGGGCAGGCGGACCGCCTGGGACTTGATGGTGATGCCTCGCTCGCGCTCGATATCCATCCGGTCGAGGTACTGCGCCTTCATGTCCCGCTGCTCGACGGCTCCCGTGAGCTGCAGCATGCGGTCGGCCAGCGTGGACTTCCCGTGATCGATGTGGGCGATGATGCAGAAATTCCTGATGATCGCCGGATCGGTGGCGGCAGGCACCGGAGCGGTGCGGGCCATGGGTGACACGTAGCTTCCTCACTCTTGCGGAACAGGGTCTCTGGACGGAACGGGGTCGTGCATGGAACGGGTCCGGCGTGCGGTGGCCGGGCGGGCGGGCCCGGGTCCGGTGGCACCGGTCCGCGGCGGCCTCCCCTAGTGTCCCATGACGCCGCGTGGCTACGGCAATCGCCCGCATCGGCGGCCGCCGCCCGCGGGGCCGCCCGCTCGCCGGCACGGCGGGTCTGCTCGCTAGGATTCGATCATGGCGATCACCCTGCGTTCCTTCCTGTCCCTCGCGAACCGCGTCGTCCGCGCCGTCAGCAGCACCGCGCCCGCCGAACGGACGGGCGCCCCCGCCCGACGTCGGCCGGCCGGACGCTCGGGGACCTCCCCGTCCCCGTCCGCCCGGGGCGGTCGCCGGACGGCCCTGCTCGCGTACTCCCCCACCGCGGACGGCAAGCCCGATCCCGGGGAGATCGTGTGGACCTGGGTGCCGTACGAGGACGACCCGTCGCAGGGGAAGGACCGACCCGTGCTGCTGGTGGGCCGGGAGGGCGGCACCCTGCTCGGCCTGATGCTGACGAGCCGGGACCGCAACAACGCCGGCGACCATGACGACCGTTACGTCGACATCGGGACGGGGGCGTGGGACCGGCAGGGGCGCCCGAGCGAGGTGAGGGTCGACCGCCTGCTCCGCATCCTGCCGGACGACATCAGGAGGGAGGGCGCCGTCCTTCCGCGTCCGCGCTACGAACGGGTTGTCGCGGAGGTCCCCGCGCACCTGCTCGGCTGACGGACGCGTCGCCGGGCAGCTGCCCCTGCCGCGGCCGGAACCGGGGTCAGACGCCGGGTCGCTCGGGTTGCGGGCAGGTTTCTGCTAATCTGTATAGCTGTGTGTCCGCGCAGGTCTTCGGGCACTTTGGCCGATCGCCACACGGTATCCCCACGCCGCTCAGTCTTCGGTTGGCCGAACTACCCTCACGACCAGTCCGCAATACAAAGAAAGTTCTCATACGTGGCAAATATCAAGTCCCAGAAGAAGCGCATCCTCACCAACGAAAAGGCGAGGCAGCGTAACAACTCGGTCAAATCCGAGCTCAAGACCGCCATCCGCGCCGTGAACACGGCCGTCGATGGCGCGGACAAGGATGCTGCCGCTACGGCGCTGCAGGCGGCCAGCCGCAAGCTCGATAAGGCTGTCACCAAGGGTGTGCTGCACAAGAACAACGCAGCGAACCACAAGTCCGCGATCTCCAAGAAGGTCAACGCGCTCTAAGCTGCGGAACCTTCGACGAAGGGCCGGCTCCTCACGGGGCCGGCCCTTCGTCGTTCCTCGGGCGTCGTCGTTCCGGGACCGCGGGTGCCCGGTCAGCCGTCTCCGAGCGCGATGACGGTGACCGCACGCTCGACCGCGTAGACGGGGTCCCGGGACTCGCCCTTCACCTGGGCATCGGCCTCAGCGAGGGCCCGCACGCAGCGGGCGAGGGCGTCGGGGCTGAAGCGCTGCGCTTCCTTCCGCGCCTGGTCCACCTGCCAGGGGGCCATGCCCAGGTCCTTGGCCAGCTGCATGGAGGAGCCCCGAACACCGTGGACCTTCGCCACGGCCCGGACCTTCATCGCGAGGGCGGCGACGATGGGGACGGGGTCGGCGCCCGTGGCCAGGGCGTGGCGCAGCATGGACAGCGCCTGGGCCGTGCGTCCCGCCAGCGCCGCATCGGCGACCTTGAAGCCCGTCGCCTCGACGCGTCCTCCGTAGTACTTCTCCACCGTTTCGACGGTGACGTCACCGGTCATGTCGGCCATGAGCTGCTGGCAGGCGGCCGCGAGCTCCGGTAGCTGCGATCCGACGGCGGCGACGAGGGCCCGGACGGCATCCGGGTCGATGCGCCGGCGCGCGAGGCGGAACTCGGTCGTGACGAATTCGGCCTTCTCGCCGTCCTTCTTCAGCGGCTGGCAGTCGACCACGGTGGCCCGGGCGGCCTTGATCGCGTCCAGCAGCTTCTTCCCGCGGTTGCCGCCCGAGTGGCGCAGCACCAGCACGACGTCGGGTGCCGGGTCGGCGAGGTAGGACAGCGCGTCGACCAGGAAGGCGTCGCTCATCTGCGCCAGCCCGGCCACCTCGATGATCTTCCAGTCCCCGAACAGTGACGGGCTCGCCTGCATCGTCAGATGGCCCGCTTCGTAGGATCCGGCGTCGAAACGGACCAGCTCGGCTTCGGGCTGCGCCGTCCGGACCTGCTGCCGGATGGACTCTGCCGCCTTCGATGCGAGATAGTCCTCCGGGCCGGCGAGCAGGACGACTCCCGCCGGTTGCACCTCGCGCCAGGAGGATGTCTGCTGATGGGCGGCGCCGGTCCGGCCGGCCGGTGATCTGGTTGCCACGTGGCGGGGTTCCTTCCTTCGAAACACCTCCTACTGTTGCACGGCGCCGACGCGCCTCAAAGTCGCCGTCCTCCCGGTCCGGGAAGCGTCATCGGAGCGGGCGGACTTCGACGGTCGCGCCGACGACGTCCACCGTGAAGGACCCCAGTTCGTCCGTTCGGGCCGCCACGATCCCTGCCCGGCGGAGCGCGTCGAGGATGCCCGGATGCGGGTGGCCGTACTCGTTGTCCTGACCCGCCGAGATGAGCGCCAGTCGCGGGCCGAGTGCGTCGATCAGCGTCGTGCCCCCGTTCCTCGCCCCATGGTGGGCGATCTTGAGGATGTCGACCCCCCTGTCCGCGAGGCCGGCATCGACGCCGAGCAGCGCCGCGGCGGCGTCCTCCTCGAGGTCGCCGGTCAGCAGGATCCTGATCGGACGGTCGGGGGCCGGGACCTCCACCTCCAGCACGGCGCTCGCGTTGTTCTCCTCCGTCAGATCCGCCGTCGTCGTGGGCCAGAGGACGTCGACCCGGAGCGGGGCGAGGTCGAGGGTCGTCGTGGCGTCCAGCCGCTCCGGGGCGACGCCGCTCGCGGCCGCCGCCCGGGTCACCGCCGGCGGAAGGCCGTCCTCGCCGCTGGAGTAGTAGAGGGCGGCGAGGGTCCGTCCGCGGACGACGCCCTCGACGCCGCCGTAGTGGTCGTCGTGCAGGTGGGTGATGACGAGGGCATCGATCACCTCCACGTGCAGGGCGTCCAGGCAGCGGTCCATGGCATCCGGGTCGGGTCCGGCATCGACGACCAGTGCGTGGCCCGGCGTCGTCTCCAGCACCATGCCGTCCCCCTGGCCGACGTCGCACATCGCCAGGTCCCACTCCTCTGCCGCGGGTCCCGCCCTCACCCGGACGACGGCTGCGGCGACCAGGCACAGGACCAGGACCGCGAGGACGACCGCCGTCGTCCGGCTGCGGCGGGCCCGCGCGGGAGCCATGGGCCGCTGTCCCGGAGAGCCGGCCGCCAGGGACGAACGTCGCCGGCGGCCGACGGTGCGTCCCCGGGCGGCAACGGCCGGTCCCCGGGCTGCCAGGATCAGCAGGACCGCCAGCGACACCACCGCCGCGGCGGCTGCTCCGGGTACTCCGGGGAGCCACGGCACGGCCGCGCCCGGGCCGGTGGACAGCACCTCCGCCACGCGGGCCACCCACCGCGTACCCCACTGGGCGGAGCCGATCAGCGGCGGCGCCAGGGCCGGTGCACCGACGAGCGCCAGGACGGCGAGCATGCCCAGCAGCGTGATCGCGGGGACCACGGGCGATGCGAGGACGTTCGCGGGCAGTGAGTACAGCGGGAGCGTGGGCTGGATCAGCACGAGGACGGGCGTGCAGAACAGCTGCGCCGTCAGCGGGATCGCCAGCAGCTGGGCGGCGGGTCGCGGCATCACCCGCTGGAGGGTCTCCGACACCCGGGGTCCGGCGGTGACGAGGCCCAGGGTCGCGGCGACCGACAGCACGAAGGCGTAGGACACGGACAGCCAGGGATCCGCTGCGAGCAGGACGATGACGGACAGCATCAGGAGGGTCAGCGACACCCTGCCGCGCCCGGACAGGACGGCCGCGACACCGATGGCGCCCATCACCGCTGCGCGGAGGACACTCGGTTCGGGCCGCACCAGCAGCACGAAGCCCACGAGGGCGATCACGGCGCCCAGGGCCGCCGGCAGCCGCGGGGCGCGCACGAGACGCAGGGCCAGGAAGGCGAAGGCCACGACGTAGGAGCAGTTCGCCCCGCTCACGGCCGTCAGGTGCGTCAGGCCGGTCGTCCTCATGGCATCCCCCAGGCCCGGGTCCAGGCCCGTCCTGTCACCGAGTGCCATCCCCGGGAGCAGTCCTCCGTCGCGGCCGTCGCGCAGCGAGAGCTCCCGGAACCGGGTCCTCAGTCGATCGGTGTAGCCCAGCCACCCGCCCGCCTCGTCGACACTCGGTGCACTGGCGGGCAGGAAGACGGCCCTCGCCCTGCCGGGACGGTCGGACGGCTTCGCGGTCCCCAGCACGCGCACCGTGTCTCCGGTCCCCATGCCGCCCCACCGCTCCGAAGCAAGGACCACGACCGGCGTCGTGGCGGCGAAGCGTCGTCCCTGAAGGACGCCCCCGATCACGTCGGCGTCCACCAGATAGCGGTCGCCGCCACCGGAGGCACCGGCCGGCAGGAGCGTCGGCTCGCCCGAGATCCGCAGGATCGCGGTGAACGGTATCCCGGCCCGCACCGCGCGGTCGACCGGTCCGGATTCGGCCCGGGCGAGGCTGCCGCCCGCGGCCAGCAGGACGAGCGCCAGCGCGGCGGCCGGGGCGAGGGCCTGTACCGATACCACCACCGCCGTGGGCGCCCGCCCGCGAGGCGCCAGGAGGAGCACGCACCCGATGACGAGGCCGGCCGCGGCGGCGAGGAGACCGGCCGCCGTCGCGCCGGTCGCTCCGCCGTGGACGGCGGCCGCGGCGGCGATCCACGCGGCCGCCGCGGAGGGCACGAGCCTGAGATCGCCTCTCCAGCGCGGGGGGCGCCGCCGCTCCGACACGGCGCGGTCCGACGCCGTGCCGTCCGGCAGGGCGTGGTCCGGCAGGGCGTGGTCCGGCACGGCGTGGTCCGGCACGGCGTAGTTCGGCACGGCGTGGTCCGGCACGGCGCCGGGAGGCCGGTCCCGCCCCGATCCGCCGCCGGAGGTCGTGGCGGGCAGGGTCGCCCCGCTCACCGGACCGTGACGAGGGGCAGCATCCCCTCGAGCAGCGCGGGACCGATGCCGGGCACGGCGTCGACGTCGGCGGCCTGGGCGAAGGGGCCGTGCTCGTCCCGCCAGTCGATGATCCGCTGCCCGAGGACGGGCCCCACCCCTGGGAGCGTCTCGATCTGCGCCAGCGTGGCGGTGTTGATGTCGATGATCCCCGGCGACGCACCGTCGGCACCGCTGGCGTCCGGACCGGTCCGGGGTCCCGGTCCACCGGCAGGGGCGGGCACGGGCGGCTCCCCGACGCCGGGGCGCGGCTCCTCGCCCACCGCCAGGAGATGGATGTGCTGACCGTCGGTCGGGATGCCGGCGAGATTGATCCCTTCGAGGTCGGCCTCCGGGAGGGCGCCGCCCGCGCGCTCGATGACCTCGACGAGGCGGGTGCCGGCAGGAACCGTGATGACGCAGGGCGTCGCCACCGCCCCGGTGACGTACACGATCACCGGGGCCTCCCCTGCGCCCGTCCCGGCCGCCGCAGCCGGCCCGCCCCGGCCGCCCTGGAGCGAGCTTCCGTCGGGCGAAGAGCCCTCAGCCTGGCTTGGATCCTCCTCCACAGCGTTTCGATCAGCGCCACCCGTACCCCGTGCGGCCGAACGGGAGCCGGTATCCGACGCACCGTCACCGTCTGGACCCGTGGGACGGGCGTCGAGCTGCACCGATACCGCGGCGGCCGACGGCTCCGAGCTCCGGACGAGGAACAGCGCCGCTCCGACCGCCAGCGCGACGCCGAGGAACACGAGCGCGGCGGAGCGCGCGACGCGCCACCGGACACCCCCGGGCCGGGGAGGTTCGCCGTCGTCCCCGCAGGCGGGGCGATGACCATCCACGGCATCGCCGTCGGGCTCGTCGGGTGGGAGGGTGCGGCGCGGCGGCGCCCCGGCGTCCCCGGCTGTCGGCCATCGGTGCTTTCCCATGCAGCCACCCTAGGAAGGGGGCGGTCGGCGCCCGGGGGCCGATGCGGCTATGTGGACATCTCCGGCAGGTCCCGCCGCCCTCAGGCGGGGCCGGTCTGCTCCCCACTGACCGTGACGGCCACGACGCCGAGACCGGCATGGGCGGCGAGCACAGCGGGGCAGGGTGCCAGGGAGACCTGCCCCGCCCCGACGGAGAGCTCGAGCCGCTGGACGAGGGATGCGGCCTCCTCCTCGTTGCCGAAGTGGTGCACGGTCAGCAGGACTCCCCCGCCCCGGCGCGCGACGTCCGCCTCGGCCAGTTCCTGCAGCCGCTGGATCCCCCGGGCGGCCGAGCGCATCCGTTCCAGCGGCACCAGGCGCCCGCCCACTACATGGAGGATCACCCGGACGGAGAGCAGCGTCCCGAGCCAGCCGGCGGCGCCGGAGATCCGCCCCCCGCGCCGCAGCTGCTCGAGGTTCGGGACGTAGAAGTAGAGCGCCGACCCGCGCGCCGCGATGGCGGCGGCGGCGGCCGAGGCCTGCAGGTCCCCGCCGCGGCGGGCGGCCGCGAGGGCGGCGAGGGCGGCCCGGCCCTGCGCCATGGCGGCCGTCCGCGTGTCGATGACCTCGACGGGCAGCGCCGCCCGGGAGGCCGCGAGCCGCGCCGCGTCCACCGTCCCGGACAGCAGCCCCGAGAGGTGCACGGAGACGATGCCGTCGTAGCCGTCGTCCTCGAGCCGCCCGTACAGCCTGTCGAACTGACCGGGCGACGGCCGCGAGGTGCGCACGTCCGCCCCGGCGGCGAGGGCCATCATCAGCGGCGCGGTGACGTCGTCGTACTCGCCGGTGAGGATCTCGTCGCCCACGAGCACCGGCATCGGGACCACCTCGATCCCCTCGGCGGGCGCCCCGGGCAGGCGCCAGTCGGGCGGGAAGCCCGCGGCGGAATCGGTGACGACGGCTATGCGCACGGCACGCCGCCGTCCGATCCGCCGTCCGTCGATGCCCGGCTCATCGGGACCCCATCAGGCGGGGACGATGTTGACCAGCTTGGGCGCGCGCACGATGACCGTCCGAACGCCGCGGCCGTCCAGGACACGCTGCACCTGCTCGCTGGCCAGCGCCAGCTCGCGGAGGGCGTCCTCGTCGATGTCCGGCGAGACCGTGAGGCGGTCGCGCACCTTGCCCTGCACCTGCACGACGGCGACGACGGAGTCCTGCGTCAGCAGGCCCGGGTCGACGACGGGCCAGCCCGCCGTGGCCACGGTCGCCTCGTGCCCGAGCCGCTCCCACAGGTCCTCGGCCGTGTAGGGCGCGAAGAGCCCGAGGATGACGGCGACGGCCTCCGCCGCCTCGCGGACGGCCGGATCCCCGCCGCCCACCCCGGAGTCGATCGCCTTCCTCGTCGCGTTGACGAGTTCCATCAGCTTGGCGATGACGACGTTGAACTTGTTGGCCTCCATCAGCTCGGAGGCGTCGGCGACCGTCCGGTGGGTCACGGAGCGCAGCGCCCGGTCACCCGCCGACGGGTCCGCGCCGACGGCGCTCGTCACGTCGCCGCCGAGCCGCCACGCGCGGGCCAGGAACTTCGCGGAGCCCGACGGCGAGACGTCCGCCCAGTCGACGTCGTCCTCCGGCGGCGAGGCGAACACCATGGTGAGCCGGACGGCGTCGACACCGAAGCGGTCGAGCTGCTCGCCGAGATCCACGCCGTTGCCGAGGGACTTGCTCATCGCCTTGCCACCGTTGAGCACCTGGCCCTGGTTGAGCAGCGCGCTGAAGGGTTCCGTGAAGGAGACCATGCCCAGGTCGAACAGGACCTTCGTGAAGAACCGGCTGTAGAGCAGGTGGAGGATGGCGTGCTCGACGCCGCCCACGTACTGTCCCACCGGCAGCCAGCGGTTGACGGCCTCGGTGTCGAACGGTGCGGTGTCCAGGTGGGGGTCGATGAAGCGCAGGTAGTACCAGGAGGAGTCCACGAAGGTGTCCATGGTGTCGGTGTCCCGCCTCGCGGCGCCTCCGCAGGACGGGCATGCCACGTTGACCCATTCCTCGACGGCGGCCAGCGGCGAGGTGCCCTTCGGGGCCAGGGACTCCCCCCGGAGTCCCTCGGGCAGCGTGACCGGCAGCTGCTCGTCGGGGACGGGGACCTCTCCGCAGGTGGGGCAGTGGATGATCGGGATGGGCGTGCCCCAGAAGCGCTGCCGCGACAGCAGCCAGTCGCGCAGCCGGTAGTTGATGGTGTGCTCGCCGGTGCCCTGCGCCTCGATCAGGTCGACGGCGCGGCGGATGGCGGTCGCCTTGTCCAGGCCGGTCAGTTCCCCCGAGTTGACGAGGGTGCCCTCGCCCGTCGTCGCGATCCCGGTGGCGGCGGCGTCCTCGGCGCCGGTGTCGACGACGGTGCGGACGGGCAGGTCGAAGGTCCGTGCGAAGTCGAGGTCGCGCTGGTCGTGCGCGGGGACGGCCATGATCGCGCCGGTGCCGTAGTCGGCCAGCACGTAGTCCGCCGCCCACACGGGCAGCTTCTCGCCGTTGAGGGGGTTGACGGCGTACCGTCCGGTGAAGACGCCCGTCTTCTCCCGCTCGGTGGCCTGCCGCTCGATCTCCGAGAGCCCCTTGACCTGCTCGCGGTACGCGTCGAGGGCGGCGCGGTGCTCCGGGGTGACCAGCTCGAGCGCCAGGTCGGCGTCCGCCGCGACGACGAAGAAGGTGGCCCCGTACAGGGTGTCGGGTCGCGTCGTGAAGACGGCGACGTCGGTGTCCGGAAGATCGCCGTCGGCCCCGATCCGGAAGCGGACGTGGGCCCCCTCGGACCGGCCGATCCAGTTGCGCTGCATGGCGAGCACGCGCTCCGGCCAATGGCCCTTGAGCTGGTCCATGTCGTCGAGCAGGCGGTCCGCGTAGTCCGTGATCTTGAAGTACCACTGGTTCAGGCTCTTCTTGGTGACCAGGGTCCCGCAGCGGTCGCAGGCGCCGTTGATGACCTGCTCGTTCGCCAGCACCGTCTGGTCCTTCGGGCACCAGTTCACCGGCGAGTCCCTGCGGTACGCCAGGCCCTTCTGGAAGAACCGCACGAACAGCCACTGCGTCCAGCGGTAGTACTCCGGGTCCGAGGTGTGCAGCCGGCGGTCCCAGTCCGCGCTGATCGCGTAGCGACGGAAGGAGTTCGCCTGGGTCTCGATGTTCGCGTACGTCCACTCGGCGGGGTGCGCGTTGCGCTTGATCGCCGCGTTCTCGGCCGGGAGACCGAACGAGTCCCAGCCGATCGGGTGCAGGACGTCGAAGCCCTTCTGCCGGTAGAAGCGCGCCGCGACGTCGCCCATGGCGAACGCCTCGGCGTGGCCCATGTGCAGGTCGCCCGACGGGTAGGGGAACATGTCCAGCACGTAGCGCCGCTCGCGCGACCCGTCGTCGGCCGGGGCGAACGCCTGGAGCCTGTCCCAGACCGCCGGCCACTTCGCCTCGATGGCCGTGAAATCGTAGGTGTTGTCGTCCGGCTGAGCGACCTCGGGGTTGCTGCTCACTGTATCTTGGCCTGTCCTGTCGGTGGAACGTGGTTCTGCGGTGATGCGTCGCCGTCCGGCTCGTGCTGCGCCCCGGCGGCCGCTGGCGGCGACGGGGACGGTCCCTGCGCCGGACACACAAAAGCCCCTCGCAGACGGGAGGGGCTGGCCGCACGGCGGAAACCGTGCGGCTACGTAAGGAGCATGGCGCGCAGCATGCCTTCACTTTAGCAGTGCGGGCGGGACGGTGTCCGGCCGCGGTACCGCATGGAGAGGGGATCCCCGGTCCGTCGGACGACGGACCGGGGATCCCCTCGATCCACCCGTGCTAGCGCACGTCCTCGTCGACCCAGTCGAAGGTCTTCGTGACGGCCTTCTTCCACATGCGGAGCTGACGGTCGCGCTCGGCGTCGTCCATCGCCGGATTCCAGCGCTTGTCCTCGGCCCAGTTGGTCGCGAGCTCGTCGGTGTCCTTCCAGAAGCCGACGGCGAGGCCCGCGGCGTAGGCGGCGCCGAGGGCCGTGGTCTCCGTGACCTTCGGACGGATGACCGGGATGCCGAGGATGTCCGCCTGGAACTGCATCAGGGCGTCATTGGCGACCATGCCGCCGTCGACCCTGAGGTCCTCCATGTTCACCCCGGAGTCGGCGTTGGCCGCGTCCAGCACCTCGCGGGTCTGGAAAGCCGTCGCCTCCAGTGCGGCACGGGCGATGTGACCCTTGTTCACGAAGCGGGTCAGGCCGACGATCGCGCCGCGGGCATCGGAACGCCAGTACGGTGCGAAGAGGCCGGAGAACGCGGGGACGATGTAGACGCCGCCGTTGTCCTCGACCGTCGTCGCGAGCTGCTCCACCTCGGGCGCGCTCTTGATGATGCCCAGGTTGTCCCGGAGCCACTGGATCAGCGAACCGGTGACGGCGATCGACCCTTCGAGCGCGTAGACCGGCTTCGCGTCCCCGAGCTTGTAGCAGACGGTCGTCAGCAGGCCGTTCTTCGAGTGGACGATCTCCTCGCCGGTGTTGACGATCATGAAGTTGCCGGTGCCGTAGGTGTTCTTCGCACCGCCCTTCTCGAAGGCGGCCTGGCCGAACGTCGCGGCCTGCTGGTCGCCGAGGATGCCGGCGACCGGCACCTCGCGGAGGAGCTGCGAGGTGTGGACGGTGCCGTAGACCTCCGAGGAGGACTTGATCTCGGGCATCATCGAGCGCGGGACCCCGAAGTCGGCGAGGATCGACTCGTCCCAGGACAGCGTCTCGAGGTCCATGAACAGCGTGCGGGAGGCGTTGGTGACGTCGGTGATGTGCACGCCGCCGTCGGTGCCGCCCGTCAGGTTCCAGGTGACCCACGAGTCGGTGTTGCCGAACAGGAGGTCGCCCGCCTCGGCCTTCGCACGCGCACCCTCGACGTTGTCGAGGATCCACTTGATCTTGGTGCCGGAGAAGTAGGTGGCCAGCGGGAGGCCGACCTTGGCCTTGTAGCGCTCGACGCCGCCGTCCTGGGCGAGCTCGTCGACGATGTTCTGGGTCCGTGTGTCCTGCCAGACGATGGCGTTGTACACGGCCTGGCCGGTGGTCCTGTCCCAGACGACGGCGGTCTCACGCTGGTTGGTGATGCCGACGGCGGCGATGTCGTGCCGGGTGAGGTTGGCCTTCGCCAACGCGTTGCCGATGACCTCGCGGGTGTTGTTCCAGATCTCGGCGGGGTCGTGCTCCACCCAGCCGGCCTTCGGGAAGATCTGCTCGTGCTCCTTCTGCCCGGAGGACACGATATCGCCCTTGTGGTCGAACACGATGGCCCTGCTGGAAGTGGTGCCCTGGTCGATGGCGATGACGTACTGCTGCGACATGTCTTACTCCTTCATTGGATGACGACGTGGAGAAGCGGGCGGCCCTGGGGCCGCCCGAGGCGATGCTCCCTAGGCTGCGGGCGGGAAAGAGACGTACTGGATGACGATGCCTGCGAGGACGCCGCCGATGATCGGCCCGACGACCGGGACCCACGCGTAGCCCCAGTCGCTGCCGCCCTTGCCCTTGATGGGCAGCAGGGCGTGGGCGATACGGGGGCCGAGGTCGCGGTTCGGGTTGATGGCGTAGCCCGTGGGACCACCGAGCGAGGCGCCGATGCCGACGACGAGGAGTGCGACGGCGAGCGGGCCGAGACCGGACGGGGTACTGCCGAAGGACAGGATCACGAACACGAGGACGAAGGTGCCGATGATCTCGGTGACGAGGTTCCAGCCGTAGTTCCGGATGGCGGGACCGGTCGAGAAGACGCCGAGCTTGTTGGCGGGCTCGGGCTCCTCGTCGAAGTGCTGCTTGTAGGCGAGCCAGCAGAAGACGGCGCCGAGGATGGAGCCGAGCATCTGTGCGGCGAGGTAGCCCATGGCGTTGACGAAGTCCTTGTCGACGCCGGGGGCGAACTCGGCGACGTCGGAGTTGACCCAGAGGCCCATTGTGACGGCGAAGTTCAGGTGGGCGCCGGACAGCGCGGCGACGTAGACACCGGCGAAGACGGCGAGCCCCCACCCGAAGTTGACCATGAGAAAACCGCCGTTGTTGCCCTTGGTCCGGGCGAGCGCGACGTTCGCGACCACCCCGGTACCGAGCAACAGCAGCATGAATGTGCCGAATGTTTCGGCTACGAATACGTCCAGAGACATCTTTGACTCCTTTGTCTATTCACTTGTCGAAGGGTGCCGCCGCCTCGACGGCACCCGTTCGCTTCCCCCCGGCAACCACTGCCGTTGGCACTGCACCGCTGCTGGAAGCTGCGGTTCGACCCCGATGCGGCGGGTGCCGCTACGGCGTCAAGTTCTTGACGTGCACCCGGTGCGCGTCCGCGAGGACCTTCTCGGCGAGCTTGACCTCGGATGCGGATCGCGCTGCATCCCATCCGAGCAGGGGCGCCAGGGTGTCGGCGAGTTCCGCGAGCAGCTCGCCGGTGACGAGTCCCCGGAAGGCGAGCGATGTACGGCGGATCAGGACGTCGATCAGGTGGCCGATCTGCTCGTTCTCCACCATGTAGGCGAGTTCGCGCGTGCTCAGCTCCTTCGTGGAATTGAACACCCTGTCGGGGCCCGCAGTCACGTATTCGATGACGTCCGTGGCGCGTGTCCCGTAGCGGGTCAGCAGCACCTCGACGCGGGCCTCGTCGACTCCGGGGCGCACGGCCTTCCTGACCCAGGCACGCTCGGCGGCCTCGTCGGTCGGGAAGTCCAGGCCCCCGCCGATCGCCACACCCGCCGTCGAGGTCCTGCGCGTGGCGCCGAGGGCGGCCAGGGTCTCGTCGGTGAGGTGCTCCGACAGTGCGCGGAACGTGGTCCACTTGCCGCCGACGAGGCTCAGCGTCGTGACCTTCCGGTCGCCGAGCTTCTCCTCGCGCTTCTCGATGCGGTAGTCCCGCGAGACGAAACCGGGCTGCGTCTCGTCATGCCGCGGCAGGGGGCGCACACCCGAGAAGCTGTAGACGATGTCCTCGTTGGAGACCTTGATGTCCGGGAAGACGTGCCCGATCAGCTCGAAGAAGTAGTCGATCTCCTCGTCGGTGCACACGGCCTGCTCGTTGACGTCCACGTCGATGTCCGTGGTACCGACCAGGACGCGATCGCCCATGGGGTAGATCAGGACGATCCGCCCGTCGACGTGTTCGAAGAAGATCTCGGTGCCGTTGCAGGCCTTGAGCAGCTCAGGGTGGTCCAGCACGATGTGCGAGCCCTTGGTGCCGCCCATGAAGCGGGTCTCCGTGCCGAGGGTGGCGTTGGTTCCGTCGGTCCACGCGCCGGTGGCGTTGACGACGACGTCGGCCTGGAAGGAGAAGGTCTCGCCGGTGAGCTCGTCGCGCAGCAGCACGCCGTCCTCGCCCGTGCCGATGGCGCTGACGTAGTTCGCGGCGCGGGCGGCCGGGTTGGCGACCTTCCCGTCGCGCAGGACGTCGAGGGTCAGGCGCTCGGGGTTGTGCACCGAGGCGTCGAAGTAGGTCGCCGCGTACTTGATGTCCTTGCGGACGTCGGGCATCGCGGCGAGGGCCTTCTTGCGGCCGACGAACGAGTGGCGGGGGACGTTGCCGCCGTCGCGCGAGAAGAAGTCGTACATGGTGAGACCGGCCTTGATGAGCACGGCGCCGCGCTCGACCTGCTTGCCCTGGCGGTGCGTCAGGAAGCGCATGGGAGCGGAGAGGATGCCCGAGAACGTCGTGTAGATCGGGATGGTGGTCTGCAGGGGCTTCACGTAGTGGGGGGCGATGCGCATGAGTGCGTTGCGCTCGACGACGGACTCCTGGACCAGGCGGAACTCGCCGTTCTCGAGATACCGGATGCCTCCGTGGATCATGTGCGAGGACGCGCCAGATGCGCCCTGGCAGTAGTCGCCGCGCTCGACGAGCGCGACATCGATCCCCTGGAGTGCGAGGTCGCGGAACGTACCGACCCCGTTGATGCCGCCACCGATGATCAGGACCGTTGCCCGGGGGGTGTCCCGGAGCTCCTGCACCACCTTGCGGGTCGATGTCATCGTGCCTTCACCGTTGATCCGGTCGGCTGGAATGCTCAAGGTACTACTCCGTAACGTCAATGTCGGGATTGGTTACTGCACTCCTCATTCTTCGAGCACTGGGAATAGCAGTCAACCGCATTGCACAAACGTGCAGCCGGGGTCACACTGACGGAATGACGACGACGAGGGGCAGTATCGAGGCGGACGAGCCGGCACGGGAGCGCTCGCCGGGGTCCCGGTCCCGGGACGCCCTGAGGGCCGCCCAGATGTACTACCTGCAGGACCTGACCATGAACGCCATCGCCCGGGAACTGCGCACGTCGCGGTCCACCGTGTCACGGCTCCTCTCGATGGCCCGGGAGACCGGGCTGGTGCAGATCCAGGTCAACAATCCGTCCGAGCGGGCGCCCGCACTGGAGCAGCAGATCCGGCGCCGCTTCGCCGTGGAGGCGCATGTGGTGCCGGTGGCGGATTCCGTGAACGACTCCGAGGTGCTCGACCGCGTGGCGATCCAGGCGGCCAGGACCATCGGGCCGCTCGTCGACTCCAACGCGATCATCGGCGTCGCCTGGGGCTCGACGCTCAGCGCGGTCAGCCACCATCTCACGCGCAAGCAGACCCATGACAGCACGATCGTCCAGCTCAACGGGGCAGGCAACACCCAGACCACCGGCATCACGTATGCGAGCGAGATCCTGCGCCGCTTCGGGCAGGCCTACGGGGCCCGCGTGGAGCAGTTCCCCGTGCCCGCGTTCTTCGACCACGCGGAGACGAAGACGGCGATGTGGGACGAGCGCAGTGTCCGGCGCATCCTCGATCTGCAGCGCCGGATGACCATGGCGATCTTCGGTGTCGGTTCCATCGGTGCGGGGGTCCCCAGCCACGTGTACAGCGGCGGGTACCTCGACCGCGAGGACCTCGACACCCTGGAGAGGGACGAAGTGGTCGGGGACGTGGCCACCATGTTCTTCAGGGCCGATGGCAGCCACCGCGACATCCTCCTGAACGGGCGCAGCACGGGACCGGACCTCGACGCCCTGAGCCGGGTCCGGCGGCGCATCTGCGTGGTGTCCGGCGAGTCGAAGATCGACGGCCTGCGCGGCGCCCTTGCCGCGGGCCTCGCGACGGACCTCATCCTCGACGAGGGATCGGCCCGCCGCCTCCTGCACGCCTGACCGGCTGCACGCCCGGACCGCGCACCGATCGCCCGTGCAGCAGGCGGCCCCCGGGCCGGTCCGGCTAGAGCGTGAGGACGATCTTCCCGCGGACCTTTCCCGACGCGAGATGGTCCAGGGCCTGGGCGGCCTCGCCGAGCGCGAACGTCCGGTCGATGCTGGGCACGATCGCGCCGGCGTCGATCAGGGGCAGGAGCCGCTCGAGGCCGTCCGCCCGGACGAGGGCCAGCAGCGTCGTCAGCCTCTGCGGAACGAACGGGGACAGCGCGAGCGCGGCGAACTGCCGGTGCAGGCCGCCCGTGAACCGGCCGCCCCCTTCCCCTCCGACGATGACCGCGGTGCCCCTGCGGGTGAGGGATCGGCGGAGGCGCGCCACCGAGGGGTTCCCGCCGATGTCGAGGACCACGTCGTAGGCCTCCCGCCCGTCCGCGAAGTCCCCGGACTCGTAGTCGACGGCGCGGTCCGCACCCAGGGCGAGCACGTAGTCGCGCTTCGCGCCGCTGCAGACCGCTGTGACGTGCGCTCCCGCCGCCTTCGCGAGCTGGACGGCGTAGCTGCCGACACCGCCGGAGGCGCCGAGGATCAGCACCTGCTGGCCCTCGACGACGCGTCCGACGTCCTGCACCGCCTTCAGGGCGGTGACCGCCGACACCGGGACGGCCGCCGCCTGGGTGAAGGACAGGCCCGCCGGCTTGTGCGCGAGGGACTGCTCCGAGGCGGCGGCGTAGTCGGCGAAGGTGCTCCGCCCGCCGCCGAAGACGTCGTCGCCGACGGCGAAGCGCGTGACCTGTGCGCCGACCGCGACCACGACGCCCGCGAGATCCGTGCCGGGGACGGGATGTTTGGGGCGACGCAGACCGAAGGCGAGCCGTCCCAGGTAGGGCAGGCCGGTCATGGTGTGCCAGACCCCCCTGTCGACACCCGCCGCCCGCACCTGCACCAGCACCTCGTCCTCGGCGATGTCCGGCACCGGGACCTCGCCGAGGTGCAGCACGTCCGGTCCACCGAAGACGTCCTGCAGGACGGCCCGCATGGTCCCCGTCGTCGTCGCGCGCCTGCCAGGGAATCGCCGCATGACCGCCTCCTCCGGGCCGCGCACGGTGCGCTGTCCCGATTGCGGGACAGCGTATCCCCGGCCGCAGGACACAGGGCGCCCCGCGCGGAGGCGTCCGCGGCGCCACGGGCCCCGCAGCCTCGGTAGAGTTCCCCCATGATCTCCTCCGTCCCCCGCGCGCCGCTCGCCGATGGCCGTTCGATCGACGTCATCGGGTACGGCGTCTACAAGGTGCCGCCCGCGGACACCGCGGCACTGTGCTCGACGGCGCTCGACACGGGGTACCGGCTCCTCGACACGGCGGCCCTGTACGGCAACGAGGACGGCGTCGGCGCCGCCGCACGGGCCTACCCCGGCGAGCGCGAGGACCTCTTCATCACCTCCAAGGTGTGGAACGACGACCACGGGTACGACGCCACCCTCCGGGCCTTCGACGCCAGCCTGCGGCTGCTGGGCCTCGAGTACCTCGACCTGTACCTCATCCACTGGCCCTGCCCGTCCAGGGACCTGTACGTCGATTCCTGGCGGGCCCTCGAACGGCTCCGGGCCGACGGGCGCGTCCGGTCCATCGGCGTCTCCAACTTCCAGCAGGCCCACCTCGAGCGCCTGCTCGCCGAGACCGGGGTGGTCCCGGTCCTCAACCAGATCGAACTGCACCCCTACCTGCAGCAGCGCGCGCTCCGCTCCTTCCACGAGCAGCACGGCATCGCGACGCAGGCCTGGAGCCCGCTCGGGCGCGGCAACGTCCTCACCGATCCGGTCATCGCCCGGATCGCGGACGAGCTGGGACGCACGCCCGCGCAGGTGATCCTGCGGTGGCACCTGCAGCACGGCATCCTGACCATCCCGAAGGCCAGCTCGCGCGAGCGGATCAGCTCCAACCTGGACATCTTCGGGTTCCGGCTCGACGACGGCCGGGTCGCGGCACTCGACGCGCTGGAGCGCGACCAGCGCTTCGGCTCGCACCCTGACAGGGTGGGCTGATGCGGCAGGCCGTCGTGCACACCCTGGCATGGGAGGGCACCCTCCAGCGCGTCTGGGACTTCCCGGCGATCGAGGCGCCCGGCGCCCCGCAGGGCCCGCCGATCGTCATGGTGCACGGGTTCCGCGGCGACCACCACGGGCTGCTGCGCCTCGTGGAGGAACTGCCCCGCCACCGCGTCCTCCTGCCGGACCTGCCCGGCTTCGGCCAGGGCGAGGAACTGCCCGGTACGCACGACGTCGGCGCCTACGCGCGCTTCATCACCGACTGCTCGCGGCGCCTCGCCCCGGAGCCCCGTGTGCTGCTCGGGCATTCGTTCGGCTCGATCGTCGCGGCGGAGGCCGTGGCGCTCGCTCCGGACCTCGCGGCCGCCCTGATCCTGGTCAACCCCATCAGCGCCCCCGCCCTCGAAGGACCGAGCCGCACCGCGTCCCGTGTCGCGGAGGCCTACTACGTGGCAGCGGACCGCCTGCCCGAGGCCGCGGGCCGGGCCCTGCTCTCCCACCCCGCGATCGTCCGCGGCATGAGCGCCTTCATGGCCAAGACGACGGACCGGGCGCTCCGCCGCTGGATCCACGACCAGCACCGCGCCTACTTCAGCTCCTTCGCCAGCCGCCGGGTGGTCCTCGAGGCCTTCCGCGCCTCCATCTCCGGGACCGTCCGCGATCGCGCCCGCGCACTGGAGCCGCCCGTCCTGCTCGTCGCCGCGGCGGAGGACGACATCGGGTCGGTGGAGAGCCAGCGGGAGCTCGCCGCGCTCATCCCTACGGCGACCCTCGAGATCCTCCCCGCCGTCGGCCACCTCGTCCACTACGAGAAGCCGCGCGAGGCGGCACTCCTGATCGGGAAATTCCTGGAGGCCGTCCCCGCATGAGGATCCTCTTCGACGCCCGCTTCACCCGTACCGACCACCACGACGGCATCAGCCGGTACGGGGCGAGCCTGATCGCCGCGCTCGCCGCGACCGACGACGTCGTGATGCTCATCAGCGACCGCCGCCAGCTCGCCCTCTTGCCGGAGGTCCCGCACGTGCTGATCAACAGCCCGCTCTCCCCCGCGGAGCTGTTCGTCGCGGCACGCATCAACCGGCTGGAGCCCGACGTCGTCGTCTGCCCGATGCAGACCATGGGCTCCTGGGGCCGCCGGTACCCCCTGGTGCTCACGCTGCACGACCTGATCTACTACCAGAATCCGGCGCCCCCGTCCTTCCTGCCGCTGCCGGTGCGCGCGCTCTGGCGGCTCTACCACCTCGCCTACTGGCCCCAGCGGCTGCTGCTGGACCGGGCGGACGTCGTCGCCACGATCTCCGCGACGACGGCGGAGCTGATGCGCCGCCACCGGCTGACCCGGCGGCCCGTCCTGCTCGTGGGCAACGCACCCCAGCCGACGCGGCGGCGCCGCGACCCCGCCGCGCCGCGGTCCGCGTCGCTGCTCTACATGGGTTCCTTCATGCCGTACAAGAACGTCGAGACGATCGTCCGCGCCATGGAGGCCCTCCCCGGGCACACACTGCACCTGCTGAGCAGGATCTCGCCCGCACGCCGGTCGGAGCTCGAGGCGCTCGTCCCCGCGGCGGGGCGCGTGGTCTTCCACGACGGCGTCACCGACGCCGAGTACGAGGATCTCCTCGGTGGGTCGACCGCGCTCGTGACCCTCTCCCGGGCCGAGGGCTACGGCCTCCCGCTCATCGAGGCGATGGCGGCCGGCACTCCCGTGATCGCCAGCGACATCCCGATCTTCCGCGAGGTCGGCGGGACAGCGGCCCTGTTCGTGGACCCCGACGATCCCGGTGCGCTCGCGGACGCCGTCCGGTCCCTCGACGATCCCGGCCGCTGGGCCGAGGCCTCCCGCGCGGGGCTGGAGCAGGCGGCGACGTACTCGTGGGCGGAATCCGCCGACCAGCTCCGGGACGCCTGCCGCCGCGCCGTCGGGGAGTTCACGCGCCGCCGGACCCCGCGCCCCTTCCGCGCGTCGTCCCGTGCGTCGTCCCGTGCGTCGTTCCGTGCGTCGTCCGGACGAAGCGGCCCATGACGGACCTGCAGTGCCCGGCCACGGCGATCCTCCTCGACGCAGGCGCCGAGCCGCCGCCCTGGCTGGGCCGCCACAGGCTCGCCGCCCGTTTCGATCTGGCGGATCCCTGCGACGTGGCGGCCGTCGTCGAGGAGACGGCGGACCGCTTCCGGGGCGAGACGTTCGCCATCGCCGCGCCGGCCGACGCCATCGCGCTCGCCCTCCGCCGCCGGGGGCTGCCGGGCGGGCCGCCACTCCTGGTGGACGTCGACTCGGACGGCTGGCGCCTCGCGCCCTGACCGGCGGAGACGGCGCGCTACGTCCGCGCCGACGTCCAGCCGCGGGCGTGGAGGCCCTCGATGCCGTCCAGCAGCAGGTCGAGGGCGAATTCGAACTCGTACTGGTCATCGCACCCGCGCCCGACCACGCCGTCGTCGTGCGCCGCTGCCATCGCGATCCGGAGGACGTTCGGGAACCGCCGGGCCATCGCCTCGAGCCGCGCGGCGTCGGGGGGAGCCGAGCCTGCTGACGCGCTGTCGGCAGCAGCATCCCCTGCCGGGGTCTCCGGAGCGTCGAAGAGTTCCTGGGTGAAGCCCCACATCCGGCTGCCCAGCGCATGCATGACGTGGTGCGTCAGGTCGACCGAGAACCCCCGGTCGAGGAACATGCCGATGAACGAGTCCGTATAGGCGAGCACGGCCGGGGTCCTGGTGGTCCGGGTCTCGAGGACCTGGCGCGCCCAGCGGTGCCGCTGGAGGACGGTGCGGGCCGAGAGGACCCGGCTCCGGACGGTGGCCCTCCACTCCTGCCCCTCGAGCGGCGGATCGATCTCGGCCACGACCACGTCCACCATGCCGTCGAGCAGGTCCTCCTTGCTGGAGACATGCTTGTAGAGCGCCATCGGCACCACCCCCAGGTCCTCGGCGAGTGTGCGCATGTTCAGGCCACCCACGCCCTGCTCGTCGGCCAGGGCGACAGCGGCGGTGAGTACCGCGGTCCTGCTCAACCGCATCCGCGGCGACGTCCTGTGTCCTGCCATCATCTCCCCGTTCCCGGCCGGCCCTTGACGGGTGTACAGCGTACACCTACGCTGATGTCCACGAAGTGTACGCCGTACACTCTACCCCGGGCCGACGGCCCTCCGACATCGGACCGGGACCACCGGCGCACGGCGGGGCGGACAGCGCAGAAGGGCAGGACGGCCGTGACGAGCACCCGACGAGCCGCGGAAGCCGCACCCGGGCCGCAGGGCACCACCCCGCATCGGCCGGCGTGGCTGGTCCCCGCGGGACTGATCCTGCTGGGACTCATCCCCGTCCTGGCCGGCGCCGCCCGCCTCTCGGAACTGGCCGGCGGGGCCGAGGTCACCGAGCGGAACGCGCGCTTCGTCGAGTCCCCCGTCCCCGTCGTCCTGCACATCCTCGGCGCCACCCTGTACACCGTGCTCGGAGCCTTCCAGTTCCTCCCCTCCCTGCGGCGGGGCGGGCGGAGCTGGCACAGGGTCTCCGGCCGGATCCTCTTCCCTGCCGGGCTGGTGGCGGCGCTCACCGGCCTGTGGATGGCCTGCTTCTCCGCGCTCCCGCCCGGTGACGGCCGGCTCCTCCTCGCCTTCAGGCTCCTCTTCGGGACCGCGATGGTCCTCGGCCTCGTGCTCGGCGTCCGCGCCGTGGTCCGCGGGGACACCAGGACCCACGGCGCGTGGATGACCCGCGCCTACGCGATCGGACTCGGCGCGGGCACCCAGGCCCTGATCCTGATCGTCCCGGAGCTCCTCGGCAGTCCGCCCGGAGTGACGCTGCGGGCACTGCTCATGGGTGCGGGGTGGATGATCAACCTGGGCGTGGCGGAGGTCGTCATCCGCCGGCGGGACGGTCAGTCTTCCCGGCGGGCATCGGAGGCCGGACGCTGACCTTCCCGTCGGACAGCGGCGGAGCTACCGTTGATGCGGAGGTCGCCATGGAGGAATTCGACCAGCTGGTTGCCGATGGACGCGCGGCATACGAGCGCGGGGAGTGGCAGACCGCATACCAGCAGCTGGAGCAGGCACGGCTACAGGCGGGGCTTCCCTCCGAGGACCTCGGCCTGCTCGGCGGAGCGGCGTGGTGGACCGGGCGGGTCAAGCAGTCGCTGGAGATCGTCGAGCACGTCTACCACCGGCTGTACGACGCCGGTGATGCGCTCGGCGCCGCCCGGAAGGCCCTGGACGTCGGACTGGTCTGGTTCATCCGCGGCGACCTGGTGATCGCCTCCGGCTGGGCCAACCGTGCCCGCCGGATCCTGCAGGACCTGCCCGAGGGCGTGGAACACGGCTATCTGCTCTACCTCGACGCCGCCCTCACGCTCGATGTCCGCGACCTCGGTCCGGCCAGGGAGGCCGCCGCGCGACTGGACGAACTGGGACGGCGTCTACGCGCTCCGGCGCTCACGTCGTTCTCCCTCGTGCTCGCCGGCCTGGCGGACCTGCGCAGCGGCAGGACCGCCGCCGGGTTCTCCCAGCTGGATGAGGCGATGCTGCCGGTCCTCGCCGGCGGGCTGCCGCCTGAGTGGGCCGGAGAGATCTACTGCATCGTCATCCACGCCTGCTACGACGTCAACGACCTGCACCGGATGCGGGCGTGGACGCGCGCCACCGAACAGTGGTGCGAGCAGTTCTCCGGTGACGTGGTCTACTCGGGCATCTGTCGTATCCACCGCCTGCAACTCTCCAGCATCGAAGGGGACTGGGCCGCCGCGGAGGACGCGATCGAGAGAAGCGGGGCCGAGCTCGTGGACCGCAACAACTGGGTGGCGGGCGAGGCGTTCTACCAACTCGGCGAACTCCGCCGGTTGCGAGGGGACACCGCCGGCGCCCGGGCCGCCTACGGGCGGGCGCGACGACTGGGAGCCGATCCCCAGCCCGGTGAGTCCCTGCTGCAGCACGCAGCGGGAGACAAGGACGCCGCGTGGTCCGGCGTGAGCGCGGCCCTGGCCGGGCGCGACCCGCTCGCATGCGCACGACTGCTGCAGGCCGCCGTCGACATCGCCCTGGCGATGAGGCTCGAGGACGAGGCGGATCGGCTCTGCAGCCAGCTGGAGGAGACCGCCGCGGTCTTCGACACCCCCGGGCTCCGCGCCTGGGCCGGGCACGCACGGGCCACGGTCCTCATCGCCCGGTCGCGATATGCGGAGGCCATGCCCGTCCTGCAGGCCGCAGCTCGCGAGTACCGCGGGATGCAGGCCCGTTACGAGATCGCCAGGGTCCACGAGCTTCTCGCCCGGGCCCACCGCGGGGCGGGTCAGGCCGCGGCCGCGGCCGCGGACTCCGCGACAGCACTGGCGATCTACCGCCAACTCGGCGCGCTGCCGGACATCCTCCGGCTCGACGGCGGACGGCTGCCCGGCGGGTTGACGCAGCGCGAGGCGGAAGTACTCGCGCTGGTCGCCGCCGGCGCCAGCAACAAGTCGGCGGCCGAAGCCCTTTTCATCAGCCAGAAGACGGTCGGCAGGCACCTCGCCAACATCTTCGCCAAGATCGGCACGTCCTCGCGGACGGCGGCCGCGGCGTGGGCCCGTGACCACGGGGTCCTCCCCCGCTGACGACGGCCGACGCGGCGCCCCGGTGGGCGCCTGCATCATTCGCCCCATCGGAGCGCCGCGCAGGACGCATCGTTCGCCCGATGTCCGGCAGGGCCCGGATTCCTAGAGTCGTATGAACCGGACAGACAGACGCCGGTAACCGACAAGGGAGAAAATCATGACCAGCAACCAGGGCACAACGCTCGAGGACCTGACCGTCGAGGAGTTCGATACCGAGGCTTCAGCCGCCCTTGCAGCGCGCTTCGTGGGCATCCTCAATGACGCAGCGATCGCCGTGCTGACGAGCATCGGACACCAGACCGGGCTCTTCGAGACACTGGCGGCCCTGCCGTCGGCCACGAGCGAGCAGATCGCCGACGCCGGGAACCTCGATGAACGCTACGTCCGCGAATGGCTCGGCGGCATGACCGCAGCGCGCGTGGTCCACTATGACCCGAAGACCGGGACCTACCGGCTCCCCCGCGAGCACGCGGCAGTGCTCACGAGCGCTGCGGGTCCCAACAACCTGGCCATCCTCATGCAGCACACGTCGATGATGGGCGAGATGGAGCAGAAGGTGATCGAGCGTTTCCGGCGTGGCGGTGGACTCTCCTACGAGGACTACCCCCACTTCCACCGGAACATGGCGGAGACCAGCGCTGCGGTGCACGACATCGCCCTGGTGGACGGCATCCTCCCGCTGGTGCCGGAACTGCCGGCACGGCTCGGGGACGGCATCGACGTCGCCGATATCGGCTGCGGAAGAGGGCATGCGGTCAATCTGATGGCGCAGGCCTACCCGTCCAGCCGGTTCACCGGCTACGACTTCTCCGACGCGGCCATCCGAGCCGCCCGGGCAGAGGCCGACCGGATGGGCGTGGCGAACGCGACGTTCGAGCTGCTCGACGTCGCTCGGCTGGACATCGTGGACGGCTTCGACGCCATCACCGCTTTCGACGCCATCCACGACCAGGCGCACCCGGCAACCGTGCTCCGGAACATCCAGCGGGCCCTGCGGCCCGGCGGGACGTTCCTGATGGTGGACATCAAGGCGTCCAGCCAGGTCGAGGACAACGTCGACCTGCCCTGGGGCAGCTATCTCTACGCGATCTCCACGGTCCACTGCATGAGCGTCTCGCTCGGACTCGGAGGCGACGGGCTCGGAACCGTGTGGGGCGAGCAGCGCGCTCTGTCGATGCTGGCCGACGCCGGCTTCCGGGACATCGAGTCGAAGGGCGTCGACTCCGATCCGTTCAACGCCTACTTCATCGCCCGGACGTAGCTCATGGCCGAACGACACCGGTGGTCCGGGATCTCCCGGACCACCGGGATCCTTCGACAGCGCCATCTGCGATCCGGTTCGTGCTGCACGGCCCACGCGGGGGTCAGAGCACGTCGAGTGCGTCGAGCCTGATGTGGACCGGCTCGCCCGTCCGCCGGGCCGAGAGGGCCGCCCGGCGGGCCCGGAGCACCTTCGTGACGCCGGCGGCCGCCCGGTAGGAGAAGAAGAGCAGCACGCGATGGCTCCCCTGCCCCGCCAGTGCGTCCGCGGGGGCCGGGGCGCCGCGGTCGGTACCGCGCTTCGGGCCGGCGAGGGCCCGCGCGGCCAGCACGGCCTCCCGGCGGACATCCGGCGGGACCGGCGCGGGGCCGACGACGCGCACGGCGCCCTCGGTCTCCAGCCCGTCGAGGAAGTGGGTGAGGGCCTCCCGGGTGCCCGTGAGCACCGCGTACCGGACGGCCGGCGGAAGTCCGAGCTCGTGCCGCTCGGCCAGTTCACGCGAGGCGGCCCCCGCGGGATCCCAGCGGACGAGGTGGCCGACGGCGACGTCGTCGTCCCCCGTGATCACCACGGTCCCACCGGCGGTGGCGGGACGCGCGAGGATCGCCGCGGAGAACCAGCGGCGCAGCGCGTCCTCCCCGGCCCGCATCGATTCGCGGTTGAGCAGGGCGTTGCCGTCGAGGAGGATGACAGCCGCGTACCCTCCCGCGGCCACGGGTTCGGCCCCCGGGGTGGCGACGACGACTGCGGGTACGTCCCGGACGTCGTCGACGATGTGCTCGCCGGCGGAGGAGATGACCGGGACGCCGGGGAACGCACGTCCCAGTTCCTCGGCAGTCCGGGTGGCGCCCGTGACGGTGGCCCGCATCCGGGTGCCACCGCATTCCGGGCAGGCCCAGTGGTTGTCCGGGCGCCCGCACCATCGGCACGCCGGCGGTGCGTGGTGCCCGGGTTGGGCCAGCGGCCCCGCGCAGGCCGTGCAGCGTGCGGCGTGGCGGCACCGGTCGCAGGCCAGGGCCGGGGAGAAGCCCGTGCGCGCGACCTGCAGGAGGACGGGCCCGGTCTTCAGCCCCGCCTGCGCCGCGGCCCAGGCGGCATGGGGGATGCGGGCCTGCGCGGCCAGCGGGTCCCGCTCCATCTGGTAGGCGTCGGCGGCGTGGATGACGCGGGGCGCCGACCGACGGACCTCGTTGCGGTCGGCCTGGATGGCGTGCGCCCAGCCGGTGTCCACGAGGCGCTGCGCCTCGGTGGTGCGCCCGAAGGAGGAGAGCAGCATCGCGGCTCCCTCCTGCTCCGCACGCAGCAGCAGGACGTCGCGGACGTGCTGGTACGGTGCACGCTGTTCGACGTGCTGGTCGTCGCCGTCGTCCCACAGGCAGACGAGCCCGAGGTCCCGCACGGGCGCGTACGCGGCGGACCGCGTGCCGACGGCGACGGTCGCCGACCCGTGGAGGATGCGCATGAAGTTGCGGTACCTCGGTGTCGCGCCGTCCTCGCCCGTCAGCCGGGCCACCGCCGCCGCCCCGAGGCGGGCCACGAGGGCGGCCTCCATGCGCGCGAGATCCCGCTGGTCGGGGACGACGACCACCGCCCCCCGGCCCGCGGACGCGGCAGCCGCGACGGCATCGGCGATCTCCTCGTGCCAGCCCGTGGGACCGTACCCGCCGAGGCTCGTCAGGACGGCGCGGGGCGACTCGCCGGAGCGGAGGTGCTGCAGGTAGGAGAGGCCGTTCGGGTAGCGCCGGAAGCTGCCGGAGGAAGGCCGTCCCACGGCGACCGGCAGCATGCCCGCGGCAGCCTCGGCAGCCTCGGGGTCGACGGGGTCGACGGGGTCGACGGGATCGATGCGGGCGTCCGGGGGCTCCGGCGCGCCCTCCCCCGCAGCGGCCGGGTCGTCGAACTCCGCCTCGACCCGCGCCATGCGCGGAGGGACGGCCGACCGCAGGACATCGCTCACGGTGCCGACCGACCGCGCGGCGACGGCCGTCGCGAGGGCGAGGACCTCGGGGGTGAGGACCTGTTGGGGGGAGACGACCTTCGCGAGCGGCAGGAGTGTCGCCGTCGTGCTGGCCTCCTGGACCCGCTCCGCGAGGAAGCCTGCGTGCTCGCGCCCGGCGAACCGCACCTTGACCCGCACGCCGGGCTGGGCCTCGGCGTCCATGGCGGCGGGCACCGCGTAGTCGAAGAACCGGTCGAGATGGGGAAGCTGCGCATCCAGGATCACCCGGGCGATGGGCAGCGACGAAGCCCGCTCGGGATCGGCCTGCGGCAGCCGGGCAGCCCCGAAGCCGTGCAGCAGCGACAGCTGCCCGTCCGTCGCGTCGGACATGCGGGTGGTGTGCGTCATGATGTTCGGCCGCCCCCTCCCGTGTCAGGCGTTGAAGTAGCTCCTGAGTTTGTCCACGCGGTCGATGCGCTCCCAGGTGAAGCCGTCCTCCTCGCGACCGAAGTGCCCGTGGGCCGCGGTGCGCTGGTAGATGGGCCGCTTGAGATCGAGGGCGTTGATGATGCCGAGCGGGCGGAGGTCGAAGACCTCGCGGATCGCCGAGCCGATCTTCAGCGGATCCACGGTCTCGGTGCCGAAGGTCTCCACGTAGATGCCCACGGGCTGGGCCATGCCGATGGCGTAGGCGATCTGGATCTCGGCCCGACGGGCGAGGCCGGCCGCCACGACGTTCTTCGCGACCCACCGCATGGCGTAGGCCGCCGAGCGGTCCACCTTCGACGGGTCCTTGCCGCTGAACGCGCCGCCGCCGTGACGGGCCATGCCGCCGTAGGTGTCGACGATGATCTTGCGTCCGGTCAGGCCGGCGTCGCCCACGGGCCCGCCGATCACGAAGGCCCCACCGGGGTTGAGGATGTGGCGGACCGACGACGCGTCGAGCTCGGAGGCGGCCAGGACCGGGGTGACCACGTGCTCGACGAGGCCGGCGCGCAGTTCCTCGAGGGACACCTCGGCGGAGTGCTGGGAGGAGACGACCACGGAGTCGATCGAGACGGGGCGGTCGCCGTCGTACCCGACGGTGACCTGCGTCTTGCCGTCCGGGCGGAGGTACGGGAGGGTGCCGTCCTTGCGGACGGCGGTGAGGCGCTCGGACAGCCGGTGCGCGAGCCAGATGGGGGCCGGCATGAGCACGGAGGTCTCGTCGCTCGCGTAGCCGAACATGATGCCCTGGTCCCCTGCGCCCTGGGCGTCGTAGGGGTCCAGGCCCGTCCCCTCACGGGTCTCGAGGGAGGTGAACACCCCGGAGGCGATCTCGGGGCTCTGCTGCCCGATGGACACGGACACGCCGCAGCGGGCGCCGTCGAAGCCGTTGGCCGAGGAGTCGTAGCCGATGCCGAGGATGGTCTTGCGGACGATGTCGGGGATCTCCACGTACGCCTCGGTGGTGACCTCACCCGCGACGTGCACGAGCCCGGTGGTCACGAGGGTCTCCACCGCGACGCGTGAATCCGGATCCTGTTCGAGCATGCCGTCGAGGATGGCGTCGCTGATCTGGTCGCAGATCTTGTCCGGATGGCCCTCGGTCACCGATTCCGAGGTGAACAGGCGCAGGGGGGAACCGATGCTGGGAGGAATCACGTGCTCACTCTACTTGGTCGGAGGGACGTTCCTGCGTGGGACCAGCGGGATCAGCGGGACAGCAGGCGCGCCGCATGGGCGATCACGGCGTCGGCGACGACCCGCTTGGAGCCGTGCACCGCGGCTGACTCGCTGCCGTCGGCGTCGAGGATGGTGACCTCGTTGGAGTCCTTGCCGAACACCCGGTCCGCGCCGACCACGTTGAGCACCAGGAAGTCGCAGCCCTTCCGGGCGAGCTTCGTGCGGGCGTGGGTCAGGGGGTCGGCCGCGGCGTCTCCCGTCTCGGCGGCGAAGCCGGCGATGACCTGCGGCCGCGCATCGGCGTCCCGGGCGAGTACGGCCTCGCGGAGCACGTCGGGATTCCGGACGAGGGTGATCACCGGGTCCGTCCCGTCGTCGTTCTTCTTCATCTTGGCCGCGGCGACCTCCGCGGGACGGAAGTCCGCGACGGCAGCGGCCATGATCAGCACGTCCGTGGTGGGCAGCGCGCCGAGGACGGCGTCGCGCAGCTGGAGGGCGGAGTCGACGCGCACGACGTCGCAGCCGGCGGGCGGCGCGACGTCGGCGTGGGCGAGGACGAGGGTCACGCGGGCACCCTGGGCGAGGGCGGCCCCGGCCAGGGCCATCCCCTGCTTGCCGGAGGACCGGTTGCCGAGGAACCGCACCGGGTCGAGGGCTTCGCGCGTGCCGCCCGCGGAGATGGTGACGTGCCTGCCCTGCAGGCTGCCGCCGTCCCCGGGGCGGGAGACGACGGCCATGACCGCCGCGAAGATGTCCGCCGGCTCCGGGAGCCGGCCCGGGCCGGAGTCCGTGCCGGTGAGGCGCCCGGAGGCCGGCTCGAGGACGGTGACGCCGCGCGCGCGGAGGGTCTCGACGTTCGCGCGGGTCGCCGCGTGCTGCCACATCTCGGTGTGCATCGCGGGAGCCATGACCACGGGGCCGTGCGCCATGAGGAGCGTGCCGGTCAGGAGGTCGTTCGCGAGCCCGGCGGCGGCCCGGGCCAGGACGTCGGCGGTGGCCGGCGCGACGACGACGAGCTCGGCCTCGTGCCCGAGGCGCACGTGGTTCACCTTGTCGACGTCGTCCCAGACGCTGTTGCTCACGGGGTGGCCCGACAGCGCCTCCCACGTGGCGGTGCCGACGAAGCGGGTGGCGGCGTCGGTGGGGATGACCGTGACGTCATGGCCGGACTCCGTGAAAAGACGGAGGAGGGATGCGGCCTTGTAGGCCGCGATCCCTCCTCCGACACCGAGGACTACGCGCACTGGCTGTCCGTGCTCGGGGCTGCCGGGACTACTCGGACTGTTCCATGGGCGAGGACACCAGCATGCCCTCGTTGATCTCGCGCAGGGCGATGGAGAGGGGCTTCTCGTTCAGGCGGGTGTCGACGAGCGGGCCGACGTACTCGAAGAGGCCTTCGTGGAGCTGGGAGTAGTACGCGTTGATCTGGCGGGCGCGCTTGGCACCGTAGATCACGAGGGCGTACTTCGAGTCCGAGGCCTCCAGCAGAGAATCGATCGGCGGGTTGATGATGCCTTCGGGCTGAGTTGACACAGAGTTCTCCAAAAAATAAGGCGGGACCGGCCGGATCAGCGCGCTTCAGCGCTCCAGCGGACGCAGTCCCATCAGTGATACGAGCTCGTCTGCCGCATGCTCCACGGTGTCGTTGACGACGGTGTGGTTGAATTCCGGCTCGGCGGCAAGTTCCAGTTTAGCGGTTTCCAGCCGCTGCTGCTGTTCCTCCGCCGTTTCGGTGCCGCGGCCCGCGAGCCGACGCACCATCTCCTCCCAGCTGGGGGGCGTGAGGAACACGAAATTCGCCTCCGGCATGGTCTCCTTCACCTGGCGCGCTCCCTGGAGGTCGATCTCCAGGAGCACGGTCCGGCCCTCGTCCATCGCGGCCTGGACGGTCCGCCGGAGCGTCCCGTAGCGGTTGCGGCCGTGCACCACGGCCCACTCCAGCAACTGCTCCTCGGCGACGAGCCGGTCGAATTCCTCCGGGGAGACGAAGAAGTAGTGCACGCCGTCGATCTCCCCCGGGCGTGGCGGGCGGGTGGTCGCGGACACGGAGAGCCATACCTCGGGATAGTGGTCCCGGATGTAGGTCGAGACTGTTCCCTTGCCGACCGCCGTCGGGCCGGCCAGGACTGTCAACCGGGGCTGTGACACTACCGCTTCCTTACTTTCTGGCCGAGCCAGACTGGTGTTGTTCGAGATAGGTGACGAGGGCCTTGCGCTGATGGATGCCGAGCCCGCGCACGCGGCGGGTCCCCGCGATGCCCACCTCCGCCATGATGGCGGCCGCCCGCACGTCGCCGACGCCGGGCAGGGCCTTGAGGAGGTCGAAGACCTTCAGGCGGCCCACGGCGTCGTCGCCGTCGTGGTTCTCGATCACGTCCGCCACGGAAAGCTTACCGGTCCTCAGCCTGGACTTGATGTCCGCCCGTACCGCACGCGCCGCCGTCGCCTTCTCGCGCGCCCGCGTCCGTTCGTCGTCCGTCAATGGCTTCAGGCTCACTGCTGCTCCCTACGCTGGACGGCACCACGAAGGGCGGCGACCGCTCGTCGTGTGGCTGGGTCAGGTGGATCGACGGACACGCCTGGTCGTCGTCCCGGGTGGGTGGGGGCCCGGCAGGCCCGGTGGAACGAACCTACCGGGCGCACGGCTCCGAAATCAATGCGCCCCCCGCGCTCAGGCGAGGCCGTCGCGGGTCCGCTCCGCCTCCGCGCGCAGCGTCGCCGCGCCGGGACCCGCGGCGAGGATCGCGCGGCTCGAGGTGGGCAGCACGAACGGCAGGGCCGCCCCGAACGCTGCCTCCAGCTCACGGCGCCCCGCACCCTGGGCGCCGACCCCGGGCGCCAGGACGGGGCCGTTGAGGGAGGGCAGATCCAGGCCGAGCCGCCGCGCGGCATCGCCGATGGTCGCGCCGATCACCAGCCCCACGTGGCCGGGCCCGGTGCCGGTGTTCTCCGCGGCCGCCGCATGCGCGATGGACCGCGCCACGGACGCGTCCCCGCCCACGTGCTGCACCGAGCGGCCTTCGGGGTTGGACGTCAGCGCGAGGACGAACACGCCGCGTCCGGTCGCGGTGGCGAGGTCGAGGGCCGGCCGGAGGGACTCGAACCCGAGGTACGGGTTCAGGGTGACGGCGTCGGCCGCCAACGGTCGGCCCTCCCCGAGCCACGCCTCGGCGTAGGCGCGCATGGTGGATCCGATGTCGCCGCGCTTGGCGTCCGCGATGGTGAGGACGCCGGCGTCGGCCGCACGGGCCAGCAGCGTCTCGAGGACCGCGAGTCCGCGCGCACCGTGCCGTTCGTACAGCGCCACCTGCGGCTTGAGGGCCGCGGCGACCGGCCCGACGGCGTCGAGCACGGTCAGGGAGAAGCGCTCGAGGCCCGCCGGGGAGTCCTCCAGCCCCCAGGCGTCCAGCAGCCCGGGGTGCGGGTCGATGCCGACGCACAGGCTCCCGCGGGCCGCCCGGGCCGCCGCGAGCCGTTCCCCGAAGGGGGCACGGGCCGCGGCGGCGCCGACCTCAGGAGGCATCGCGGGCCGCGGTGGACGCCTTGAGGTTGGCGGCGTGCTCCTGGAGGCTCGTCACCGACCACTCGTAGGAGCGCATGGCCTCGATCGCCTGCACGGCGGCCCCCACCTCGGGGATCGTCGTGATGACCGGGAGACCGTAGGACGTCGCGGCCGCGCGGATCTCGTAGCCGTCGCCGCGCGCCTGGCCGCCCGAGGGCGTGTTGATGATCATGTCGATGCCGCCCCCGGTGATGAGGTCCACCACGGTGCCCTCGCCGTGGGCCCCCGTGCCCTCGGCGACCTTGCGGACCGTCGTCGCCTGGATGCCGTTGCGCCGCAGGACGTCCGCCGTGCCGCCCGTGGACACGATCTCGAAGCCGAGGTCCACGAGCCGCTTGACCGGCATGACGATGGCGCGCTTGTCCCGGTTGGCGACGGAGACGAAGACCTTGCCCTGCACCGGCAGGGCCGCGTTCGCTGCGGCCTGGCTCTTCGCGAAGGCCGTGTCGAAGTACTTGTCGATGCCCATCACCTCACCGGTGGACCGCATCTCGGGGCCGAGCAGGGAGTCCACCACCGTGCCCTCGGGCGTGCGGAAACGGCTGAAGGGCAGCACGGCCTCCTTGACGGAGACCGGCGCGTCCAGCGGCAGCGAGCCGCCGTCGCCCCGGGCCGGCAGCAGTCCACGCTCGCGCAGTTCCGCGACCGTGACCCCGGTGCCGATCAGGGCGGCACCCTTGGCGAGCTGCACGCCGGTGGCCTTCGAGACGAACGGCACGGTCCGCGAGGCGCGGGGGTTCGCCTCGAGGACGTACAGGACTTCGGAGGCCAGCGCGAACTGGATGTTGATGAGCCCGCGCACGCCGACGCCCTCGGCGATGGCGAGCGTCGCCTCCCGGACACGCTGCAGCACGTCGGCGCCGAGGGTGATGGGCGGCAGCACGCACGCCGAGTCGCCGGAGTGGATGCCGGCCTCCTCGATGTGCTCCATGATCCCGCCGAGGTACATCTCCGTGCCGTCGTACAGCGCGTCGACGTCGATCTCGATCGCGTCCTCGAGGAAGCGGTCGATGAGGACCGGGTGCGCCGCCGTGATCTCCGTGGCGTTGGTGATGTAGCGGGAGAGGTTCGGCTCGTCGTAGACGATCTCCATGCCGCGTCCGCCGAGGACGTAGGACGGACGCACCAGCACGGGGTAGCCGATGGCGTCGGCGATCTTCTTCGCGTCCTCGAAGGACACCGCGGTGCCGTTCTTGGGGGAGATCAGCCCGCCGGCGTCGAGCACGCGGCTGAACGCCCCGCGGTGCTCGGCGAGGTCGATGGCCTCGGGCGACGTGCCGAGGATGGGGATGCCGGCGTCGGCGAGTTCCTGGGCGAGCTTCAGCGGCGTCTGGCCGCCGAGCTGGACGAACACGCCGAGGACCCCGCCGGTGCGCTGCTCGGCGGCGATGACCTCGAGGACGTCCTCGAGGGTCAGCGGCTCGAAGTACAGGCGCGTGGAGATGTCGTAGTCCGTGGAGACCGTCTCCGGGTTGCAGTTGACCATGACCGTCTCGTAGCCGGCCTCCCGCAGCGCCATCGTGGCGTGGACGCACGAGTAGTCGAACTCGATGCCCTGGCCGATCCGGTTGGGCCCGGAGCCGAGGATGATCACCGAGGGCTTCTCGTGCTGCGCCACCTCGTCCTCCTCGTCGTAGGACGAGTAGTGGTAGGGCGTGTAGGCGGCGAACTCCGCCGCGCACGTGTCCACGGTCTTGAAGACGGGGCGGATGCCGAGCGCGTGCCGGACCCCGCGCACCACGGCCTCGGGCGTGGAGGTGAGGGAGCCGATCTGCTCGTCGGAGAACCCGTGGCGCTTGGCGTGCCGCAGCACGTCCTCCGTGAGGTTCGGCGCCGAGCGCACCTCCTCCGCGATCTCGTTGAGGAGCACGAGCTGGTCGAGGAACCACGGGTCGATCGCCGTGGCCTCGTAGAGCCGCTCCACGGTGGCGCCGCCGAGCAGGGCGCGCTGCACCTGGGACAGCCGTTCGGTGGTGGGGCGCCGCGCCGCCTCGACGAGGGCGTCGACGTCCCCGGCGGGGACCGGCGCGAAGGACAGCTGCGACCCCTTCTGCTCGAGGGAGCGGAGTGCCTTCTGCAGCGCCTCCGTGAAGTTGCGGCCCATGGCCATGGCCTCGCCCACGGACTTCATGGTGGTGGTCAGCGTGGGGTCCGCGGCAGGGAACTTCTCGAACGCGAACCGCGGCACCTTGACCACCACGTAGTCGAGGGTCGGCTCGAAGGACGCCGGGGTCTTCAGCGTGATGTCGTTGGGGATCTCGTCGAGCGTGTAGCCGAGGGAGAGCTTCGTCGCGATCTTGGCGATCGCGAACCCGGTGGCCTTCGACGCGAGGGCCGAGGAGCGCGAGACGCGCGGGTTCATCTCGATGACGACGACGCGGCCCGTGTCCGGTTCGATGGCGAACTGGATGTTGCAGCCGCCCGTGTCGACGCCGACCTCGCGGATCACGGCGATCGAGATGTCCCGCAGGCGCTGGTACTCGCGGTCGGTGAGCGTCAGGGCCGGCGCCACCGTGATGGAGTCGCCGGTGTGCACGCCCACGGGGTCCACGTTCTCGATGGAGCACACGACCACGACGTTGTCGTTCCTGTCGCGCATCATCTCGAGCTCGTACTCCTTCCACCCGAGGATGCTCTCCTCGAGGAGGACCTCGCTGGTGGGGCTGTACTGCAGGCCCTGGCCGACGATGCGGCGCAGGTCCTGCTCGGTGTACGCGAGGCCGGAGCCGAGACCGCCCATCGTGAAGGACGGCCGGACCACCATCGGGTAGCCGAGGTCCTCGGCGGCCGCCAGGGCCTCGTCGATCGTGTGGATGATCGAGGACCGGGCCGACTCGGCACCGCAGCGCGCCACGACGCCCTTGAACTTCTCGCGGTCCTCGCCGAGCTCGATCGCGGCGATGTTCGCGCCGATGAGCTCGACGCCGTACTTCTCGAGGACGCCGTTCTTGTCGAGGGCGATCGCCGTGTTCAGCGCCGTCTGGCCGCCCAGGGTGGGCAGCAGGGCGTCCGGGCGCTCCTTCGCGATGATCTTCTCGACGACGTCCGGGGTGATCGGCTCCACGTACGTGGCGTCGGCGAACTCCGGATCGGTCATGATCGTGGCCGGGTTCGAGTTCACGAGGATGACGCGCAGGCCCTCCTCGCGCAGGACGCGCAGCGCCTGCGTGCCCGAGTAGTCGAATTCGGCGGCCTGCCCGATGACGATCGGCCCGGAGCCGATCACGAGGACGCTCTTGAGGTCGGTTCTGCGGGGCATCAGTTCTCTTCCTGGGTTGTGCTGCCGTGGCCGGGCTGGGCGCCCGCGTGGTCCTTCTCGGACCGCATCAGGTCGATGAAGCGGTCGAAGAGGTACGCCGAGTCGTGCGGACCGGCCGCCGCCTCGGGGTGGTACTGGACGGAGAAGGCCGGGATGTCCAGGCATGCCAGCCCCTCGACGACGTCGTCGTTCAGGCACACATGGCTCACCTCCACGCGGCCGTAGGTGCCGGTGGGCGCCTCGACGGGGCCGTCCAGCGGTGCGTCGACGGCGAAGCCGTGGTTCTGCGAGGTGATCTCCACCTTGCCGGTGCGGCGGTCCATGACCGGCTGGTTGATCCCCCGGTGGCCGTAGCGGAGCTTGTAGGTACCGAAGCCGAGTGCGCGGCCCAGGATCTGGTTGCCGAAGCAGATGCCGAAGAACGGCACGCGCGCATCGAGCACGCGCCGCAGGAGGTCCACCTGGGCGTCGGCCGTCGCGGGATCGCCGGGCCCGTTGGACATGAAGACGCCGTCCGGCCGGGCGGCCATGACGTCGTCGAACGTCGCCGCGGCGGGCAGGACGACGGTGCGCACGCCGCGCTGGGCGAAGTGCCTGGGCGTCATCGCCTTGATGCCGAGGTCGAGGGCCGCGATGGTGGCCACCGTCTCGCCGGTCCAGCCGTGGTCGGCGGGTTCGACGACGTACGCCTCGTCGATGCTGACCTCCTCGGCGAGCCGCGAGCCCGCCATGGACGGCTGGGCGAGGACCCGCTCGAGGAGCCGGTCCGCGGGCAGCGCGGCGTCCGCGCCGGAGAAGATGCCGGCGCGCATGGCGCCGCGCTCGCGGAGGTGCCGGGTCACGGCGCGCGTGTCGACGCCCTCGATCCCGACGATCCCCTGCTCGCGCAGCTGGTCGTCGAGGCTCTGCTCGGAGCGCCAGTTGGACGGACGGCGTGCCGCGTCCCGGATGACGTACCCGGCCACCCAGATGCGGCGCGACTCGGCGTCGTCGGCGTTCACCCCGGTGTTGCCGATGTGCGGCGCCGTCTGGACGACGAGCTGGCGGGCGTAGGACGGATCGGTGATGGTCTCCTGGTACCCGGTCATGCCGGTGGCGAAGACGGCCTCGCCGAGCGTGGTGCCCTCGGCCCCGTAGGCGCGGCCGCGGAAGGTGCGGCCGTCCTCGAGGACGAGCACTGCGGGTGCCTGTCGGTGGACCGGTGCCGTTGTTGGAGCGTGGCTCACAGCTGTTCCCTGCCTTCGGGGGTCGGTGGAGTGCGGTCGGAGGTGGTATCGGTGCGGGCGGTGTCGGTGCGGGCGGTGCCCGGGGGCGCGGAGCGGGCCGGGACGAGCGCGGCCGTGGCGGCGACGAGCTGCGCCTTGTGCGCGGCGTGGCGTGTGCGGAATCCCGTGTCGACGCCGTGATCGCCGAGGCGCCAGGTGAGGATCACGAGCCCCTCCTTCTCGACGAACTTGCCGGTCATCCCACCGGCGAGCTGCACCGAGGTGAGGTCGCCGCGCGGGATGAAGACGGTGCGGGCGCCCGTGCGCGTGATCAGGACGCCGTCCTCGTGGACGGAGGCGACGGCGTTGCCGCGCAGACCCAGCCCGTGCACGGCGATGCGGTCGAGCCAGTCCCCCGCCGTCGTCGTCGCGACGTACTGTCCCTCGGCCTCGTAGAGGACGGGCCCCAGGTCCGCGGGCGGCTCCGGCGGCGCAGGGACGTCCGCCTGCCGACGCAGCCGGTTGCGCCACCCGAGGCCCATGAGCCCGACGATCACGGCGATGATGCCGACGGTCAGGGCGACCCAGCCTAGAGATTCCACGCGGCGGCCCCTTCGGTCGCGGTCGCCGTCGCGGACTCCGGGCGGGGTGAGGCGAGGCGCCCGTCGAGGACCGTCGGGTGTCCGGCGTAGAAGGTGGCCCGGACCCTGCCGGGCAGTTCGAGGCCGCGGAAGGGGCTGTTGCGGCCCTTCGTGGCCATCGTGGACGGATCGACGGTCCACCGCGCGGCCGGGTCGACGAGGATCAGGTTCGCGGGCTCCCCGGCGGCGCCCGCCCCCCCCCCCCCCCGCCGGGCTGACCGAGGTGACCCGGGCGAAGCCCTCCCAGTCCAGCAGGCCGGTCTCCACCATGGTGTGCTGCACCACGGACAGGGCGGTCTCGAGGCCCGTCATGCCCATGGCGGCCTGCGCCCACTCGCACTCCTTGTGCTCGCTCGGGTGCGGTGCGTGGTCGGTGCCGACGACGTCGATCGTGCCGTCGGCGAGGGCCGCACGCAGCGCGTGGACGTCGCCGGACGTACGCAGCGGCGGGTTGACCTTGTAGACCGGGTCGTAGCTGCGGACGAGTTCGTCGGTCAGGAGCAGGTGGTGCGGGGTGACCTCGGCGGTGACGTCGATGCCGCGGGCCTTCGCCCACCGGATGATCTCCACCGACCCGGCCGTGGAGACGTGGCAGACGTGCAGGCGGGACCCGACGTGCTGGGCGAGCAGGACGTCGCGGGCGATGATGCTCTCCTCCGCCACGGCCGGCCAGCCGGTCAGGCCGAGGACGGCCGAGACCTCGCCCTCGTTCATCTGTGCGCCCTCGGTGAGGCGCGGTTCCTGCGCGTGCTGTGCGATGACGCCGTCGAACGCCTTGACGTATTCGAGGGCGCGGCGCATGAGGACGGGATCGTGGACGCAGATGCCGTCGTCGGAGAAGACACGGACGGCCGCCCGGGACTCGGCCATGGCGCCGAGCTCGGCGAGCCGCTCGCCGCCCAGGCCTGCGGTCACCGCCCCGACCGGGCGGACCTCGACCCAGCCGGAGGCGAGGCCGAGGCGGTACACCTGCTCGACGACGCCGGCCGTGTCGGCGACGGGAGAGCTGTTGGCCATGGCGTGCACGGCGGTGAACCCGCCGAGCGCGGCGGCGCGCGACCCTGTCTCGACCGTCTCCGCGTCCTCCCGGCCCGGCTCGCGGAGGTGCGTGTGGAGGTCCACCATGCCGGGGAGGGCGATCAGGCCCCCGGCGTCGATGGTCTCGACGTCGGCGGGTGCCTCGGCCGTCGCTGCGGCGCCGACGGCGGCGATGACGCCGTCGCGGACGAGGACGTCCTGGACGTCGCCGCCCAGGATCGAGGCGCCGCGGATGAGGTACGCGGGTGGGGTGGGACCGGTGGTACTGGTGGGGGTCGTCACGGGGTGCGGCCTTCCGGGATCAGGGCGGTCGGGTCATCGGTCTGGTCGTCGTGCTCGTCGCGCTGGTCCCCGGAGAGCAGCAGGTACAGCGCGGCCATGCGCACGGACACGCCGTTGCGGACCTGGGCGAGGACGGTGGAGCGGGGGGAGTCCGCGGCGGCGGAGGAGATCTCGAGGCCCCGGTTCATGGGCCCGGGGTGCATGATCACGGTGTCGTCCAGGCCCATCGTGTCCAGCAGTGCCAGCCGCCCGTCGTCGAAGCCCCAGCGCCGTGAGTACTCGCGCGTCGAGGGGAAGAACGCGGCGTTCATCCGCTCGGCCTGCAGGCGGAGCATCATGACGGCGTCGGGCCGCTGGGCGAGGGCGTCGTCGAGGTTGTAGAACACGGTGCAGGGCCAGGACCCGATGCCGACCGGGAGCAGGGTGGGCGGGCCGGCGAGGAGGACCTCCGCGCCGAGCGTGGTCAGCAGCCAGACGTTGGAGCGCGCCACCCGCGAGTGGAGGACGTCCCCGACGATCAGGACCTTCATGCCGGCAAGGGTGCTCCCGGCGCTGGGCATGCCGCCGAGACGCGCCCAGTGCCGGCGGAGCGTGAAGGCGTCGAGCAGGGCCTGCGTGGGGTGTTCGTGCGTCCCGTCCCCGGCGTTGACGACGGACGCGTCGATCCAGCCCGACGCCGCGAGCCGCGCCGGTGCGCCGGAGGCGGGGTGGCGGATGACGACGGCGTCCGCGCTCATGGCCTCCAGGGTCTGCGCGGTGTCCTTCAGGGATTCGCCCTTGGACACCGAGGATCCCTTGACCGCGAAGTTGATGACGTCGGCGGAGAGGCGTTTCGCCGCGGCCTCGAAGGAGATGCGGGTGCGGGTGGAGTCCTCGTAGAAGAGGTTCACCACGGTCCGGCCGCGCAGCGCGGGGAGCTTCTTGATCTCCCGCTCCCCCACCGCCGCCATCTCCTCGGCGACATCCAGCAGGCGCAGGGCGCTCCTCGCCGACAGGTCCTGCGTGCTGAGCAGGTGCTTCACGCGCGGTCCTCGATGACGACCTCGTTCACGGCGGAGCCGCCGATCAGGTCGATCTCGGCGAGATGCACGCGCACCCGTTCGCGGGACGACGTCGGCAGGTTCTTGCCCACGTGGTCGGCGCGGATGGGGAGCTCGCGGTGGCCCCGGTCCACCAGGACCGCCAGACGGACGGCGCGCGGCCGGCCCAGGTCGGCGAGGGCGTCCAGGGCAGCCCGGATGGTGCGCCCCGAGTAGAGGACGTCGTCGACGAGGACCACGACCTTGTCGTCGATGCCCGACGGCGGGAGCTGTGTCGCGAGGGGCGAGCGGGTGGGGTTGCGGCGGAGGTCGTCCCGGTACATGGTGACGTCGAGCTGACCCGTGATGAGGTCCGGATCCACCGAGGGATCCACGGACGCGATCTTCTGGGCGAGGCGCTGGGCCAGCGGGAAACCCCTGCGGGGAATGCCGAGGAGCACGAGGTCACGCGAGCCCTTGTTCGCCTCGAGGATCTCGTGGGCGATGCGTGTGAGTGCGCGGTCTATGTCTGCTGCTGCGAGAACAACGCGCTTGGTGATGCCGGAATCCGAGGCAGGCATGGTCATAACACGCTTCCTCCTTCCCCGCCTCACGGGACGGAACTTAAAGGGTGGTTGCGCCTTCAAAACTACCACAGCGGTGCATGCCCCTAGGGTTGGAGCATGGCGACGAACAACCAGGGCTACGGCCGACCGGCCGACTCCCGGCGGGCACAGCAGGACCAGCAGTGGCACCGGCACGGCGACCAGGGATGGTGGGGCGACACGACCGCGCGGCACCCCCGGGCTGCCCCGACCCGCGGCACGGGCGACGCCTTCCACCCGGTGTGGGACCGGCCGCCCCGACGCCGTCGCGTGCTCGACGTCCTCCTGGTGCTCGTCGCGGCCCTGGTGGTCGCGGCCGTCCTCCTGTTCCTCTCGCTGTCCCTCGGCCCGTCCGCCTTCGTCCTCTGCGGGATCCTCGCGCTGGTTCCGCTGGGCATCTGCCTGCTCGGGCTGCGCTGGATCGACCGGTGGGACCCCGAACCGCGCGGGGCCCTGCTCTTCGCGTTCCTGTGGGGTGCCGGAGCGTCCGTCGCCGTGACCCTGCTGCTCGGCACCTATGTGGTGGAGCTGCTCGGGGACGCGCTCACCACCACCTCCCCCGACGTGATCGGCCCGGTGCTGCAGGCCCCGCTCGTGGAGGAGTTCGCCAAGGGCCTCGGCGTGCTGATCCTCGTCTACACACGCCGCAGCCACTTCGACGGGCCCGTGGACGGCATCGTCTACGCCGGGACGGTCGCGGCGGGCTTCGCGTTCACCGAGAACATCCTCTATTTCGGCTCCGCGGTGATGGACTCCGGCAACGCCGGCGCCCTCGTGGGGGTGTTCGTGCTGCGCGGACTGTTCTCCCCGTTCGCCCACGTCATGTTCACCGCCCTGCTGGGGTTCGTGCTCGGCTACGCGCTGACCCGTGGCGGCGGGAACGCGCGGATCCTCGGCGCCTTCGCCCTCGGGCTCCTGCCGGCGATCGCCGGGCACATGCTGTGGAACGGCGGCACGATCCTCCTGTTCGACAACTTCTTCCTCTTCTACTTCGTCGTGCAGGTGCCGCTGTTCGTGGCCGCCGTGATCGCCGTCGTCCTCCTCCGGCGCGCCGAGCAGCGCCTCACCGAGGCGCGCCTCGGCGACTACGCGCAGGCAGGCTGGTTCACGGCCGAGGAGGTGAGCATGCTCGCCACCCGCCCCGGCCGGGCACGGGCTCTCGCGTGGGCCAGGACCGTCGGGGCGAGGGAGGACATGCAAGCTTTCATCCGGACGGGGTCGCGCATCGCGCACACGCGCCAGCGGATGCTGGGCGGACGGCGCGACGGCGACTACGCGGCCGAGGAGCGCGCCCTCCTGGCGGAGGCGTCGCAGCGGCGGGCCCGGATCTTCGACCGGGCGTCAGCCGTCCGGTAGGTGCGGCGCGGTCGCCCGCTCACGGGTCGGGCGCGCACCTGCGGTCGGTGCCCGACGGCGGAACCCACCGCACGTGCCCACCGACCGCCCGGAGCCGGGAACGGAAAAGCTCCCGTAGGCCGTCGACGGCCTACGGGAGCTTCCGGAGGGGATACGGGGCGCCGCTCAGGCCAGCAGGGTCGGCTTGAGCTGCTGCAGGCGTCCGAGGAGGCCGTTGACGAACTTCGGCGACTCGTCGGTGGAGAGCATCTTCGCGAGCTCGACGGCCTCGCTGACGGCGACGCCGTCGGGGACGTCGTCGTTGTAGAGCAGCTCCCAGCTGCCGATGCGCAGGATCATGAGGTCCACCGCGGGCATGCGGTCGAGCGTCCACCCCTGCGAATAGGTGCTCAGGAACTCGTCGATCTGCTCCTGGCGCTCCAGGACGCCCTCGACGACGTCCACCGTGTAGTCCGCGATGACCATGTCCGTCTTCTCGCGGCGCGCACGGATGACCTCGAGGGCCGGCATGTCGCGCTGCGCGGACTCGAAGAGGATGTCCAGGGCCCGACGACGGGCCTTACTGCGTGCGCTCACTCGTTGACGCGTCCCAGGTACTCGCCCGTGCGGGTGTCCACCTTGACCTTGGTGCCGGTGCCGAGGAACAGCGGGACCTGGATCTCGTGGCCGGTCTCGACGGTGGCGGGCTTGGTGCCGCCCGTGGAGCGGTCGCCCTGCAGGCCCGGCTCCGTGTAGGTGATCTCCAGCGTCACGGACGCGGGGAGCTCGACGTACAGCGGCGAGCCCTCGTGCATGGCGATCGTGGCCATCTGGCTCTCGAGCATGAAGTTCGCGGCGTTGCCGACGGTCTTGCCCGGCACCGTGATCTGGTCGTAGTCCGTGGTGTCCATGAAGACGAAGTCCTCGCCGTCCTTGTACAGGTACTGGTAGTCACGGCGGTCCACGGTGGCCGTCTCGATCTTCAGGCCGGCGTTGAAGGTCTTGTCGACCACCTTGCCGGAGAGGATGTTGCGAAGCTTGGTGCGGACGAAGGCGCCACCCTTGCCGGGCTTGACGTGCTGGAATTCGAGGACGTTCCAGAGGTTGCCTTCGAGCTTCAGAACAGTGCCGTTCTTGATGTCGTTCGTGGTCGCCACAGATTCACTTTCGTCGGGTTCTCGGATGGATCGGCCGGCCGGGGCACAGCGGGCGCGCGGAGGCACGCCAAAAGTCCAGAGCCCAGTCTACCCCGTACGGCCCGGGGGCCGGGCGGCCGCGGTCAGGACGCGGTCAGCACGTGGTCAGGCCGTGGTCAGCACGTGGTCAGCACGTGGTCAGGACGTGGTCAGGACGCGATCTCCTGGTAGGCCGCGAAGAGGAGCGACGTGTCGGGGACCTCGAGCATGCCCGGCCTGCCGATGCCGTCCAGCACCACGAAGCGGAGGAGGTCGCCGCGGGACTTCTTGTCGCGGCGCATCCCGTCCAGGAGCGAGGCCCAGCGGTCGCGCCGGTACGTGACCGGCAGGCCGAGGGCCTCGAGGATGCTCCTGTGGCGGTCCGCGTCGACGTCGCTGAGCCGCCCGACCATCCGCGACAGTTCCGCGGCGAACACGAGGCCCACCGAGACGGCCGCGCCGTGGCGCCACGAGTACCGTTCGGCGAGCTCGATGGCGTGGCCCAGGGTGTGGCCGTAGTTCAGGTACTCGCGGCGGCCCGATTCCCGGAGGTCCTCGGAGACGATGTCCGCCTTCACGCGGATGGACCGCTCCACGAGGTCCCGCAGCACGGGCGAGCCCGCGTCGGTCGCCGCGGCCTGGTCCTGCTCGATCAGGTCGAGGATCACCGGATCCGCGATGAACCCGCACTTGACCACCTCGGCGAGTCCGGTCACGAGCTCGTTCTTCGGCAGCGTGCCCAGCGCGTCGAGGTCCACCAGGACGGCGGCCGGCGGGTGGAAGGCGCCCACGAGGTTCTTGCCCTCGGCGGTGTTGATGCCGGTCTTCCCTCCGACCGCGGCGTCCACCATGCCGAGCAGGCTGGTGGGCAGGTGGACCACGCGGACACCGCGCAGCCAGGTCGCCGCGACGAAACCGCCGAGATCCGTCACCGATCCCCCGCCGACGGTGACCACGGCGTCCGAGCGCGTGAAGTCGTTCTGGCCGAGGACCTGCCAGCAGAAGGCGGCCACCTGGATGTGCTTGCCCTCCTCGGCGTCGGGGATCTCGGCGGTCACGGCGGTGAAGCCGGCATCGGCGAGCTCGTCGCGGACGGTGTCGCCGGTGGCGCGCAGCGCCCGCGGGTGGATCACCAGGACGCGCCGCACGCGCTCACCGAGGATCGCGGGCAGCCGCCCGAGGAGTCCGTGCCCGACGACGACGTCGTACGAGTCTCCGGGCGTGCTCCCGGTGACGGGGATGATGGTGGGGGTCTCAGTGTCCATGGTGTGTCGTCCCGCTCTCGTGGTCCAGGTGGTGTGTCGCGTCGTGGGTCGCCGCCGACGTGGTGTCGCCGAGCCCGCCGTCGCGGCGGTGCAGGGCCGGCAGGGCCCGGAGTACCGCCGCGGTGACCGCGCGGACGGAGAGCCCACGCGTGTCGACGACGGTCGTGGCCAGCGCGGCATAGACGGGCCGCCGCGCGTCGTAGAGCTCCTGCCACCGCTCCGCCGGTCGCCCGGCCAGCAGCGGCCGGCTCGCATCGGCGCCGATGCGCGGCAGGACGGCCGCGAGGTCGGTGTCGAGGAAGACGACCGTCGTGTCCCGCAGCAGGTCCCGGGTCCGCGGGTGGAGGACGGCCCCGCCGCCCAGGGAGACGACGGCGTCCTCGTCGAGGGCCGCACGGACGACGTCGGCCTCGAGGGCACGGAAGGCCTCCTCGCCCTGGCCGGCGAAGATCCCGGCGATGCTCCCGTGCCGTTCGACGATCACCCGGTCGGTGTCGATGAACGGCGCGCCGATCCGTTCGGCGAGCATCCTGCCCACCGCCGATTTGCCGACCGCCATGGGACCCACGAGGACGACGGGCCTGGTCCCGTGCATCAGGCCCCTGCGGAGTCCAGGAACTCCGGGATGTTCTCGAGGTAGCTGCGCAGGTTGCGGGCGGTCTCGGCCAGCGAGTCGCCGCCGAACTTCTCGGTGACGGCCTCCGCCAGCACGAGGGCCGTCATGGCCTCGGCGACGACACCGGCCGCGGGGACGGCGCACACGTCCGAGCGCTGGTGGTGCGCGCGGGCAGCGGCGCCGGTGCTCACGTCGACGGTTTGGAGGGCCCGGGGAACGGTCGCGATGGGCTTCATGGCGGCGCGGACGCGGAGCGTGTCCCCGATGCTCATGCCGCCCTCGATCCCGCCCGCGCGGTTGCTGGTGCGGACGATCTTGCCCTCCGCGTTGCGCACGATCTCGTCGTGGGCCGCGGTGCCGCGTCGCGCGGCGGTGTCGAAGCCGTCGCCGACCTCCACGCCCTTGATGGCCTGGATGCCCATGAGGGCCGCGGCGAGGCGTGAATCGAGCCGCCGGTCCCAGTGCACGTAGCTGCCGAGGCCCGGCGGGAGTCCGTACGCGACCACCTCGACCACGCCGCCGAGCGTCTCGCCCTCCTTGTGGGCGGCGTCGACCTCCGCCACCATCGCGTCCGAGGTGTCACGGTGGAAGCAGCGCAGCGGATCGGTGTCGAGGGCGATCACGTCGCCCGGGGTCGGCAGGACGGCGTCCTCCGGCACCGAGACGTACCCGACGGCCACGGTGTGGCTGACGAGGCGGATACCGAGGCCCTCGAGGAATTTCGCGGCGACGGCCCCGAGCGCCACCCGGGTGGCCGTCTCGCGGGCACTGGCACGCTCCAGGACGGGACGGGCCTCGTCGAAGCCGTACTTCTGCATGCCGGTGAAGTCGGCGTGCCCGGGGCGGGGGCGGGTCAGGGGGGCGTTGCGGGCCGAATCGGCGAGATCCGCGGCATCCTGCTCGCCCAGGGGATCGGCGGACATGATCTTCTCCCACTTGGGCCATTCGGTGTTCGCCACCTCGATGACCACGGGGCCGCCCTGGGTCAGCCCGTGTCGGACGCCGCCCATGATGCGCACCTGGTCCCGCTCGAACTTCATGCGGGCGCCGCGCCCGTACCCGAGCCGGCGGCGGGCCAGCGCGTCCTGGATGTCGCCGCTCGTGATCCCCACCCCCGCGGGCATGCCCTCGATGATGCCGACCACGGCGGGGCCGTGCGATTCTCCTGCCGTCAACCAACGCAACATGGCTTCCATACTGCCATGCGGCGCGGTACACCTCAGCGCCGGACTGCACCCACTGCGTCACACATCACGCGCAGGACGGCGGCGCGGTCCGCGCCGGCCTCGGGGAAGAACAGCGCCACCTGCTCGACGGCCTGGTGGATCAGCATGTCGAGGCCGGGCACGATGCGCCCGCCGGCCTGCTGCCACGCCGCGGCGAGCCGGCTCGGCCAGGGGTCGTAGGCGACGTCGAGCAGCGTCCCGTCCGTGCGGAACCCCGTGTGGGCCGTGAGCTCGCGGGCCAGCGGGTCGGCGGCGCGCGGCGGCAGGGTCGAGACGACGACGTCGGACGCCGGCACGACCTCGGCCGCACGGGACCACGGGACGACGGCGACCTCCACCCCGAGGGCCGCACCGATGCGCTGGAGGTCCTCAGAGGCTGCGGGACGGCGTACGATCACGGACACCGCGCCGGCGCCGAGCTGCGCGAGCCCGGCCACCGCGGCGGCGGCGGTGCCCCCACCGCCCAGGACGACGCAGCGCTGCGGCGCACCTACGCCTGCCGCGGCGAGGGCGTGGGCCACCCCGGCGACGTCGGTGTTGTGACCGGTGAGCATGGGGTGCGGGCCGTCGCCGACGACCACCGTGTTGACGACGCCGAGGACGGCCGCCGGCGCCGTCGTGGTGTCGACCAGCCGTGCGACGGCGCCCTTGAGGGGCATCGTCACGGACAGCCCGCGCCATGCGGTGCCGGCGCGCAGGTCGTCGAGGAACGCTCCTATATGCGCCGCATCCACGTCGATCGCGGAGTAGGAGCAGTCGATGCCGAGCGCCCGGTACGCGGCCCCGTGCAGCAGGGGCGATTTCGAGTGCGCGATCGGCGAACCGATCACGGCGGCCCGGACCCCCCGGGCCGCCGTCGTGCCTTCCGGCACCACCTACTGGCACCGTCCCGGATTGTCGCCGCACCAGGCGTCGTATTCGGCGACGTAGCGCAGGTGCTCCGCGTACGTCTCCGAGAACTTGGTCTCCCCCGTGTCGAGGTCCACCGTCACCCAGAAGTAGAACGGCACGTCCGCGGGATTGACGGTCGCGTCGATCGCCTCGTCGCTCGGGGAGCCGATCGGCCCCTTCGGGAGCCCCGGGTTGGCGTACGTGTTGTACGGGTTGGAGGTGTCGTTCTTCTCCTCCTCCGTCAGCTGGTACGTCCGCGTCCCGAGCCCGTAGGTCACCGACGCGTCCGACTGGATCAGACCGTTGGTCTCCGTGTTACCCGGCTTCAGCCTGTTGTAGATGGATCCGGCGACCGTCGCGTAGTCGCCTTCCTGCGCTTCCGCCTGGACGATGCTCGCCACGGTCAGGATCTCGTACTGTTCGTCCGGGTCGGTGACGCCGTCCTGGGCGAGCCGGTCGGTGGTCGCCGTGACCAGCTCGGTGATGATGTCCGTGGCGGTGGCCTCGACGTCGAAGCGGTACTCGCCCGGATGCAGGTAGCCCTCGAGGGAGAGCGCCTGGGCGGGGAGCCCGAACTGCCCCGGGTCCTCGCCGAGGGCGTCGAACTCCGCCCGCGGGATGCCCGTGGACTCACTGAGGATGTCGAACACCTCGCCCTGCCGCAGGTCGCGGGCGATCGCGGCATAGGAGACCATCGTCGGGTCCTCGCCGAGGAGCGCCTCGGCGGCGGCGGCGGAGGACATCTGCAGGCGCATCTCGTACTCGCCCGGCTGGACCTCGCGGCCTTCGGCGATGGCGCTGAGCGCCGTCACGAACGTCGCGGAGTCCGCCACGATGTCGGCGGCTTCGAGGCCGGTCCCGATCGCCAGCGCCCCGGCGCCCTCGGGGACCGCGAACACCGTCTCTTGGCCGCCCGGTCCCGCATAGTCCTTGACGTCGTTGAACCCCAGGAAGTCGCGCAGCATGAGGGCGGCGCCGTACACCGTGCCGGCGAACACGGCGAGGACCACGAGCATGACGACGGTTCGGCGGAGACGGCGGCGCCGCTTCGCCTTCGAGGGAGGCCGCGCGGTGTCGCGGGGCGGCATGTCCTGCGCCACGAAGAACTCCTCGACCGGCTCGGGGTGGGCGTAGTCGTCCTGCCGGGCGTCGTCGTCGTGCCCGTCGACACCCTGGTCGACGGCCTGGTCTGCAGGGTGGTCCGCCGCATCGTCTGCGGCGCCCTGGGGGGCGGAATGGCGGTCGCTCACGACTCGGATTCCCTCCTGCTGGGCGTACTGTGTCTGATGACTGGCTCCTCCGTAGGGGTCGGCAGCGGGCCTTGGGCGCCCGCAGCGGCTCGCACAGGAACCGGATCCCCCACATCCCGTCCACGTGAACGTTGCGTATCGATGGCATGCTGGAGTATTTCGACGGCAGCCACCTGATCTACCACCTTACGATGATCACGGCTCCCGAGACCAGCGGCGTGCAGGGAACGGTGGGCCGACACCGTGCTCAGCCTCTCGTCCACCAGGCGTACCGGTAAGGGATGGGACTGCCGGAGGAGTTCGTCCACGAGCAGGCCCGCGTACTCCCGTGCCATCTCCGCGGAGGGGCCCTCCCGGCCGCTGAGGGTCTTCGGGAGTCCCACGATGATCTGCACGGCGCCGCGTTCCACGGCCTCCCGGACGAGGATCCGCAGGTCGCTGTTCTTCCGCGCATCCCGCTTGAGCGTGCGGATCGGCGTGGCGATCAGTCCGTCGCGGTCGCACCCGGCGAGGCCCACCCGGACCTGTCCGACGTCGACCCCGAGTTTCGGCCCAAAGGGGTAGGGAGCGCCGTCGGGTGTGCCGGACGCCGCTCCCCCGCCGTTGTCCTCCACGGGTGCCGTCAGCGCTCCGCGACCGCTGAGCGGATCGCCGACAGCGCGTCGGGGATGCGGGTGGCGTCCGAGCCACCGCCCTGCGCGACGTCGTCCTTGCCGCCGCCGCCCCCGCCGAGGATCTTCGCGGCGGTCCGCACCAGCGCACCGGCCTTGACCCCGGCGGCCCGTGCCGCCTCGTTGGTCGCGACGAGGACGAGCGGACGGTTCTGCGCGACGCCGGTTGCGGCGACCACCGCGGGCCCGGACCCGAGCCGGCCGCGCAGGTCCAGCACGAGGGTCCGCAGTTCGTCCGCGCCGCCGATCTCGCCGGCGTCGTGCGCGATCAGGCGCACGCCGTCGACGTCCACCGCGGTGTCGACGAGCGAGCCCGCGGCCAGGGCGAGCTGCTCCCTGCGGAGCCGCTCCAGCTCCTTCTCCGCGGCCTTGAGCTTGGTGAGCGTCGCCGACAGGCGGTCGGGCAGCTGCGCCGAGGGCACCTTCAGCATCTCGGAGAGTTCGGTGACGAGTGCCCGCTCGGCGGCGAGGTGGCGGAAGGCATCGAGCCCCACGAGCGCCTCGATGCGCCGGTTGCCCGAGCCGACGGACTGCTCGCCGAGCAGCGTCAGGCTGCCGATGAGCGACGTCGAGGGAACGTGCGTGCCACCGCACAGTTCGCGGGAGAACTCGGCGTTCATCTCGACGACGCGCACCGTCTCTCCGTACGCCTCGCCGAACAGCGCGGTGGCGCCGAGCGCCTTCGCGTCCGCGAGGGACATGATCTTCGTCTCGACCTCGTAGTTGTCGCGGATCGCGATGTTCGAGACCTCTTCGATCTCCGACCGCGCCCCGGCACTGATGCCCTCGCCCCAGGAGAAGTCGAACCGGAGGTAGCCGGCCTTGTTGAAGGAGCCGCGCTGCAGCGCCTCGGGGCCGAGGATCTCGTGGAGGGCGGCATGGACGATGTGCGTGCCCGAGTGCGCCTGCTCGCCCGCGTGGCGGCGCCGGCGGTCGACGGCGGCCGTCACCACGGCACCCGGGAACACCTCGCCCTCGCGCACCACGGCGCGGTGGACGCTCAGGCCCTTGACGGGACGCTGGACGTCGAGGACCTCGACCACGAAGCCGTTGCCCGTGATGAATCCGATGTCGGCGGCCTGCCCGCCTGCCTCGGCGTAGAACGGCGTCTGGTCGAGGACGAGTTCGATCTCGCTCCCCTGCAGTGCGCTCGGGACGGACTGGCCGTGGTCCAGGACGGCGACGATCGTGGCCTCCGTGGTCAGTTCGTCGTAGCCCGTGAAGACGGTCTGGCCGCGGCCGAGCAGCTCGGTGAACACGGAGAGGTCGGCGTGGCCGGCCTTCTTGCCGCGGGCGTCGGCCTGGGCGCGGTGGCGCTGCTCGAGCATGAGCGAGCGGAAGCCTTCGGCGTCGACGGCGAGCCCGGCCTCCTCGGCCATCTCGAGCGTCAGGTCGATGGGGAAGCCGTAGGTGTCATGGAGCGTGAAGGCGTCCTGGCCCGACAGCGGGCGCTGCTCGGAGAGGGACTCCCGCACGGCCTCCTCGAGGCGCGCGGTGCCCGAGGCGATGGTGCGCAGGAACGCCTTCTCCTCGGCGTAGGCGATCCGGCTGATGCGCTCGAAGTCGGCGTCGACCTCCGGGTAGACGCCCTTCATGGCGTCCCGTGAGGCGGGCAGCAGGTCGGGCAGGCAGGCCTTCTCCACGCCGAGGAGCCGCATGGCGCGGACGGCGCGGCGGATCAGCCGGCGCAGCACGTAGCCCCGGCCCTCGTTGGAGGGGGTCACGCCGTCGGTGATGAGCATGAGCGAGGAGCGGATGTGGTCGGCGACCACGCGCAGGCGGACGTCGTCGGTGTGGTGCGGGTCCTGCGGGGACTCGGAGCTGGTGTACGTCTTCCCGCTGAGCGCGGCGGCGCGGTCCAGGACGGGACGCACCTGGTCCGTCTCGTACATGTTCTCGACGCCCTGCAGGATCATCGCGAGGCGCTCGAGCCCGAGCCCCGTGTCGATGTTCTTCTTCGGCAGTTCGCCCAGGATCTCGAAGTCGTCCTTGCCGGTGCCCTCGCCGCGCTGGTACTGCATGAAGACGAGGTTCCAGATCTCCACGTACCGGTCGTCGTCGGCCTCCGGACCGCCGTCGGCCCCGTAGGCGGGACCGCGGTCGTAGAAGATCTCCGAGCAGGGACCGGCGGGGCCGGGCTGGCCGGTGGACCAGTAGTTGTCCTTCTTGCCCATCTTCTGGATGCGCCCGGCGGGGACGCCGACGACGTCGCGCCAGATCTCCAGGGCCTCGTCGTCCTCGTGGTAGACCGTGATCCACAGCTTCTCCGCGGGCAGGCCGAACCCGCCGTCGGCGAGATCGCTGGTCAGCAGCTCCCAGGCCATACGGATGGCATCGGCCTTGAAGTAGTCACCGAAGGAGAAGTTCCCGCACATCTGGAAGAACGTCCCGTGCCGGGCGGTCTTGCCGACCTCCTCGATGTCGCCGGTGCGGATGCACTTCTGGACGCTCGTGGCACGGCTGTAGGGGGCCGTCTCGCGGGCGGTCAGGTACGGGATGAACGGCACCATCCCGGCCACGGTGAACAGGAGGGACGGGTCCGAGGAGATCAGCGACGCCGAAGGCACGACCGTGTGCCCGTTCTTCTCGAAGTAGCTCAGCCAGCGGCCGGCGATCTCGTGGGACTTCATGGGAGCAGATCCTTCGGTGGGTGGTCCGGACACCCGGACGGGGGGATGGGACCCGGCGGGCTCGCGCGGGTCGCGGTGCGGGGCCCGCCGTGCCGGCCCGCCGCGCGGACCGTCAGGCCAGGCGTCGGCGGTCGGAGACCCGGCGGCACCGGCGATGCGTCGTCCTAGCGGAGGGAGCGGCGCGTCGCGGGGGCGTCCGCAGCGGCGTCCTCGGCCGCAGCGGTGGGAGCCGGCACGCCGAGGGCGGAGCGGAGATCGTCCTCCCGCTCGTTCATGGAGGAGCGCAGGGCATCGGCGAAATCGGCGATGCTGTCGCTGATCTGCCCGACGGCGCGGTTCAGGCCCTCGGGGCCGAGGTTCGCCTTGGCCTGGGTCACCTTGCGCACCGCGACCACACCGATCGTGATGCCGGCTGCCAGCCAGAAAGCTCGTCTGATCATCGTTGTCTCCGGTTCGTCGTTGGGTTAGCGGCTGCGGCGGCGGCGGGTGGGCGAGGTCCGGCCGGCGAGGGCCGAGCGGACGCCGTACGAGAACGCCGAGACCTTGATGAGCGGAGAGCCGACGGTGGCGGCGATCAGCGAGGACAGCGCCGAGATGTTCGCCGACGCGTCGGAGACGTTGGAGGTGATCCCGTCGACCGTCTTCAGCTGCCGGTGCGTGGTGCTCACGGTGCTCGTGACCTCTTCGATCAGCGGCGTGGTCTCGTCGGTGACGGTCCGGATGGCCGTGCGGAGCTCGTCGAACACGCGTCCAAGCTTCCAGATCGGAACGGCCAGCAGCAGGACCAGGACGGCGAACACGCCCGCAGCTATCAGGCCGGCAATATCTCCACCTGACATGGGCGGTCTCCTTTACGCATGGGTGCACCGCCGGAACGGGCGGGCAGGGAATTTCGTGCTCTTAGTACCTTACAGAACGAAGAGCCCGCGGCGGGTGCCGCGGGCTCTTCAACCACGCCTGTCGTTCAGGGCCGCGGGGAACCCGCGGACGTGGACGCTAGCGTGCGTAGTACTCGACGACGAGCTGCTCTTCGCAGGTCACGGGGACCTCGGAGCGCTTCGGGCGACGCACGAGGCGCGCCTGGAGCTTGTCGAGCTGGACGTCCAGGTAGCCGGGAACGGCGGGGAGGACGTCGCGGTGCGCACCGGCGGCGGCAACCTGCAGCGGGACCATGGTCTCGCTGCGGCTGTGCACGTGGATGAGCTGGCCTTCGGCCACCCGGAACGACGGGCGATCGACGCGCGCGCCGTCGACCATGATGTGGCGGTGGACGATGAGCTGGCGTGCCTGGGCGCTGGTGCGGGCGAACCCGGCACGGAGCACGAGGGCGTCGAGACGCATCTCGAGCAGTTCGATCAGGTTCTCACCGGTCAGGCCCGAGGTCCGGCGTGCTTCTTCGAAGACGCGGGCCATCTGCGCTTCGCGGATGTTGTACTGGGCGCGCAGGCGCTGCTTTTCGCGCAGACGGACGGCGTAGTCGCTGTCCTGCTTGCGACGCGCACGGCCGTGCTGGCCCGGCGCGTACGGCCGACGCTCGAGGTACTTCTCGGCCTTGGGAGTCAGGGCGATGCCGAGGGCACGCGAGATGCGGACCTTCCGGCGGGCACGTGTGTTGTTAGCCACGTCTACCTTTCGATGTTTTTGCGGCGAAGAAGCGGACTTGCGCCACGGGGGCGTCCGCACTTCCGGTGTCGCTGGCCTCCACTTGCGGAGAGCCGGGATTGGCCGCTTCCCGGTACTACAGTCCGCCGCGACCCTGGCCGCCCACCCGCACGCAGCAGCAGGAACCTGCTGCAGGGCACGGAGGATGGCTGGTACACGACGACTTGCCAGTCAGCGTTCAATGCTAGCAGCGCGAGGGCGGTGGGCCGAATCCCTCCGGCGGCCCGCCACGACCGGCGGGGACCCGGGACCTCACTTGCCGCGGATGATCCGTCGGAGCCGCGACAGGCGGGAGCCGATGTCCCGTTCGACCCCGCGGTCCGTCGGCTCGTAGTAGTTCCGGCCCACCAGGTCGTCCGGCGCGTACTGCTGCAGGGCGATCCCGTGCGGCTCGTCGTGGGAGTAGACGTACCCCTTCCCGTGGCCGAGCTGGGAGGCACCCGGATAGTGCGCGTCCCGCAGGTGGGCCGGGATGCCCTGACCGCGGCCCGCGCGGACATCCGCGATGGCGGCGTTGATGCCGTTGTAGGCCGCGTTCGACTTCGGCGCGGTCGCGATGTGCACCACCGCCTCGGCGAGGATGATCCGGGCCTCGGGCATGCCGACGAGCTGCACGGCCTGCGCCGCGGCGACGGCCGTCTGCAGCGCCGTCGGGTCGGCCATCCCCACGTCCTCCGACGCCGAGATCATCAGCCGCCGGGCGATGAACCGCGGGTCCTCGCCGGCCTCGAGCATCTTCGCCACGTAGTGCAGGGCGGCGTCGACATCCGATCCGCGCAGCGACTTGATGAAGGCACTCGCGACGTCGTAGTGCTGGTCACCGGCACGGTCGTACCGCAGGGCGGCGACGTCGACCGCCTTCTCCGCGTGCTGCAGCGTGACCAGCACGGGCAGGGCCTCCCGCCCCTCCTGGTCGTCGTCGCCGTCGGCCTCACCCTCGCTCCGGGAGCCGACGGCCGGGGCGTCACGCTCGGACTGCGCGACGCCGGCGGCCGCCTCGAGCGCGGTCAGGCCGCGCCGGGCGTCGCCCGCGGCCAGGCGGACGAGATGCTCGAGCGCCTCCCCGGACACCTCGACCGTCCCGGCGAGCCCGCGTTCGTCGTCGACGGCCCGCTGGAGCAGGCCCCGGATGTCGGCCTCGTCGAGCGGCCGCAGGGTCTGCAGGAGCGAGCGGGACAGCAGCGGGGACACGACCGAGAAGGACGGGTTCTCCGTGGTGGCCGCGATGAGGACCACCCAGCCGTTCTCCACCCCGGGGAGCAGGGCGTCCTGCTGGGCCTTGTTGAAGCGGTGGATCTCGTCCAGGAACAGGACCGTGGTCTGCCGGTACAGGTCGCGTGAGGTCAGGGCCTCGTCCATGACGCGGCGCACGTCCTTGACCCCGGCCGTGATGGCGGACAGTTCCACGAACTTCCGGCCCCGGCCGCGCGCGATCACGTGGGCGAGCGTCGTCTTGCCCGTCCCGGGCGGACCCCACAGGATCACGGACGACGGCGCCGCATGGCCACCGGGATCGTGCTCCCCCGCGAGTGTCCGCAGCGGCGAGCCCCGGCCGAGCAGGTGCTGCTGGCCCACGACCTCCTCCACGCTGCGCGGTCGCATCCTCACGGCGAGCGGGCTGCGGGGCCGCAGGCCCGCCGAGCCGCGCGTGCTGCCGGCGGGCGCGTCGTCCGACTCGTCGTCGTCGGCCGCGGCACTGAATAGATCATTCACGGCCCCAACGTTACTGTGGGCCACTGACGCGCGGGCACCCGCCGAGGCTCCTCCGGACGGACGGCGCCGGACTGCGCGCTCCACGAGAGGAAGCCCATGACCCCCAGCAGGTCCGTGCTCGTCGAGGCCGGGCGCCTCGAGGGGTGGCTCGCACGCTTCGAAGCACGGAACGGCCCCTTCAGTGTGCACAGTGCGCAGGCGATGCCGGAGCGCGCGGACGGCTCGGTCACGGTGACCGCCGTGAACGGCTGCATCGCGGTCCTGACCCCGCCCCTGCCACCTGGCACCCTCCCCGGGCCTGGACCGGAAGGTGCGGTGCGTGGGTCGGCGGAGGGCGCCGGCCCGGTCCTGGACCTGCTCCCGGCGGTGGACCCGGCCACCACGGTGGGGATCCTGCTCGTCCGGCGTGGCGGCTACTCGGTGGGCGTCGCGCGGGACGGCGGGGTCGTGTCCTCGAAGACGGGCACGCGCTACGTCCAGGGCCGGACGGCGGCGGGCGGCTGGTCGCAGCAGCGGTTCGCCCGGCGACGGGCCAACCAGGCGGACGCCCTCGTGGAGGAGACCGCGGCCCGCGCCGCCGCCCTCTTCGGCGCCCATCCGCCGTCGTGCCTGCAGCTCGGCGGCGACAGGACACTGGCGACGGGCGCCCTCGGCGAGCCCGTCCTCTCACGGTTCGCGGGCCTCCCGCAGGTCCCGTTCCTCACGGTGCCGGATCCCCGCTTCGCGGTCCTCAAGGAGGCGGCCCGCACGGCCCTGGCCGTGCGGATCACGGTGACCGACCCGCCCGGGGAGAGCCCGTGACCGGGTGGCCGAGCCGTGCCCCTGCGCGGATCGGACCCCGCGCCGCCGTGCGCCTCAGGCCCTCCGGGCGGCTGCCGCGCGGAGTGCGGTGATCGCCGCGGCGGCGTCGTCCGCCCCGTAGACCGAGGACCCGGCGACGAAGACCGTGGCCCCGGCGTCGGCGGCACGGAGGATCGTCTCCTCCGTGATCCCGCCGTCCACCTGGATGGCGAGCGGCTGTGCGGCCCCCCGGACGGCCTCGGCGGCCCGGCGGATCTTCGGCAGGGTCAGGTCCAGGAAGGACTGCCCGCCGAACCCCGGCTCCACCGTCATCACGAGCAGCAGGTCGAGCTCGCCCAGCATGTCCAGGTAGGGCTCCACCGGCGTGGCCGGCCGCAGCGCCATGCCGGCCTTCGCGCCGGCCTCCCGCAGCTCCCGGGCCAGCCGGACCGGGGCCGCCGCGGCCTCCGCGTGGAAGGTCACCGACGCGGCGCCGGCCTCGGCGTACGCGGGCGCCCAGCGGTCGGCGTCCTCGATCATGAGGTGCACGTCGAGCGGCAGCGGGCTGACCTGCTGGATCCTCCGGACGATCGGCAGTCCGAGCGTGAGGTTCGGCACGAAGTGGTTGTCCATGACGTCCACGTGCACGGCGTCGGCCGACGCGATGCGCTGCAGTTCGGCCTCCAGGTTCACGAAGTCCGCCGAGAGGATGCTCGGATTGATACGGAGATGCGTCACAGCCGTTCCTTTCGTTGCCTCTGTCCTGACGTCCTCAGGGATTCTTCCGGATCAGCGCCAGGTACATGGCGTCCGTGCCGTGCACGTGGGGCCAGAGCTGCGCACTCGTCCCGTGGCCGGCGTCGAGCGCTCCCCCGATGCTCACGGCGTCGAGCGCGGCTCCCGCGTCGACCCGCTCGAAGCCGGTGCGCTTCCGCAGGCAGTCGTCGACGACGGCGTCCGTCTCCGCGTGGTGCGGCGAGCAGGTCACGTAGGCCACGACGCCGCCGGGGGCGACGGCGTCCAGCGCAGACGTGAGGAGCTCGCGCTGCAGGGGTGCGAGGCCCACGAGGTCGGAGGGCTTCCGGCGCCAGCGCGATTCCGGGCGGCGGCGCAGGGCGCCCAGCCCGGTGCAGGGGGCGTCGACGAGCACGCGGTCGTAGCTCTCCGGCTGCTCCCGCCCGACGTCGCGTCCGTCCCCCACCCGGAGGGTCCAGGAGTCCTCCGGCAGGGGCCGCAGCGCCTGCCGCACCAGCTGGGCGCGGTGCGGGACCGGCTCGTTCGCCGTCAGGTGCACGCCGTCGTCCAGCCCGATCGCCGCCAGCAGGGCGGTCTTGCCGCCGGGGCCGGCGCACAGGTCCAGCCACTGCTCGGGGCCGTCCGTGCGGCGTCCGGGGAGGTCGACGGCGGCCAGGGCCCGCGCCACGAGCTGTGATCCCGAGTCCTGCACGCGGAGGGTGCCTGCGGCGATGCCGGGGAGCCTGCTGATGTCGCCGCCCGAGTAGTAGGCCGATCCCGGTGCCAGCAGGCCCGGCTCGGCTCCTTCCCCGAGGGCGTCGTCGAGCGTGCCGAGCCCTGGGAGTGCGACGAGATGGACCACGGGCGCGGCGTTGTCGGCCGCCAGGAGGGCGTCGATCTCCGAGACGTCCCGGCCGTGGGCGACGAGCGCCTGGCGCATCGCGCGGACGATCCACTCGGGATGGCTGTGGGTCAGGGCCGCGATGGCGGTCGGGTCCGTCAGGCCCTCCACGAGGACGGCGATCCAGCCGTCCAGGTCATGTGCGGTGACCTTGCGGAGCACGGCGTTCACGAGTGAGGACGGACCTGCGCCGATCACGGCGCGCACGAGGCCCACGGTCTGGTCCAGCGCCGCGTGCGCGGGGACCCGCATCGCCAGGAGCTGGTGCACACCGAGCCTCAGGGCGTCCAGGACGGCGGGGTCGAGCTGGTCCAGCGGGCGGTCGACGCAGCGGGCCAGGACGGCGTCGTAGGTGCCCTGCCCCCGCAGGGCCCCGTAGGTGAGCTCGGTCGCGAAACCGGCGTCACGGCGGTCGAGGCGGTGCTTGCGGATGCTGGTCGGCAGCACGAGGTTCGCATAGGCGTCCTCGCCGGCCACGGCACGCAGGACCTCGAACGCCACGAGGCGGGCGGGATCGGCGCGGCGGGTACGCTGCGACGGCGCGGCCTGGGAGAACTGCCGGTCGCCGCCGCGGTTCCGTTCCCGGCCCTGGTCGTCGCGACGCCGGGTACCGCCGCCCTGACCGGCGCCCTGAGCCTTGCCTCCGGCACCCTGGCTGCGCTCACCGCGCCCGCCCGGTCCCCTGTTCGTTCCTCCGGTAGCACTCACTCGAACACCAGCTCTCCGCGCGTCGCCGCGCCCCGCGCCCAGTCGAGCGCTCTCATCATCTTCTTCCCGGCCGGCTGCAGGTCCCCGAGGACCAGCGCGTCCGTGCCCGTGCCCACCAGGACCTGCCGTCCGACGACGTCGATCCGGCCGGGCGGTACGGCCGGCTGTCCGCCGTCCATGCCCCCGTCCGTCATCCCGTCCTCACGGCCGCCGATCGGGGTGACGGGTCCGAGCTTCACCCGCTGCCCGTCGAGCGTGCTCCACGCCCCGGGCTCGGGGGTCACCGCATTGATGCGGCGGCGCACGGCGACGGCCGGGAGCGACCAGTCGATCCGTGCGTCGTCGATCGTGAGCTTGGGGGCGAGAGTCGCCTCGCCCGTCTGGGGTGTCGCCGTCACCCGACCCGCCTCGAGACCGGACAGGGTCTGCACGAGCAGGATCGCGCCGCTGTGGGACAGGCGGTCGAGGACCTCCCCGCTCGTGGCGCCGGGGTCGAGCGTCTCCGTCATCACGCCGAAGACGGGACCGGTGTCGAGCCCCTCCTCGAGGAGGAACGTGGTCGCGCCCGTGACGTCGTCCCCTGCGAGGACCGCGTGCTGCACGGGGGCTGCGCCCCGCCAGGCCGGGAGGACCGAGAAGTGGAGATTGATCCAGCCGTGCCGGGGAACGGCCAGCCCGGCCGGCGGGACGATGCCGCCGTAGGCGACGATCGCCGCGGCGTCGAGGGTCAGGGTCCCCAGGTGGGCGACGAGGTCCGGGGTGAAGCGGTTCGCCTTGAGGACGGGCAGCCCGAGCTCCTCGGCGGCGGCGGCGACCGGACTCGGCGTCAGGACTTTGCGGCGCCCCACGGGCGCGTCGACCCGCGTGAGGACGGCGGCGACATCGAAGCCTGCGTCCACCAGCGCGCGCAGCGACGGCACGGCGACCCCGGGCGTCCCCGCGAAGAGGATCCTCATCGGCCGGTCCTGCCGGCCGCGCCGGCGCGGCGGCCGGCCACCGGCGTCGCAGGCGTCGCAGGCGTCGCAGGCGTCGCAGGACGGGTGAAGCTCGATCCGAGGGACCGGGAGCGCTCCACCGCGGTCCGTGACGTGACCTGGTTGTAGTCGGCACTCCGGATGGCCCTGAGCGCATTCGTCCGGTCCTCGCCCGAGAGCCGGTCGATGTACAGGGTTCCGCGGAGGTGGTCCGTCTCGTGCTGGAAGGCGCGCGCCAGCATGCCCTCGCCCTCCACCGCGATGTCCTGCCCGGACACGTCCTTGCCCGTGATGCGCGCCCAGTCGGACCGGTCGACGAAGCTCCCGAGGCCCGGCACGGAGAGGCAGCCCTCGATGTCGGACTCCCCCTGCGAGGCGCCGCCGACCTCGAGCACGGGGTTCACCACGTGCCCCTGGACGCCGTCCACCCGGTAGGTGAAGACCTGGAGCCCGATGCCGACCTGCGGTGCGGCGAGGCCGGCCCCCTGCACGTCGATCATCGTCTCGGTCATGTCCTCGACCAGCCGGGCGAGCTCGGGCCCGAACTCGGTGACCTCCGCGGCGGGGGTACGGAGGATCGGATCGCCGATCATGCGGATACTCAGGACGGCCATCGGTACTCTGTTCCTCGCTTCGGTCACTTCGGATACGTCGGACACTCGTGTCGCTTCAGCTGCCCGGAGGGCGCGCGCACCGCGGCGGCGGTCCGACGACGTCGTGGCACCCGCACCCCGATCCGGGCGCGAGGTACCCGTCAATCCTAGTGCCGCGGCGCCCCGGGCCGTATCCGACGCCGACCACGGACGGACCGTCGACGGCTCCCGCGGCATGCGCCCTGCCTCAGGCGGGCAGTGCGGGTTCGGCGGGGGCCGGCCGGGCGGGCGGCGGACCGAGCGGCAGGAGCGCCCGGCCCGCCTCTTCGGCGTCGAAACCGGCTTCCCACGCCCGGCGGAGCGCGCAGAAGCGCAGCCAGTGGTTCTTCAGCACGGCGGGATTGGCCCGCATGGCCCGGACCTCGGTCTGGCCGACGGCCACCCCGAGCAGCAGCGGCTGGTCCCCGTGCTCCCACGCCCGCCATTCGCCCTTCAGGGGATCGACGAGGGACTCCTCCGCCTTCATGCCGGCCACGAGCTGCATGACCACCTTGTCGTCCAGCGCCTTCACGAATCCGTCGCGGTCGGTGTTCTTGGTCTTGTAGTCGATCAGGCACGTGCGGCCACTGATCGTGGCGACGAGGTCCAGGGTGCCCGCGTACCCGAGTTCGCTGTTCCACACCGTCAGTTCGGGTTCCACGGGGCGGACGTCGTAGAGGGCCCACCACTCGTCGAACCGCTGGGCGAAGCCGAGCTCACCCTGCTCCTCGAGGGCCAGGCGTGCCGCGTCGAGCTCGTCGGGACGCCCCAGGGCCCGCAGTGCCACCTGTTCGCAGTAGTGGTGCACCCGCGTCCCACGCAGGGCCGCCTCGTCGCGGTAGCGTTCGGCGGCCGACGCGGCCTCCCGGACGGCGGTGCGCAGCTCCGAGGCATTGCCCAGGGCTCCCGGCAGGCGGGGGTCGCGGGAGAGCGCGCTGGCCGCCATGTGGCCGTACCAGCCGCCGAGGGACGTGGGGAGCTGCGAGATGACGGTGGTGATGGACGGGACGGCGGGCTGCTCCGACGTGGAGCGGGCGTACATCCGGCCGTGCGGTGTCGCGTGGGCGAGGAGCGGGGCGGTCATGACCCCAGTCTCTCAGGTGGCTCCGACAGGTTCGGTCCCGGCGGCGGCGCCCCCGCCGGCTCCCACGGAAGGGACGACGCTCCCCGCCGATTGGACGAACCTCCGAACGTCCTATAGAGTTTTCTCTCGTTGGAAAACGAAGAAACACCGCGAAATGCATGGCATGGAGCAGGAGGTTTCGGCTTTTTTCCTCTGCGGACGTAGCTCAGCTGGCTAGAGCACCACCTTGCCAAGGTGGATGTCGCGGGTTCGAATCCCGTCGTCCGCTCGCAAGTCACTGTATGGCCGGATCCGTCCGGTGGTCGGAGCGATCCGATCATGGTGGGGTGGCCGAGAGGCGAGGCAGCGGCCTGCAAAGCCGTATACGCGGGTTCGAATCCCGTCCCCACCTCGGTGCAGAACGTGCACGAGTACCCATGAGAATGGGCGATTGGCGCAGCGGTAGCGCGCTTCCCTGACACGGAAGAGGTCACTGGTTCGATCCCAGTATCGCCCACTACGGCGCCCCCTCGGGGGCGCTTTTTTGCGGACGTAGCTCAGCTGGCTAGAGCACCACCTTGCCAAGGTGGATGTCGCGGGTTCGAATCCCGTCGTCCGCTCTCAGGCCGGTTGTCGGCCGTAGCCCGGTCCTGGCGAGGACCGGGCTTTTTTTGTGCTCCGCCGTCGGCGAACCGCCCCTTCCGCGCGAGCGATCCTCCCGGTCCTCCCCTATGCTGGATGCAGCGGAAACGGACTGCGTTTCCACGACCGAAAGGAGGTGTCCGTGGGTTTATTTGACGGGCTCAAGGGCAAGGCCGGCACCCTCGCGGGTAAGGCGACCGAACTGATTGGCGACAATTCCGACAAGGTGAAGAACGGCATCGGGAAGGCTGGCGACTTCGTCGACAGCAAGACCCAGGGCAAGTACTCGCACCACATCGACGGAGTGCAGACGAAGGCTTCGGAGATGGTCGACAAGGTCGACAAGAAGGACGGCAAGGACGGCTTCGGCCCCACCTCCCCGCCGGCCGTGTAACACCCAGCCTGGCAATGAGGAAGCGCCGGTCCCGCCGAGAGGCGGCACCGGCGCTTCTTGCGTGCAGGGGCCCGGAGGCCCGCCCGAGGGCTAGGAGGCCACGTCGCTGCCCTGCCGGGCCAGGGCGGTCAGGCGGGAGACCGCGCGGTAGTACTTCTTCATGTAGCCGCCGTGCATCATCTCCTCGGTGAAGAGGTGGTCGAACGTCGTGCCGCTCGCCATGATGGGCACGTCGCGGTCGTACAGCCGGTCCGCGAGGACCACGAAGCGCAGCGCGACGGCCTGTTCCGTGATCGTCTCCACGTTGTGCCAGGCCACGGCGTCGATGCCGTCCAGCATCTGCCGGTAACGGCTCGGGTGCACGTCCGAGAGGTGCCGGAGGAGATCCCCGAACTCGTCCTCGGCGAGGATCCCGCCGGCGTAGGACGCGACCCTCTCGCGCAGGCCGGCGTCGTCCATCGCATCGGGGGCCTGCGGCAGGCCGCGGTGGCGGAAGTCCTCGCCGTCGATCCTGGCCACCTCGAACTGGTCGGCGAGCACCTGGATCTCCCGCTGGAAGTCCTGGGCGGCGAAGCGGCCGTCCCCCAGGGATCCCGGCAGTGTGTTGGAGGTCGCGGCGAGCTTGACCCCGGCGTCCGCGAGTTCGCGCATCAGGCGCGACATCAGCACGGTGTCGCCCGGATCGTCGAGTTCGAACTCGTCGATGCAGACGAGGCTGTAGCCGCTCAGCGCGTCGACGGTCTTGCGGAAGCTGAGCGCTCCCACCAGGTTCGTGTACTCGACGAACGTCCCGAAGGCCTTCGGTCCCGAGGACGCGTGCCACAGGGACGCCAGGAGGTGGGTCTTGCCCACCCCGAAGCCGCCGTCGAGATAGATGCCGGCCCGTGTCTCGGGCTTCTTCCCCCCGCCGAAGAACCGGCGGAGGCCCGACGGCTTCGGCTCGTCCACGGAGGCCGCGAAGTCGCGGAGCTTCGAGACGGCCGCCGACTGCGACGGCTGCTGCGGGTCCGGACGGTAGGTGTCGAAGGACACCTGGCCGAAGCGGGGCGACGGGTAGAAGCCGCCCAGCAACTCATCGACGGAGACCCTGGGGCTGCGCTCTGTCAGGTGTTCGATGGCTGGCACGGACGTGGACCGCTTTCTCTCTCCGGCTGGTGGTGGCGGCGGCACGCCCGCAGGCTGCCGTTCCGCTACGCAAGACTACGGCACCCCTGTCCGCGCGGTACTTCCGGGACCCGCTCCCGGTAGCCCTTGACGCACGACCGATCGCGGAAGCAATTGCCCGGCCGCGTCGTTAGGCTAGAGGAAACCACGACCGCCCGTCCGCAGGACGTCGCGTCGTGTCCGGACAGCTGACAGCTACGCGAAAGGCCGCAATGACCCTGGCTCCCGACCCGCAGGACAAGTTCGCCGAGTACGCCCACCCCGAGCGGCTCGTCTCGACCGAGTGGCTCGCCACGAACCTCGGCGCCGAGGGACTCGTCGTCGTCGAATCGGACGAGGACGTCCTGCTGTACGAGACGGGCCACATCCCGGGAGCCGTGAAGATCGACTGGCACACGGAGCTCAACGACGAGGTGACGCGGGACTACATCGATGGTGAGGGCTTCGCGCGCCTCATGGCGGCCAAGGGCATCACGCGCGATTCCACCGTGGTCATCTACGGCGACAAGAGCAACTGGTGGGCCGCCTACGCGCTGTGGGTCTTCACGCTCTTCGGCCACGAGGACGTCCGCCTGCTCGACGGCGGCCGGGACAAGTGGGTCGCCGAGGACCGGACGCTGACCACCGACAAGCCCGCGGTCGCCGCCACCGACTACCCGGTGGTGGACCGCGACGACGCGTCCATCCGTGCCTACCTCAGCGATGTCCTCGACCACTTGGGCAATCCGCTGATCGACGTCCGCTCCGGGGACGAGTACACGGGCGCCCGCACCACCATGCCGGCCTACCCCGAGGAGGGCGCCCTGCGCGGAGGCCACATCCCCACCGCCCGCTCCGTCCCGTGGGCACGGGCCGCCGCCACGGACGGGACCTTCCGCACCCGCGCCGAACTGGACGCCATCTACCGGGACGAGGCGGGGCTGCAGGACGGCGACGACGTCGTCGCGTACTGCCGGATCGGGGAGCGCTCGAGCCACACCTGGTTCGTCCTCACGCACCTGCTGGGCTTCGACAGGGTCCGCAACTACGACGGCTCGTGGACCGAGTGGGGCAATGCCGTCCGCGTGCCCATCGTCCGCGGCACCGAGCCCGGCGACCTGCCCGCCGCAGCGCGGACATCGGCACGATGACCGCGGAGACCGTTCCGGCGAAGCTCGCCGAGATCATCGACGACTTCCAGGCCCTGTCCGAAGCGGACCGCCTGCAACTCCTCCTCGAGTTCTCCACCGGACTCCCGGGGCTGCCCGAGCGGTACAGCGACCATCCCGAGCTGCTCGAGCAGGTCGTCGAGTGCCAGAGCCCGCTCTTCCTCACCATGGAGATCGGCGGCGGGCCGGACCATCCGGTCCACCTCTTCTTCTCGGCGCCGCGCGAGGCCCCGACGACGCGCGGGTTCGCCGGCGTCCTGCTCGAAGGGCTGGACGGCCTGCCGGCCGCGGAGGTCCTCGCGGTACCGGACGACGTCCCCGACCGCCTCGGCCTCACCCGCGCCATCACCCCCCTGCGGATGCGGGGCATGTCCGCGATGCTGGGACGGATCAAGCGGAAGATCAGGGAAGCCTAGTAGCCGCCGCGCCGGGCATCTTGCCGCCGGGGAGGGTCCGCCCGTAGAGGTACCCGTCGAGCCAGCGTTCGACGACGGACTCCCACCGCTGCGGATCCACGTTCCACTCCTTCGTGTGCCGGGCCCGGTGGAACCGCTCGAGCGTCACGAAGGTGGGATTCTTCGCGGCCAGCTCGACCGAGGCGCCGATGGGGACGAACTCGTCGTCCTCGCTGTGGAGGATCAGGGTGGGCAGGGTCAGCTGTTCGGCGCGCGTGATCCAGTCCATGCTCTTGAGATCCAGCGGAGCGGCGAGACCGGTGATCCTGCGCGCACGCTGGCTCGCCAGGAGGTACTGGCCGAGACGCCCCACGGGCGCGGGGATCCGGTTCAGCGCGGCGTGGTGCGCGAGCACCTCCATCCAGTTGATCACCGGCCCGTTCAGGACCAGCGCGGTGATCCGGCTGCGGTGCCGTGAGAGGTCCGCGGTCTGCAGGACGATCGCCCCGCCCATCGACCACCCGAAGAGCACCACGTCACGGGCGCCGTGCGTCATCGCGAAGTCGATGGCGGCGTCGACGTCGTGCCATTCCGTCATGCCGAGGCCGTAGCGGCCGTCCGGTGCCGCGGGTGCTTCGCCGTCGTTCCGGTAGGAGATGACCAGGCTGGTCATGCCCAGGCGCCGCGCCGGGGCGACCGCCCTCAACGCCTCGGCCCGGGTGGCGCCGCGGCCGTGCACCATGATCGCCCAGGTGCCGGACGCCGCCTCGGCGCGGACCAGCCAGGCGGGAGCTGCCCCGCCTTCGACGGGGATGAGCACCTCCTCGTCCGCGAAGCCCACCGCGGACGGCGAGGCGTACACGGCTCCGCTCCACCAGCCGCGCGTCGCCGCCGCCAGGTCCCCCACGTGCACCGTCTCGACACAGCGTTCCACGGTGCCCTCGCGGGGGACGTAGGAGCGGATGGCACCGATACGGGCGTGACCGGCCCCCTGATCGAAGTACAGGCTGTAGGTCCCCTCCACGGTCGTGTCCTCGGTGGCGGGGAGGATGACCGTCTGGTTGCCGGCGGACCCGACGACGGCGAGGATGTCGAGGTTCTCGTCGCGGGTGCGCGCGGGCGTCACGACCTGCCGCGCGAAGTACACCGCGAGCCCCGAGACGGCGCCGGCCGCGGAGGATGCGACGGCGGCCCCCGCTCCCACGCCGAGCGCCGTCCACTTGAGCCACGGTGCGGTTCCCTGCTGCCCTGCAGCCGATGGCGTCATCGATGTCATGGTTCCATTTCTACCCTGCGGCGCCGAGGTCGTCGATTCGCGGACCGTTGCGATCCCGACCGGAGGGCGTGCAGCACGGCGCAGTACAGTGGCGCCATGACCCAGACAATCCTCGTACTGAGCGAAGAAGCACTGACCGCCCCGGATCTCCGCAACCTGCGGACGCTGCGGGGCGAGGACCATCTGGTGGAGATCGTCGTCCTGATCCCCGAGGACGCCAGCGAATCGGTGCTGGGTGAGTTCTTCCGCCACCTGAGCCTGTTCGAGGTGGGCGAGGCGTTCCGGACGTTCTCCGCCGACGACCGCCGCCATGACGAGGCCGCCGCCCGTGAGGCGCTCGCGACATCGCTGCGGCTGCTCGAGGAGGAGGGCTTCGCGGCCCGCGGACGGACGACCAGCGAGAATCCTGTGGACGCCATGATCCAGGAGGCGGCGGACAGCGGCGCCGCCCAGGCCGTCGTGATCACCCGCCCCCACGCCATGGCGGACACCTTCCACACCGACTGGGCCAGCAAGGCCCAGGCCAAGCTCGGCATCGCCGTGCTGCACCTGTACTCGGGGTCGGGATTTATTGGTGACTCGTAGGCGTTGCAGGGGTTATGACCACTGAACGTGAGAGCTACCGGCCAGAGATCGAGAAGTCCGACGACGAATGGCGGCAGGAGCTGACCCCCGAGGAGTTCCAGGTCCTGCGGAACGCCGGCACCGAACGCCCGTACACGGGCGAGTACTACGACGCCAAGACGGCGGGCACCTACGAGTGCCGAGCGTGCGGCGCCGAACTGTTCACGAGCAACGAGAAGTTCGACTCGCACTGCGGCTGGCCCTCCTTCTGGGCCCCGCTCGCCGAGGGCACGGTCCGCTACCTGCACGACCGCTCGCTCGGCATGGAGCGCATCGAGGTACGGTGCACCCGCTGCGACTCCCACCTCGGCCACCTGTTCAAGGGCGAGGGCTTCGACACCCCGACGGACCAGCGCTTCTGCATCAACTCCGTCTCCATGAAACTGGTGCCCGCCGAATAGTCCCGCGGCGGTAGAGCGTGCGCGGATGACGCAGGAAGGTCGGCCCTCCGGGGCCGGCCTTCCTGCGTTCCGGGTGCTGTGAAGGCCGGCTGGCCCTCCTGCAAGAGGAATCCACCGTTAGAACAAGGATCTCTGATGCTCGCGTGGTCTGTAGGTAAGAGTTCCTGTTCTGATTGCTAGGCTCGCCGCAGACGTACCAGCAGTCGTCCCGGCCGGAGAAAGCAGGAGCCATGACCGTCACCCCCCTCGTTCGAGCGGACAGCACGCCGCAGCACACCGACGCCTGGAAGGCGCTCAAGGCCGCAGCCCACGCGCTGCGGCTCCTGCAGGCCAAGGACGGCTCCATCCCCGACGCCGACCACCACGCGGCAGCCTCCGAGCACACCCGCAGGATCACCGCCGCCGTCGGGGAACTCGCGCCCCTGTTCCCCCACGACGCCGACTACCTCGCCCGCACCGTGACGGCCTTCGAGGCATGGCGCGCCGGCGGTTTCGCCGTCCCCGACTTCCTCGAACCGCTGCTCGCCTTCCAGCCGCAGCTGGACCGCACGGACGGCCTGCAACACCTCGTCGTGTTCCCCATGTACACCCAGAACGGCAGCACCAGCCGGCTCGTCGAGGCCGTGCTCGTCGAGGTGCTGTGGCCCGAGTTCGTCGCCGAACTGGAGGCGGGCGACTACTCCAACGCCCTCTTCGTCCCGATCAGGTTCCTCGACTTCACCGACGGCTACAGCACGAACTCCGCGGTGCTCTTCCCCGAGAGCGTCGCCGTGAGCCTCACGCCCACCTTCACGTGGGGCGCCATCTTCGCGGACCGGGAAGCCGCGCGGTTCCGTCGCGTGGTCCGCGCCGCCGCCGGGATCACCCACCTCGACCTGCCCGGCGAGGCGCTCGAGCTGCTGGAGGACCAGACGCTCGCCGAGGAGACCTTCGTGATGTGGGACCTCATCCACGACCGCACCCACATGCGCGGCGACCTGCCCTTCGATCCGTTCATGATCAAGCAGCGCATGCCGTACTTCCTCTACTCGCTCGAGGAACTGCGCTGCGACCTGACGGCCTTCCGCGAATCCGTGCGCATCGCCAAGGACGACGACGCCTCCCCCGAGGCGCGCAGGCACGCCCGGCTCGTGCAGTTCGCCGTGATCTTCGACCGCATCTTCCGCTTCAGCATCACGGGCAGCCGCGTACGCAACTACGACGGCCTCGGCGGCCAGCTCCTGTTCGCCTGGATGCACCAGCACCGCGTCCTCCACTGGACGGACACCAAACTCACCATCGACTGGGACGAGGTGGCCGACGTCGTCGTCGCCCTCGGCGAGCAGATCGAGCAGCTGTACTGGCGGTCCATCGACCGCCCCAAGATCGCGCACTGGCTGGCCGCCTACGAGCTGGTCTCGGCCACGGTCACACCGCACCCGGCGTCCGTGTGGGCGAAGGGACCGGACGCGCTCGAGCTCATGGGCCCGCCCCGCGCCCTCACCGACGCCGTCCTCGACGACGAGTTCCCGCTGTCCATGTTCTTCGAGGCGCTGGACCGCAAGATGAGGACCGTCATCGAGTCCACGGCCGGCATCACGGCGGACGCGGCATGAGCGGCGGCACCCGCGCCCGGACCGCCGTCGTGGCCGGCGCCACCAGCGCAGCCGGCATCGCCCTGACCCGGCGGCTGGTGGCGGACGGACTCGCCGTCGTCGCCGTCGGCTCCCACGCCGGCCGCCTCGACGCGGCGTTCGGGGCGCTCGACGGCGTGGACCGGCAGGCGTGCGACCTGGCCGACGAGGCCGCGGCCCTCGCCCTCGCCGACCGCGTCCGCGCCGACCACGGTGGCGCGGACGCGCTCTTCCACCTCGTCGGCGGCTGGCGCGGCGGCAAGGGCATCACCACCCAGACCACCGAGGACTACGACTTCCTGCACCGCTCGGTCTTCATGACCCTGTTCACCACGAGCCGGGCGTTCTACGACCAGTTGGCCGAGCGCGGAGGCCGGCTCGCCGCCGTCTCCGCCACGGCCGCCGCCGCACCCACCGCGGCGAACGCGTCCTACGCCGCGGTGAAGGCCTCCGTCGACGCCTGGATGCTGGCCGTCGCCGACGGCTTCGCCCGGGACGGCACGACGGCGGCCGCGACCGCCGTCGTCGTCAAGGCCCTCGTGGACGACGCGCTGCGCGAGCAGCACCCCGAACGCACCTTCCCCGGCTACACGCACGTCGACGACCTCGCGGCGATCCTCGCCGGACTGCCCGGGGCGCCGGCCGCGGAGGTCAACGGGACCCGCATCGACGCTGTTCGGGGATAATGGGACGGTGACCGATACCCTGACCTCCGTGGCCCCGCCCGCCTCCCTGCACGACCGCACCCAGCGCAGCTTCGCGTCGGACAACTACTCGGGGGTGCATCCCGAGGTCCTCGCGGCCGTCGCGGCGGCGAACGAGGGACACCAGGTCGCCTACGGCGAGGACCAGTACACGGCACGGCTGCTCGAGGTGATGGAGCACCACTTCGGCGAGGGGATCTCCATCTACCCCGTCTTCAACGGCACCGGAGCGAATGTCCTCTCCCTGCAGTCGATGCTCCCGCGGTGGGGCGCCGTCATCTGCCCGCAGACCGCGCACATCAACGTCGACGAGAACGCCGCGCCCGAGCGCGTGGGCGGCATCAAGCTCCTGACCGTGCCCACGCCGGACGGCAAGCTGACGCCCGAGCTGATCGACCGCGAGGCGTGGGGATGGGGCGACCAGCACCGCGCGCAGCCCCTCGCCGTCTCCATCACGCAGACCACGGAGCTCGGCACGCTCTACTCGGTCGCCGAGATCAAGGCCATCGCCGATCACTGCCACGCCCGCGGGATGCGCCTGCACATGGACGGCGCCCGGCTCGCCAACGCGGCAGCGGCGCTGGGCCAGCCCCTCCGCGCCTTCACGCGGGACGCCGGCGTGGACATCCTGTCCTTCGGCGGCACCAAGAACGGCCTCATGTTCGGCGAATGCGTCGTGGTGCTGGACCAGGAGGCGTCCACCGGGCTGGAGTACCTCCGCAAGCTCAACATGCAGCTCGCCTCGAAGATGCGCTTCGTCTCCGCCCAGCTCATCGCCCTGCTCGACGGGGACCTGTGGCTCCGTTCGGCGTCCCACGCGAACGCCATGGCGGCCCGCCTCACGGAGGGGGTCCGTGGGATCCCGGGCGTGACGCTGACGCAGGAGACCACCGCGAACGCGGTCTTCGCGATCCTGCCCCCCGGGGCTGCGGACCGCATCCGCGAGAGCTTCCGGTTCTACGACTGGGACCAGGCCACGGGCGAGGTCCGCTGGATGTGCTCGTTCGACACCACCGAGGAGGACGTCGACGCCTTCATCGACGCCATCCGCCGGGAGGCGTCCGCCTGACGGTCCCGGCGCGCCGCCGCCGCGCGCGCTGCGGCAGGGCATAGCCTGCGGGAGTGAGTGCAATCGGTGGCGTGTCGGAGCTTCCCGCAGAGTTCCTCGAAGCCCTCGCGGGGCTGCGGAAGGCGGCACGCCGCAGTGAGATCCGTCTCGAGGAGGTCCCCGCACCCTCGCGCCTCGCCCCGTTCGCCGTCGCGCTCGGCGCCGAGGTGTTCGAGGCGGCCCCCGCACCACCGGTACCCGTCCACGGTCCGGCACGCTCCCTCATCGTCGCACCCGACCCGGAGGAGCTCGCGACGGGCCGCTTCATCCTCCTCTACGATCCCGCGGGCTCCGAGGTCTGGAACGGCCGCTTCCGGATCGTGACGTACATCCGTGCCCAGCTCGAAGCGGACATGGGCAACGACGCCCTCCTCGGCTCCGTGGCCTGGACCTGGCTCGTGGAGGCCCTGCGGAACCACGGCGCCCGCCATCACAGCGCGGGCGGCACCGCCACCAGGATCCTCTCCGAGAGCTACGGCACGCTCGAGGACCGCCCGGACACCATCGACATCGAGCTCCGGGCCTCTTGGACGCCCGACACCTCCGACGTGCGGCGCCACCTTGAGGCCTGGACCGACATGGTGTGCACCTTCGCCGGCGTGCCGCCCCTGCCCGTCGGGGTCGCCCACCTGCCGCACCGCCGGTCCTGACGCGGCGTGCGTGCGAGGACTCGCACGAGGGCCCGTCGGGTCCCGGAAAGCCCCGGGATAGACTGAAAACACCATGAGTTCCCACACTTCCGAACAGACGGACCGCACCGAAGCGTCCCATCCCGCCGACGCCGGCATTCCCGAAGCACTCCCCCTCACCGAACCGCGCGACGGCGTGCCCCTGGTCATCGACACGCAGGCCGGGCTCGAACGCGCCGCGGCGGCCCTCGCGGCCGGGACGGGACCGGCGGGTGTCGACGCGGAGCGGGCGTCGGGCTTCCGGTACGGGCAGCGCGCCTTCCTCGTGCAGATCCGCCGTGAGGGGGCGGGCACCTGGCTCATCGACCCGGAGCCCTTCGACGACCTCCGCATCATCGACGACGCCCTCGACGGCGTCGAGTGGATCCTGCACGCCGCCAGCCAGGACCTCCCCTGCCTCTCCGAGCTCGGCATGTGGCCGGACCGGCTCTTCGACACGGAGCTCGCCGCCCGGCTGGCCGGACTGCCCCGGGTGGGTCTCGCCGCCGTCATCGAATCGCTGCTCGGCTTCAGCCTCGCCAAGGAGCACTCGGCGGCGGACTGGTCGAAGCGGCCGCTGCCCGAGCCCTGGCTGCGGTACGCGGCGCTCGACGTCGAGGTCCTCACGGAGCTGCGGGACAAGCTGGCCGCACTCCTCGAGCAGGACGGCAAGCTCGCGATCGCCGAGGAGGAGTTCGAGCACATCCGGCAGACGCCGCCCGCGGAGCCGCGGGTGGATCCGTGGCGCCGCACCTCGGGGCTGCACCAGCTGCGCGACCGGCGGCAGCTCGCGGCCGTGCGCCAGATGTGGCTCGAGCGCGAGGACCTCGCGCAGCGCCGCGACGTCGCCCCCGGCCGGCTGATCCCGGACTCCGCGATCGTCGCCGCGGCCAAGGCCATGCCTACGACCGTCCCGCAGTTGCTGGCGACCAAGGGGTTCCACGGCCGGGCGGCGCAGAAGGAGGCACCGCGATGGATCCGGTGCATCAGCGAGGCAGGGAAGCTCACCGACCTCCCGCCCCTGCACGTCTCCTCCAATGCTCCTCCCCCGCCGCGCGTCTGGGCCGAGAAGGACCCCGAGGCCGCCGCCCGGCTGCAGACCGCGCGGCCGCGCGTGACGCAGCGTGCCGAGAAGCTGGGGATGCCGGTGGAGAACCTGCTGACCCCGGACTACCTGCGCCGCATCGCCTGGCGTCCGCCGGCCGAGATCTCGCTCGAGTCCGTCGCGGCGGCCCTCGCGGACCTCGGCGCGCGACCGTGGCAGGTCGAGCAGGTCGCCGCCATCATCACGGTCGCGTTCCTCGACCCGGACCCGCTGCCGACCAAGGGCGGGCAGGAAGGCCAGGGCCTGGCTTCCGACTAGCAGAGTGCACCCGGGTGGCCGCTTGCACGCTATGTTACTGACCAGTAACATGTTCGCGGATCAACATCTCAAAGAGGAGTACCAGGTGAGCCTAGAAACCGGGACCACGCCCACACCCACGGGCAGAACGTCGCGCGCGTCACGCGCCGTCCGCGACGTCGTCTTCGTCGACGGCGTCCGGACGCCCTTCGGCAAGGCCGGCGACAAGGGCATCTATGCCGGCATGCGGGCCGACGACCTCGTGGTGAAGTGCATCCGCGACCTCCTGCGCCGCAACCCGTCCCTGCCGCCCGAGCGCATCGACGACGTCGCGATCGCGGCCACCACCCAGACGGGCGACCAGGGCCTGACGATCGGCCGCACCGCGGCCCTCCTGGCGGGCCTCCCCCGCACCGTCCCCGGCTTCGCGATCGACCGCATGTGCGCGGGCGCCATGACGGCCGTGACCACCACGGCGTCCGGCATCGCGTTCGGCGCGTACGACGTCGTCATCGCCGGCGGTGTCGAGCACATGGGCAACCACCCGATGGGCGCCGACGCGGACCCGAACCCCCGCTTCATGTCGGAGCGCATCGTCGACCCGGCGGCCCTGAACATGGGCAACACCGCCGAGAACCTCCACGACCGCTTCCCGGACATCACGAAGGACCGCACGGACGCGTACGCCGTGCGGAGCCAGCAGAAGCTCGCCGCGGCCTACGCGGAAGGGCACATCCAGCCCGATCTCGTGCCGGTCGCGGGGAAGAAGCCCGGTGCGGGATGGACCCTCAACAGTGTCGACGAACCTCCGCGCCCCGGCACCACCGTCGAGGACCTCGCGACGCTGCGCACACCGTTCCGCGCCCATGGGCGCGTCACCGCAGGCAATGCCGCCGGGCTGAACGACGGCGCCACCGCGGCCCTGCTCGCCTCCGCCGACGCGGCAGCGGAACTGGGCCTCCCGGTCCGCATGCGCCTGGTGGCCTACGCCTTCGCCGGCGTCGAACCGGAGGTCATGGGCATCGGGCCCGTCCCCGCCACGGAGAAGGCGCTACGGCAGGCCGGCCTGGACATCACCGACGTCGGGCTCTTCGAGATCAACGAGGCCTTCGCCGTCCAGGTCCTGAGCTTCCTCGACCACTTCGGCATCGACGACGACGACCCGCGCGTGAATCGCTACGGCGGCGCCATCGCCGTCGGGCACCCCCTCGCCTCCTCCGGCGTCCGCCTCATGAACCAGCTCGCCCGCCAGTTCGAGGAGGACCCCTCGGTCCGCTATGGCATGACCACCATGTGCATCGGCCTCGGCATGGGCGCGACCGTCATCTGGGAGAACCCCCACCACGAGCACTACGGACAGGATGCAGCATGAGCTTCGAACGCTACGACGAACTGGCCGCGCTGGTTCCCACCGAGATCGTCACCCACTCCTACGTCCAGGACGTCACGCTGCCCGAGGGGGCCGGGGTGCTCGCACTCATCACCCTCGACAACGACCTCGACCACTCGAAGCCCACGACGCTCGGACCCAACACCCTGATCGAATTCGGCCGCACCCTCGAGGGCCTGAAGGAACGCGCGGCGCGCGGCGAGATCTCGGCCGTCGCCGTGACCGGCAAGCCGTATTTCCTCGTCGCGGGCGCCGACCTCAGCACGGTCAAGAGCGTCAGGTCCGAGCACCTCGGCCGCCTGATGGCCGAGCTCGGCCATGAGGCGTACGACCTCCTCGCCGACCTGGGCGTCCCGAGCTTCGCCTTCATCAACGGCGTGGCCCTGGGCGGCGGCCTGGAGATCGCCCTCGCGGCGACGTACCGCACCGTGTCCTCGGGTGCCAACGGCATCGGCCTGCCCGAGGCCTTCATCGGTCTCGTCCCGGGCTGGGGCGGCGTCTACCGCCTCCCCCGCCTCATCGGCCCCGCCAACGCGGTAAAGGTCATGATCGAGAACCCGCTCAGCAACAACCGGAGCCTGGACGGCCGCACCGCGTACGAGCTGGGCATCGCGGACGCCCTCTTCGAGCCCGCCGACTACATCGAGCAGTCCCTGCTCTGGGCTGCGCGGGTGATCAACGGCGGCGAGGCCGCGGACGCCGTCGAGCAGCGGCGTGCCGGGCTCGCCCGGTACGACGACGCCACATGGACCGGCGCCGTCGCGGCGGGCCGCCGGTTCGTCGAGGCGAAGACCAGCAACGCCGCTCCGGCGCCGTCGCGGGTGCTCGACCTGCTCGAAGCGGGCCTCACGCTGTCCCGGAAGGAGTCGGCGGCTGCGGAGTGCACGGCCCTCGCCGAACTCATGCAGACGCCCGAGTTCCATGCCACGGTCTACGCCTTCCTGGACCTCGTGCAGAAGCGTGGCAAGCGCCCCGCCGGCGCTCCGGACAGGAAGCTTGCCCGCCCGGTCTCGAAGGTCGGCGTCGTGGGTGCCGGGCTCATGGCGAGCCAGCTCGCGCTGCTGTTCGCCCGGCAGCTCAGGGTGCCGGTGGTCCTCACGGACATCGACCAGGCCAGGGTGGACAAGGGCGTCGCGTACGTCCACGCCGAGATCGACAAGATGCTCGAGCGGAAGCGCCTGACACAGGACGCCGCGAACCGCACCAGGGCACTCGTCACCGGCTCCGTGTCGAAGGACGTCTTCGCGGACGCCGACTTCGTGATCGAGGCGGTCTTCGAGGAGATGTCGGTCAAGAAGCAGGTCTTCGCGGAGGTCGAGGCCGTCGTCTCGCCCGAGTGCATCCTCGCGACCAACACGTCCTCACTGTCCGTGGCCGAGATGGCTGCGGACCTCGTGCACCCCGAACGCGTGGTCGGCTTCCACTTCTTCAACCCGGTGGCGGCCATGCCGCTGCTCGAGGTGGTCCGCGCACCGAAGACGGACGACACCGTGCTCTCGACCGCCTTCGTCCTCGCGAAGGGCCTGAAGAAGAACGCCGTCCTCGTGCAGGATGCGCCGGCGTTCGTGGTCAACCGCATCCTCGGCCGCATGTTCGGTGAGATCACCGCGGTCTTCGATGAGGGGACGGACGCGGAGACCGCGGACAACGCCCTCCGGCCCATGGGCATGCCCATGACGCCGTTCCGGCTGCTCGCCCTCGTGGGCCTGCCGGTCGGGCAGCACGTGCAGGAGTCGCTGCACACCGCCTTCGGCGACCGCTTCCACGTCTCGGCGAACCAGCAGAAGCTGATCGACGCCGGAGTGAAGGGTCTGTGGGAGAAGCAGGAGGACGGTTCCTCGGTGGTGCCCGAGCAGACGCTGGCGCTCATGGAACGCGGGGACAGCCCGTCGTCCTCGGACGAGGTGCTGCGCCGCACGCAGGACGCCCTGGCGGACGAGATCGGGCGCATGCTCGACGAGGGCGTCGTCGCGGCTCCCGAGGACATCGACCTCTGCATGATCATGGGTGCCGGCTGGCCCATGCACCTGGGCGGTATCACCCCCTATCTGGACCGCGTCGGTGCGTCCGAGCGCGTCAACGGGAAGCGGTTCCACCAGGCCTGACGCATCGCCTGACGCGCGAAAGCGCCGGTCCGAGCGGCGCTCAGCCGGCTCGCTCCAGCAGCCACGCGTGGAGGTCCTCCACAGCCCCAGGGTTCAGCCGCGTGTGGTGGTCGACCGCCTGACGGTCACTTCCGAAGTGTCGGCCTAGCGAGTTCCGTCCCCGTCGGACAGGGCGGGATGATGGTGGCGGTACTCGGTGGGTGTGAGTCCTAGGTGACGTCTGAAGGCGGTGCTGAAGGAGTAGGCGTTGGTGTAGCCGACGGTGTGGGCGATCTGCGAGATGGTTCTGGTGCCTGGTGCGTGCAGAAGGTCCCCGGCGAGGGTCATCCGCCAGCGGGTGAGGTAGCTCATCGGGGGCTCGCCAACGGTTGACCGGAAGCGAGCGGCTAGGGACGCCCTGGATGTGTTGACATGGTCAGCGAGGCTTCCAACGGTCCAGGGCATCTCAGGTGCTGCGTGCAATTGCTCCAGCGCCTTTGTGACGATGGGGTCATCACATGTCAACCACGTCGGCCCCGTAGATGACTCAGGGCTGTCGAACCAGCCGCGGATCGTGCTGACAACGAGGACGTCCAGGAGGCGGTCGACGACGACTTGGGCGGCAGGATCATCGTGGGCGAGTTCGCGGGCCAGGAGCTCAACAAGGGTTGAATCAGCGTCCTCCTGGCGGACGATGGCGAGTCGAGGCAGGGCACGGGCAACAATCCCGCCGGCCTGATCCGGGCGCTCGTACGTTCCCACGAGGAGGGACGTCTCGCCGTCCTTGGCGTTACCCCACCGCCGGATACCGTGGCGCAATTCGTCCCGAACGTCGTGTTTCTCGACGGTGGTGCATCGCTGTCCGGGACCGATTTCAAGCGTCGGGACGCTACCGGCCGCATCGGTCACCTCGTACGGTTCTGGCCCGCGCACAAGGGCAACGTCACCCTCCTCGAGGAGCATTCCATCGACACGGGCCTGTCCCTTCGTCACGGCGAGGACAGTCAAGGCGGCGTTGTCGCGGACCGCGATCCCCCAGGGTGCGCTCATATGCACGGAGAGGGCGAAAGCCCTGGCGGCCCGTGGCCCGTCGAGGAAATGCGTCAGCGGGTCCATGTCAGGAAGGCTAGACGATCACGAAGGAAATCACGAGCTTCAGCTATTCAAAGTCCTAGAATCCGGCGGTGTACTGGGCTCATGACAATCCTTATCCTCGGCGGCGCAGGCCGCACCGGAGCACGCATCCACCACCGGCTCACTACCCGCGGAGTGCCGACGCGACTCGCTTCACGCCGGACCGGGTTCGACTGGCACCACCCGGAGACATGGCCTGCTGCGCTGGAGGGGATGTCAGCCGCATATGTGTGTTTCAGCCCTGATCTGGCACTCCCCGGGGTACCCGGGAAAATGGAGGCATTCGGGCGGCTCGCTGCACGATCGGGCCTCGAGCGACTGGTCCTGCTCTCGGGCCGGGGCGAGGAAGGCGCCAGGGCGAGCGAAACCGCCCTGCGTGCCGGGGGCGTGCCGACGACCGTGCTGCGCTGTTCATGGTTCCAACAGAACTTCTCCGAACATTTCCTCACCGGCCCGGTCCGTCGCGGCAGCCTGCGGTTGCCGGCCCCCGACGTACCTGAGGCATTTGTCGACCTCGATGATGTGGCGGACGCTGCGGTTCGCGCACTGACGCGTACGGTGCCGCGCGACGCTGTTTACGAATTGTCCGGGCCGGAGCTATTGACGTTCACCGATGTGGTAGCCGTCCTCAGCGGCGTCTGTGGTCGAGGCATAGCTTTCGAGCCTGTTGATGTACCGACCTTTGTTGCCGATCTCGCCGTGGACGGTATCCCTCGGGAGGACGCCGAGCCACTCGCCTACCTCTTCACTGAGATTCTCGATGGCAGGAACGCGTCTCTCGGCGACGGCATCGAACAACTCCTGGGCAGACGGGCCTCACCTTTCAGCTCCTACGCTCGTGTAGCGGCCGAGACGGGAGTCTGGGCGTGATCCAGATTGCTGCGGTCGTCGGAGCCGGTCTCGTCGGTGGCGTGTATACGGCGTTCTCGGTGATGGTGATGCCAGCGCTACGACGCCGTGATGACCAGACCGCGACCACCACGATGATCGCCATCAACCAAGCCGCCGAACGGGGGCCTTTCATCGTGATCTTCGGCGCCGCCGCTGTCGCGGCGCTGGGGATGGCGGTGAGCGCTCTACCTCGCGGCGCCGGAGGGGATCTCGCAATCGCTGGGGCATCCCTCGCCAGCACTGTCATCACCCTGGCAGTGAACGTTCCCCTCAATCGTCGGCTGGAGAGGGAAGGCACGACATTCTGGCCGACCTATCATCGTCGCTGGACAGCAGCGAACACGATCCGTGCCATCGCGGCCATCACCGCAGTGGGCCTTGGAAGTGCCATCCGGTGAGTGCCGCGGTGCGGTTGGGCTCGTGAACGGACCAGGTGCCGGGCGCGGCAATGCCCGCAGCACTGGTGACGGGCACCCAGGACACGGTCCGGTGGACCTGCTTGCCGCAAAACAGCGCTCCGCGCGGTGCACTCAGAGTTCCGAACAGACACCCTGCTGCAAGAGGCGTCGAGCGACGGCGAGCTTTGGAGACGGTCTCTTGCCTGTCCCATACCAGGGGGCAATAATTTAACCAACATGTTGGTTGATCAATCGAAGGGATGTGGATGATGTCGCACTGTCTGGCTTCCGCCATCGTCGTTGCGTCGCGGACGTGGTGGGTGATCGCCGTGGCCGTAGTCGCGACGGCGGGCTCCCTGATCCTGCTGCAGGCTACGGGTGCCCGCGTCGATCGATTCGTCGGATATCCGCCGTTCGACCTGCAGACGCCTCTGAGTGTCGAGTCGATCCTCGTACAGGCTCCGCTGTACGACGGGCCCGCACGCCAGGCGTATCTCTCGTTCCTGGTGGTCGATACCGTCTTTCCCCTCGCGGCGTCCGTGCTCCTCTGTCTCGTTCTGGCGCGGTCGCTCACCGTGCTGGAGAGGCTGCGGGGATTCCCGTCGGTCAACCTGGTGGTGCTCATTCCTCTGGTCGGGGCGCTGTTCGACTGGACCGAGAACGTCTTCTTCATGCTGGCGATCTGGGACCCGGATGGCCTTGGGTCATGGGCCGTGATCGCGGTGGGAGTGAAAGCGGCGAAGATCGTGCTGAGCGTCGTCCTCCTCTCCGGTCTGGTCCTCACCTTCGCGGTCCTCATGCTGACCTGGTCGACGGTGGCGCACCTGCGTACCCGGCGGCAGAGGACCCGGATGCTGCGCACCGATGAGTCTCCCGCGAGTACATCTCCCAGCCCGTCTTCGGGTCCCGCGCCCACGGCGGGAGCCTGAGATGGCACGGCCGAAGAGCCTGAACAGGTCTTCCCGCGCAAAGTTGCTCACCGAAGCGGAGAAACTGTTTGCAGCCCGGGGATTCTCATCCGTCAAGCTGAGGGATATCGCGGTGGCCTCGGGCCTGCATCACGCGTCGATCTACCACTACTTCCCGGGCGGCAAGGAACAGATCTACGTCGACGTGATGACAGCCAGCTTCCACGAACATCGCCGGGGGCTCGAGGAGGCCGTTGCGACTGCTCCGTCAGGGGTCCGGGAGCCGCTCTACGCCGTGGCGGATTGGTTCACCTCCCACCCCCCGGTGGATGTGGCGCGGATGGCTTTGGCGGATTTCCCCGCCCTGCATTCAGCCGCCGCAGACGAGCTCGCCGAGCTAGCATACGACTCGCTCCGGGGACCCATCGCGGCCGCCCTCAATGCGGCGCGAGACGCACCATCCGAGGCGCTGTCGATCACGGACCCGGATCAGGCAGCGATGGCCCTGGTGTCCCTCGTGCAGAGCGTCCACTCCGTGCCGGCCCGGTATCTGCCGACCCTCCAAGCGAGAACGGAGCTTGGCCGCGGTTTCGTGGACATGCTCCTCGACGGATGGATACGAAGGGAGCAGAAATGACCGCCACAACAATGAAGACCGTGGCCATTGAGCGACACGGCGGGGCGGAGGTGCCGAGCATCACGGAACTCCCGGTGCCACAGGTGGCCCGGATCAGGTCGCGGTCATGGTCGTCGCCGCAGGCCTGAACTCGGCCGACGCGGCGCTGCGCGCAGGACAGTTCAGGTTCTTCATCCGACACCCGATGCCTCTCGTGCTTGGGTCCGACCTCGCGGGAACGGTAGAGCAGGTGGGCGCGCTCTCGGCCTATCCGGCGAGGTACCTACGTGTCGGTCGTGCCTCTCGCCAACCCTGCGCAGTCATTTCGTGCTGGTTCACGCGGGCGTCGATTCCGACCGTCCATGCGGCTCGCCGAATCCGGCTCAGGCCGCCGGGCGCGGGAAGATCGCGTCCAGTGCGGCGAGGTCGTCGTCCGACGGCGTCCAGTCGGCCGCCGCCGCGTTCTGCCGCACCTGTTCGGACGACGTGGCACCGGCGATCACGGACCCGACGGACGGCTGAGCGGCGAGCCACGAGAAGGCCACCTGGACCTCGGTGACATCCCGTTCGGCCGCGAACGCGCCGAAGGCCTCGAGCTGGTCCCAGTCCGCGGTCTCCAGCACGTTCTTGCGTGAGTGGGTGAACCTGCTCCGGGCGGGGACCTCGTTGCGCCGGTACTTGCCGGTGAGCAGTCCGTTGGCGAGCGGGAAGTACGGCAGGACGCCCAGCCCGTAGGCCTCGACGGCGGGGACCACCTCGCGTTCGAGGCGACGGTCCAGCAGGTTGTAGGGGTTCTGCGCGGAGATGAACGGCGTGTAGCCGCCGCTGCGTGCCGTGAACTCGGCCTCGGCGATCTGCCAGCCTGCGAAGTTGGAGTGCCCGAGGTAGCGCACCTTGCCGCTCGTCACGAGGTCGTCGAGGGCAGCGAGGGTCTCCTCGATGGGCGTCAGCGGGTCCGGCGCGTGGTACTGGTACAGGTCGATCCACTCGGTGCCGAGGCGCCTCAGGGAGGCCTCGACCGCACGGATGATGTAGCGGCGGGAGCCGCGGGCGCCCCAGTCGGGCCCGTTGACGCCGTCCATGTCGAGGCCGAACTTCGTGGCGAGGACGACGTCGTCGCGCCGGCCGCCGAGGGCCTTGCCGAGCTGCACCTCGCTGACACCGGGCGCCCTGCCGTACATGTCGGCGACGTCGAACAGGGTGATCCCGGCGTCGATCGCCGCATGCACGACGGCGTCGGTACCCTCCTGCGACTCGGAGGTGGTGCCGGCCCGGCCCAGGTTGTTGCAGCCGAGCCCGACGGTGGAGACGCTGAGCCCCGAGGAGCCCAGTCTGCGATAGGTCATCATGCCCCTAACCTACCAACACAGTTGCCCCAGGCACACGACCCGGGGCAACGGTGTTCACGGTGGCGTCAGGCGAACCAGATGCCGATCTCCCGCTCGGCGGACTCCGCCGAGTCGGAGCCGTGCACGAGGTTCTGCTGGACCTTCAGGCCCCAGTCGCGCCCGAAGTCGCCGCGGATGGTGCCGGGCGCCGCCGTCGTCGGGTCCGTGGTCCCCGCCACCGAGCGGAACCCCTCGATGACGCGCTCACCCTCGAAGACGGCCGCGACGATCGGGCCGCTCAGCATGAATTCGACGAGCGGCTCGTAGAAGGGCTTCCCGACGTGCTCGGCGTAGTGCTCCTCGAGCAGCTCGCGGGTGGCGTGCACGCGCTTCAGTTCGGCGATGGTGTAGCCCTTCGCCTCGACACGGGACAGGATGGTGCCCGTCAGGCCGCGGGACACGCCGTCGGGCTTGACGAGGACAAGGGTGCGCTCAACGCTCATGGTGACTCCTGGGATGCATGCGCCGTCGCGGACGGCGCGGATGGGACAGCTGGTACCGGGTTCGACTCTACTAAAGCCCCTGCTCCTCGGGGTTCGCCTTCTCCCATTCCGCCTGCAGCCGGTCCCGCTCCACGTTCTCGCGGTCCACGCGGATGCCCTGCCGGATCCCGTACAGCCAGGTGAGGGCGAAGGCCAGGCCGACGACGAACATCACGGGTTCCAGGAAGCCCCCGGCGATGAGGACGAGCTGGAGGACCCAGCCGAGCGCGATGCCCCACTTCTTCGTCAGGACGGCGCAGGTGAGCACCAGCACCACACTGAGGAGGAGCCCTGTGGTCAGGATGAGGACCGGCGAGATCTCGTCGCGGCGCAGGCCGAACACCGCGAGCGTCGCGAAGAACACCACGAACGCCTCGAGGAAGAGGACCGTCGAGGCGAACAGGACCTTGGTGGACCGCCGCTTCTTCGGCATGCCGGGCCGCCACTCGCGCTGCGCCTTCGTCATGCGTCGTGCCATGCGTGGGCCTACTTCCCGAGGAGGGTGCGGGTTTCCCCGACCACCGTGATGGATCCGGTGACGAGGATGCCGCCGGAGAGGTCGTTGTTCTCCTCGGCCTTCATCACCGCCCACTCCAGGGCGTCGTCGAGCCCTGGGAGGATGGTGATGTTCTCCTCCGCGAACCCGGCCGCCAGGGCGGGCTGCAGGAGGTCGGCGGCCGGCACGGACCGGGGGGACGTCGACTGCGTCAGGCAGACGTCCTCGAGGATGCCGCCGAGCTCCTCGTGCAGCTCTGCCAGCATGCCCGCGACGTCCTTGTCCTCGAGGACCCCGATGACCAGCACGAGCCGGCTGAAATCGAACGCCTCGTTGATGCCCTTCGCCGCGGCACGCGCCCCGGCGGGGTTGTGCGCCGCGTCCACGATGATGCTCGGCGCGGTCCGGACCACCTCGAGGCGGCCGGGCGAGGTGACGGCCCGCAGCCCGTTGCGGACGAGCTCCGTCTCCAGCTCGCGCTCACCACCGCCGAGGAACGCCTCGACGGCGGCGACGGCGACAGCCGCGTTCTCCGCCTGGTGCTCACCGTGCAGGGGCACCAGCAGTTCGCCGTAGCGGCCGGCGAGCCCGGTGAGGGACACCACCTGGCCACCCACGGCGACGGTGCGGGATTCGACGCCGAACTCGACGCCTTCGAAGCGGAACTCCGCCCCGACCTCGCGGGCCCGCTCGAGCAGGACCTGCGCGGCGTCGCGGGGCTGGATCGCGCTGACCAGGAAGGAGCCGGGCTTGATGATGCCCGCCTTCTCGAGGGCGATGTCCTCGACGGTGTCGCCGAGCAGCTCGGTGTGGTCCAGGGAGATCGGCGTGACGACCGCCACCTGCCCGTCGCCGACGTTCGTGGCGTCGGTGATCCCGCCGAGGCCCACCTCGATGACGCCGACGTCGATCGGTTCGTCCGCGAAGATCGCGAACGCGAGGATGGTGACGCACTCGAAGTAGGTCAGGCGGGGTTCCCCGGCGACGAGGAGTTCCCCGTCGACGATGTCGAGGTAGGGCTTGATCTCGTCCCAGACCCGGACGAACGTCTCGTCCGTGACCGGTTCCCCGTCGATGCTGATGCGCTCGGTGACCCGCGAGAGGTGCGGGCTCGTGAAGCGGCCGGTCCGCAGGTCGTGTGCCAGGAGGATGCTCTCGATCATGCGCGCGGTCGAGGTCTTCCCGTTGGTGCCGGTGATGTGGATGATCGGGAACGCCCTGTTGGGCTCGCCGAGGATCTCCATCGCCCGGTGGAGCGGCGCCATGCGCGGCTCCATCCTGTTCTCCGGGGCTCGGCCGAGGAGCTCCGCGTACACGCTCTCGACCGAGAAGGCATCCAGTCCGGTGCTGCTCCCCGTGCCGTCGGTGCCGTCCGTGCCGGTCGTGTCATCCATGCTGCTGCTCCTGCTTCTCGACGGTGATGGTGAAGTCGTCGCCCGCGTCGGCGACGGCCTCGATGCGCAGTTCGAGGGTCAGCGTCTCGGCCCTGATGAGCCCGGCGTTCGCCTCGAGTGCTCCGACCTGCTCGGCGGCGACGCCGACGGTGGTGCGGATGCGGTCGCTGATGTCGAGGTCGGCATCGCGGCGGGCCTGCTGGATGGCACGGATCGCGTCACGGGCCGTCCCCTCCGCGGCCAGGTCCGCCGTCACCTCGGTGTCCAGGACCAGGAACCCGCCACCGGGCAGGACCGTCACCGCCTTCGAGGCGGCGTCGTTGCCCTCCACCACCGTGTCGAGGGTGTACTCGTGCGGTTCGAGGGCGAGGCCGCCCGCGGTGACGCCGCCGTCGTCGTCGACCTGCCAGTCGCCGGACTTCGAGGCCTTGATCACCGTCTGGACGTTCTTGCCCAGCCGTGGTCCCGCGGCGCGGGCGTTGACCACGAGCCGCTGGGTGATGCCGAACTCGGCCGGTTCGGCGTCGGCCGCGTCGATCAGGCGCACGCCCTTGAGGTTCAGCTCGTCGGCGATGATCGTCGCGTACTGCCCGGCGAGGTCCGCGGCGCCGGGCGCGACGACGGTGAGTTCCCGGAGCGGGAGCCGCACCCGGAGGTTCGCGGCCTTGCGCAGGCTGGAGCCGACGGAGCACACGGCACGCGTGCGGTCCATCTGCTCCACGAGATCCGGGGCGGCCGGGAACGACGTCGCCTCGGGCCAGTCGGTGAGGTGGACGGAGCGCCCACCCGTGAGGCCCCGCCAGATCTCCTCGGTGACGAGGGGAAGCAGCGGTGCGGCGACGCGGCAGACGGCCTCGAGGCACGTGTAGAGGACGTCGAACGCGTCGGTGTCCTCGTCGAAGAAACGCTGGCGGCTGCGGCGCACGTACCAGTTGGTGAGCGTGTCGAGGTAGCGGCGCAGGGATTCGCAGGCGTCGCTGATCGTGAACGCGTCGAGCGCCCCGGTCAGGTCGCGGACGAGGTTCCCCGTGTTGGCGAGGATGTAGCGGTCGATCGGCTCTGCCAGCTGCGCGGCCGCCTCCGGCGTCACGGTCTTCGCCTCGTAGCCCTCGCCGGCGTTCGCCGCGTTGGTGTAGAGGCTGAAGAAGTGCCAGACGTTCCACAGCGGCAGGATGACCTGGCGGACGCCGTCCCGGATGCCCTGCTCCGTGACCACCAGGTTGCCGCCCCGGAGGATCGGCGATGCCATGAGGAACCAGCGCATGGCGTCCGAGCCGTCGCGGTCGAAGACCTCCGAGACGTCGGGGTAGTTGCGCAGGCTCTTGGACATCTTCTGGCCGTCGGAGCCCAGGACGATGCCGTGGCTGATGACGTTGCGGAACGCCGGCCGGTCGAAGAGCGCCGTGGACAGGATGTGCAGCATGTAGAACCAGCCGCGGGTCTGCCCGATGTACTCGACGATGAAGTCCGCCGGGTTGTGCGTGTCGAACCACTGCTCGTTCTCGAACGGATAGTGCACCTGGCCGTAGGGCATGGACCCGGAGTCGAACCAGACATCCAGGACGTCCTCCACGCGGCGCATGGTGGACTGCCCGGTGGGGTCGTCCGGGTTGGGCCGCGTGAGCTCGTCGATGAAGGGGCGGTGGAGGTCCACCTCGCCCTGCGTGTTGACGGGCAGGCGCCCGAAGTCCGCCTTGAGCTCGGCGAGCGAGCCGTAGACGTCGGTGCGCGGGTACTCGGGGTTGTCCGACTGCCAGACGGGGATGGGGCTGCCCCAGAAGCGGTTGCGGCTGATGGACCAGTCGCGCGCGTTGGAGAGCCACTTGCCGAACTGGCCGTCCTTGACGTTGCCCGGGATCCAGGTGATGTCCTGGTTCAGTTCCACCATGCGGTCACGGATCTTCGTCACCTCGACATACCAGGAGGACACGGCGCGGTAGATCAGCGGGTTGCGGCAGCGCCAGCAGTGCGGGTAGCTGTGCACGTAGCTGGACTGGCGCACCAGGCGCCCCTCGGACTTCAGGACGCGTGTGATGTGCCGGTTGGCCTCGAAGACCTGCAGGCCCACGATCTCCGCGAGCGGTCCGCTGCCGAACATGGGCAGGAACTTCGCGCCCTCGTCGACCGAGAGGATCACCTGGATGCCGGCTTCCTCGCAGATCTTCTGGTCCTCCTCGCCGTAGGCGGGAGCCTGGTGGACGAGTCCGGTGCCGTCCGTCGTCGTGACGTAGTCCGCGACGAGGATGCGGAAGGCGTTGCGGTAGCCGCCCTCCTCGGGGTCCGCGAGGTAGTCCCACAGGGGCTGGTAGGTGAGCCCCTCCAGCTCGGTGCCGAGGTGGCGGGAGGTCACGGCCTCGCGCGCGGCGGCGGCATCGGCGAAGCCGAGGTCCTTGGCATAGTTGCCGAGGAGCTCCTCGGCGATCAGGTAGCGGCCGCCCTCGTCGTCGCGCCGACCCTCGACGACGACGTAGCTGATGTCCGGTCCGACGGCGAGCGCCGCGTTGGTGGGCAGGGTCCAGGGCGTGGTGGTCCAGGCGAGGGCCTGCACGCCGGCGAGGTCCTTCGAGAGGGCCGAGTCGCCGGGAAGGAGGGGGAACGTGACCGTGACGGTCTGGTCCTGGCGGTCCTGGTAGACGTCCTCGTCCATGCGCAGCTCGTGGTTGGACAGCGGCGTCTCGTCGTTCCAGCAGTACGGCAGCACGCGGTACCCGTTGTAGGTGAGGCCCTTCTGGTGCAGGGTCTTGAAGGCCCAGAGGACGGACTCCATGTACTCGGGGTTGAGCGTCTTGTAGTCGTTGTCGAAGTCCACCCAGCGCGCCTGGCGGGTCACGTAGTCGCGCCACTCCCCCGCGTACTTCATCACGGACGCCCGGGAGGCGTCGTTGAACTTGTCGATGCCCATCGCTAGGATCTGCTGCTTGTCGGTCATGCCGAGCTGCTTCATCGCCTCGAGTTCGGCGGGCAGGCCGTGCGTGTCCCAGCCGAAGCGCCGCTCCACGCGGCGTCCGCGCTGCGTCTGGTAGCGGCCCACGAGGTCCTTGGCGTAGCCCGTGAGGAGGTGGCCGTAGTGGGGGAGGCCGTTGGCGAACGGCGGTCCGTCGTAGAACACGAACTCGTTGGAGCCGTCGACGCCGGCGTCGCGGTGGTCGATGGACGCCTGGAAGGTGCCGTCCTCCTGCCAGTAGCGGAGGACGCGCTCTTCGAGCTCGGGGAAGCGCGGGGAGGCGCTGGTCCCGGCGGAGGGGGTGCCGCCGTCGTCGGGCGACACTGCTTTGGGGTAGATCTGCGGCATGGGTCTCATCCTGTGTACGGCGGCGTCGGGTGGTGCAGGAGTCCTGCCGTGAGGACGGGACACTGTCTCCCGCCACCGGTTGCCTGACCGGCCGCGAGGGTCCAGGACCCGCGGTACCACCTCACTTGCCGCCGTCGTCCGCCGTTCCGCTCATCGCGGTCGCGCGGGCCGGGGCTGCCGCTCGTTTCCAGGCTGTGACGGGCTCCCCGTCCGGGTCTACGGGCCGCCTCGCAGGAGGCCGGCCTTTCTTCCGGAAGCTCACCGGTGATGGCCGGGTCGACGCTTGTCCGTCCAGTCTAGCCCGGCTCCGAAATCGTTGTCGAAAGGGTCGAAGCACGCCGGGCGCCCCCGGCGCACCCACCGAAATCCGTTGTGGCGGGCGGCACGGCTTGGCAGGGTGGGAGGATGACATCCCCCGTTCTCCCCACCGCATCCGCCCCGGACACGGCCCGCCTGCTCCTCGGTGTGCTCCTGCCGACCCTCGTGAAGGGCCCCATCATCCGGCGTCCCTGGGCGGTGGGGCTCGCAGCGCGCCTCGACCTGGACACCCGGGCGGCGGGGATCGTGAGGACGGTCCACGCGAAGTACCCGGAGGGGCCGCTGATGCTGAAGGTGCCGATCCGCAAGCAGGCGATCGTCCTGGCGCCGGGCGATGCCAACATCGTCCTGGCGCAGTCCCCCGAGCCGTTCACCCCGGCCAGCAGCGAGAAGCGCGCGGCGCTGTCCCACTTCCAGCCCGCCAACGTGCTGATCACGCGAGGGCCCCTCCGGACGGTGCGCCGTGCCCTGCAGGAGCAGGTCCTCGACACGGACCACCCCGTGCACCACCTCGCCGACCGGTTCGTGCCCGTGGTGGAGGAGGAGATGCGGCAGGTGCTGGCCGAGGCCGTCCGCAGCGGGTCCCTGCCCTGGGACGACTTCCTCGACGCGTGGTACCGGGTGGTGCGGCGCGTGGTGTTCGGGGACCACGCCCGCGACGACACCGACCTCACGGACATGGTGATCCGCCTGCGGAAGGACGGGAACTGGGCGTTCCTGAAGCCGGTGCGGAAGAAGACGCGCCGACGCTTCCTGGCGCGGATCGCCGAGGAGCTCGCGAACGCCGAGCCGGGAAGTCTCGCCGCCGTGATGGCCGCCGCGCCCAGGGGCGACGGCGCCGAGCCCGCCGACCAGGTGCCGCAGTGGCTCTTCGCGTTCGACCCCGCCGGCATGGCGACGTTCCGTGCCCTGACCGTGCTCGCCACCCACCCGGAGGCGATGGCCGCGGCGCGGCAGGAGGTCGACGGCGACACCTCGGGACGCCGGCTCCTCCCCTATCTGCGCGCCGGCATCCTCGAGTCGCTGCGTCTGTGGCCCACCACCCCGATGATCCTGCGCCAGACCACGCAGCCCGTGCAGTGGGAGCAGGGACTGATGCCGGCCGATTGCGGCGTCCTGATCTACGCGCCGTACTTCCACCGGGACGAGCGTTCCCTGCGTAGTGCGCACAACTTCTCGCCCGAGCGCTGGCTGACCGAGGAGGACGACGGCTGGCCGCTGGTTCCCTTCAGCGGCGGACCGGTGGTCTGCCCGGGGAAGCAGCTCGTGCTGCTCGTGACGAGCGCGACCCTGGCGGCACTGGTGGCCGGGCACGACTTCCAGGTGCAGGAGGGGCAGGCGCTCGACCCGGCCCGCCCCCTGCCGGGGACCATGGACAACTACAGCGTCCGGCTGGGCGTCTCCCCCCGGGCCTGACCACCGCCCATCGGTGGCGTGGCTCAGCCCCGGAGGACCTTGTGGTTGGCGGCCTGGGCGAGCGGCCGGAGCACCAGGTGGTCGATGTTCATGTGGTGCGGCGCGTTCAGCGTGAAGGCGACGGCGGCGGCCACGTCGTCGGCGGTCAGGGGGTGCTGGACGCCCGCGTAGACCTGGTCGGCAGCGGCCTGGTCGCCACCGAGCCGGTTGAGGGAGAACTCCTCGGTGTGCACCATGCCCGGGGAGACCTCGATGACGCGGATGTTGTGCTCGGCCTCCTCGAGGCGGAGCGAGCGGGCCATCGACTCCTGCGCCGCCTTCACGCCGCAGTACCCGGCGCCGCCCTCATAGGGCGCGAGCGCCGCGGTGGAGGTCAGGAACAGGACGCTGCCCTGGCCGCCGTGGCGCAACGCCGGGAGCAGCGCCCGGGTCATGCGCATGGAGCCGAGGACGTTCACGTTGTACATCCACTCCCAGTCCTCCGTCCTGGCCTCGGCCACCCGCTCCGTCCCGAAGGCTCCCCCGGCGTTGTTGACCAGCGCGTGGACCGGGCCGGTCGCCGTGATCTCGGCGGCGAAGGCGTCCACGGACGCCTGGTCCGTGACGTCCAGCGCCATCGGCGTGGCCCCGGTCTCGTCCGCGAGCGCCTGCAGGCGGTCGATCCGCCGGGCCGCTGCGACGACGTCCCAGCCGTCCCGCCGGAGGGCACGGACGGTCGCGGCGCCGATCCCGGAACTGGCGCCGGTGACGATGGCGCGCAGGGCGGAGGGGGCAGGGTCGGCGGGGGCGCCGAGCGGCGCCGTCGATGTCTCGGTCATGGGCCCACTGTAGCCAGTGGGGGGCCGGAGCCCCGCCCCCCCCCACCGTCCAGGTCGCCGAGGGCCCCGTGCGCAATGGGATACTGATGGGATGCGTACCTCACGTCGACACCCTGTCCCTTCACCGTGGCCTCGGCATCGCTTCCTGGCTCTGACGGGACTGACCTTGTCGACGGTTCTTCTGGCCGGCTGCGGTTCTGACTACCCGCTGGGCGAGGAGCAGCGCCTCGCTGCGGAACAGAACACCTCGATGTTGGAGGGCACTCTGACCGGTGGTGGATCGACGGCGCAGAACTCGGCGATGACTGCCTGGCGTGCGGGGTTCAGTTTCCTTCATCCGAAGGTGCAGGTGCAGTACGCGTCGGTGGGATCCGGTGCCGGGAGGGCCGGCATCATCGAGGGCGCGACCGAGTTCGCCGGCTCCGATGCATACCTGCAGGACGAGGAGATCGAAGAGGCCCAGGAGACATGCGGACCCGGTGGGGCGATCAACATCCCGGCCTACATCTCCCCGATCAGCATCGCGTTCAACCTGCCAGGCGTCGACAATCTGAACTTCGACGCTGAAACGATCGCCCGCATCTTCCGTGGCGAGATCACGCAGTGGAACGATCCCGCCCTGCGGGAGTTGAACCCCGGCATCGACCTTCCGGACCGGATCATGACGGTCGTGACCCGGTCGGATGATTCCGGTACCACGGAGAACTTCACCGAATACCTCCATGACGCAGCCCCCGCTGTGTGGACCGACGACCCGGACGGGTCATGGCCGGGCGGCCTGCAGAATGAGAAAGCGCAAGGCAACACGGGTGTGGTCAGCACGGTCGTCCGCACGGAGGGCGGAATCACCTATGCCGATGATTCCCTCGTCGATGAAACCCTTGGAAAGGGTGTCTTGAAGGTCGGCGAGGAATTCGTCGAGGTCAGCGCCGACGCGGCAGCCACCGCGGTGTCGGTCGCCGAACGGGTACAGGGTCGTGGCAAGCATGACATCGCCCTTGAGCTTGATAGGACGACGACGGAACCAGGCGCCTATCCTCTGGTGCTGGTGTCGTATCTGATTTACTGCGCGACGTACCCGACTGCTGCGGACGCAGAGCTGGTGAAGACCTTCGGCCTGTACGTCGTGAGTCCTGAGGGCCAGCAACTTGCGAGTGATTCGGCGAAGAGCTCACCCATGCCGGCGGAGCTCGCACGGGAAGCACGGGAAGCAATCGAATCCATTTCGGTCGCCTGAGTCTTCCCGTGGCTCACCCTGATTCGCGGTGACCAAGGTTGCTGGTGGTTCAGGTGGTGTTCATGCGGTATCCGCCGGGCGGTTGTCTGCTGCTGATTAGCTGACGCGGACCACATTCCCCTGCGGAAGGCATGACCGTGACCACCACTGGACCATCGAAGTTCGCCCTGCTCCCCATGCTCGGGCACGTCAAAGGGAAGCGCAGCGCGGTGACGTGCGCACTGAAGTGCGACAACGCGTGCGCTTCCGCGGTGTGCAACACCTCCGACAACAACTACCTGCGCGATGTCGTGTCCGCGGAGTACTCGCGCCGCAGCATGCTCGGCGTCGGCGCCGCGGGTGCATTGACCCTCCTGCTGGGCACCGCAGGACAGAACACAGCCCACGCGGCCCTGTCCCCGGCCGCGAAGGCAGGCCATGGCAAGCTCAAGCACGCAAACCTGAAGTTCAGCCCCATCGCCCCGGTTCCTGCGATCGTCGATGAGATGACCGTCCCGGCCGGGTACTCCTGGGAACCGGTCATCCGATGGGGCGATCCCTTGTTCGCGTCGTCGCCGGACTTCGACCTCAATAATCAGACAGGCCGCTCCCAGGCCGAGCAGTTCGGTTACAACTGCGATTACGTGGACATCCTGCCCCTCGATGACAAGGGGCACGGCAAGGGGCACGGCAAGGGGCGCTCCGAGGACAAGAGCCGCCGCGCGGTCCTCGTCGCGAACCACGAGTACACCAACGAAACGATCATGGTCCCGCCGACCACGGACCCGGCGACGGTCCGAGAGATCGGCAAAGCCGGCCACGGCATGTCCGTCGTCGAGCTCGAGCGCAAGAACCACAACGCCCCATGGAAGTACGTGCGCGGTGCCCGTCTGAACCGCCGCATCACCATGAGCACCCCAATCGCCCTCACCGGCCCCGCCGCCGGGTCTGCACTGGTCCGCACCGCAGCGGACCCCTCGGGCCGCACCGTCCTGGGAACCCTGAACAACTGCGCCGGCGGCACCACCCCGTGGGGCACCATCCTCTCCGGCGAGGAGAACTTCCAGGGCTACTTCAAGGTCGCCACCCCCACCGCCGAACAGCGCCGGTATGGGATCACCAGCACGAACCCGGTGCGCGGCTGGCACGTCGACGAGGCCCGCTTCGACACCACGGTCGCCGGGTACGAGAACGAACCGAACCGCTTCGGATACATGGTCGAGGTCGACCCCATGGATCCAACATCGACCCCGGTGAAGCACACCGCGATGGGCCGCTTCAAGCACGAGGGCGCGAACGTCATCATCGCCCCCGACGGCCGGGTCGTCGCCTACATGGGCGACGACGAGCGGTTCGACTACCTGTACAAGTTCGTCTCCCGCGACCGCTACATCGAGGGTAACCGCGCCCACAACAAGACCCTGCTGGCCAACGGCGACCTGTTCGTGGCGAAGTTCGCCGGGAACTCCGCCGCCGAGATCGACGGCTCCGGGCGCCTGCCCTCCGATGGCGCGTTCGACGGCACCGGGCAGTGGATCCCGCTGACCCTCGCTGGCAAGAGTGCCATCGCGGGTATGAGCGTCGAGGAGGTGCTTGTCTACACGCGCCTGGCCGCCGATAAGGCCGGTGCCACGAAGATGGACCGCCCGGAGGACGTCGAACCGAACCCGGCCACGGGCCTGGTGTATGTGGCATGCACGAACAACTCCGACCGCGGCACCACCGGTAAGGCAGGAGTCGACGAGGCGAACCCGCGCACCCAGAACCGTGACGGGCACATCATCGAGATCGCCGAGGCGGGCAACGATCACGCCGGGACAACGTTCACCTGGAACCTGCTCATGGTCTGCGGCGACCCGAAGCAGGGAGACGTGACCTACTTCAGCGGGTTCCCCGTCGACCAGGTCTCACCCATCTCGTGCCCGGACAACCTGGCCTTCGACACGGCGGGCAACCTGTGGATCTCCACCGACGGCGCCCCTGCCGGCATCGGCTACAACGACGGCCTGTTCAAGGTCACCCTCGACGGCGCCGAACGCGGGAAGGTCGAGCAGTTCCTGTCCGTCCCTCGGGACGCCGAGACCTGCGGGCCGATCATCAAGGACGACGAGCAGATGGTCTTCGTCGCCGTACAGCACCCCGGCGAGGACGGTGCCTGGGGAGCCCAGAACTCCCTATTCCCCTACGAGGGTGCAGCAGCTCCCCGCCCCTCGGTCGTGCAGGTCTACCCCGCCAAGAAGAAGTAGACGACGCAGAGCACGCACTGAAGCGCATCCCTGGGGCGGTCGGACGGATGGTCCGCCCGCCCCAGGTCTCTTCCCGAGCGGACTGTATGGCCTCTTCCCCCTGGTGGTCCGGACCGAACGGCGGGTGGGTGGGGGCGCAACAGGTATCAGGGCGCCGCGTCGAGGACGTATCCCCTGGCTCTGACCGTGGTCAACGCGACTGTGGCCGGCAGTTTCTTCCGCAACCGGCCGATATGTACCTTGATCACGGATGTCCGGGGAGTACCGGACGCGTCTCCCCAGACCGCCGCGGTGATGTCCTCAAGGCTCACGACCTGCCCCGGCCGCGACATCAGCAGGCGCATCACCTCGAACTCGCGCACCGTGATGGGAATCCGCTGGTCACCGGCAGACAAGGTGAATGCTTCGGCATCCAGGGTGAGTTTTCCGACCGTGAGACGCGGCTCGGCCCGCCGGGTGAGGCGGGACGCCTGGACAAGGGAACGCAGTACGTAGGACTGATCCGGTGTGGGGTACGGGGGCCGGTGGACCTCGTCGATATTGGGCCTCAGTATGCCCGTGCTGATGACGGCGTGATCTGCCGAGCAAATCACGAGGACCGGAACGGCTGAGTGGTCCCTGATGGCCAGGGCTACGTCTTGCCACGCCCTGCCGCGACTACCACCAGTCTCAGGAAGGCTCTTGATGGAGCCTCCGGCTTCTTCTCCAGTGCCTTCGACACGGATGATGACCGCGCTTGGAGCGTGACGTCCGAAGAGGATGAACGCATCCGGGATCGTCGTCGCCACATGAACGGTTACTCCGGCGGAGCTGAGAGAGACGCGGAGCGCTTCATAGGCGTCCGCTGCAGGGTCGACGATGAGGACGCCCGGTGATAGTGGGTCCCAGATCGACGGTTTGCCCTCCATGTCAGCCATCATCGCACCCTCCTGCTAGTGCGCTGAACACGGTCGTCAGGCTGTCCTCGGAGCTCCCGTCCTGAAGTAGGCGAGGCTGCTCGCCAGCGACGACCCGCTCCCACGAAAAACCCTCCGGCATGCTGCGCATCATCTGCCCCACGTCCGGGTCATGGTCGGCCTGTTGCGCGTAGTTCATCCGGGTGATCCTCGGATGATTCGCCGATGTACCCACTTGGTCTGCATTGTGTTCATCTTTCGTTCACTTTCGCGGACTCTGATGGTCGATGTCGGCCTGACCGACATCCCCTCATCCCGGCGGCCGTCCCGCCCTTGGAAGGAACTAATCATCGTGAAGAAGACCGCACTTCGTACCGCTGGCCCCGCTTCGCTGCTGGCCATGGCCCTGCTGTTGACCGCTTGTGGTGGACAGCCCGAGTCCAACGCCGGCTCCGGCGAAAGCGCAGCGGCCGGCGAGGCGAGCGGATCGGTTGTCGCTGACGGCTCCTCGACCGTGGCTCCCCTGACCTCGGCCGCTGCGGACATGTTCCGCGACGTCGAGGCCGGCATCAACGTCACCGTGGCGACTTCGGGCACCGGTGGCGGCTTCCAGGCCTTCTGCTCCGGCGAGACCGATATTTCCAATGCTTCCCGCGCCATCGACGAGGAAGAAATCGCCGAGTGTGAGGCGAACGGCGTTGAGTTCACCGAGATCGTCATGGCGAACGACGGTCTGTCCGTCGTCGTGAACCCCGAGAACGACTGGGCCGAATGCCTGACCGTGGAGCAGGTCGCCACCATCTGGGGGCCGGAGTCCGAAGGCGAAGTCACCAATTGGAACCAGGTCGACCCGTCCTTCCCCGACCAGGAGATCGGTCTCTACGGCGCCGGCACCGACTCGGGCACCTTCGACTACTTCACCGACGCCATCAACGGCGAAGAGGGCGCGATCCGCACCGACTACAGCCCCTCCGAGGATGACAACGTCACCGTGCAGGGCGTCGAGGGCGACATGGGAGCCACCGGCTTCCTCGGCCTGTCCTACGTCGAAGAGAACCCCGATTCGCTGAAGGCCGTTGACATTGACAGCGGCGAAGGCTGCGTCGGTGCATCCCAGGAGACCGTCCAGGACGGTACCTACACGCCGCTCGGCCGTGAACTGTTCATCTACGTCGCGAACGCCTCCTACACTGAAAAGCCCCAGGTAAAGACCTTCGTCGATTACTACGTGGAGAACTCCGCTGAGATCGCCGACGCTGCCCTGTTCGTGCCCCTCACGGACGAGCAGGTCACGGTCGCCCAGGACGAGCTCGCAACCATCGGCTCCTAGCCGATACTCACCTCCCGTCCCGGGACACCTCGTGTCCCATCACACCCCAGGGAATCAGCACCACTTATGACACTTGTCAAAGAATCAGGCGGCCCGGCCAGCGCGCCGGGCCGCCCGGCCACAGCCCAGTTCAAGGGCCGCAAACGCTACGGCGAAATGATCATCGTCACCGTCCTACGGGCAGCGGCGATCCTGACAGTCCTCACGACGATCGGCATCGTCCTGGCGCTGCTCATCCCAGCCCTGGGGTTCTTCCGTGAAGTCCCGGTCACTGACTTCCTGTTCGGTGACCGATGGGCGCCACGCTTCGCGGACGCGTCCTTCGGCGTCATCCCCCTAATCACGGCAACGATGTGGACGACCTGCATCGCACTGCTCGTCGCCATCCCCATCGGCCTCGGCGCCGCGGTCCTGCTGTCCGAGTACGCTAAGCCGGGCCTGCGCAAAACCCTCAAACCGATCCTCGAGATCCTCGCCGGCGTCCCCACCGTCGTCTACGGGTACTTCGCCCTGACTTTCGTGCAGGGCACCATCTTCCGGGACTGGCTGAGCCTGGAAACCGGCGCCTTCAGCGTCCTCGCCGCCGGCCTGGTCATGGGTGTGATGATCGTCCCGACGATCGCCTCCATCTCCGAGGACGCGATGAACGCCGTCCCCCAGTCGCTCCGCCAGGGCTCCGCGGCGCTGGGCGCGAACCGAATGCAGACCAGCATCCGCGTCGTGTTCCCCGCCGCCCTGTCCGGCATCGTCGCCGCCGTCGTCCTCGGCGTCTCCCGCGCCATCGGTGAGACCATGATCGTCGCCCTCGCGGCCGGCAACCAGGCCCGCATCGTCGGCGGTCCGCTCGAGGAAGGCCAGACCATGACCGGCTTTATCGCCAATGCTGCCCTCGGCGACTCACGCGTCGGCTCCCTCGAATACGACACGCTGTTTGCGGTCGGCCTGCTTCTGTTCCTCTTGACCCTGCTGATCAACTTCATCAGCATCCAGTTCGTCCGTCGCTTCCGTGAGGAGTACTAGAGCCATGACCTCCATCATCGACAGCGGCACCAAGCCCCTGGGACACCGCCGCAGCAAGTTCAGCGGCGAAAAGACTCCTCAGGCCCTGATCTTCCTGATCCTGATCTGGGCGTGCCTTGCCTTTTCCTTCCTGTTCCTGCTGATCCTCATCGTCACGACCTTCATCGACGGGGCAGATCGATTCACCCTTGATCTGTTCACCGAGTACCCGGCGTCCTCCCCGGACCGGGCAGGAGCCAGGCCCGCGATCATCGGCTCCGCCTGGGTCATCGGCACCACCGCGGTCCTCACCATCCCCCTGGGCGTCGCCGCGGCGATCCACCTCGAGGAGTTCGCGGACAAGCGCAAATGGTACAACCGGGTTATCGAACTCAATGTGCAGAACCTCGCCGCAGTACCCGCAATCGTCTACGGCCTCCTGGCCCTGGCCGTCCTGTCCCTCATGGGCGTGCAGAACAAGAACATCGTCATCGGCGGTGCACTCGCCCTGGGCCTGCTGATCCTGCCCGTCATCATCATCTCCACCCGCGAGGCGATCCGCTCGGTCCCCATCGAGATCCGCCAAGGCTCCATGGCACTGGGTGCCTCCAGATGGCAGACCGTGTGGCGTCAGGTCCTACCGGCCTCCGTCCCCGGCATCGCGACCGGATCGATTCTCGCCCTTTCGCGGGCCCTCGGCGAAGCAGCCCCGCTACTGGTCCTCGGCGCCCTGGTGTTCCTCAGCTTCGATCCCAACGGCCTGCTCAGCGGGTTCACGACAATGCCCATCCAGATCTTCGATTGGACGAGCCGCCCGCAGGCCGGCTTCCAGGAACTTGCTGCTGCGACCAGCATCCTGCTCCTAGGGCTGCTCGTCATCATGAACGGCCTGGCCATCTTCATCCGCAACCGCTTCCAGACACGGTGGTAGAAAAAATCATGACCGATCCCACAACAACCACGCCCGCCACGACGCAGGGCAGCTCACACGCAGCCGCTGCGTCTGCTGGAGCTACCAGCGCCGGCACCGGAACCGGCGCGACACCCGCCTCCGAGTCAGGTATCGACGGGATGGGGCAGCGCGACACGAGCCGCCCCTCGGACCGCGCCCTGTCCGACAACGCCGACATCCTGCACCAGCAGCCCGGCATGAGCGTGCACCTCACCGGGCGTGCGGCTGCGGACGCCCTGCCGGACAAGCCCAACGGCATCATCAAGTGTGAAGACGTCAACGTCTACTACGGCAACTTCCGGGCCGTAACCGGGGTGAACCTCGACTTCGGCATGAACGAGATCACTGCCCTCATCGGCCCGTCCGGCTGCGGCAAGTCCACGCTCCTGCGCAGCCTGAACCGCATGAACGATCTCGTCGAGGGCGCCCGCGTCGAAGGCAAGATCACCTTCCAGGGGGCGGACATGTACGCACCCGAGGTCGACGCCATCGAAGTCCGCCGCCGCATCGGCATGGTCTTCCAGAAGCCCAACCCGTTCCCGAAATCCATCTACGACAACGTCGCCTACGGCCCCCGGGTCACCGGCATGAAGGTCAGCAGCATGGACGACCTGGTCGAGGAAGCCCTCACCAAGGCCGCCCTCTGGACCGAAGTCAAGGACAAGCTCAAGCAGTCCGCATTCGGTCTCTCCGGCGGCCAGCAGCAGCGCCTGTGCATCGCGCGCACCATCGCGGTGAAGCCCGATGTGATCCTCATGGATGAGCCCTGCTCGGCCCTGGACCCCATCGCCACCGTGCGCATCGAGGACCTCATGCACGACCTCCGCAAGGAGTACACGATCGTCATCGTCACCCACAACATGCAGCAGGCGGCCCGCGTCGCGGACCGCACCGCGTTCTTCACCGCGCTGGCCGACGAAGGAACCGGCGACCGCACCGGTGTCCTGGTCGAATACGCCAAGACCAGCAAGATCTTCGAAGGGCCGGATGATCAGAGGACCGAAGACTACATCTCCGGTCGGTTCGGGTAAGCGCAGCCATGGCTGAACGAGTCGGCCACGCGCCGCTGGGGGCGCATGGCCGGTCCATTCGTGGATCTTCCACACGGTGGCCCTGCACGATCGCCACCGTTGCCTCCTGCGGTTTCAGCTCCACCGTCGATCAGGAAGGGATGCTGCGGGTCGGCATCGACCTGCGCATCTACTCCGATGCGCCAAGTGCCCTGCTGGCAATCGGCGCGAACCGGCCCCAGGTCGTCCTCGCACCCACCGACATGGCCGGCATCGATGTCGGCGAGTTCACCGCGGTCATCACCCGCACCGCCGGGCTCCCCGTCCTCGTCGGCGTGCTCTCCACGCCTGACAGCCAGATCAGTGCCTATCACGCCCTGGAACGCGGAGCCCGCGGGATGACACCACTGCCCTTCACCCCGCGCAGCCTGTCCACCGCCGTGGGACAACTCGGGTTCCTCGAAACTGCCGACGCCGGCGAACTGCGCTGCGGATCCCTGACTCTCAACCCTCAGTCGCTCCGGGTGACCATCGAGGCCACCTCGGTTCACCTGGCGCCCAAGGAATTCGCCGTCCTGAAGTACCTGATGAGCGAAGCCCCCCGCGTCGTCAACGTCGAAGAGATCGCCGCCGCACAGGACGACTTCCTCGACGGCGACACCACCCGAACCCGCCTGGCGATCATGCGCACCCGCAAGAAGCTCACCGAAGCCGCGCCTCACCTGCCGGTCCTTATCGAGACGGTCCGCGGCCTCGGCTACCGCATGTCCTACTGACCCATGCCTCCGGTGATCCGGCGTCAGGTGAGGTTCTCCCGGCTCAGTAGTCCGGATCGCCCGACCGGCCGTGCACGGTACCCGTAGGGAAACCAGTGCTCACCAGCTGGGGTGTCGAACAGCAACCGCCGGATTCCGCGGCATCTGTGCCGCCTGCGGCACCTTCGGCGAGCGGGCCGGACGACGATGAGCTACCGGTGTCGGCGACCGCCGCGGTGTCGGTGTCGCAGGATCCCCCGAGGTCGGTGCTGCAGACCCCCGTCTCGGGCAGTTCGAGCTGCAGACGGGACGCGGCCTCGGTGTCGCCGGCGATCGCGGCGGTGACGGAGCGGACCTGCTCGTACCCCGTGGCCAGGAGGAAGGTGGGGGCCCGCCCGTAGGACTTCATGCCGACCAGGTAGAAATCCTTCTCCGGGTGGGCAAGGACATCCGCGCCGTGGGCGGGAACCGTCCCGCAGGAATGGAACTCCGGGTCGATCAGGGGGCCGAGCGCACGCGGTGCTTCCACCGCGGGGTCCAGGTCGAGCCGGAGTTCGCGCAGCATGTCGAGGTCCGGCCGGAATCCGGTGGCCGGGACGAGGACGTCGACGTCGATCGTGCGGACGCCGTCGGGTGTCGACGCCGTCACCGCCAGGCCCTGCCCGTTCCGGGCGAGCGCGGTGATGGTGAAGCCCGTGGTCAGCTCGACGACGCCGTCGCCGACGAGGGCCCTCAACCGGCTGCCGAGGGCACCCCGGGCCGGCAGGCCGTCGAGGTCGCCGCCGCCGTAGAGGCGCTGGGCCGATCCGCTGCCGCGGACGGCCCAGAGGATCCGGGTGCCGGGCTCGTTCACGGCGACCTCGCCGAGGTCGATCAGCGTGTTGGCGGCCGAGTGGCCGGCGCCGACGACCATGACCGTCCTCCCCGCGAACCGTTCCCGTTCGGCTCCGACGACGTCGGGCAGTGCGGAGGTCACCAGACCGGCCACGGTGTCCTCGCCGAGTGCGCGCAGCCCCGACTGGCCGAGCGGGTTGGGCCGGCCCCACGTGCCGGAGGCGTCGATGACGGCGCGCACGAGGTGATCGACGGTTCCCTCGGGACCGGTGACGCGGACGAGGAAGGGCGTCGTGTCGCGTCCCTTGGTCCTGGTCTTGTCCATGCCGAGCCGGGTGACGGCCGTGACGGTGCTGTCGAACTGCAGCGTCTGCGCGATCGCCGGGACGGCGGCGAGGGGTTCGAGATAGGAATCCACCAGTTCCCGCCCTGACGGCAGTGCGGTCTGGTGTGGTTCCACCCACCCGGTGGGCTCGAGCAGGCGTCGGGCCGCCGGATCAATGTCGTACTGCCACGGCGAGAACAGGCGGATGTGCGCCCACTGCCGGATCGCGGCCCCGACGTTCCCGCCCTGTTCGAAGACGATCGGGGTGAGCCCCTGCTCGATGAGGTTGGCGGCCGCGGACAGTCCGATCGGTCCGGCGCCGATGACGGCGACTGGCAGGTCGATCGTTCTGCCTGTGACATCGTTGCCGATGCCTACAGTGGCCTTCATGGGGTCTGAGCCGGTGTCAAGCATGGGATGCCTCCTCGTTGAGAGCCGTACTGGTGCTGGTGGGCAGGAGTTCACTGATGAGCTGCTGGATGCGTCCCTTGATGTCATCGCGGATGGGGCGGACCGAGTCGACACCCTTACCCGCCGGGTCCTCGAGGACCCAGTCCTCGTACCGCTTGCCGGGGAAGTACGGGCATTCGTCGCCGCAGCCCATGGTGACCACGACGTCGGAGGCCTTCACGGCGTCCGTGGTGAGGATCTTCGGGGTTTCCGCGGTGATGTCGATGCCCTCCTCCTTCATCGCCTCGACCGCGGCGGGGTTGACCTGGTCGGCGGGCTGCGAACCGGCGGAGAGGACCTCGATGCGCCCCTCGGACAGGTGGCTCAGGTACGCGGCAGCCATCTGCGACCGGCCTGCGTTGTGCACGCAGACGAACAGGACCGAGGGCTTCCCGTGATCGGCGGTCGTCGTGGCTGATGTCTCGGTGCTCATGATGATCCTTGGTTCATCGCCTCGTGCCGGAGGGCCGGGCGTTCGGATGGAGAGGAGGAGCCGAACCCCGGGTCGGACACCTCACGTTCCGGCGACCGACCAGGGATCGACTGGCTTCGATGTCGAGTATGCGGACAGATATCGATGGATGTCAATGCGCGGGTATGCTGGGCGAATGACGACGATCTCCGCGCCCGGACCAGCGGGCCTCGCAGCAGCCGAACCGGCGCTCGCGCCGCCCGTTGGCGCAACCCAGGACGGCCGCTGCTGCGTTCCCTCCGGAACCTCCGCGATGAGTGCCGGTCGCGCCGAGGAACTCGCGAAGCAGTTCAAGGCCATCGCCGACCCGAACCGGTTGCGCCTGGTCTCGCTCATCTCCGCGAGCGCCGCCAACGAGGCGTGCGTGTGTGATCTCACCGAGCCGTTGGATCTCGGCCAGCCGACGGTGTCCCACCACCTGAAGATCCTCGTCGACGCCGGCATCCTGCACCGCGAGAAGCGCGGCGTCTGGGCGTACTACTCCATCGTGCCCGGGAGCCTGGACTCCCTTGCCGGCGTCCTCACCGAGGCCCGATGACACAGCCTCCTGCCTCTGCCCTCCACCACGAATCGAGACCCCTGTGACCTTCAAAGCGGACAAGCCCTCCGTCCTGTTCGTCTGCGTCAAGAACGGCGGCAAGTCCCAGATGGCCGCCGGACTCATGGACAAGGTCGCCGGCGACTCCGTGACCACGGCCTCGGCCGGATCGAAGCCGGGGTCCGCCGTCAACGGCCTCTCCGCCGAGGTCCTGGCCGAGGTCGGCGTCGACATCAGCCGGAACATCCCACGCCAGGTCACCGCCGAGGACCAGGTCCGGGCGGACGTCGTCGTGATCCTCGGTCCCGAAGCGCAGGTCGACGAGGTCGAGGGGACCCGCTACGAACGGTGGACCACCGACGAGCCCAGCGACCGCGGGATCGACGGCATCGACCGCATGCGCCTGGTCCGCGACGACATCCTCGCCCGCGTCACCGCGTTGCACGCCACGCTCACCGCCCCGTAGGGCTACCTCCCCCGCCTTCTTCCTCCGCTCTCCCCTGCCCTTCTTCTCCCGTGAGTTCCCCCTGCTAGGAGTCCTGCTGCCATGACCGTGGTCGCCATCCTGATCTTCCTCGCCACCCTGACCCTCGTCATCTGGCAACCCAAAGGCCTCGGCATCGGCTGGTCCGCTCTTGGCGGGGCTGCGCTCGCGCTGATCACCACCGTCGTGAGCCTGTCGGACATCCCTATCGTGTGGGACATCGTCTGGAACGCGACCTTCGCCTTCGTGGCGATCGTCATCATCTCGCTGATCCTGGACGAGTCCGGATTCTTCACCTGGGCCGCCCTCCACGTCGCCCGCTGGGGGCGGGGCAACGGCCGCCTGCTGTTCACCCTGATCGTCCTGCTCGGAGCAGCGATCGCGGCGGTGTTCGCCAATGACGGGGCAGCACTGATCCTCACCCCGATCGTCATCCAGATGCTGCTCGCCCTGAAGTTCCCGGCCAGGGCATCCCTCGCGTTCGTCATCGCCTGCGGGTTCATCGCCGACGCCGGCAGCCTGCCCCTGGTCGTGTCGAACCTGGTGAACATCGTCACCGCGGACTTCTTCGACATCAGCTTCGCCCGCTACGCCGTCGTCATGGTCCCGGTCGGACTCGTCTCCGTCGCCGCCAGCCTGGGTGTCCTGCTCCTGTTCTTCCGGAAGGCCATCCCGCGCCACTACGACGTCACCGTCCTCGCGAACCCGAGATCCGCCATCGCGGACCCCCTGACCTTCAAGACCGGCTGGGTGGTCCTCGGGGTCCTGCTGATCGGCTACTTCGCCGCGGACCCCCTGCACATCCCGCTCTCCGCCGTCGCGGGCCTCGGCGCCGTCGTGCTCATGATCGTCGCCTCCCGCCGGCCTGCCTTCCTCTTCCCTCGTGCAGCCGCCCTGGCCGGCGCCCCGGACACGCGGCATGCAGCACCGGAATCGGCGCACGCCGCAGATCGGGCGGAGGACCTCGACTACGAGACCGCGGGCGTCGGGCGCTGGACCACGGTCGGCCCCCTCGCATCGCCTGCCTCGCACGCGGGCCCCGCCGATGACAGCGAGGACCTGCGGGCCTCGGCCGGCGGAACGGCGGCTGTGCGTGCTCAGGCGGGCCGGATCTCGGTTCCGCGCATCCTCAGGGAAGCGCCCTGGCAGATCGTCCTGTTCTCCATCGGCATGTACCTCGTCGTGTACGGGCTGCGGAACCAGGGCCTCACCGATGAGCTGGCCGGTGTCTTCTCGGCCGTCGGCTCCAACGGCGTCCTGATCACCGCCCTGGGCGTCGGGGTCATCGTCGCGGTCCTCGCATCCCTGATGAACAACATGCCCACCGTCCTCATCGCGTCCCTCGCGATCGGATCCGCGGGCGCCACCGGACTGACCCAGGAGGCGATGATCTACGCCAATGTGATCGGCTCCGACCTCGGCCCGAAGATCACCCCGATCGGCAGCCTCGCGACCCTCCTGTGGCTCCACGTCCTGGACCGCAAGGGCATCCACATCGGGTGGGGCCAGTACTTCCGCACCGGGATCGTGCTCACCATCCCGGTCCTCCTCATCACGCTGGTCGCCCTCGCAGGGTGGCTGACCGTGGTCGGCGTCTGATTCTCCTGCGCCGTCCAGGTGGGACCAGGGGCACTCGTCACGTCGGCGGGAGGACGGAGGAACTGCTCGGCGAGGGGCAGAAGAGAGCAACAGTCCCGACCGTGACGGGGATGAGCGCGGCGATCCGGCTCGGGGCGGTGTAGCTGCCGGTGATGTCGCGGCCGATGGAGAAGAGGATCGGTCCGAGGGCCGTGGAAGCGACGTTGATGGACGTGATGACTCCGCGGATGCCCCAAGGCTCTCCGTGCCGTAGTAGTGAGCGAGAGCGATCGGTTCGATCGCGCGAATGGCTCCGCCGGCGGCGCCCAGGATAAGGCCGTAGGCGACGGCAAGGCCGAAGCCGGTGATCAGGGGCAGGAAGCAGAGCGCTGCGGCGAGAAGTGCCATGGATCCCGTGAGCGCGTAACGCGGGTCGAGCTTATGGGCGACGGCGCCGACGGTCAGGGTGGCCAGGATCGCGGTGATGGTCTGGGGATGAAGTTCGCGGCGGCTTCGGTGCTGCTCAGTCCCTGGCCGGTGAGGATGGAGGCCTGGTGGAAGGCCAGGGCGGTCGACAGCATGCCGGTGGCCGCCAACGCTGCGGCGATGACCCAAAAGATCGGCGTCCGGGCCGCTTCGTTGGTCGTCCAGACGCCAGTGCCCGACGGCGCTCGCCCCGCGACGTCGGGCCCGGGGGGTGTGCCGGCGCTGCCGGCAATCGATGCTGTCCAGGAGCCGGTTGTGGGCAATTCTGGTGGCGGGGCAGGAACAGGATCATCGGCAGGACGACGACGAGCACGGCAACGGACTGCACACGCCATGCCAGGGCGATGCCGCCGCTGCTGACGAGACGTTCGACGAGGATCGGGGTCAGGGAGATCACGGCGGACCCGATCGCGGAGACCAGACCGATGGCGAGGCCGCGCCGGTGATGAATGGCCTTGACGACGACGGCGGTGGTCGCGGCGAGGGTCAGGTTCCCTGCCCGGCCATACGCAGGATCACGAAGCCCGTAGTGAGCCCGTAGATGTCGGTGCGGGAAATTCCGAGTTCGTCGATGAGCGGATCGGTAAGCGGGGACAGGCCGGCGGTCTGCCCGGGTGCCGTCGCGGCGCTGACGAGCGCTCCGGCGGCAACGACTCCCCACCAGCGTGTGGGCACCGGCGCCGGAGCTACGGCATGAGGCGTGAGTGCTGGGCGCATGAAGGTGTCAGTGGCCGCCGCCGAGGTGCCCGCCGAGGCGTTCGCGGATGGCGAGGCTCGCGGTGTTCAGGCCCTCGATCTGGACGCTTTTGCCGTAGCTGTCGTACTTGGCGGTGATCGCGTCCAACGCGGCGATGGTGGAGGCGTCCCAGAGGTGGGATCCGTACATGTCGATGACGATGGTGTCCGGGTCCTCGGCGTACTCGAACTGCGTATAGAGGTCGTTGGAGGAGGCGAAGAACAGCTCGCCTGACACCTCGTACTTCGCGACGGACACACCGAAGTGTTCCTCGACGGTGCGGTCGACCGTGACGAAATGCGCGACCCGGCGGGCGAACGCGACCATGGCCACGAGGACGCCGACGATGACGCCGATCGCGAGGTTGTGCGTCCACACGGTCACGATGACCGTGGCGAGCATGACGGTCGTCTCGCTCTTGGGCATCCGATTCAGCGTGCCGGGCTGGATGCTGTGCCAGTCGAAGGTGGCGATGGACACGAAGATCATCACCGCGACGAGGGCGGCCATGGGGACGAGGGCGACCACGTCGCCGAGGGCGACGACGAGGATGAGGACGAACAGTCCGGCCATGAACGTGGAGATCCTGGTGCGCGCTCCGGAGGCCTTCACGTTGATCATGGTCTGGCCGACCATCGCGCAGCCGCCCATGCCGCCGAAGAACCCGGTGACGATGTTCGCGGTCCCCTGACCCCACGATTCGCGGGTCTTGTTCGACCGGGTGTCGGTGACGTCGTCGACGAGCTTTGCGGTCATCAGCGACTCCATCAGACCGACGACGGCCATGCCGGCCGCGAACGGGGCGATGATCTGGAAGGTCTCGAGGGTGAGCGGAACGTTCGGGAAGAACAGGGACGGCAGGCTCTCTGGCAGTTCACCCTTGTCTCCCACGGTGGGGACGGTGATCGCGAGGACGACGGCAGCCGCGGTGACGACGACGATGGCCACCAGGGGTGCGGGAACCGCGCGGGTGATACGCGGCAGCAGGAAGATGATGACCAGTCCGACGGCAACCATCGGGTACACGAGCCAGGGAACACCGATCAGCTCCGGCAGCTGGGAGGTGAAGATCAGGATGGCCAGAGCGTTCACGAAGCCCACCATGACCGATCGGGGGATGAAGCGCATGAGTTTCGCGACCCCGAGGACGCCGAGGAGCACCTGGAAGATCCCGGCCAGGATGACCGCGGCGATGAAGTAGTCGATCCCGTGACTTGCCACCAGGGGTGCGATGACCAGGGCCGTCGCGGCCGTGGCCGCGGAAATCATCGCCGGGCGTCCGCCGAGGAACGCGATGGACACGGCCATGGTGAAGGAGGCGAACAATCCGATCCGCGGGTCGACACCGGCGATGAGGGAGAACGCGATCGCCTCCGGAATCAGGGCCAGGGCGACGACGAGGCCGGCGAGGACCTCGGTGCGCAGCAGGCGCGGCGTTCGCAGGGTCCGCCAGACGGATTGGCGGTCCTCGGGTGTCAAGGGCGGAGCGGTGGTGGCAACAGCCATAGGAGTCCCCTTTCAGGGATCAGGAGGGCGCATTAGCTGCCCTCGGTGGTGAAGACGGTGGGGGCGCGACGCTGCGTCCGGGAAGAAGAAGGAGGGGGCCATCGGACCCACGCATAACTATACTCTAACGTAATGGTAGAGTTAGGCGTGTAGGGCAGAGCAAGCTATCAGGAGGATTTTCCGTGCATATCGGTGAGCTCGCAGACCGGACAGGCCTGTCCCTGCGCACGCTGCGCCACTATGACGAGGTCGGACTCCTGCGCCCCAGCGGGCGCACCGACGGAGGATTCCGGGTCTACTCGGAAGACGACTTCACCCGGCTGACCCTGATTCGACAGGCACGAGCCCTGAAGTTCGGCCTCGACGAAATCAGCGTGCTCCTCGACGTCCTCACCGCACGTTCGGGCTACCACGGGCTGGTGGAACTCGACGCGATGGAAACCCTGCTCGCGGAAGCATGCCGGCGCCGCACGAGACTCGTGGCTGACCTCGGCCGCGCGGACGACCTCATCACGCTCCTGTCCAGCAGCCTTCAACGCCCCGTCCAGCCTGCGGTTCAGCAGGCGGGGTAGATACCACTGCCTTCGGAGCCGGCGGCAGATCCGGGATCTTCGTCGATCGCCTCGGCGAACCCTTGTGGTCGCCTTACAGCCTCCGGAACAACTCACCCAGCACGATCACCCGGTTCCCACCATGGGTAGGAGACATTTCTTGACGACGTCGGACACAGTCCAACACCACGGAACACCACCCGGTCCCGGGAGCGCGCCGTCGGCTGCACCGGCCGGCCAGTCGGGCACCTTTCGGCCGGAGGTGCAGGGCCTCCGCGCGGTCGCCCTTGTCCTGGTCGTGGTCTATCACGTGTGGCTGGGACGGGTGTCGGGCGGGGTGGACGTCTTCCTGCTCGTCTCCGCGTTCCTGCTCACCGCCTCCTTCGCCCGCCGTTCCACGGACGGCCCGCTGGGCCTGCGCGCATATTGGGCGCGCGTGTTCGGTCGGCTCTTGCCACCGGCCGCAGTCGTCCTGCTCGCAACCGTCATCGCGTCGATCGCGTTCTTCCCGCAGGTCAGATGGGGCACCCTGATCGAACACGCCTGGGCGTCGCTGCTGTATGTGCAGAACTGGGACCTGGCCTTCGGTGCCGTGGACTACCAGGCAGCCGATGCCGCGACGGCCAGCCCGTTCCAGCACTTCTGGTCCCTGTCCATCCAGGGCCAGGTGTTCATCCTCTGGCCGCTGATCCTGGTCGGCTGCATCCTCGCCGCCCGACGCACCCGGTTCTCCTTCACCGCCGTCGCAGGAACGGTCTTCTCCCTGATCTTCGCCGCGTCGCTTGCCTTCTCGGTGCACCAGACGACGACGAACCAGGCCTTCGCGTACTTCGACACCCGGGCGAGGCTGTGGGAGTTCGCGGTCGGATCCCTGCTGGCCCTGGCCCTGCCCCATCTGAATCTGAACCGGCTGACCCGGCTGGCCCTGGGCTGGGCCGGGATCCTGATGATCATCGCCTGCGGCCTCGTGGTCCAGGTCGAGAACCAGTTCCCGGGCTGGATCGCCCTGATCCCCGTCCTCGGAGCCGCCGCCGTCATCACCGCCGGCCCGCAGGGACACCAGCCCCGTCACCGGCTGGGCATCGATCGCATCCTCGGCGCAGCACCCGTGCTGTCGGTCGGGCGGATCTCTTACGCCCTGTACCTGTGGCACTGGCCGATCCTGATCACCTACCTCGTCACCACCGGAACCAGCACCGTGTCCCTCGGCGAGGGCGCCCTGATCATCGCCCTGTCCGCGGTCCTGTCCTGGGGCACGATGCGCCTGGTCGAGCGTCCCCTGCAGGGCTGGTCCTGGGTGCACCGCCGCAAGCGCCGCAACGCAATGCTCACGGTCGGCTGCGCCCTGATCGTCGCCGTCCCCCTCTCCGGGTGGGAGACGCGCATCAGCGTCCAGGAAGAGCAGCTCGCACAGCAGCCGGCGGCGCTGAACCCCGGAGCGGAAGCCCTCCTCTCACCCGAGGAACACGCGACCCTCCCGGAGGCCGCGCTGCTGCCGGCCGCCACGGACCTTGGGGCCGAGTGGGGCAAGGCGGGGCCCGCCTGCGACGGCGGATACCGGCCTCAAGACGAGGCGCTGGAAACATGCCACCAGATCGAACCCGACGGGCAGGCAACCCGCACGGTCGTCGTCATCGGAGACTCGCACGCCAACCAGCTCATGCCCGCACTCACCCACATCGCCGAGAAGAATCAGTGGCGGATGATCACCCTGCTCCGCAACGCCTGCCGCTACGGAGCGGAGTCCGACGCCCGCGACGAGGCATGTAATGCGCGTAATGACGCTGCCCGCGAATACGTGCTGGACCTGCAGCCCGACGCGGTCATCACCCACGGAACCCTCAGCACGGCCGAGGAACCGCATGAGCTCCTCGTCCCGGACTGGGAAGCAGGGATCGGTGTCTTCCTCGAGGACGGCATCGAAGTCCTCGCCATCCGGGACAATCCCCGCTTCCCGATCAACATGTTCGAATGCGTCGAGCTCCACGGGCAGGACGCACCGCTGTGCAACACCCCTCGCGACCAGGCGCTCCTGGCGGTGAATCCGGTCGAGGCGATCGCGGCCCGGGAACCGCTCGTGCATTCGCTGGACGTCACCCCGGCGTACTGCACCGACACCACCTGCCCCGCCGTCGTCGGGAACGTCCACGTGTACATGGACCTTGACCACCTCAACCGCACCTACGTCGAAACCTTCACCGGCTACTTCGAGGACGAATTGTTCGCGAGCACCGGGTGGACGGCCACGGCACCACACATCTCCGACCAGGACCCTGAGTCTCCGGAGATGCGCTAGTAGCGGGTGAGGACGTCGATGAACTCGTCGGCGCGGGCGAGGGTCTCGACCATCTTGTCCCGCCGTTGGACGGCCGTGTCACGGAAGGTGGCCACGCGCGCGCGCAGCTCGTCGACCGCTCCCTGGTCCGTCTCCTGCTGCAGGGCATCCAGGACGGAGAGGAGATCCGTCATCTCCTCGAGCGTGAAACCCAGCGGCTTCATCCGGCGGATCACCATCAGCCGCTCGAGATCCTCCTCGCTGTAGACGCGGAACCCGCCCTCCGTGCGGGCGGTCGCCGGGAGGATACCGACGTCGTCATAGTGGCGGATCGTCCGCAGGGACAGGCCTGTGCGCTCGGCAAGCTCACCGATATGCATGGTCCGGCCCGCCTCGGCGACCTCCGGTGTCGCATCGCTCATCTGTGCTTCCCTTCCCATGCCGGCTACAACCTCACGTGACGTTAGGTTAGAGTTTAACGGTTACTGCGGCATCCCGCGGTTCTTCTGTACGCCGGCGTACAGCCTAGCTTCCCTTCCCGAACGGCGAACCAGCCGTCTCCCGCCGCCCTGTACTCTTCACGCACGAAGGAACCTGCCATGTCAGCAGCCGCGCCGACCGCGACACCAGCACCCACTCCCGTCGAACGTCAGTCGGTCGCCAGGACCTTGCGGAATCCTCGCCTGCTGAAGACCGAGGTCCTCGCCGGCCTCGTCGTCGCCCTCGCCCTGATCCCGGAGGCCATCGCCTTCTCGATCATCGCCGGCGTGGACCCGCGACTGGGCCTGTTCGCCTCGTTCACCATGGCGGTCTCCATCGCCTTCCTCGGCGGACGCCCGGCGATGATCTCCGCGGCCACCGGCGCGATCGCCCTGGTCATCGCACCCCTGGTGGCCAGCCACGGCGTGGACTACTTCATCGCCGCGGTGATCCTCGGCGGCGTCTTCCAGGTGATCCTCGGCATCACCGGGGTCGCCCGGCTCATGCGCTTCATCCCCCGCTCCGTCATGGTGGGCTTCGTCAACGCCCTCGCGATCCTCATCTTCATGTCGCAGGTCCCCGAGCTCATCGACGTGCCCTTCCTCGTGTACCCCATGGTCGCCGTCGGCCTGCTGATCGTCTTCGGCCTGCCCCGCCTCACCAGGGCCGTCCCCGCACCCCTGGTGGCCATCGTGGTCCTGACCGTCTTCGCGGTCCTCGCCAACGTGCTCGTACCGACCGTCGGGGACAAGGGCGAACTGCCCGAGAGCCTGCCGTCCCTGTTCTTCCCCGATGTGCCGCTGACCCTCGAGACCCTTCGGATCATCGCCCCCTTCGCCCTGGCACTGGCCGCCGTCGGGCTCCTCGAGTCCCTCATGACCGCCAAGCTCGTCGACGACATCACCGACACCCGCTCCAACAAGACCCGCGAGTCCTGGGGTCAGGGCGCCGCGAACATCATCACCGGGTTCTTCGGCGGGATGGGCGGCTGCGCCATGATCGGCCAGACCATGATCAACGTGAAGGCCTCCGGCGCGCGCACCCGGATCAGCACCTTCCTCGCCGGGATCTTCCTGCTCATCCTCGTCGTCGCCCTCGGCGACATCGTGGCCCTCATCCCGATGGCCGCCCTCGTCGCCGTCATGATCTTCGTCGCCATCGCCACCTTCGACTGGCACAGCATCCAGCCCGCCACCCTGAAGCGGATGCCCAGGAGCGAGACCACCGTCATGCTCGCAACCGTCATCGTCACCGTCTGGACCCACAACCTCGCCATCGGCGTCGGCGTCGGCGTCCTCGTGGCCATGGTCGCCTTCGCCCGCCGCGTGGCGCACTTCGTCACCGTGGAACGGACCGAGACCACCGTGGACGGCGACCGGCACGCCACCTACACGGTCGACGGCGAGCTGTTCTTCGCGTCCTCCAACGACCTCTACACCCAGTTCGAGTACGCCACCGACCCCCGCCGGGTCACCATCGACCTGCACGGCTCCCACCTCTGGGACGCCTCCACCATCGCCGCCCTGGACGCGGTCACCGAGAAGTACCGCACCCACGGCACCGAGGTGAAAGTCGTCGGCCTCAACGAGGCCTCCACGATGATGCGCGAACGCCTCGGCGGGAAGCTCGGCGCCGGCCACTGACCGGTTGCGCCGGGATCCAGCCGACGCATGTCCGGCGCGGAACCCGCCGCCGTGCCGGAGTCCGCGGGCAGTAGGGAACAATGGAGGAATGGCCGATACCACCCAGGGCACAGACACGCCCTCCCCCCAGCCCGTTTCCGTCCCCGACAAGCCCGTACTCGAGGGCCTCGAGGAGAGACTGTCCCGCCAGTGGCGCGAGGACGGCACCTACGCCTTCAACCGTGACACGACGCGCGCCGACGTCTACTCGATCGACACTCCCCCGCCCACCGCCTCGGGATCGCTCCACGTGGGGCACATGTTCTCCTACACGCAGACCGACGTCATGGCGCGGTTCAAGCGCATGCGCGGCGCCAACGTCTTCTACCCGATGGGCTGGGACGACAACGGGCTCCCCACCGAGCGCCGCGTCCAGAACTACTACGGTGTCCGCTGCGACCCGTCGGTGCCGTACGACGCCGACTACCGGCCTCCCGCCGAACCCGCGAAGAACCAGCGGGACTTCGACGCGGTGTCGCGGAAGAACTTCATCGAACTGTGCGAAGAACTGGCCGTCGAGGACGAGAAGGTCTTCGAGAACCTCTTCAGCACCCTGGGCCTCTCGGTCGACTGGGACCTGACCTACCGGACCATCGACGACACCTCGCGCGCCGTCTCGCAGCGTGCCTTCCTCGAGAACCTCAAGGCCGGCGATGCCTACCTGGCCGAGGCGCCCACCCTGTGGGACGTCACCTTCCGCACCGCCGTCGCGCAGGCCGAGCTCGAGGACCGAGAGCAGGCCGGCGCCTACCACCGCATCGCGTTCCACGCCCCCGACGGCTCGCAGATCCACGTCGAGACCACGCGCCCCGAGCTGCTGCCCGCGTGCGTCGCCCTCGTGGCACACCCCGACGACGAGCGCTACAAGCCGCTCTTCGGCACCACCGTCACCAGCCCGCTGTTCGACGTCGAGGTCGAGATCAAGGCGCACCCCCTGGCGAAGCCCGACAAGGGCAGCGGCATCGCCATGATCTGCACGTTCGGCGACCTCACCGACGTCACCTGGTGGCGGGAACTGCAGCTGCCCACCCGCGCCGTCGTCGGCCGCGACGGCCGCCTCCGCGCCGAGGCACCCGAGTGGATCGCCACCGAGCGTGCGCGCGAGAACTACGGCCAACTGGCCGGCAAGACCATCTTCAGCGCCAAGGAGGCCGTCGTCGCCCTGCTCCGCGAGAGCGGGGACCTCGAGGGCGAGCCGAAGAAGATCATGCACCCGGTCAACTTCTACGAGAAGGGCGACAAGCCCCTCGAGGTCGTCACCAGCCGCCAGTGGTACATCCGCAACGGCGGACGCGACGCCGGCAAGCGGGAAGTGCTGATCGAGCGGGGACGGCAGATCGACTTCCACCCCGCCTTCATGCGCTCCCGCTACGAGAACTGGATCGAGGGACTGAACGGCGACTGGCTCGTCTCGCGCCAGCGCTTCTTCGGCGTCCCCGTCCCTGTCTGGTACCGCCTCGACGGCGATGGCGAACCGGAGTACGAGGACCCGATCATCCCTGCCCTCGAGTCCCTGCCCGTCGACCCGGCCGCCGATCCGGCGCCGGGCTTCGAGGAGACCGCGCGCAGCCAGCCCGGCGGCTTCATCGGCGACAGCGACGTCCTGGACACCTGGGCGACGTCGTCCCTGACCCCGCAGATCGTGGGCGGCTGGGCGCGGGACGAGGACCTCTTCGCGAAGGTGTTCCCGTTCGACCTGCGCCCGCAGGGACACGACATCATCCGCACGTGGCTGTTCTCGACGGCGGTCCGCGCCGATGCCCTCCAGGACTCGGTGCCGTGGAAGCACGCCGCCCTCTCCGGCTGGATCCTCGACCCCGACCGCAAGAAGATGTCGAAGTCCAAGGGCAACGTCGTGGTCCCCACCGACGTCCTGGAGCAGTTCGGCGCGGACGCCGTGCGTTACTGGGCCGCATCGGCGAAGCTCGGCGCGGACACCGCGTACGAGGTCAACCAGATGAAGATCGGCCGGCGCCTGGCGATCAAGCTGCTCAACGCCTCGAAGTTCGTCCTCAACCTCGGGGTCACCGAGGCGTCCATCGGCTCCGGCGCGCTGGACCGCGTCTCGAACGCCCTGGACATCTCCCTGCTCGCCCAGCTCCGCACGGTGACCGAGCAGGCCACGGCCGCGTTCGAGAAGTACGACTACGCCCGCGCCCTCCAGCTCACGGAGTCCTTCTTCTGGACGTTCACGGACGACTACGTGGAACTGGTCAAGGACCGCGCCTACGGCGATCCGGATGACGCGGGGACGCAGTCCGTCCAGACGGCGCTGGCGACGACCCTGGACGCCCTGCTGCGCCTGTTCGCGCCGTTCCTGCCGTTCGCCACGGAAGAGGTCTGGAGCTGGTGGCGCGAGGGATCCGTCCACCAGGCGGCCTGGCCCGGTGCCGAGGCACTCACGGCGCTGCCGCACACGGCCGACGCCGGGGTCCTCACCTCCGTGGCGCTGGCCCTCGGGGGCATCCGCAAGGCCAAGTCGGAGGCGAAGGTCAAGCAGCGCACCGAGGTGGAGCGCGCCGTCGTCACCGCGTCCCCCGCCCAGGCGGGGCAGATCCGCGCCGGGCTGGCCGACCTCCTCGCGGCCGGCAACGCCCGCGACCTCGAGGTCGTCGAAGGGGACGGCCCAGTGAGCGTCTCCGACGTCGAGCTGGTGCCGCAGCCCGCCGAGTAGCGTCCGGACACAGGAAGGGACCCGCCGCTGGGCGGGTCCCTTCCTGCATCCTGGCCGGGTGGACGTCAGTCGAAGCGGGGGCTCTCCGTGCGGGAGCGCTTGAGTTCGAAGAACCCGGGGAACTCGGACATCAGGACGGCGCCGTCGAAGATCCGCCCGGCCTCCTCGCCGCGGGGGATCCTGGTGAGCACGGGCCCGAAGAACGCCGTGCCGTTGAAGGCCACGACCGGCGTGCCGACCTCGTCGCCCACGCGGTCGATGCCGTCCTTGTGGGACGCGCGCAGCTGGGCGTCGTACTCGTCGCTGTGCGCGTAGGATGCGAGGTCGGCCGGCAGGCCCACCTCCTCCAGCGACTCCCGGATCACGACGTCGAAGTCCTTGTTCTGGCCGATGTGGATCCGTGTGCCCATCGCGTCGTACAGCTTCTTGATGTACTCGTCCCCGTGCAGCTCGGCCGCGGCGATGATCACGCGCACCGGGCCCCAGCCCTGCAGCATCATGGCCTGGTACTCCTCGGGGAGATCCCGCCCCTCGTTGAGGACGGACAGGCTCATGACGTGCCACGCGACCGAGATGTCGCGGACCTGCTCCACCTCACCGATCCAGCGGGACGTGATCCAGGCGAAGGGACACAGGGGGTCGAACCAGAAATCGGCCTTCTCGACGGTCGTGGACGCGCTCATGCGGTACTCCTTGCAGGGGTTGGTGAGGCCGAAGCCTTTTCCGGTGCAACCCGCCCCGGCGGCTCGCTATTCCGTCCGAATTGGTGCGGGCCCACGGGAGGCGGTCTAATGAGAGGACACGACCAGTCGAGGATGCCTGGCGCTATCCCTGCGTCGCCATCGGGCTGGATGAGCTTGCACCGGCCACCCGGTGCCGAAAAGGATGCCGCTGTGCAGCACCACCGGACCGAGACCCACGACACCTGGCTGGAACGCGAAGCCCTCGCCGAAGCCATGATCCCGCTCATCGGGCGCCTGTACCGCGACAACAACGTCGTCACGAGCATCCACGGACGCAGCCTCATCAACAAGTCGACGATGAACATCCTCAAGGCGCACCGCTTCGCGAGGCGCATCACCACCGAGGAGCTGCGCCTCGAGGACACCGCTCCCCTGCTGCAGATGCTCGCCGACCTGGACCTCGGCGCCGCCGCGATCGACATCGGACGCCTCCGCTTCGCCTACGACCGCGCCGGGGACGGCCGGACCCTCGAGGAGTTCGTCCGCGCGGAGCTCGCCGACATCGTCGGCCGGGGCGGGCGCGACGAGCGCACGAGCACCGACGTCGTCCTCTACGGTTTCGGGCGGATCGGGCGCCTCGTGGCCCGGCTCCTCATCGAGAAGGCCGGCGGCGGCCACGGACTGAGGCTGCGCGCCGTCGTCGTCCGCCGGGGCTCGGACAACGACCTCGCCAAGCGCGCGAGCCTGCTGCGCCGCGACTCGGTGCACGGCCCCTTCGAGGGGACCATCCAGGTCGACGAGGCGTCGAACACGATCACCGCCAACGGGATCCGCATCCAGGTGATCTACTCCGACGATCCGGCATCCATCGACTACACCGCGTACGGCATCCACGACGCGATCGTCGTCGACAACACGGGCCGCTGGCGCGACGCCGAGGGCCTGTCCCAGCACCTCAAGAGCCGCGGGGTGGCGAAGGTCCTGCTGACCGCCCCCGGCAAGGGCAGCCTGAAGAACATCGTGCACGGCATCAACCACGCCGCCATCGAGGACACCGACCGCATCATCACCGCGGCGTCCTGCACCACCAACGCGATCACGCCCGTCCTCAAGGCGGTCAACGACCGCTTCGGCGTGGTCCACGGGCATGTGGAGACCGTCCACTCCTTCACGAACGACCAGAACCTGATCGACAACTTCCACCACGGCGACCGGCGCGGGCGCTCGGCGGCACTGAACATGGTCCTCACCGAGACGGGAGCGGCGACGGCGGTGGCGAAGGCCCTGCCCGAGCTTGCCGGCAAGCTGACCGGCAGTTCCATCCGCGTCCCGACCCCGGACGTTTCCATCGCCATCCTCAACCTCACCCTCGAGCACGGGACCACGAAGGAGGAGGTCAACACCTACCTCCGCGAGATGTCCCTCCACTCGGGCATGCGCAAGCAGGTGGACTACATCGACAGCCCGGAGGTGGTCTCGACGGACTTCGTCGGCTCGCGCCGCACGGGCATCGTCGACGGCCTCGCGACCATCGCCGACGGCACCTACCTCGTCCTGTACGTCTGGTACGACAACGAGTTCGGGTACAGCTGCCAGGTGGTGCGGGTCCTCGAGGAGATGGCCGCGGTGCACCCGCCGTCCTACCCCGTCGCGGACCTCGAGGCTGCGGTGGCAGCGCACCCCTGACGCGGCCGGGGACGATGCCGCGCAGACGAACCACGGCAGCACCCTGCGTCGACCAGTCAGGCAGGTCCCTCCGTGCACGTTCTGAGGGTGCCGCTCACCATCAGGCCTGGTCCGCCCCGCTGCGAGCCTCGCGCAGCGCGCCGGGAGCAGCCGGCGTGCCGTCAAGAGCACAGTGCGTAGGATGATCGCTGTCCGCCAGGGCGGGGTTCCGAATGGTGACAGCCGCAAGAATGCCGCTGAGCACCAGGATGACCGCGCCGATGATGCAGGCGGCGTCGAATCCTGCCTGGAACACGTGCGGGTTGCTGTAGGCGTCGCCGGTCAGTCCCACGGCGGCCGGCAGGACAGCGATGGCGATCAAGCCCGCTGCCCGCGCCACAGCGTTGTTCACGCCGGAGGCCAATCCGGCCTGGCGTTCCGGCACGGCGGACAGCGCGGTCGATGTCAGGGGAGCAACGAGCAGCGACAGGCCGAGGCCGAGCACGATCACCGATGGCAGCACGTCCACGAGGTAGGACGCACCCGGCCCGATCCGCAGCATGAGGACAAGTGCTGCGGCACACAGCAGCGGTCCGACCGCCATCGGTATTCTCGGCCCGATCCGGGAACTGAGCGCACCTGCGCGGGGCGACAGGACGAGCATCAGAGCCGTGATCGGGAGCATCGCGGTCCCGGACGCCAGTGGGCTGAATCCCGCCACGACCTGGAGATGGACGACGAGCAGGAAGAAGACGCCGCCGAAGACGGCGTAGATGAGGAAGGTGACGGCGTTCGCGGCGCTGAACTGGCGGTTGCCGAAGATCCGCAACGGAAGCATCGGATGCTCGGTCCGCCACTCGACCACGAGGAAGGCCAGGGCGGCGGTGAGGCCCAGGGCCCCTGACGCGAGGACAGCCGGAGCGCCGATTCCCTGGGTCGGCGCCTCGATCAGGGCGTAGGTGGTTCCAGCGAGTGCCAGTGCCCCGAGGAGCGCTCCGGCGACATCGAGGCGGCCGGTTGCATCGGTGTCGCGCGTTTCCGGGACGTGCCGTGCCGCGATCCAGATGGCGGCGGCGGCGATGGGGACGTTGATGAAGAAGATCCAGCGCCAGGAGAAGCTCTCCACGAGCCAGCCACCGAGGAAGGGTCCGATGGCGGTGGCCACCCCGCCCAGTCCGGACCAGGCGCCGATGGCCCGCGCGCGGTCCTCACCGGCGAAGCTGGCCTGGATGATGGCGAGACTGCCTGGCGTGAGCAGCGCCCCTCCGACTCCCTGCAATGAGCGCGCCGCGATGAGCAGGCCGGCATCCGGCGCCAGCCCGCACAGCAGGGAGGCAACCGCGAACCAGACGACACCGACGATGAAGATACGCCGGCGCCCGAATCTGTCGCCCAAGGAGCCGCCGAGGAGGATGAAGGAGGCAAGGGTCAGGGTGTAGCCGGTGACCATCCACTGGAGTGCTGCGAAGTCGGTGCCCAGGTCCAGGCCGATCGTCGGCAACGCGATGTTCACGACCGTCGCGTCGATCCCCGCGATACCGGAGCCGAGCACCGTTGCCAACAGGATCCACCGGCCGGACGCCGTCTTCACGCGGATCTCACTCATCGCCCACCGTCCGTCCACGCCCGTCGTGCCTCGGGCCCCAGGCAAAGTATGGCACCGTCATGCACGCCGTCCGGCGAGCAGCCGCCATAGGACGGGTTGCAGGAACTGGGGAGGGCCGACCACGGTCATCGCGCCGGGGTAGCGGAGAAACAGATGTGCGGCCTGCCGCAGGCGGAGCCCTCCCGTGGGAGTGAGTGCTTCCTCGTCCGCGAGGTCGTGGAGCGCCTCGAAGAAGCCCCTCATCTCCCGGCCCGGCTCGATGCTCACATCGACCACGACGGCAGCGCCGGACCGGTTGGCGTAGGTGTGGATCGTCCCGGGCGGAATCTCGACGTCCTCCCCCGCCGTCAGCGTGCGCCATTGCCGCTCCACGCGGACCGCCAGACTACCGGCCACGACCGCGAAGAGCTCCGTGGCCGCCGGATGCCGGTGGAGAGGCGGACCGTGGAAATCCGGCGCGAGTTCGAGCCGGAAGCGCTGGACGGACTCGGACGGAGCGCTGAGGAAGGTCATCGTCTGCCCCGCGCGCGGGTTGAACCGGACGGCAACGGCCCGGTTCATGACCGGTACCACGCGATGGTCTGCTCGATCGCGTCATCCAGGGGCGTCGGTCCCAGGCTGAAGGCCTGTTCGAAACTCGTCGAATCGACGACGTAGGGGTGCTCGAACTCGTACATCATCTCGCTGACCTCCCGCATGATCGGGCTCACCAGGCCCAGGACGCGTGCCTGGGGTGGGCGCAGGAAGCGTGTGCGGGCGGCGCCCTGTTGCCCCGCGAGCTCCCAGATACGTTGGGCGAAGTCCCCTTGGGTGAGCGCTGCCTGCACCGGCGGGATCCAGGCCCTGCCCCATCCCGTCCCGCTCACCCCCAGGCTCACCATCGCCTCGGCGACGTCGGGGACGAAGCTGAAGCTGTGCAGGGCGTCTGCCCTCCCCAGGAACTGCATGGGCCGCCCTTGGGCCGCTGTGGCGAAGACGGACTTTCCGTTCCGGTCGTAGCCTGCGCCGAAGTAGTGTGACGGCCGCGAGAGCGCGACGCGCAGGAGTCCGTGACGGTGGGCGTCCATCGCGGTGGTGGCCATGGCCTGGCGTAGGTGCCCTTTCCTGCTGGATGGCACCTCGACGGAGTCCTCGGTCAGGGCGCCATGGCGCGGCGCGCCGTACATGTAGAGGTTGTCCGCGACCACCAGATCGGCCCTGACGCGGACCGTTGCGTCGATCACGGACTGCTGCAGCGCGGCGAACTCGTCATGCCACCGCGAGTAGGCGGGCTGGGCGCACTGGTACACCACCGCGCTGCCGTCGAGTGCCCGCGCGAGGCCGTCCGTATCGGTGGCGTCGGCCGTGCGGACCTCGACTCCTGGAGCCGGCTGGGACCCTCGGCGGCTGACGAGGCGGGTTTCACGGCCCCGGGCAGCGAGGGCGCGCACAACTGCTGTGCCCAGCGCGCCCGCACCCACGACGGCGTGGACCGTCTTCACGGCCGGGCCGCGCTGTTCGTCGGGAGGAGGGGGCGACCGGGGCGCGCCGCGCGGAGGAGGAGCACGGCGCCCAGGACCAGGAACCACAGCTGGACGAGCGCGCTGCTGACGCTGATCGCAGCGCCCAGATCCATCCCGAACACCTCGAGCCAGGGCAGCAGCAGGGCGGCCACGACGACGAACCCGAAGGAGCCGAGCCACGCGGGCACCGTGTGGGACCGGAGGATCGCGACGCACAGGAGGGTGAGGGAGAACGCAGCGAACGCGCTGACGCCCAGCAATTCGCCGATCGCACCGCCGAACGTGTTGATGGCATCGAAGACGACCGCTTCGGCGTCGTCCGGTGTGGCGACGTAGCCGGCCGCCAGAGCCGGGAGCACCGTGAGCCATCGGATGATGCCGATACTCCGGGCGAGGGTGGAGAGGGCCGCGAACAGGACAGCCAGGCGGGTCAGGGACGAGCCCCCCACGACCTTGGCAACCAATCCGACGACCGGGAGGAAGGCGATGCTGTACGCGAGATACACGAGGTACCCGACGCGGACGGCGTCCGCCTGCTCGACGATGCGAGGCATGATGCTGGTGGCCGGTTCGTCGAGACTTGCGGGCCAGTCGATGGCTGCCCCGAGCACGATCAGGGGGACGAAGAGCAGGACCCCGAACAGCAGCGAAGCGGTTCCGGCCGCCACGAGGAGCCGGCGCGTCGGCACCTGCTGCTCGGGCGGGGCAATAATGGGGTGGTTCATGACACGACTCCAATCGTGAATATTACCAGTGGTAAGTTACTTACCACTGGTAATATAAGAAGCCGAAAGGCAAGCTGTCAACCCCCCGAGAGGACCCAGAATGGCCCACGTTGCGTCCGATGCGGCCCCCGCACCGCGCACCCAGGCAGGGCGTCAGCGCTACCACCACGGAGACCTGCGCAATGCCCTGCTCGACGCCGGGCGCGCCGAAGCGCGGTCCGTCGGTGCGGAGTCGCTCACTCTTCGAGGCGTCGCACGCCGCGCGGGTGTGTCCCATGCGGCTGCCTACAACCACTTCACCGACAAGAATGACCTGCTGCGCGGCATCGCCATCGAGTCGTTCCGGGACTTCGCCGGGCTCATCAGGTCCCTGGACCGGACCGAGACGGAGCTCGAGGACCTCGGCGTCCTGTACACGAAGTTCGCGTTCGAGCATCCGGTGGAGTTCCGCTTCATGTTCCGCCGGGAACTGTGCGCCCCGGAGGGTGAACCCGATCCACTGGCGGAGGCGTCACTCGACGCCCAGGGGGCCTTCGGCGATCGGCTGGCGGATCTGCAGCGGCGGCAGGTCCTGGTGGCCGGCGATCTCGAGCCACTGCTCCTGGCCGTGTGGAGCCAGATGCACGGCCTGACGACCATCCTGCTCGAAACACCGGCCTTCAAGTCCATCAGTCAGGCGGACGCGCTCGGGCTCGCGCGTAGCGGGATGCGCCAGCTCGCGGCGGGCCTCAACCCCCCGGCCCTGCCGCAACGACCGCCGGCCTGACGGGACTCCGACGCCCAGCCGGCCGGGTGTCGCGTCAGCGCGGTATCAGGCCGACTTGTTGCGGCGCTTGGAGGCCACCTCGTGCGAGATGAGGGTGGGTTCGGCGCGCTTTCCGACGACGTCGTCCGTGATGACCACCGTGGCGATGTCCTCGCGGCTGGGGAGGTCGAACATGACCGGCAGGAGGACCTCCTCCATGATGGCGCGGAGGCCCCGTGCACCGGTTCCCCGGTCCAGCGCGAGGTCGGCGATGGCCTCGAGGGCCTTCGGTTCGAGGACGAGTTCGACGCCGTCGAGCAGGAACATCTTCTGGTACTGCTTCAGCAGGGCGTTCTTCGGCGCGGTCAGGATCTGCATGAGCGCCGGGCGGTCGAGATGCGTGACCGTGGTGATGACGGGCAGCCGGCCGATGAACTCGGGAATGAGGCCGAACTTCAGCAGGTCCTCGGGCATGACGTCCCCGTAGCTCGCCTCCTCGTTCTTGAGGGAGCTCAGGGGTGCGCCGAACCCGATGCCCTTCCGGCCCGCACGGGAGCCGATGATCTCCTCGAGACCGGCGAACGCGCCGGCGACGATGAACAGCACGTTCGTGGTGTCGATCTGGATGAATTCCTGGTGCGGGTGCTTGCGCCCGCCCTGCGGGGGCACGGAGGCCACGGTGCCTTCGAGGATCTTCAGCAGCGCCTGCTGGACGCCCTCGCCGGACACGTCGCGCGTGATCGAGGGGTTCTCGCTCTTGCGGGAGATCTTGTCGATCTCGTCGATGTAGATGATGCCCCGCTCGGCCTTCTTGACGTCGTAGTCGGCGGCCTGGATCAGCTTCAGCAGGATGTTCTCGACGTCCTCGCCGACGTAGCCCGCCTCGGTGAGGGCCGTCGCGTCGGCGACCGCGAACGGCACGTTCAGGCGACGCGCGAGGGTCTGGGCGAGATAGGTCTTGCCACACCCGGTGGGGCCGATGAGCAGGATGTTGGACTTCGCGATCTCGACGTCCTCGGTCTCGACCGCGTCGGCCAGCGTACCGGCGGCGCGGGGCCCGTTGCCCGACTGGATGCGCTTGTAGTGGTTGTAGACGGCGACGGCGAGGGAACGCTTCGCGGGCTCCTGGCCCACCACGTACTCCTGCAGGAAGTCGAAGATCTCGCGGGGCTTCGGCAGCTCGAACGTCCCGAGATCGGCGACCTCGGAGAGCTCTTCCTCGATGATCTCGTTGCACAGGTCGATGCACTCGTCGCAGATGTACACACCGGGGCCGGCGATCAGCTTCCGGACCTGCTTCTGGCTCTTCCCGCAGAAAGAGCACTTGAGCAGATCCGTGCTCTCACCAATGCGAGCCATGGTTCAATCCCCTTAGGTTTATCGCGATTGCTATGACCACTGTAGGCCACCAGCCCGTGGGAGCCAGTATCAAAAGGCCCGTGGTGCCATGCGGCACCACGGGCGAGCAGCGGGTCGGGTGGCGGATCCGGAGTCGGCCGACTCGTGGATCCGCCGTCCGGCTACGGGGTGTTGATCTTCGGCGGCGTGATCTTCCGGGAGGTCAGGACCTCGTCGACCAGCCCGTACTCCACGGCGTCGGCCGCGGTGAGGATCTTGTCGCGCTCGATGTCGATGTTGACCTGCTCGGAGCTGCGGCCCGAGTGGAGGGCCAGCGTGTCCTCGAGCCAGGTGCGCATGCGCATGACCTCGTTGGCCTGGATCTCCAGGTCGGAGGCCTGCCCGCCCTGTCCTCCGGAGAGGGCCGGCTGGTGGATCAGCACGCGGGCGTTCGGCAGGGCCAGGCGCTTGCCCGGCGCTCCCGCGGCCAGCAGGACCGCTGCGGCACTGGCAGCCTGGCCGAGGCAGACGGTCTGCACCTCGGGCCGGATGAACTGCATGGTGTCGTAGATCGCCGTCATGGCCGTGAAGGAACCACCGGGCGAGTTGATGTACAGCGTGATGTCGCGCTCGGGGTCCGTGGACTCGAGGACGAGCAGCTGGGCCATGACGTCGTCCGCGGAGGCGTCGTCCACCTGCGTGCCGAGGAAGATGATGCGGTCCTCGAACAGCTTCGTATACGGGTCCTGGCGCTTGAAGCCGTAGGGCGTGCGCTCTTCGAACTGGGGAAGGATGTAGCGGCTGGTCGGCAGGTTGTGCGCCGACGATCCCGCTGCTGCCTGGAATTCGTGGTTCATGGTGTCTCCTGTAGGACGACTGGTGAAGAGAGGGGCTGGGCGCGGACTAGGCGGTCTGGTCGGTTCCGCCGCCGCCGGCCACGGAGCCCGAGTGCGCGGAGATGTGGTCGAAGAACCCGTATTCGAGGGCTTCCTGGGCCGTGAACCACTTGTCGCGGTCGTTGTCCTTCAGGATCTTCTCGACGGTCTGGCCCGTCTGTTCCGCCGTGAGCTCGGCCATGACCCGCTTCATGTGCAGGATCAGCTCGGCCTGGATCCGGATGTCCGTCGCGGTTCCACCGATGCCGCCGGACGGCTGGTGCATCAGGATCCGGGCGTGGGGCGTCGCGTAGCGCTTGCCCTTCGTGCCCGAGGAGAGCAGGAACTGGCCCATCGAGGCGGCGAGGCCGGTGGCCACGGTGACGACGTCGTTGGGGATGAACTGCATGGTGTCGTAGATCGCCATGCCGGCGGTCACCGAACCACCGGGCGAGTTGATGTAGAGGAAGATGTCGCGCTCGGGATCCTCGGCCGACAGCAGCAGGAGCTGTGAGCAGATGGCGTTCGCGTTGTCGTCGCGGACCTCCGAACCGAGCCAGATGATGCGCTCCTTGAGGAGCCTGTTGTAGATGTAGTCGTCACGACCGCCCATCTCGGGGCCGGCCATGCTCGGGGTGCTTGGTTCGGTTGCCATTGACGTTAACCTCTCACTCTGGCGGGCCGCTGCCGCTTCGGCCGACCCGTCCGTTTGTCTCTCCTTGGACACTAACCCGCTGGCCTCACGAATTGCTCCCGCTCCGGGAACTGTTCGCTGACGGCGCACGGTCGCACGGGCCCCGTCCGGACGCCGTTCGCCGAGGGCTCTCGCCCGTTTCCCGGGGGCTTAAAACAGGCAGCGGCGCCGCCGCCCGAGGGCTACGGCACCGCTGTCTTCGCTGCTGGTTACTCGGAAGCCGCCTTCTTGCGCGGCGCCCTCTTCTTCTTCGGTGCTTCGGCAGCCTCGGGCTCCTCGGCAGCTTCCGGCGCTGCAGCCTCGGGGGCCTCCGTCGCGTCCGCTTCGGCCTCGGTGGCCTCCGCTTCGGGTGCCTCGGCGACCTCGGTGGCCTGGCCGTCCTCGACGACGTCCTGCTCGGTCTCGATGTCGTCCGCGCTGATGGTCTCGGTGTCGTCACCGGCGGGGCGGACGAACTCGCTGAGGTCGACGACGGCACCGTTGGTGTCGGTGACCGTCGCGTACTCGAGGACCTTGGCGAGGGCCTTGCGGCGACGCACTTCTCCGACGATCATCGGGACCTGGCCGCTCTGGTCGAGCATCTGCGCGAACTGGTTCGGCTCCATGCCGTACTGGCCGGCCGTGGAGACGATGTAGTCGATCAGTTCGGGCTGGCTGACGCCGACCTCTTCCTTCTCGGCGACGGCGTCGAGGATGACCTCGTTCTGGAAGGCGCGCTCCGTGTTGGTGCGGATCTCCGCGCGGTGCTCTTCAGTGTCGTGGTCCTCGCCGGCGCTGTGGGCGTTCTCACCGTTGAAGTGCTGCTCGAGCTGCTCTTCGATGACGCTCTGCGGGACCGGCACGGCGACGAGTTCGACGAGCTTGTCGAGCACCTTGTCACGCGCCTCGACGCCCTGGTCCATCAGCTTGGACTCGGAGGCCTGCTTGGTCAGGTCCGCGCGCAGTTCCTCGGCGGTGTCGAACTCCGACGCCAGCTGGGCGAACTCGTCGTCGACCTCGGGGAGTTCGCGCTCCTTGACGGCCTTGACGATGACCTTCACCTGCGCGTCGGCGCCTGCGTGCTCGCCGCCGGCCAGCTTGGTCTCGAAGGTGGCGTCCTCGTCGGTGGAGAGTCCGGTGACGGCCTCGTCCATGCCCTCGAGCATGGTGCCCGAGCCGATCTGGTAGGACAGGTCCTGGGCGGAGTCGACCTCTTCGTCGCCGACCGACGCGGTCAGGTCGATGGTCAGGAAGTCGCCGTCCTGGGCGGGGCGGTCCACCGCGGTGAGGGTGCCGAAGCGCCCGCGCAGCTCGTCCATGGCCTTCTGGATGTCTTCGTCGGATGCCTCGACGGGCTCGACGGTGACCTCGATGCCCTTGTAGTCGGGGAGTTCGATCTCGGGGCGGATGTCCAGTTCGACGCTGAACGTCAGCTGGCCGTCCTTCTTCGCGGGATCGGGGACCTCGGTGATCTCGACCTCGGGGCGGCTGAGGGGGCGGATCCCCGTCTCCTGCACGGCGCTCTGGTAGAAGCCGTTGAGGCCGTCGTTGATGGCGGTCTCGATGACGTAGCCGCGCCCGACGCGCTGGTCGATGAGCTGCGTGGGAACCTTGCCCTTGCGGAAGCCCGGAACCTGCACCTGGGTCGCGATGGTCTTGTAGGCCTCGTCGATGCTGGGCTTCAGTTCCTCGAAAGGTACCTCGACGTTCAGCTTCACCCGGGTGGGGGAAAGGGTTTCAACAGCGCTCTTCACAGCGTAGGACTCCTGAAATGATTGGGATTGGTTCTGCAGCGGAGGCACTTTCCTCATCACACAACAGAGTCGGGGTGACAGGAGTTGAACCTGCGACTTCCTGCTCCCAAAGCAGGCGCTCTACCAAGCTGAGCTACACCCCGTAAGTGCGACTGCCAGTCTACGCATCTTTGCGCCGACCTCGCACATTTGGCGATAGCGCGGCAGCTGTGATGTAGTTATAGGCGTTCCACGGGGCCCTGAAAGGCCTTCTGCGGGGATGTAGCTTAATGGTAAAGCCTCAGTCTTCCAAACTGATTACGCGGGTTCGATTCCCGTCATCCCCTCTGCTCCCGGCCCGATGGGCCGTATCACCCGGACCCGTGGTCCGGGTGTTCCTCTTTAATCCTCCTGGCACTGCGGGCACCAGAACACGTTCCGTGCCGCCATCACCGCGGTGAGGATCGGGGTGCCGCAGCGACGGCACGGCTCACCCGTGCGCTTGTAGACGTAGTGGGGTGCCGAGCGTTTCGGGCGTCCGTTCCGGACCTCCGGCGTCGTCGTCACGATGCGCCCCTCGCGGACGCCGTCGTTCATCAGCCGCACCGTGTCCGCCCAGAGGCCGGCGGCCTCGTCGTCGCGGACCTGCTTGCCGGGCCGCCACGGGTTGATGCCCTGCAGGAACAGCACCTCGGCACGGTAGATGTTGCCGATGCCCGCGATGACCGCTTGGTTCATGAGCTGGATGCCGACGGGCGTGATGCTGGACATGAGCTTCCGTGCGAACACCGTGCCGTCGGACTCCGGCTGGAGGGGGTCCGGCCCGAGTTTCGCGCGGGCCGCCTCCTCCTCCGCGCCGGTGATCACCTCGCACGCGGTGGGTCCCCTGAGGTCCGCCCAGCCGTGCGCCGACACGAACCGGACACGGACGGCGCCGACGGGCGCGGGAGGGCCGGCGTAGCCGGAGGCGGCGCCCTCGTCGGAGGACTGCTCCGACTCCCCCACCCGGCGGGGGGCGCCGATGCTCGAGGCCCCGCGGAACGTCTCGTCGCCGCCGAAGGTCCACGCCCCGTACAGGCCGAGGTGCACGCGCAGGACGCGGTGGTTGTCGAAGCGCAGGAACATCTGCTTGCCGTGCGCGAGCGCGCCGAGCAGCGTGGCGCCGTCGAGCTGCGCGGCCCCGGCGGCGAAGCGTCCCTGCGGGCTCGAGACGGCGAGCCGCTCACCGGTGAAGACGGAGCCGAACTGCCGGGCCAGCCGGTGGACCGAGTGGCCCTCAGGCAACGCGTCCCGTTTCCTCGAACCGGGCCACCTGCGCGATCCTGCGGCTGTGCCGCTCGGCACCGCTGAACGGCTCGGTGAGGAAGGCCTCGATGATCGCCGTCGCCTCCGCCACGGAGTGCTGCCGGCCGCCGACCGCCACGACGTTCGCGTCGTTGTGCTGGCGTGCTAGGCGCGCGGTGTCGAGGCTCCAGGCGAGGGCGGCACGGATGCCGCTCACCTTGTTCGCGGCGATCTGCTCTCCGTTTCCGGAGCCGCCGAGGACGATCCCCAGGGCCTCGGTGCCCGCGGACCGGTCCGCGACGACGGCCTGCGCCGCGTCGATGCAGAACGAGGGGTAGTCGTCCTCGGGATCGTAGGAGGTGGGGCCGTGGTCGACGACGTCGTAGCCTGCCGCGGTGAGGTGCGAGAGCAGGTGGGCGCTGAGCTCCATGCCGGCGTGGTCGGTGGCGAGGTGGACGCGCATGTGATCGGTTCCTTCTGGTGGTGCCGGGGAGGGGCGACGGCGGCTGCGGGAGGTCTCCGCGCAGCAGGACGGGACGGTTCCAGCCTAGACCGCGGGGCCGGAGGGGTCGACGTGCGCGACGGCGCCGGGCAGAGTGGGAGAATCGAACCGCCGCGTAAGCCTGATCACACGCGGAGAATCCGAACCCACCCTGGAGGCGATCCTTGCCCGGTCTGAACCTGACGCGCGACGAAGCACGTGCGCGCGCCGATCTGCTCACCGTCCACTCCTACGAGGTCACGCTCGACCTGACGCGCGGCGAGCGCGTGTTCCGTTCGACGACGGTGGTCTCGTTCGACGCACGCCAGGGCGCCTCGACGTTCATCGACGCCGTGACGGACACCGTGCACCGGGTGGAGCTGAACGGCGTCGCCCTGGACCCGGCGGAGGTCGCCGACGGCGTCCGGATCCAGCTTCCCGTGCTGGCCGCGAGCAACGTCCTCGTGGTCGAGGCCGACATGCTCTACATGAACACCGGGGAGGGCCTCCACCGGTTCATCGATCCCGTGGACGGCGAGGTCTACCTGTACACCCAGTTCGAGGTCCCGGACTCCCGCCGCGTGTTCACCGTCTTCGAGCAGCCCGACCTGAAGTCGACGTTCCGCTTCTCCGTCACCGGGCCCTCGCACTGGGACGTCATCTCGAACACCGCCACGCCGGAGCCCGTCCAGGCCGGGTCCGACGGCGGCGCCTCCACCTGGTCCTTCGAGCCGACGCCCGTCATGTCCTCCTATGTGACGGCGCTGATCGCCGGCCCCTACCAGTCGGTGCGCAGCGAACTGACGAGCTCGGACGGCCGCACCATCCCGCTCGGGGTGTTCGCCCGCAAGTCCCTCATGCAGTACCTGGACGCGGAGAACATCTTCGCCCTCACGCGCCAGGGCTTCGCGTTCTACGAGGAGCAGTTCGGCGCCCCGTACCCGTTCGCGAAGTACGACCAGCTGTTCGTGCCCGAGTTCAACGCCGGCGCCATGGAGAACGCGGGCGCCGTCACGTTCGTCGAGACCTACGTCTTCCGGGGCCGCGTGCCCGACGCGACCGTCGAGCGGCGCGCCATCACCATCCTCCACGAGCTGGCCCACATGTGGTTCGGCGACCTCGTGACCATGCGCTGGTGGAACGACCTCTGGCTGAACGAGTCCTTCGCCGAGTTCATGTCCACCCTCGCGGCCGCCGAGGCCACGGAGTTCGAGCAGGCGTGGACCACGTTCGCGATCCTCGAGAAGGGCTGGGCCTACCGCCAGGACCAGCTGCCCTCCACCCACCCGATCGTCGCCCGGATCAACGACCTCGAGGACGTCCAGGTCAACTTCGACGGGATCACGTACGCGAAGGGTGCGTCCGTGCTCAAGCAGCTGGTGGCCTGGGTGGGTCAGGAGGAGTTCATGCAGGGCGTGCGCCAGTACTTCGCGAAGCACTCCTGGAAGAACACCGAGCTCGTGGACCTGCTGTCCGAGCTGGAGGCCGCCAGCGGGCGTGACCTGAAGGCGTGGTCCGCCCTCTGGCTCGAGACCGCCGGCGTCAACACGCTCCGCCCCGAGTTCACCACCGACGAGAACGGCACGATCACCTCGTTCGCGATCCTCCAGAGCGCGGTCGAGGCGTTCCCGACCATCAGGCCCCACCGCCTCGCGGTCGGCTTCTACGACCACGACGACGACGGCGCCCTCGTCCGCGTGCACCGGCTCGAACTCGACGTCGACGGCGAGCGCACGGAGGTCGCGGACCTCGTGGGTCACCGGCAGCCTGCCCTCGTGCTCCTCAACGACGACGATCTCGCCTACGCGAAGATCCGTCTGGACCCGGCGTCCCTCCGCACGTCCGTGCGCCACGTCAGGGACTTCCGGGATTCCCTCCCCCGCACCCTCGTCCTCGCGTCGGCGTGGGACGCGGCCCGTGACGGCGAGACGCCGGCACGCGACTACGTGGAACTCGTGCTGCAGAACATCGGGGCGGAGTCGGATTCGTCCGTGGTGCTCGTGCTGCTCCGGCAGCTCGCCTCGACCCTCGCGTTCTACGTCACCCCGGAGGACCGCGAACCGATGGGTGACGCCGCGGCGGACAGCCTGCTGGAGCTCGCCCTCGCCGCCGAGGCGGGCTCCGATGACCAGCTGCAGTTCACGAAGGCCTTCTCGGCCCACGCCCGCACGGCGCCCCAGCTGGACACCGTCGCGGCCCTGCTCTCCGGTGAGGACGTTCCCGGGGGGCTCGCCGTGGACCAGGACCTGCGGTGGGAACTGCTCACGAGCCTCGTGGTCGGCGGGCGTGCCGGGGAGCAGGAGATCGACGCCGAGCTCGCGAAGGATTCGACGGCGACCGGCGAGCTCGCGGCGGCCGCGGCCCGGGCGGCTGTGCCGACGCCGGAGGCCAAGGAGGCGGCCTGGGCGGCGCTCGTCGACTCGGCGGACCTGCCGAACGCCGCGCAGCGGTCCATGATCGGCGGGTTCACGCGCGTGCACGACCGCTCGCTCCTGGAGCCCTTCGTGGCGCGGTACTTCGCCTCGATCCAGGACGTCTGGGCAACCCGCACCCACGAGATCGCCCAGCAGATCGTCGTGGGCCTCTACCCGTCGCTCCTCACCACCCAGGACACCCTGGACCGCACGGATGCCTTCCTCGCCGCCCTCGGCGAGGAATCGCCGTCGCTCCGGCGCCTGGTGCTGGAGAGCCGGGACGGCGTGGTGCGCGCCCTGAAGGCGCAGGCCGCCGACCGGTAGGAGCCCACCGGGCGGGGAGGAGCGTCGCCCTCCCCGCCTGCACGGTCCGAGGATGGGGGCGCGCCGGCGCTAGGGTCGTGTCATGAACCTGCAGGAACACCACTACGCAGCGCGGGTCCGCTGGACCGGCAACCTCGGCACCGGGACCTCCGGCTACCGCGCCTACAGCCGCGACCACGAGGTGGAGGTGGACGGCCCGGGCCTGCTCCCCGGGACGGCGGACCCCACCTTCCACGGGGTGACGGACCGCTGGAACCCGGAGCAGCTGCTGCTGACCGCCGTCGCGCAGTGCCACATGCTGTCCTACCTGCACGTCGCGGTGAAGGCCGGCGTCGTCGTCACGGGCTACCGGGACACGGCGACGGGCACCATGCGCCTGAACCGGGACGGCAGCGGCGAGTTCACGGGGATCGTGCTGCACCCCGTCGTCGAGCTGCAGGACGCCTCCCAGAGCAGCCTCGCCGACTCCCTGCACGCGGAAGCGAACCGCCTGTGCTTCATCGCGCGGTCCCTGAACTTCCCGGTCCATCACGAACCCACCGCCGGTCCGGGCCAAGGCTGAGGCCACCGGGGCCGCCCGGCCTCGCTGTAGCCTGTTAAGGCATCCCCGCGCCTACCGCGCCCACCTTCGGCGGACCCCCGGATGCCCGCACGAAAGCGATTCCATGACATTCCTCACCTCCCTCGGCTATGGCGGCCAGGTCATCTCCGCGCTGGTCATCCTGATCGGCGCCCTGATCCTGTGGCTCGTGATCCGCGCCGTGATCAACCGGTCGGTCAAGCGCGTCCAGAGCGGCTACAGCGTCTTCAAGAAGCCGCACTTCAAATGGGCCCAGCCCGCGCTGCGCCCCTTCGACAGCGCCCGGCGCGTCCAGCGCGCTGAGACGATCGGCGGCCTGCTCTCCAGCGTGGCGGCCCTGACCATCGCGATCATCGCCGGCCTGATGGCCATCGACACCCTCGGCTTCAACATCGGGCCCATCCTCGCGAGCGTCGGCATCGTCGGCATCGCGATCGGTTTCGGTGCGCGCGAGGTGATCCGCGACGCCTTCCTCGGCTTCTTCATCACCATCGAGGACCAGTACGGCATCGGCGACACCATCGAGGTGGGAGAGACCGTCGGCACGGTCCAGTCCCTCGGGCTGCGGATCACCCGCATGGTCGACAAGGACGGGGCCATCTGGTACGTGCGGAACGGAGACATCACCAAGGTGGGCAACCGGTCGCAGGGCGACTACGTGGAGCCGACCCCCGACCCCGTCGCGCCCGCCCTGACCCAGGAGCAGTCATGACCACGGAGCAGGACCCGGCGCAGGTACCGGAGGCAACGCCCCCCGCGGGGGCACGGACCGCCCTGCCCGTGGAACGGCTCGTCGCCGCCGGGCAGGGCTTCACCCAGCCGCAGTACACGGACAATTTCTACGAGGCGGTGGGCGGCCACCCCACGTTCGTGCGGCTGGTGGACGCCTTCTACGACGGCGTGGCGGGCGACGAGGTGCTGCGTCCCATGTATCCGGAGCAGGATCTCGGTCCGGCGAAGGAGCGCCTGCTGCTGTTCCTGGAGCAGTACTGGGGCGGGCCGAAGACCTACGGCGAGCAGCGGGGCCATCCGAGGCTCCGCATGCGGCACATGCCGTTCCGGGTGGGGCCGCAGGCACGTGACCGGTGGCTGCAGCACATGCGCGCCGCGGTGGACTCCCTGGACCTCGCTCCCCTGCACGAGACGACCCTGTGGGACTACCTCGAGCGCGCCGCACACTCGATGGTGAACGCCGCGGACTGACGCCGGCCGCCGTCTCCGTGCGGTGCCGGTTGTCGATGACCGGGCGTCAGAGGATGGCGGCGGCGCGGACGAGCACGTGGCCGCGCGGCGTGCTGACGCGGGACCAGCGCCCGTTCGTGTGGACGGTCCCCGTCGTCCCGGGCTGGAGGAAGCCGAGGCTGAGCGCTCCGAAGGCCGCCCCGGCCGGGACGGCGCCGGGCACCCCGGCCAGCGGACGCCCCCACACGGCGATCCTCGCGCTGCTCACCAGGGGCGCGCCCGCGCGCTCGGGCAGGCTGCGGGCCACCTCGGCGATGCCCTCGTGTGCTGCCTGGTCCAGGACGTCGGCGGTCACGGTCCCGGCGGCTTCCCATCCCGAGCGGGGAGGGAGGACGCCGGCCCAGTTCTCGGTGACCGTCACGGTGGGGACGGGGAACACGACGTCGCCGTCGGGCATGCGGGCGAGCCGGTCGAGGACCGAGCCGAGCGCGACGGTGGTGTCGACGTCGGCGTCCTCCTCGAGGGCCATGGTCCGCAGCCCGAGCACGGTGGGCACGGCCTCTCCGAGCACCGTGGGGCGGAGCGTGCACACGTACGCGGCGAGCACCCGGCCGGCGGCCACGAGGCGCATGCCGCCGTCGTCGTTGGCGCGGGCGCGGGCGGTGAAGGTGCGGAGATCGGCGACGGTGTGCGGGTCCGCGAAGCGCAGGGACGGGGACGTCATGCCCGCGCGCCGGCCCGCGTGCGGCGGAAGGGGACGGGTGGTCCCTGCCAGGACAGGAGGACGGCCTTCTGTTCGCCCGACAGGCGCACGGGACGACCGGTGCTGCGGCTGACCAGCACCATGGTGGTCGCGGCGATCGCGCTCGTGGTGCTCCCGTCGGCTGCTACCCGGTCCCGGACCGCATAGCCGAGGTCGAAGCTGGAGCCACCGACCGCGGTGACCCAGAGGTCGACGGCGGCCGGTTCCATGCTCACGGTCAGCGGTGAGCGGTACTCGATCTCCTGGCGGCCGACGAGGGTGTAGTGGTCGGGGTCGATCAGTTCCATGAACGAACCCTCGGGCCGCGACTCGTGCATCAGCGACAGGCGCGCGTCCTCGAGGAACTGGAGGAAGCGGACGTTGTTGACGTGGCCGTAGGAATCCTCGTCGCCGAACCGCAGCTGGAGGGGGAAGGTGTGCACCGGGGACATAGCGCCATCCTCTCAAACCGCGCCGCCCCGCGACGATTCGCCGTGGCACGCGGATCCGGGTGTGAGGAACACCATGGGCGCGGCCGCGTGCCCGTATTGAGTGCGCATGGAGCGGCGTCTACTGTCAGTAGATGCCCGGGAGCGCACCGCTTCCACCGCCCCCGCCCACGAGGAGACACCGAACCATGGCAGAACACGCGCCCGCATCAGAGGCACCGGCGCGGGGAGCGCAGGCGAAGGACCCAACCCGGGCCCTGCTGGATCTGCTCGACCTCAGCAGCGCCGAGGGGGCGCAGACGGACGAGGAGATCTACGTCGGGAGCTCCGCACGCCAGCCGGGCCGGCGCGTCTTCGGCGGCCAGGTGCTCGCTCAGTCGCTGATCGCCGCGATGCGGACGGTCGAGCCGACGCGCGAGGTCCACTCCATGCACGGGTACTTCCTGCGGGCGGGCGACGCCGACCAGCCCATCACGTTCGGCGTCCAGCGGCTCCGTGACGGGCGGTCGTTCTCCGCCCGCCGCACGCACGCCTACCAGAACGGTGTGCCCATCCTGTCGATGATCGCCTCGTTCCAGGAGCCCGACGAGGGCATCACCCACCAGGACACGATGCCCGCCGGCGTCCCCGATCCGGAGAGCCTGCCGTCCACGGCCGAACTGCTCGGCGCCTTCGACCACCCCGTGGCGCAGGCGTGGGCCTTCGACCGGCCGTTCGACATCCGGCACGTCGACGCACCGCTGTACCTGTCCAACGAGGGGTCGCGGGAGCCCCGGAACGCCGTCTGGATGCGCAGCCTCGGACCCATGCCCGACGATCCGAACATCCACCGTGCCGCCCTCGCGTACGCGAGCGACTACACGCTGCTCGAATCGATCCTGCGACCCCACGGCCTGAGCTGGATCCATCCCGGCATGAACGTGGCGAGCCTCGACCACGCGATGTGGTGGCACCGCCCCGTGCGGGTGGACGACTGGCTGCTGTACGTCCAGAGCTCCCCCAGCGCGTCCGGTTCGCGCGGGCTCGCCGCCGGCCGCATCTACGACCGCAGCGGGGCGCTCGTGGCGAGCGTGGCCCAGGAGGGCATGGTCAGGATCCCGCCCGCCTGACCTGCACGTTCGCACCACACACAGCAGAAGGGACACGGCCGCGGCCTTGTCCCTTCCTGTGACTGCTTCCGCCGGGGCGGACCTCCGCTAGTCGCGCGTGAGGCGGCGGTGCGTGACGCGGTGCGGCTTCGCGGCGTCGGCTCCGAGCCGTTCCACCTTGTTCTGCTCGTAGGCGTCGAAGTTGCCCTCGAACCAGTACCAGTGGTCCGGGTTCTCCTCGGTGCCCTCGTAGGACAGGATGTGGGTGGCCACCCGGTCGAGGAACCACCGGTCGTGCGAGACGACGACGGCACAGCCGGGGAACTCGAGCAGGGCGTTCTCGAGGCTCGAGAGCGTCTCGACGTCGAGGTCGTTGGTCGGTTCGTCGAGGAGCAGCAGGTTGCCACCCTGCTTCAGGGTCATCGCGAGGTTCAGCCTGTTGCGCTCACCGCCGGAGAGGACGCCGGCCTTCTTCTGCTGGTCCGGTCCCTTGAACCCGAACGCCGACACGTAGGCGCGCGAGGGCATCTCGACCTGGCCCACCTGGATGAAATCGAGGCCGTCGGAGACGACCTCCCACAGGCTCTTGTTGGGGTCGATGCCGCCGCGGGACTGGTCCACGTAGGAGATCTTCACCGAATCGCCGATCCGCAGTTCGCCGCCGTCGAGGGGTTCCAGGCCCACGATCGTCTTGAACAGGGTGGTCTTGCCGACACCGTTCGGGCCGATGACGCCGACGATCCCGTTGCGGGGCAGCGAGAAGGACAGGCCGTCGATGAGGATGCGCTCGTCGTACCCCTTGCGGAGGTCGTGCGCCTCGATGACCTGGCTGCCGAGCCTGGGGCCCGGCGGGATCTGGATCTCCTCGAAGTCGAGCTTCCGGGTGCGCTCCGCCTCGGCTGCCATCTCCTCGTACCGGTTCAGGCGCGCCTTGGACTTCGTCTGGCGTCCCTTGGCGTTCGAGCGGACCCATTCGAGTTCCTCGGTCAGCCGCCGGGAGAGCTTCTGGTCCTTCTTGCCCTGCACCTCGAGGCGCGCGCGCTTCTTCTCCAGGTAGGTCGAGTAGTTGCCCTCGTAGGGGTACAGGTGTCCGCGGTCCACCTCCGCGATCCATTCGGCGACGTGGTCGAGGAAGTAGCGATCGTGGGTCACGGCGAGCACGGCGCCGGCGTAGGACTTCAGGTGCTGCTCGAGCCAGAGCACGCTCTCGGCGTCGAGGTGGTTGGTGGGCTCGTCGAGGAGGAGCAGGTCGGGCTTCTGCAGCAGCAGCTTGCAGAGCGCCACACGGCGGCGCTCACCACCGGAGAGGACCCGGACGTCGGCCTCCGGCGGCGGGCAGCGCAGGGCGTCCATGGCCTGCTCGAGCTGGGAGTCGAGGTCCCAGGCGTCGGCGGCGTCGATGGCCTCCTGCAGCTTGCCCATCTCGTCGAGGAGGGTGTCGTAGTCGGCGTCCGGGGAGGCCATCTCCTCGGAGATCTCGTTGAACCGCTGGATCTTCCCGTAGATCTCGCCGACGCCCTCCTGGACGTTGCCGAGCACGGTCTTCTCCTCGTTCAGCGGGGGCTCCTGCAGGAGGATGCCGACCGTGTACCCGGGGCTGAGGCGCGCCTCGCCGTTCGACGGGGTGTCCATGCCTGCCATGATCTTCAGGATGGTGGACTTACCCGCACCATTCGGCCCCACCACGCCGATCTTCGCGCCAGGGAAGAACGACATGCTGACGTCGTCGAGGATTACTTTGTCGCCAACGGCCTTGCGGGCCTTGCTCATTGTGTAGATAAATTCCGCCATACCACCAAGGCTAGTGGGTGGCCGGACCGATTCCACACTCGGGCCGTCCGTGCTGGTGGCCGTCGGCCCGCTCCGGTCCGCGAATCAGCGCACCTCCCTGATGCGGGAGCAGCTCCCGCCTCCGCGAAGCCCTGCTCCCGATCAGCCACCGGCTGCGCCTAGAACGGGACGGTCTCCTCCTGACGGGCGTCCTCGTGGTCGCCGCCCGCCTCCCCTGTCGGCAGGGGGTCGCCCGCACCCTCGTCGTCGCCCGGGTCCGCATCGAAACCCGATGCTCCCCCGAACACCTCTCCCGTGGCGGCATCCACCCCGGCGGGAAGATCGTCCCCGGCGGGGTGGATGCCGCCGGCCGCGTCCTCCGATCCGGCACCCTGCTGGGCCTCGCTGCGGTCGGCCGTGGTGCGCTTGAAGTTCGCGGTGCCCCACATGAGGTCGTGTCCGGCGGTGTCCGCGTCGATGTCCACGGATGTTCCCGTCCGGCCGTCCGCGTTGATCCACGGACGCACCCTGAGCCGCCCGGTGACGATCACGCGGTCGCCCTTCTTCAGGCTTGCCCCCGCATTGGTGGCGAGCTGGCGGAACATGGACACCGAGTACCAGTTCGTGTGCCCGTCCACCCAGGCATTCGTCTCCCTGTCGAAGCGGCGGTCGGTGGAGCACATGCGGAAGCCGGCGACGGCCAGTCCGCTCTGCGCCGAGGTGAGCCGCACGTCCGTGGCGACATAGCCCCGCACGGTGATGATGTCGGTCATGATCTGTCCTTCCGTAGATCCCGGGGGTCGGCGTTCGATGCCGGCCTCGACCAAGTCTTCGTGCGGAGGACCACCCGCGCCGGGGCGAGCGGGCGTATGTTGACAACCACCCCGAGTCGCCCTGCGCGGGATAGGAGCACAGGCAGGAGCGCGGGCAGGCAAAGCAAAGGGCCGGACGCCTCGGCGTCCGGCCCTGATGCTGTGCCCCCGGCAGGATTCGAACCTGCGACCAGAGGATTAGAAGGCCCCTGCTCTATCCCCTGAGCTACGGAGGCAGTCACGCCAGTTTACTATGGCGGTCCGGTGGGGGGCCCGACCACGGTCCCAGGGGCCCGTGGGCACACGCCTATTGGCTCACGGCGGGGAAGCTCACCCTCAGTTCCAGGCGGTGCTGCCCGTCCGGGTCCTGGGAGTAGACGGCCTTGCCCGCGATGCCGCGGAGACCCTCCGTGCCGGAGCCCGGGATGATGTGCCCCGAACTCGCGGCGTCCGCCCCCTCGGCGACACCCCAGTGCTGGACGGTCATCGCACCCGTCCGGTCCCCGATGGTCCCGACGAACTGTTCGGACGCGACGTAGCCGGCGCCGACGTCGTTCCCCGCCATCAGCAGTTCCGCCGTGCTGGTCCCGCTGATCTCGCCTTCGAACACCTTCGAGGCCCGCACGCGGGAGAGCTCGCCCGTGCTGCCCGGCTCCGCGTAGGGCTCGGCATCCCAGCTGGTGATCTCGAACTCGCCGTTGTACGTCGTCGTTCCTGTGTCAATCATCTGTTCAGTATCGCGGTTCAGGGCGGGTATCGCATGCCCAGCCTGTTCTCAGTGCATCACTCCGGGCGCCGCGGGCCGATAACGCCGGAGGAACAGGACCTTCGTGCTGCGATCCACGAACACGAGGTAGAGCGCGAATCCGAGCGCGATGACCGCCGCGATCTGCCGCGCCATCATGAGGCTGAAGTCGAAGTACGGGAAGATGTCGAGCTGGTCCGTGATGGCGTAGACCATGAAGAAGGCGACCGTGAAGTACAGGAACTTCACCTGCCAGTCGTCGCGGATGCCGGTGACCGCGAAGAGCGGGATCAGCCAGACCACGTACCAGGACTGGATCATCGGCGCCAGCACCACGATGGCCGCGAAGGCGATGGCCAGGCGGTGGACGAGACGGCTGTGGTCGCCGCGGAAGACCTGCAGCGCGATGATGACGAGCGAGGCCACCCGGGCGAGGGTGTGGAACCCGCCGGCGAGGTCCCATCCGGGCAGGCCGACGGCGTCCCCGAGCGTGGCGATGACGAGCCCGATGAAGCCGACGGGTGCATACCAGATCCAGACGCTGCCCGGGGTGCTGAGGGCACCCACCCAGCCGAACCCGAAGGTGTTCACCAGCCCCATGACCCAGAGGATCCCGAGCGACATGCCCGCGGTGAGGAACCAGTAGAGGAACCGCCGCGGCCAGGACGCTCCCCTGCCCGCCCACATCAGGCCGACGAAGGGCAGGAAGATCAGGGTGATCGGCTTGATGCCGACCGAGAGCGTGATCAGGAGGATCCCGAGGAGGGGCCTCTTCGTCGCCGCCAGGTACAGGCCGGCGAGGGCAAGGCCGATCATGAGCGCATCGTTGTGGATGGCCGCCACGAAGTTGATGAGGAACAGCGGATTCGCGGCGGTCAGCCACAGGGCGCGGTTCGCGTTGATGGAATGGAGGGCCGCGAGCTTGGGGATGACGTACACGCACAGGGCCACGCCCACGAGTGCGACGACCCGGAACAGGATGATGGAGGTGTCGGGGTGTCCGCCCGTGATCCTGACGATGCCCTCCTCGATCCAGAGGAAGACGGGCCCGTAGGGCGTGGGGCTCTGCGCCCAGAGGTCGTCGGCACCGATCTGCAGGTAGTTCGAGATCTGCGAGTACCCGTCGACATAGGGGTTGAGCCCGGCCACCATGACCTGGCCCTGGGCGATGTAGGCGAAGACGTCGCGGCTGAAGAGCGGCAGCGCCGCGGCGAGCGGGATGGTCCACGCGATGATGGCCTTCATCACGTACGGCCTCGTGTCGTCCGACCAGCCGTTCAGCCGCTGGCCCAGCCGTAGCCACGACCGGACGAGGAGCATCCCGCCGAGTGCGAGGAGGAGCACGGAGAGCACGGCGCCGGCCGGCTCGAACCGGAGCCAGATGATGATCGGGGTGCGCCTGAGTTCCGCCGACGCCAGCGAGAGCCAGCCGACGCCGAGCGACCCCATCCACATGAGGAGGGATCCGACGAACCCCTGCGCGATGGCGACGTTCGGTCGGTTCGGCCCCCGCCGCGTTTCGACGTCGGAGAGCGGGACCTGGGAGGACATCGGGGAAATCCAATCGTCGGCAAGCATGAGTCGGCGTCGAACGCCCTGCCCTCGGGCCGTCGGCCGGTGACGACCGACGGCGGGCGACCCGCGAGCGGTGCCCTTACCGGAAGCGGCAGGGTTTCCCAGATCTCCCCGCAACCCTGAGCGAACTGTTCGAATATTAGCATCGGGCGCGGAGAGCGCCCCGGCAGGCGCCGCCGTCGGCGCGCGCCCCGATCGTGCTCCGGCCTGCGGGTCGGGCGCGCGGCGGCGGGCGCGGAAGCGGGGGTACCGGGCGGTACATTGGTCGAATGCCGATATCGAATGACCCCATCGTCTGGATCGACTGCGAGATGACGGGACTGGACCTCGTCAACGACGCCCTGATCGAGGTCGCCGTCCTCGTGACGGATTCCGAGCTCAACGTCCTCGGCGACGGGGTGGACGTGGTGATCAAGCCCACGCCCGAGGCCGTCGCCCAGATGGGCGACTTCGTGCGCACCATGCACACGACGTCGGGCCTGCTGGAGGAGCTCGACGACGGCATCACCATGGAGGACGCCGAGCAGCAGGTCCTCGAGTACATCAGGAAATGGGTGCCGGAACCCCGCAAGGCCCAGCTGGCAGGCAACTCCGTGGGCACGGACCGCAACTTCCTCGTCCGCGACATGCCGCTCGTCGTCGACCACCTGCACTACCGCGTCATCGACGTCTCGACCATCAAGGAACTGGCGCGCCGCTGGTACACCCGCGCCTACTTCCAGTCCCCCGCGAAGACGGGGGGCCACCGGGCCCTGGGGGACATCGAGGATTCGATCCGGGAACTGCGGTACTACCGGTCGGCGGTCTTCGTGCCCTCCCCCGGTCCCGACTCCGCCACGAGCAAGGACATCGCGCGCACGATCGCGTCCTGACGGACTCGGGCGGCGGCCTCCCGCCGTTGTCAGGACCACACCGAAAAGTGTGTAAACTTGGATCCGCTGCCTTCCACGGACAGCCCGGCCGGCCAGTCGCCACCGGGATGCACCGCGGAGACACATGGTGGGTATAGCTCAGCTGGCAGAGCGCCTGGTTGTGGTCCAGGAGGTCGCGGGTTCAAGCCCCGTTACTCACCCTCAGTCGTCAGGAATGTTCCTGGCCACGTATGCCGTCCCGGAGATCATCCGGGGCGGCATACGTCATTCAGGCCCCATCAAGCCCAAGCCCTGGAGAACGGCCGCCCGGCCTGCGCCTTCACGGGCTGCGAGCATCCGAAGGACCCACGTCATGGAACGCACTGTGTTCGAAGAAGATCACGAGCTCTTCCGCGATGTCGCCCGCGAGTTCAACGACCGCGCCGTCGCTCCCCACTACGCCGATTGGGACCGACAGCACCTGATGGACCGCTCGGTCTGGACCGCGGCGGGCGAGCAGGGACTGCTGGGGCTCGCCGTCCCCGAGGAGTTCGGCGGCGCAGGCATGCCGGACTACCGGTTCCGGACGGTGCTGGACGAGGAGTTCGCCCGGAGCAACCACCTCGCCGTCGGGCTCGCCTTCCACCTGCAGGACGACCTCGTGCTGCCGCACCTGCTCACCTACGGCTCGGACGACCTCAAGGAGCGGTGGCTGCCGGGCATGGTCTCGGGTGAGATCGTCACGTCCTGCGCCTGGACCGAGCCGGGAGCCGGGAGCGATCTCCGCGGCATCCGGACCAGGGCCGTGCGCGACGGCGACGACTGGCTGATCACCGGCCAGAAGGTGTTCATCGGCAACGGGATCAGCGGGGACGCATCCCTCGTGCTCGCGCGCACCGACGGCAGCTCGGGCCGGGGCTCGAGCGACGCGTTCTCCCTATTCATGGTGCGCAAGGGCGAGGGCTACGCGCCCGGCCGCCAGCTGGACAAGATGGGCCTCCGCGCGTCCGACACCGCCGAACTCTTCTTCGACAACGTCCGCGTGCCCGGCGCCGACCTCGTGGGCGAGGTGGGCCAGGGCCTGCGCTACAGCCTCGAGCAGATCCCGCAGGGCCGCCTCGGCATCGCCGTCGCCTCCGCCGCGCTCGCGCGGGCGACCTACGAGCAGACCCTGCGGTACGTGACCGAGCGCAGCGCGTTCGGCGAGCGCGTGCTCGACTTCCAGAACACCCGCCATGTGCTCGCCGACATCCTCACCGAGGTCCGGGTGACGGAGACCTTCGTCGACCAGGCAGTGCTGGCCTTCAACGCGGGCACGCTGACCCCCACGGACGCCGCCCAGGCCAAGCTGTGGGCCAGTGAACGGGCGAAGTCCGTCACGGACCGCTGCCTCCAGCTGCACGGCGGCTACGGCTACATCCTCGAATACCCGGTCTCGCAGGCCTTCCTCGCCGCGCGGCTGCTGACGATCTTCGGCGGGACCAGCGAGATCATGCGCGAGTCCATCGGCCGGTCGATCGCCGACCGCCCCACCCAGAACAGGTAGGTTCCATGACCGTCCACCCCATCACGATCGCCGGCGAGCCCGTCCTGCACCGGCGGGCCCTCCCCGTCGAGGCGTTCGACGACGCGCTGCGCACCCTCATCGCCGACATGTTCGAGACGATGGACGTCGCCAACGGGGTGGGCCTCGCCGCACCGCAGATCGGCGTGGGGTTGCGCCTGTTCGTCTACGGGATGGAGAACGACGACGACGTCACGCCGCGCGGTGTCCTCGTCAACCCGACGCTCGTGACCTCGAAGGTCCCCGGGTCCGACCCCGACCCGGAGGACGAGGCGGAGGGCTGCCTGTCCGTCCCCGGTGAGTCCTTCCCCCTCAAGCGGGCCGACTGGGCACGGGTGTCAGGGTTCGACGGTGACGGCGTGCCCGTCGAGTTCGAGGCCACGGGGTGGTTCGCCCGCTGCATGCAGCACGAGTACGACCACCTCGACGGCAGGCTCTACGTGGATCGCCTCAACAACCGCCAGGGACGCAAGGCGAGCAAGGCGATGAAGAACAACGGCTGGGGCGTGCCCGGGCTCACCTGGATGCCCGGAGTGGACCCGGACCCGTTCGGGCACTAGCCGGATCGCGCCGGAGCCGGGGGCTCCGGTGTCAGGTGCTCCGGTGTCAGGTGTTCCTCGTGACCTGGACCTGCGCTGCGGCCGCCGGGGCCTCGACGAGGTCCTCCAGCCGCTTCACGCCCCGGAGGGGTCCCAGCAGGGCCACCAATGGAGCGGTGCACGCGATGAGGACGCCGATGAGGACGGCCTCGCGGATGCCGACGGTCTCCGCGAGGATTCCGGCCAGCAGGCTTGCGAGCGCGAGCATGCCCCAGCTCACCGTGCGCGACGCGGCGCCGAGACGGCCCATCATGTCCGGCGGGCAGACGCGCTGGCGGAAGCTCGTACCGACGACGATGTTCCAGGAGACACTCGCGCCCATCACGAACATGCCCAGGAGCCCCCAGAGCATACCGGCCCCGGGCGAGAGGATCAGCAGGGAGGCGTAGCCGAGCACCCCGGGCACCATGGACCAGCGCCACAGCGGCCCGGAGCCGAAGCGCTCACCCAGGGAGTTGGCCGTGACCCCGCCGACAGCTCCCCCGATGGAGGATGCGGCCAGCAGCAGGCCGAGCCACAGCTCCGATTCCCCGAGGGTCCTCAGCACCAGCAGCACGAGCAGTGACGCGGAGATGTTGCCGCCGAGGTTCCAGAGCGCGGCGTTGAGGAGGAGCGCGCGCAGCGGGGCGGTGCTGAAGGTGTAACGCAGCCCCTCCCACATCTCCCGGACGATCCGGTGGTCGCTCCGCGGGCGGACGATCTCCCTGACGTCCAGGCGCTGGATGGCCACCAGCGCGATGACCGACGTCGTCACCTGCACGATCAGCGTGTTCGAGGCGCCGACGGCCCCGGTGAGCCATCCCCCTGCGGAGCGTCCTGCTGCGTCCGCGGCGGCACCGGAGCCCGTGATCAGGCCGTTGCCCTCCATGAGTTCGTCCGCGGTGACGGCCTGCTGCACCAGGGCGGCGTCCGCGAGCTGGAAGAAGACGCCGGCCACGCCCGCGATGAATGCGGCGGCGAACAGCAAGGGAGTGCTGAGGAACCCGAACCAGTAGCCGACGGGCAGGAGGGCGAGGACCACGACGCGGACGGCGAGGGACGCGAGCATCACCGGCTTACGCGGCAGCCGATCGACCCATACGCCGATGAGCAGTCCGCAGAGGAGCCAGGGCAGGAAGGTCATGCCGGCGAGGGCTGCGACCTCGAAGTTGCTGGCATCGAGTTCCACCGCGGCGATGACGGGCAGCGCCACCGCCGCGACGGCGTTGCCGAGCACGCCGAACGTACTGGAGACCATGAGTGCGCGGAAGTTCCTGTTGCGCACGAACAGGTGTCGTTCGGCAGTGCCCCCGGTGCTCATCCGATCACCCTAAGCCAGAGCGCCCCCGACGATCGGGCCGCCGCGGCCGGTTTTCGGCAGCGGTTCGTCGAGTCTTGACGGGTTCGCGGCCACGACCGATAATCATTCGCCTCGGCAACGGAAATGTCGGACCGTTGTTCCCGATTTCTCCCTTGGCTTAGCGCGACCCCTGCGATTGCAGGGCGGTCGGTGGAAGAGCACCATGGAGCAGGGAGTGCGTCCCGCGATCGTTCCCCCAGCAGTATCGCGGTCGACGAACTCCCGAGGCGGCTATAGACGCCGGACGGTCCCCCTACCTCTTGAGACCGGGTACGGGGGACCGTTTCATGCCCGCGATCGCGCGGCCGGGTCGAGGCGAACGGGCCGGCCCCGAAGCCCCAGCAGCAGGCCGACCCGTTCATACCGCAGCGCTTGCGTATGAGACCCGCAGCGGTGTTCACACAGTAGGACGAGCGGGGGCCCGCGACAACGTGTGACGCGCCGGAGACCTCGCACGGGGTGCGGATCGAGGGAGCAGCTCATCCGGTCCCGGCTGCCGTCGGCTGTCCTGCCGGGGGGAGGTCGAGGGATGGGTCGACCGATACGCCGGGTTCTGTCATCGCGCGCCGTCGCCGGCCCGCGAGTAGCGACCATCCATCTACGGACGCCGTTGCCGACGCCCTCCAGCGGCCTACCCGTGCACTCGGGCGGGCAGCCCTCGAACGCGCACTGTCTGGCCTTGCTCCGGGTGGGGTTTACCGAGCCGTGCCGGTCACCCGGCACGCTGGTGGTCTCTTACACCGCCTTTTCACCCTTACTGCCCGCGCCGGCCGAAGCCTGCGGCGGGAGCGGTCTCTTTTCTGTGGCACTGGCCTGCGGGTTACCCCGAGTGGGCGTTACCCACCACCCTGCCCTGCGGAGCCCGGACGTTCCTCGGTGGAGCGGATGCTCTCGCACCGTCCAACGCGGCCGCCTGGTCGACCCATCCGGTGACTATTCTAGGTGACCGGGACGCCGCCGGCTGCCGCGCACGGGTGGCCGGTCCGGGTTGGATACAGTGGATCGGTGCTGATCCTGCTCCCCCCGTCCGAAGGCAAGTCCGCAGCCCGTACGGGTGCCCCGCTCCACCTCGACGATCTCCACTTCCCCGAGCTCAACGACGCGCGCCGGGCCGTGCTCCACGCCCTCAGGACCGCCAGTGCCGCCGACGACGCCCATGCGGTCCTCGGCGTCGGGGCGTCCCTCGCCGAGGACGTGGCACGGAACCTGGTGCTGGACGTGGCACCCGCCGCCCCCGCCCACGACATCTACTCGGGGGTCCTGTACGACGCCCTCGACTACGCCGGCATGACCGCCGTGCAGCGCCGCAAGGCGCGGGATCAGTGCGTCGTCGTGTCCGCCCTGTGGGGGGCCGTGGGGTTCGGCGACAGGATCCCGGCGTACCGCCTGTCGATGTCGGTGGACCTCCCGGGCACGGGGCGCCTCGCGACCTACTGGAGGAAGCACCTCGCGGCTCCCCTGGCGCACCACGCGGATGACGGCCTGATCGTCGACTGCCGGTCGAGCACCTACGCGGCGGCCTGGGCCTCACCGCCGCGGCAGAGCGCCGCCGTCAGCGTGTTCCAGGTCCGGAACGGGAAGCGGACGGTCGTCTCGCACTTCGCGAAGCACACGCGGGGCGAGCTCGCCCGGCACCTGATCACGCGCCGCGGCGGAGCACCCGCGACGCCGGACGCCCTGCTCGGGGCCGCCCGCGAGAAATGGACGGCCGAGCTCGAGCCGGCCACCGGGCGGAAGCCCGCGCAGCTGAACATCGTGCTCGACTGACGGGTGCTTCGGGCCACCGATTCGGCCGTAACTCGGCGGGCATCCCGGTGGATGCCCATCAGGTCAGGGCAGTCGGTGGGCGGGCGCGACGGCGCGCGCGAGGAGGGCCGACGGTCAGTCGGCGACGAGCTCCACTTCGAACCCCTCGGCGTTCTCGAGGTACGCGGCGTAGTGCTCGGGGCCGCCCGCGAACGGGTGGCGGTCGGCGAACAGCAGCGACCAGCCGTGGCTGGCCGCGCGCCGGACCAGGAGGTCGACGTCGGCGCGCGAGCCGGCGCGGAACGCGAGGTGGTTCACCCCGGGACGACGGCGGTCGTGGCCGCCGGCGGCGACGTCCGGTCCGCTCTCCAGGACCACGTAGAACTCCTCGGAACCGAAGCTCGCGCCGTTCTTCCACGACTCCCTGCGGGGGAACCCGAGCCGCTCGAGGAGCCAGCCCAGGCTGGCGTCCGCCGCAGGAAGATCCTTCGTCCACACCTCGACATGGTGCAGCCGGCCCACGCGGCGGGGCGCTTCCTGCGCGGGAGCCTCGCGTGCGGTCACGGGAGCACTCGGCGACGCGGTCGACGGCGCCGCAGCGGCGGCGCGGGGCTTCCAGTCGACGCCCGCCATGCCGGCGTCCATCGCCTCGTTGGACAGCCGGTCGGCGTCCTTGTTCCGCTCGCGCGGGATCCACTCGTAGGTCACACGGCGCGGATCGAGGACCTTCCGCGCCCTGGCCGCCAGGACGCGCATGTCGGCGTGCTTGATCTGCCACCGCCCGGACATCTGCTCGACGACGAGCTTGGAGTCCATCTTCACGTGCACGGCGGCCTGCGGGTTGATCTCGCGGGCGAGCTCGAGCCCGGACACGAGTCCGGAGTACTCGGCGACGTTGTTGGAGGCCTTGCCGATGTAGGCGGCCTTCTCCACGAGGATGCGGCCCGTGTCGGGATCGCGCACGAGGGCGCCGTAGCCGGCGTGCCCCGGGTTGCCGCGTGATCCGCCGTCAGCCTCGACGACCAGCCGTGCGGGCAGGTCCTGCTGCGCGCGGTCCTGGTCCTCGTCCTGGTCCTGGGCATAGGGGTCGAACAACTGCTGATCCGTCACGGCTGCTGGTTTCCCCAGTCGCTCGAGCGGACGAGGATGCAGCCGGAGTCGGGGCAGAGGACGACGTCGTCGGGCGCGGCGGCTGAGATGTCGGCGAGGTCGCCGGGGCTCAGCTGCATGCCCGATCCCTCGGACTTCCCGTGGAAGAGGCGTGCCGCGCCCACACTGCGACGGGCGAGGATCCGGTCGTAGATGGTCAGGAGCGGCGCGTCGAAGGTGGCGGCGAGCTCGTCCCGCTGCGCCTGCACCTGCGCGCGCTGCGCATCGATGGCGGCCAGCTCGGCGTCCCGGGCGTCCTCGAGGGCCTTGAGTTCCGCGCGGACGCCGTTCGTGCGCCCCTGCACCTCGGCCTGCGCGGCCCGTGCCGTGTCCACCCGCTCCATGACGTCGAGTTCGACGTCCTCGAGGTCCGACCGCCGCTTCGTGAGGGTCGCGACCTCGTGCTGCAGGGCGGTCAGGTCCTTCGAGGTCCCGGTTCCGCTGTTGAGCCGCTTCTCGTCGCGTTCGAGGCGGTTGACGACGGACTGGACCTCGTCCTCCGCGCGGGTCAGTTCGCGCTGCAGGTCCCCGAGTTCCGTGGTCGCGCGGACGAGTTCGCCGTCCACGTCCGCCACCCGGCCGGCGACGATCCCGATCTCGGGATTGCTGCGCGCGGCGGCGGCCTGGCGGGAGAGCTTGTTGAGGGTCGAATCGAGGGCCTGCAGGTCGAGCAGGCGGAGTTGTTCCTCGGGTGCAGCCTTGGCCACGATAAACCTCCAGGATGGGACGGATGGGGCACGACGAGCCGGCGTGGGCGTCGTCCCAGCCTAGGCCACGACGCCCGGGGCGGCGGTCAGTGACCGGGCGTGAGGACGAAGTCCCAGGGGTCGGTGTTGACCCCGCTCACCCGGATGTCCGTGGTGAAGCCCTGATCGGTGAGGACGGTGGCGAGGGCCTCGGCGGCGGGCGTCAGCCACAGCCACTCGCTGCCGAAGTGCGAGACGTCGATCAGGTACGGCGCGGCACCGGCCGCTGCCTCCCTGACCTCGGACGCCGGGTGGTGCCGCAGGTCCGCGGTCACATAGACGTCGGCCCGGCTCGACCGGACGCTGTCGAAGAGGGAATCGCCGGCACCGCCGCAGACGGCGATCCTGCGCACCGGTGCGTCCTTGTCGCCGGCGACGCGCACGCCGCCCGCGACGGCGGGGAGGATGGAGAACACCACTTCCGCGAAGTCGCCGAGCGTCATCGGCGCCCCGAGGTCCCCGACCCGCCCGATGCCCTCCTCGGGCAGTCCGGCCGCCGCCCGGGCGAGCGGCTGCACGTCCTGCAGGCCGAGGGCGTCCGCCAGGACGTCGGACACTCCCCCGACCGCGCTGTCCCCGTTGGTGTGGACCGTGACCAGGGCGCAGCCTGCCTCGATGAGCCGATGGACGGCCTCCCCCTTGAAGCTCGACGCGGCGACGGAGGAGACGGGCTTGAGGAGCAGGGGGTGGTGGGACACGATCATCGTCGCGCCCCAGTCGAGCGCCTCGTCGAGGACGGCCGCGGTGGGGTCCACGGTGAACAGGATCCTGTCCGCCCGTTTCCCGGACCGGCCGGCCACCAGCCCCACCTTGTCCCAGTCCTCGGCGAGGCTCTCGGGCCACAGCTCCTCGATGGCGAGGAGCACGTCGCCGACGGTCGGAGCCGTCGTCGTCTCACGGCCGGCCGTGACGTCGTCGTGCTCGTTGTGGTCCATGACACCAGTAATACCCGCCGCCGACGGGCCCGCCAAGTCCGCGCCGTCCACCGACGGCGGAACGGGCGCGGGAATCATCGGCGCGTGGCGCGCATTGACACAGTCATGAAGACTTTTGTGCTTGGAGGGGGCTGCTTCTGGTGCCTCGATGCCGTCTACCAGAAGACCCGTGGCGTGACGGAGGTCGTCTCCGGCTACACCGGTGGTCACACGAGGAACCCGGACTACGACAGCGTCTGCTCCGGGATCACCGGGCACGCCGAGGTGGTGGCGGTGACCTTCGACGAGGAGGTCGTCCCCGAGGACGTCATCCTGGACATGTTCTTCGTGTCCCACGACCCCACCACGCTGAACCGGCAGGGCTACGACGTCGGCACCCAGTACCGCAGCGTGATGTACCACCAGGACACGGAGCAGAAGGAACTCTTCGAGGACGCGATCCGCCGCAACCAGGAGAACTGGAAAAATCCCATCGTCACGGAGGTCAGCCGGCTCCCCCGCTTCCACGTCGCCGAGGACTGGCACCAGGACTTCTACGCCAAGCATCCCGAGCAGGGCTACTGCCAGGTCATCATCAACCCGAAGCTCGCGAAGGCGCGGAAGTATTACGCCCAGTGGCTGGCCGCGTAGGAGCGCCGGCGCCCGGCCGTTAGGCTGACCGCCGTCGCCCCGGGGCGGGCCCGCGCCCCACCCACGACGACTCCCCGCACCCCCGACCCCCGAAAAGGCAGGCTCCCCATGGCAAAGATCTACGACGACGTCACCCAACTGGTCGGGCGTACCCCCCTCGTCCGCCTCAACCGGCTGACCGAGGGGCTCGAGGCGCAGGTCGCCGTCAAGCTCGAGTTCTACAACCCGGCCAACAGCGTCAAGGACCGCATCGGCGTCGCCATCATCGACGCCGCCGAGAAGGCCGGCGCCCTGCGGCCCGGCGGCACGATCGTGGAGGGCACCTCCGGCAACACCGGGATCGCCCTGGCGATGGTGGGCGCGGCCCGCGGGTACAAGGTGGTGCTGACCATGCCGGAGACCATGTCCACCGAGCGGCGCGTCATGCTCCGGGCCTACGGCGCCGAGATCGTCCTCACCCCCGGCTCCGAGGGCATGCGGGGCGCCGTGGACCGCGCCAAGGAGATCGTCGCGACGACCGAGAACGCCATCTGGGCGCAGCAGTTCGCGAATGCGGCGAACCCCGAGATCCACCGCACCACCACCGCGGAGGAGATCTGGGAGGACACCGACGGCGAGGTGGACATCTTCGTGGCCGGCGTCGGTACCGGCGGGACGATCACCGGCGTGGGCCAGGTCCTCAAGGAACGCAAGCCCGGCGTGCAGATCGTCGTCGTCGAGCCCGCCGACTCCCCCATCCTCAACGGCGGCGCTCCCGGCCCGCACAAGATCCAGGGCCTCGGCGCCAACTTCGTCCCGGAGAACCTCGACCGCGAGATCTACGACGAAGTGATGGACGCCACGGTGGAGGACTCGGTGCGGGTGGCCCGCGCGCTCGGCACCCAGGAGGGCATCCTCGGCGGCATCTCGTCGGGGGCCATCGTCTGGGCGGCGCTCGAACTCGCGAAGCGCCCCGAGAACGCCGGTAAACTCATCGTGGCCGTGGTGTGCGATTTCGGCGAGCGCTACATCTCCACGATCCTCTTCGACGACATCCGCGGCTGATCCCGCCGCGACGTCCGTCCCCGACCATTCCACGAGAAGGTACCCGGTGAGTTTTCTAGAACGACTGCGTGAGGACCTCGAGACCGCGCGCACCCACGATCCGGCTGCGCGTGGCCCGTTCGAGACCACGGTGGTGTACTCGGGGCTGCACGCCATCTGGGTGCACCGCCTGACCCACCGGATGTGGCGCGACGAGAGGCTGCGGTTCCCCGCCCGCGCGCTGGCCCAGCTGGCGCGTGCCCTCACCGGCGTGGAGATCCACCCCGCCGCCACCATCGGCCGCCGGTTCTTCATCGACCACGGGATGGGGGTCGTGATCGGGAGCACCGCGGAGATCGGCGACGACGTCATGCTGTACCAGGGCGTCACGCTGGGCGGACGCTCGCTGGAGAGGGTCAAACGCCATCCCACCATCGGGGACCGCGTGACGATCGGCGCGGGCGCCAAGGTGCTCGGGCCCATCACCATCGGTGCCGGCAGCGCGGTCGGCGCGAACGCCGTCGTGGTCAAGGACACGCCCCCGGACTCGATCATCACCGGGATCCCGGCGACGTTCCGCCACCGGGACTCGCGCCGGGAGACACAGCCGGCCGTCGACCCCGCGGAGTACGTGGACCCGGCGATCTACATCTGACGCCGACCCTTCATACGACGGAAGCCCCGGACCGAGGTCCGGGGCTTCCGTCGTGGTGCGGGGTGCAGGCCGGTCAGTGGGTGTCGACGGCCTCGATCTCGGACTTGTCCTCGCCCCACATGGTGTGGAAGGTGCCCTCGCCGTCCACCCGGTTGTAGGTGTGAGCGCCGAAGAGGTCGCGCAGGCCCTGCGTCAGGGCGGCCGGCAGGCGCGGGCGGCGCAGGCCGTCGTAGTAGGCCAGCGACGCCGAGAACACCGGCACGGGGATGCCCAGCTGGACGGCGGTGGCGACCACGCGGCGCCAGGCCGGCACGGCGCCGGCGATCGATTCGGCGAACGCGGGGGCCAGCAGCAGGTTGGCCGGGCGGTCGCCGCCGGCGTACGCCTTCATGATGTCGTCGAGCAGCTCGGCGCGGATGATGCAGCCGGCCCGCCACAGGGACGCGATCTCGTCGAGCCTGAGGTCCCAGCCGTACTCCTTGGCCGCGGCCGTCAGCATGTCGATGCCCTGCGCGTAGCTCACGAGCTTCGAGGCGTACAGCGCGAGCCGGACGTCCTCCACGAAGGTCTCGGGCAGCTCCACGGTGCCCTCATGGCCCTGCAGGATGTCCTGGGCCAGCACGCGCTGCTCCGTCTGGGAGGACAGGGCGCGTGCGAAGACGGACTCGGCGATGCCCGACGTCGGGCTGCCCAGCGCCAGTGCGGACACGACGGTCCACCGCCCGGTCCCCTTCTGCCCGGCGGCATCCACGACGACGTCGACGAACGGCTTCCCGGTCCGCGCATCCGTATGGCCGAGCACCTCGGCGGTGATCTCGATGAGGAACGAGGACAGCGTCCCGGTGTTCCAGTCGGTGAAGATCTTCGCCTGGTCGGCCGGCTCGATGCCGGCGCCGGAGCGCAGGAGGTCGAAGGCCTCCCCGATGACCTGCATGTCCGCGTACTCGATGCCGTTGTGCACCATCTTCACGAAGTGGCCGGCACCGTCCGTGCCGATCCACCGGCAGCAGGGCTCCCCGTTGTACTTGGCGGAGATCTTCTCGAGCATGGGACCCAGCGAGTCGTAGGCCTCGCGGGATCCGCCGGGCATGATGGACGGGCCGAGGAGCGCGCCTTCCTCGCCGCCGGACACGCCGACGCCGACGAAGTGCAGGTCGTGCGCGGACAGGGCCGCTTCACGGCGCCGCGTGTCCTCGTAGTGGGAGTTGCCGCCGTCGATCACGATGTCGCCGGGCTCCAGCAGGGGCACCAGCTGGTCGATCACGGAGTCCACCGGCCTGCCGGCCTTCACCATGATGAGCACCCGGCGGGGCTTCTCCAGCGCGTCGACGAGTTCCTGCATGGTCTCCGTGCGGATGAACTCGCCGTCCCCGCCATGCTTCTCCAGCAGGGCGTCCGTCTTCTCGTTGGATCTGTTGTGCACGGCCACGGTGTAGCCGTTGCGGGCCAGGTTGCGGGCGAGGTTGGCTCCCATGACTGCCAGGCCTGTGACGCCGATCTGTGCGCTCAATGTGTTCTCCGTTGTTGGTCACCTGCATGCAACGCGCTGCATGTGCCGGAGCTCCGGGCGCGTTCCCGCGCGGTGCCTCCGGTCGCTTTCACACTATTACCGCCACGCGGCGCGCCGCCACACCCGCGGACGCCGGCACCCTTATGTGTCGCCCGGTCGGCGGTTCCCGCCTGCCGTCCACAACGCACCCGACTGGGACGCTGGTGCCATCCGTGAAAGAATGATAGGGATGTCCGACGTTACCGTTACCCCCACTGCCCTTGCCCCTGCCTCCTCGCGCCCCCAGGTGCGACCCGAGGTGGAGGGCGCCGCGCCGATCGTATCCAGCGACGGCAGGCCGCTGCTGCAGTTCAAATCCCCCCGGGTCAGCCAGCCGCCGGTGCACCTGGCGGACCTGACCCTGCCGGAACGGCAGGAGCGGCTGAAGGAACTGGGACACCAGGGCTTCCGCGCCAAGCAGCTGTCCACGCATTACTTCTCGCACTACACCACCGACCCCGCGGCGATGAGCGACCTGCCGAAGGCCGGGCGCGAGGAACTGGTCACGGCTATGTTCCCGCCGCTGCTCACCGAGGTGAAGCGACTCACCACGGACAACGGCGACACCATCAAGTTCCTCTGGCGCCTCTTCGACGGTGCCCTCGTGGAATCGGTGCTGATGCGCTACCCGGGCCGGGTGACGCTCTGCGTGTCCTCGCAGGCCGGCTGCGGCATGAACTGCCCGTTCTGTGCGACCGGCCAGGCGGGCCTGACGCGCAACATGTCGACGGCGGAGATCGTCGACCAGGTGGTCGCCGCGAACCGTGCCCTCGCCGAGGGAGCCCTCGGTGACCTGCGCACGGACGGCGGGCACGACGCCGACCGCGTCACCAACATCGTCTTCATGGGCATGGGTGAGCCGCTGGCCAACTACAAGCGCGTCATGGGTGCCCTCCACCGCTTCGTGGACGACTCCCCCGAGGGCCTCGGCATGTCCGCACGCAACATCACGGTGTCCACCGTGGGCCTGGTGCCTGCCATCAACAAGCTCGCCGCGGAGTCGCTGCCAGTCACCTTCGCGCTGTCCCTCCACGCGCCCGACGACGAGCTCCGCGACGAGTTGATCCCGGTCAACACGCGCTGGAAGGTCGACGAGGCGCTCGACGCTGCCTACAACTACTACCGGGTCACCGGGCGCCGTGTCAGCATCGAGTACGCGCTCATCAAGGACATGAACGACCACCCGTGGCGTGCGGACCTGCTGGCGAAGAAGCTCAACCAGCGCGGGCGCGGCTGGGTGCACGTCAATCCGATCCCGCTCAACCCCACGCCGGGATCCATCTGGACGGCCTCCGAGAAGAGCGTGTCCACCGAATTCATCAACCGGCTGCGCGATGCCGGGATCCCGACCACACTGCGCGACACCCGCGGCAAGGAGATCGACGGCGCGTGCGGCCAGCTCGCCGCCGAGGAGTAGGCGCGCCCGGATTGGCGTCGACGATCCGCGAGCCGGTATAGTCGACCCTCGTGATGCCGCCCGGACCGGGCCCGGTGTCACGGGACGAGGGTCTTTAGCTCAGCTGGTAGAGCGCCACGTTTACACCGTGGATGTCATCGGTTCGATCCCGGTAGGACCCACCGAGAGACGGAAGGAGCCCCGCACCTGCGGGGCTCCTTCTGCGTTCCCGTCCACGACTGCGGTCAGTGTGCGGCCGCTCGTGCGTGGGCCTGGCATTCCGCGCAGAAGAGGGTTTCGCAGACCTCTCCGCAACACTGGCACCGGTGCTCTGTATAGCTCATGCATCGACAGTAATAGCTCGGCCCGTGCGCCACCCGGGGGGCCGCTACTCGACCTGTCCACCGAACAAACAGGTAGTCCGGTGCGCTTCCGTCCCAGCGCCCGGTCAGCGGTCCTTCAGAACGGCGATCAGCCTTCCGGCCAGGACGACGAGCACCAGGGACGCGCCGACCACGAAGAGCAGGGCGAGCCACAGTGCCGGCCCGCCGTCGTCGTCGACGCCGAGTCCCAGCCTGCGGGCGGCGATACAGAGCGCCAGCATGCTCGCGCCCACAACGAGGATCGCCGTCCTCCGATTCCACTGCCACTGTCCACGCACGCCGTCCACTCTAGCGCCCGCCCCCTCGCGCGTTCCTAGCCCCGCGCTTCCGCGACGCCCACCGGCACGCCGTCGGAGAAGGTCACCACGTAGTCCTGGCCCATGATCTCGACGACGCACTGCAGCGCCCCGGTGATCCGGCAGTCGTCGCCGGCGCCCGGCGTCGGTGGTTCCTCGAAGATCGGCTGCAGGAGTTCGGGCGCGATGCCGGGAGGCGTGGGCTCGAAGAAGGGCCTGGACCCGGGGCGCTGGCAGGTGGAGGGATCGGCAGGATCCGTCCACCAGGCGCCCTCCTCCGTGATCGGGCACTGCGGGGAGGGCTCCCCGGGGAGGAGCTCCGCTGCCGGATCGGCGGCCCGCCCGCCCGCGGGCGGAGGCGGAACCGGACCCGGCGCCGTCGTCGACGCCGGGTCGGCCGCACCCGCCGGGGACCCGCTTGCAGCGGAGGGATCGTCCGACGGTGCCAGGAGGAGTGGGGCGGACGTCGGCGGGGCGATCGCAGCGCTGGGGACGGCTACGGCCTCGTCCGCGGCCGTCCGGCCCTGCGTATCGAGTACCTGCGTATCGAGCACCAGGGGTGCTGCGACGAGCACCGCCGCGGATCCGAAAGCTACCAGAAGAGACCGTGTTGTGTGCTGCATTGTTCCACCCTGCTCGAGAGACCTGATGGGACGACGCTACGGGCGCGCGGACGTCGCCGACACCGAAGTCACTACTCGGACGGAAAGTTGACTACGTGCACGCCACGGTGTTCACTACCTGCACGCTACGGTGCAGTGCCTACGGCAGCGCCAGGTCCGGGAGCCGGCCGGCCAGGTAGGTGAGGGCCTCGGAGACGCCCACCTCGATCTTGAGCGAGGCGAACTCGTCGCCGCGCGTCCATCCGCGGTTGATGATCACCACGGGCTTGCCCCCCTTCACCGCGTGGCGGACGAAGCGCAGTCCACTCATCACGGTCAGTGAGGACCCGGCGACCAGCAGCGCGGCGGCGTCGTCGACCATGGCGTACGCGTCGGCCACCCGGGCCTTGGGCACGTTCTCGCCGAAGTACACGAAGTCGGGCTTGAGCATGCCTTCGCACACCGGGCACGGGGCCATCACGAAGTCGCCGGTGTCGTCCACGTCGGCGTCGGCATCGGGGGCGATGTCCCCGGCGTCGGACTGCCGCTCGAGATAGCCGGGATTCAGCGCCTCGAGGATCTCCGCGATCCGGGACCGCGGGAAGGACGAGGCGCACTGCAGGCACACCACGCGGTCGAACGTCCCGTGCAGGTCGATGACGTTGACGCTTCCGGCCGACGAATGGAGCCGGTCGACGTTCTGCGTGATGAGGCCGGACAGCAGGCCCCGCTGCTCCAGCCGTGCGACGGCGGTGTGCCCCGCGTTGGGGTCCGCCCGGCGGAGGTGCCGCCACCCCAGGTGGTTCCGCGCCCAGTAGCGGCGGCGCAGGGCCTCGTCGCCGACGAACTGCTGGTAGGTCATCGGATTGCGCGGCACGGACTGCGGACCGCGGTAGTCCGGGATGCCGGAGTCGGTACTCAGCCCGGCGCCGGTCAGCACGGCCAGCCGCAGCCCGCCGAGCAGGGCGACGGCCCCGTCGAGGAGCTCACGGTCGGCCGGCTCCAGGACCGGGAGGACGGGCGCCGGAGGCTCACGGACGAAGCCGGTCAGCCCGAGACCCGGGTTGGACTCCGGTCCGGGCAGGTCGTCACGCATCCGCATGCCGCCGCCCGGAACGGTCACAGGGCCGCTTCGACCGAGCTCAGCGCGTGGGCGTAGTCGGCGATCGGTCGGCCCTGCCCGTGGGCCGAGGACACGACGGCGCGGACCACGCCCGCGCCGTCGAGCACGTAGCTGATGCGCTCGGCATAGCCCTGCTCCTCGTCGAACGCACCGTAGGCGCGCGTGATCGCGCCGTGCGGCCAGAAGTCGGCCAGGAGGTCGAAGGAGATGTCGTTCGCGTCGGCGAAGGCACGCAGCGTGTACTTGTGGTCCACGGAGACCGCCACGAGCGTGACGCCGGCGGCGTCGAACATCTCCAGATTGTCACGGAGCTGACCGAGTTCGTCGGTGCAGACGCGGGAGAACGCGAAGGGGAAGAAGACGACCACGGAGCCGCCGACCAGGGACTCCCGGGTCACCGTCTCGCCGAACTGGTTCGCCAGGGCGAACCCGGGTGCCACCGACCCGACGTCGAGGGGCACGTCCTACTGCTTCCGGCGGTTGACGAGCCGGGTGGCGGCCCATTCCTTGGACACCCCGGCGGAGGACGTGGAGTGCAGTCCTGCCGTCGGCGCGGCTTCCTGGATATCGGCGGGCGGCACGTATCCGGGCCGGCCCGACTTCGGCGTGAGGAGCCAGACGACCCCGTTCCCGCCGAGGGAGGTCAGGGCGTCCACGAGGGCGTCCACGAGGTCGCCGTCACCGGTCCGCCACCAGAGAAGAACGCCGTCGACGACGTCCTGGTCGTCCTCCGTGAGCAGTTCGGACCCGATGCCGTCCTCGAGGTTTTCGCGGAAGTCGAAGTCGACGTCGTCGTCGTACCCGAGTTCCTGAACGAGGTCCCCCTGCTTGAAACCCAACTTGCCTGCCACGTCGACCGCGGTGGCGGCTTCAGCCTCGCTCACTTGTCTCCTCCTGGAAAGACGGGACTGTCGCCCGACGGATCCTGCTATAGATGTGCATGCCTACCAGCCAACACCTTTATGCGCCAAGCATCAAGCCAGCGGACGGATTTCGGGTACGGCGTCGACGCGTACGGCCGGATCTCCGGCGGGGACGCCCCCGCACACGCCCTCGGCGTAATCTGCCCTGCGGCCCGCCTCCCGCTACGCATCGGGCGCACGGCGACGATAGAGTGAAGCACCATATGGCCTGGGTGCATACGCCGGGCATACATCTCTGCGCGGGCCAACGAGCCGTGCGCAGGCATTAAGCGACACAGACATAATCTGTGGAAGTGGAGAGACATCACGTGGCTGCAGAACAAGGTACGGCGGATATTCTGAGCGGTCTGACCGTCGGCAAGCCCGACGGGGATCCCGAGGAGACTGCCGAGTGGATCGAATCCCTCGACGAGCTGATCCGCGTCCAGGGCACCGAACGCGCGCAGTACATCATGCGTTCGCTCCTCCAGCGGGCCGGCGCCCAGTCCGTGGGCGTGCCGATGGTCACGACGACCGACTACGTCAACACCATCCCGGCGGACCAGGAAGCGGAGTTCCCGGGCGACGAGGAGATCGAGCGCAAGTACCGCGCCTGGCTGCGCTGGAACGCGGCCGTCATGGTGCACCGGGCGCAGCGCCCGGAGATCGGCGTCGGCGGTCACATCTCGACGTACGCCGGTGCGGCGACCCTGTACGAGGTCGGCTTCAACCACTTCTTCAGGGGCAAGGACCACCCGGGCGGCGGCGACCAGATCTTCTTCCAGGGACACGCCTCCCCCGGCATGTATGCGCGCGCCTACCTCGAGGGACGCATCACCGAGGAGGACCTCGACGGGTTCCGCCAGGAGAAGTCGAAGGAGGGCCATGCCCTCTCCTCCTACCCGCACCCCCGCCTGATGCCGCACTTCTGGGAATTCCCGACCGTGTCGATGGGCATCGGCCCCATGAACGCCATCTACCAGGCGCAGTCGAACCGCTACCTGCACAACCGCGGCCTCAAGGACACCTCCGAGCAGCAGGTCTGGGCGTTCCTCGGCGACGGCGAGATGGACGAGCCCGAATCGCGCGGCCTGCTCCAGCTCGCCGCGAACGAGAACCTGGACAACCTCAACTTCGTGATCAACTGCAACCTGCAGCGCCTGGACGGGCCGGTGCGCGGCAACGGCAAGATCATGCAGGAGCTCGAGGCCTTCTTCCGCGGCGCGGGCTGGAACGTCATCAAGGTGGTCTGGGGCCGTGAGTGGGACTCGCTGCTCGCCAAGGACCACGGCGGCGCCCTGGTCGACATCATGAACCAGACGCCCGACGGCGACTACCAGACCTACAAGGCCGAGTCCGGCGGCTTCGTCCGTGACCATTTCTTCGGCAAGTCGCCCGAGACGAAGGCCATGGTCGAGGACCTCACCGACGCCGAGATCTGGAACCTCAAGCGTGGCGGCCACGACTACCGCAAGGTGTACGCGGCGTACAAGGCCGCCACCGAGTTCAAGGGCAAGCCGACGGTCATCCTGGCGAAGACGGTCAAGGGCTACGGCCTGGGCCCGCACTTCGAGGGCCGCAACGCGACCCACCAGATGAAGAAGCTCACCAACGCCGACCTGAAGGCGTTCCGCGACCACCTGCGGATCCCCGTCACCGACGAGCAGATCGACGACGACCTCTACAACGCGCCGTACTACCACCCGGGCGCCGACGCCCCCGAGATCAAGTACATGCTCGAGCGCCGGCGTGAGCTCGGCGGCTTCGTCCCCGAGCGCCGGACCAAGCACACCGACGTGGTGCTGCCCGGCGACAAGGCGTACGAGACGGCCAAGAAGGGCTCCGGGAAGCAGATGGCCGCCACCACCATGGCGTTCGTGCGCATCCTGAAGGACCTCATGCGCGACAAGGAGTTCGGCAAGCGCATCACGCCGATCATCCCCGACGAGGCCCGCACCTTCGGCATGGACTCGTTCTTCCCGACGGCCAAGATCTACAACCCCAAGGGCCAGAACTACCTGTCCGTGGACCGCGACCTCGTCCTCGCCTACAAGGAGTCCGTGGAGGGCCAGATCCTCCACGCGGGCATCAACGAGGCGGGGTCCATGGCAGCCTTCACGGCCGCCGGCACCGCCTACGCCACCCAGGGTGAGCCGCTGATCCCGATCTACGTCTTCTACTCGATGTTCGGCTTCCAGCGCACGGGCGACTCCATCTGGGCCGCCGCGGACCAGATGGCGCGGGGCTTCATCATCGGAGCCACCGCCGGACGCACCACACTGACCGGTGAGGGCCTGCAGCACGCGGACGGCCACTCCCCGATCCTCGCCTCGACGAACCCCGCCGTGATCACCTACGACCCGGCGTTCGGCTACGAGATCGGGCACATCGTCCGCGACGGCCTCCACCGGATGTACGGGGACATCGGCGACAAGCCGGAATCCTTCCGGAACGTCATGTACTACATCACGGTGTACAACGAGCCGTTCCAGCAGCCCGCCGAGCCGGAGGAACTGGACGTCGAGGGCCTGCTCAAGGGCATCTACCTCCTGAAGCCCGCGAAGGTCGACGGACCGAGGACCCAGCTCCTCGCCTCCGGCGTCGCCGTCCCGTGGGCCCTCGAGGCGCAGAAGATCCTCGCCGACGAGTGGGGCGTCTCGGCCGACGTCTGGTCCGTGACCTCCTGGAACGAACTGCGCCGCGACGGTCTCGACGCGGAGGAGGAGGCCTTCCTCAACCCCGGCGCCGATGCACGCAAGCCGTTCGTCACCCAGCAGCTCGAGGGGGCCACCGGGCCGATCGTCGCAGTCTCCGACTTCATGAAGGCCGTCCCCGACCAGATCCGCCAGTTCCTGCCGAACGAGTTCGCGACCCTCGGAGCCGATGGCTTCGGCTTCTCGGACACCCGCGCGGCGGCACGCCGGTACTTCAAGATCGACAGCCACTCCGTCGTCGTCCGGGCGCTCGAGATGCTCGCCCGCCGCGGCGAGGTCGACGCCAACGCGCCGAAGGAGGCGATCGAGAGGTACCGCCTGCTCGACGTGAACGCCGGAACCACGGGCAACACGGGCGGCGAGGCCTAGGCCCGGCGTCCCCTGAGGGGGCGACGGCGGGAGCAGATCACTCTGCTTCCGCCGTCGCCCTCTTTTTTGTAGCCTTCTCACAAATGGAGGGCGGCCTGCCGGAGACCGTATGCTCGGAGGATGCCGCAGCCCCACGACGTCCCCGCCAGCGTCCCGAGCCCCGGTGGGGCGACGAACGCGGGCAGCGCTCCCCCGGATCCGGCGACCGTCGAGAAGCTGCGCGCCACCATCGGCTCGCTGTCCACCGCGACCCTCCGGCAGCTCGACGCCGACCTGCCGTGGTACCGCGGACTGCGGCCGGACGAGCGCTCCGCGCTCGGACTGGTGGCGCAGAAGGGCATCGCGTCCTTCGTCAACTGGTACCAGAAGCCCGTCTCCCCGGCCTGGGTCCTCAGCGACGTCTTCGGCACGGCCCCCACGGAGCTCACCCGCTCCATCAGCCTCCAGAAGGCCCTGCAGCTCATCCGCGTGGTGGTGCAGGTCGTCGAGGACCACGTGCCCTTCCTGGCGCCCGCCGCCGACCAGGGGCCCCTGCGGGAAGCCGTGCTCCGCTACTCGCGCGAGGTCGCCTTCGCCGCGGCCGATGTCTACGCCCGCGCCGCCGAGACCCGCGGGTCCTGGGACACGCGGCTCGAAGCGCTCGTGGTGGACGCGATCCTGCGCGGCGAGAGCTCGGACGCGCTCCGCTCCCGGATCGCCGCCGTCGGCTGGAAGTCCCAGGCCCGCATCACCGTCATGGTCGGCAGCGCCCCGCAGGAGCCCAACGCCGGCTTCCTCAACGAGCTCCGCCGCGTCACCGGACGCCTGGCCGAGGACGTCCTCGTGGGCATCCAGGGAGAGCGGCTCATCCTCGTGCTGGGCGGCGTCCGTGACGCGGACAAGGCGTACCCGAGGATCAGCGAGCTCTTCGGCGACGGCGCCGTCGTCTTCGGGCCCGAGGCGGAATCGCTCGTCGCCGCCAGCAGCTCGGCCCAGGCGGCCTTCGCGGGGCTGACGGCCGCCCGTGCCTGGCCGGGAGCGCCCCGGCCGGTCTCCTCCGAGGACCTGTGGCCCGAGCGCGTGATGTCCGGCGACGACACCGCGCGTCGTGCCCTGATCAGGATGATCTACCGCCCGCTCCTGGCGGCCTCGAACGGGCTGGAGCAGACCCTCTCGGCCTACCTGAGCCTCGGCCACTCGCTGGAGGCCACCGCGCGGTCCCTCTTCGTGCACGCGAACACCGTCCGGTACCGCCTCCGCCGCGTCTGCGACGTGACCGGCTGGGATCCCCTCGTGCCCCGCGAGGCGTACGTCCTCCAGACGGCGCTCGTCGTCGGCCGCCTCGCGCCCCCGCAGACCACCCCCGGCCCCGGCGGTGCGGCGCCCGGTACGGGGCGGGGAGCACGCGCGACACCCGCCGACCAGGGCGCGACAACGGCTGCCGCACGCCCCGTCTCCTTGTAGACTTCCCACAAAGACGCTCAGGGAGCTTGGTTCAGCCGAACACCCGATATTGCCCCACCGATTTGGAAAGCTGGAAGAGTGCTTGCAATCGCCTGCCCCGGACAGGGCTCACAGACACCGGGCTTCCTGAGCCCCTGGCTCGAGCTCCCGGGAGTCCGGGACCACCTGGACCAGCTCAGTGAGCGGGCCGGCACGGACCTCGTCCGCCACGGCACCGTCTCCGACGAGGAGACCATCAAGGACACCGCCGTCGCCCAGCCGCTGATCGTCGCGGCCGGCCTCGTGACCGCGCGCCTGGTCCTCCAGGACCACCCCCTCACCGCGGCCACCGTCGTCGCAGGTCACTCCGTGGGTGAACTGACCGCCTCGGCCGTCGCGGGCGCTCTCAGCGAGGACGACGCCGTCGCCTTCGTCCGTGTCCGGGCCAACGCCATGGCCGAAGCCGCGGCCGCCCTGCCCACGGGCATGAGCGCCGTCCTGGGCGGCGATCCGGACGAGGTCGCCGCGGTGCTCGCGGAGCTCGGGCTCACCGCCGCGAACGCCAACGGCGGCGGGCAGGTCGTCGCCGCCGGCACCCTCGAGCAGCTGGCCGCCCTCGCCGACGCTCCCCCGGCCAAGGCCCGCGTCATCCCCCTGAAGGTCGCCGGGGCCTTCCACACCAGCCACATGGCCCCGGCCGTGACGGCCCTGGAAGCACTGCGCCCGAGCCTGTCGCCGACGGACCCGCTCGCCACCCTCGTGTCCAACTATGACGGCCGGCCGGTCGCCGCGGGAGAGGCCAACCTCGACAGCCTGATCGCGCAGGTCTCGCGCCCGGTCCGCTGGGACCTCTGCATGGAATCCCTGCAGGAGATGGGCGTCACCGGGATGATCGAACTCTCCCCCGCAGGCACGCTGACCGGTCTGGCCAGGCGCGGAATGCGCGGTACGGCGGCACTCGCAGTAAAGTCGCCAGAGGACCTTGACGCCGCCCGCAGCTTCCTCACGGAGCACTCGCGGACCGCGGATCTCGATCCGTCCCTTACCTCCGAAGGACCTCAGTGAGCATCACCGCCCTCAAGCAAGCACCCCTCCGCGAACACACCCGCATCCTCGGCGTCGGCTCCTACCGGCCGGAGGTCATCGTGACCAACGAGGACGTGTGCCAGTGGATCGACTCCTCCGACGAGTGGATCCGGCAGCGGACCGGCATCGTCACCCGGCACCGCGCGCCCCGCGACGTCAGCGTCATCGACATGGCGGAAGCCGCCGCCCGGGAAGCGTTGGAAGCCGCGGGGATCGAGGCGTCCCAGCTCGGAGCCGTCCTCGTCTCGACGGTGACCCATCCCTACGCCACGCCGTCGGCCGCAGCCCAGCTGACCGACCGCCTGGGGGCGACGCCGGCACCTGCGTTCGACATCTCCGCAGCCTGCGCCGGCTACTGCTACGGCATCGCCCAGGGTGACGCGCTGGTCCACGCAGGCACCGCCGAGTACGTCCTCGTGGTGGGCGTCGAGAAGCTCTCGGACTTCATCGACAACGCCGACCGCACCATCTCGTTCCTCCTCGGCGACGGCGCCGGTGCCGTGGTGATCGGCCCCGCCGATTCGGCGGGCATCGGACCCTCCGTGTGGGGATCGGACGGCAGCAAGCACGAGGCCATCCGGATGAACCGGTCCCTCATCGATGTGCGCGACTACGCCCTCGGCGCCGTCGCCACCGACACGGAGCGTGAGGCCGACGTCGACGCCGGCCGCCAGAGCCTCTGGCCCACCATGGTCCAGGACGGACCCACGGTGTTCCGCTGGGCCGTCTGGGAGATGGCCAAGGTCGCCCAGAAAGCCCTCGACGCGGCCGGAGTGACCGCGGACGACCTCGCAGTGTTCCTCCCCCATCAGGCCAACATCCGTATCATCGATGAGATGGTGAAGCAGCTGAAGCTCCCCGAGCATGTCTACGTGGCACGGGACATCGTGGACGCGGGCAACACCTCGGCGGCCTCGATCCCCCTCGCCATGCACCGCACCCTCAAGGAACAGCCGTCGCTGAGCGGGAAGCTCGCCCTGCAGATCGGTTTCGGCGCGGGCCTCGTGTTCGGCGCGCAGGTTGTGGTTCTTCCCTAGTTTTCAAGCCCAGACCGCGAGAGTGCGGTCTGACCATCCCCGCCGGTGCACCGGCAAGAACAGAAAAGGAGCCACCATGGCTAGCAACGAAGAAATCCTGACCGGCCTGGCCGAGATCGTCAACGAAGAGACCGGTCTCGCGCCGGAGTCCGTGGAAATGGACAAGTCCTTCACGGACGACCTCGACATCGACTCCATCTCGATGATGACCATCGTCGTCAACGCCGAAGAGAAGTTCGGCGTGCGCATCCCCGACGAGGAAGTCAAGAACCTGAAGACCGTCGGCGACGCCGTCAACTTCATCTCGGGCGCACAGGCCTAGTTCCTGCGGTTCCGAGCGCTGCGGCCGCTCCCGGCGACCCCGCCGTGAGCGGCCGTACTCGTAATCCCCCCGCCCCGGTCGTGCCGGCGCACCTCCCAGCTTCGAAAGAGTGACCATGCCACGCAAAGTCGTCATCACCGGACTCGGTGCCACCACCCCTATCGGCGGGGACGTCCCGACCATGTGGGCCAATTCCCTCAAGGGTGTCTCGGGCGCACGGACCATCGAAGCCGACTGGGTGGAGAAGTACGAGCTGCCGGTCACCTTCGCCGCGCAGATCACGACCCCGGCCTCCGAGGTCCTCTCCCGGGTCGAGGCCAAACGGATGGACCCCTCCACGCAGTTCGCCGTCGTCGCCTCCCGCGAGGCCTGGCGGGATTCCGGGATCGAGGACATCGACAAGGACCGCCTGGCCGTGGCCTTCGCCACCGGCATCGGCGGCGTGTGGACGCTGCTCGATGCGTGGGACACGCTGCGCGAGAAGGGGCCCCGGCGGGTCCTGCCCATGACCGTGCCCATGCTGATGCCCAATGGTCCCGCCGCGGCCGTCAGCCTCGACCTCGGCGCCCGCGCCGGCGCGCACACCCCGGTGTCCGCGTGCGCCTCGGGTACCGAGGCCCTGCACCTGGGCCTCGACCTGATCCGGTCCGGCAAGGCCGACGTCGTCATGTGCGGCGGCGCCGAAGCCGCGATCCACCCCATGCCGATCGCCGCGTTCGCCGCCATGCAGGCACTGTCCCGGCGGAACGACGAGCCGGAGCTGGCATCGCGTCCCTACGACACGGCCCGCAACGGCTTCGTCATGGGCGAGGGCGCCGGCGCCCTCGTCATCGAGGCCGAGGAACACGCCCTGGCCCGCGGTGCCCGCATCTACGCCGAGCTCGCCGGCACCTCCGTGACCGCGGACGCCTATCACATCACAGCCCCCGACCCCGAGGGCCTGGGCGCGACCCGCGCCCTCAAGGCCGCCCTGTTCGACGCCCGTGCCCAGCCCGAGGACGTGGTCCACGTCAACGCGCACGCCACGTCGACGCCGGTCGGCGACAAGCCGGAGTACACCGCCCTGAAGGCCGCCCTGGGCAGCCACGTGCACGAGGTGGCGGTCTCGGCGACGAAGTCGCAGACCGGCCACCTCCTCGGAGCATCGGGCGCCGTGGAAGCCGTCATGACGGTCCTCGCCATCCACGAGCGCAAGGCCCCCCTGACGATCAACCTCGACAACCAGGATCCCGAGATCCCCCTCGACGTCGTCACCACCCCGCGCGATCTGCCCGCCGGCGACATCGTCGCGCTGAGCAACTCCTTCGGGTTCGGCGGCCACAACGCCGTCATCGTGCTCCGGAACGTCTGAGCCTGTAACAGCGAGAAAGGCGCCACCCGCACGGGGTGGCGCCTTTCTCGTCGGTCGCGGCGTGTCCGGGCGGTCAGCCCACCTGATGCAGCCAGCGCACAGGGGCTCCCTCGGCGGCGTGTCGGAAGGGCTCGAGTTCCTCGTCCCAGGACTCCCCGAGCGCGAGGGACAGCTCGTGGTAGACGGCTGCGGGATCACCGGCTCCCGCCTCGTAGGCGTAGCGGATGCGGTCCTCGGTCACCATGATGTTGCCGTGGACGTCCGTCGTGGCGTGGAAGATGCCGAGCTCGGGCGTGTGCGACCACCGGCCGCCGTCAGCACCGGCGCTCTGCTCCTCGGTGACCTCGTACCGCAGGTGGGCCCAGCCACGGAGCGCGGAGGCGAGTTGCGCACCCGATCCCTGGGGGCCGACCCACGAGAGTTCGGCACGCAGCATTCCGGGCGCGGCAGGCTGCGCCGTCCACTCCATGTCGAGGCGCTTGTCCAGCACCGAGCCGATCGCCCACTCGACATGAGGGCACAACGCAGTAGGGGCTGAGTGCACGTACAAGACACCGCGCGCCATCACAACAGACATTCCATCCTCCATAGCTGTAGGTACGTCTTCCCCAACGACCTGCAACGGATGATGACAGTGCGATGAACCTGGCAGAGCTTTCCGAGACCCTCCCGCGATACCACGCGGGATCCGCCTGACTCCTGCTCATTGTGCACGAGAGGCGTGAATTTCGCCACTTCGCCGGCGGTGCGCCCATCCCTTGGACGCAGTACACCGGAGCAGGGGCCCGGGAGGTGTGTCCCTCAGGCCCGGGGGTGCGCCTGCTCGTAGCTGCGGCGGAGCCGGTCGACGGACACATGCGTGTACAGCTGCGTGGTGGCCAGGCTGGAGTGCCCGAGGATCTCCTGGACCGCGCGGAGGTCGGCGCCGCCGTCGAGCAGATGGGTCGCAGCGCTGTGGCGCAGGGCGTGCGGGCCGCGCGCGGAGGTGTCCCCGAGCGCGTCGAGGGTCGTCCGGACCTGGGTGCGCACCGCACGCTGGTCGATGCGCCCGCCGCGCCGGCCCAGGAAGAGGGCGGGACCGCTCTTCCCGGTCACCCACCGCGGCCGGCCGCGCCGGAGCCAGTCGTCGACGGCGTGCGCGGCCGGGACGCCGTAGGGGACGGTGCGCTCCTTCGCCCCCTTGCCGAGCACCACGAGGGTACGCCGCTCGGTGTCGAGGTCGTCGAGGTCGAGACCCACCAGCTCCCCGACGCGGACGCCCGTCCCGTACAGCAGCTCGAGCATCGCCCGCAGCTGCAGCTCGTGCGGGTCGCCCTGCCCGGTCCGCTCGGCCGCGCTCGTGAACATCGCGGCGGCCTGCGGCTGGCTGAGGACGGCGGGCAGGGTGCTGCTGCGCTTGGGAGCGCGGAGGCGGAGGGCCGGGTTGGCGGGGACGAGCTCCTCGCGGACCGCCCAGTCCATGAACGTGCGGACGGAGGCGGACCGCCGGGCGATGGTCGACCGGGACAGCCCCGCCGCGTCGAGCGCCCCGAGCCACGCGCGGAAATGGCGCAGTTCCAGCTGCGTCAGCGCGGTGACGCCCGATTCCCCCGCGTGCAGCAGGAAGAGCTCCACGTCCTTCAGGTAGGCGCGGACCGTGTGCTCCGAGCGGTTGCGCTCCCGCGTCAGGTAGTCGCCGAACCCGTCGAGGCCCGCGCGGAGCTCGCCCGCCATTCCCGTACTGCTCTCTGCCATGAAATCCTCCGCTCCCCAGTATCCACGGCGTCCTCCGTCCCGCGTGCCCTCCAGCCCGGCGGGCGCCTTCACGGGTCGCGCGGTGGTCCCGGATCGGCGCGGCACGCGGGATCGGCGGTCACCCGGATCGGCGCGGTTCCCGGGATCGGCGCGGTACCCGGTATCGGCGCGGCACGCGGGACCGAGGCGACCCGACCGTCGCGGCACAGCCCGACTCACCGGTGGGCGCCCGGCACGGACACGGGTCCGGACGGCGCTCGGTGGGCCAGCTCCAGCTCCAGCAGTGCGGTCTTGGTCTCCGTCCCCGCCGCATACCCGACCACGGCACCGGTGCTGCCGACCACGCGGTGGCCCGGCACGATGACCGACACCGGGTTGCTGCGCACCGCCGCCCCGATCGCGCGGCCCATCCGGGGGTTGCCGAGCCGGGTGGCGATGTCGCGGTAGCTGCGGGTCTGCCCGTAGGGGATCGCGCTCAGTGCAGCCCAGACCTGCTGCTGGAAGGCCGTGCCCTGGAGCTCGATGGGCAGGTGGAAGGTGTGCCGTGACCCGGCGAAGTACTCCCCGAGCTCCCGGTCCGCCTGGAGGAGCAGTTCGACGCCGCGGGAGGGCGGGCCCGGGGCCCGGGCTTCGGGGGTGGGCGGGGCACCCCGCGCGCGGAGGGCGTCCTCCTCGAGGCGGCGCCCGAGGCTCGCCCGGTCCGGAGCCGGTGAATGCTCCCCGTGGTACAGGCCGACGATCGCTTCGGTGCCGGCGACGATCAGCAGGGGTCCCACCGGTGATGGGACCTCGTGATGCCACCGGTCGGTCGTCGGGTCGATGGGCTGGGTATCGGTCATGGGGTCCTCCTGGGTGGCGGGGTGTGGACGGCAGGGCCGGGTGGGGCCGCGGCGGCACCCACTGGTGGGCCGGCCGTGCGCTGGGTGTCAGGCTCTGCGGCGGCACCACCCGCCGCCGGCCCTGACAGCGAGTCCTGCCAGCTCGAGGCGGGCGAGCCCGCTGATGACCTCCCGCGTGGACAGGCCCGCGACGACGGACAGCTTGTCCACCGTCGTGGGAGCGCGAACGGGGAGGCCGTCCAGCAGGAGGAGGTCCGGGATGGTGAGGCCGTCGTGGTCCAGGACGGGAGCGGCGTCGGCCCGCGCCCGGTCGCCGAGCGGCTCGGTGCCGAAAGGCCCTGCGAGCTCGACGACGTCGGCGGCGTCCGTGACGCACACCGCCGTGCCGTCCCGCAGGAGGCGGTGGCACCCCGCGGAATTCGCTGAGTGCACGGAGCCGGGCACCGCTCCGACGGACCGGCCGAGCCCGGCGGCATGATGCGCCGTATTGAGTGCCCCCGAGCGCCAGCGCGCCTCGACCACCACCGTGACCGCGCTGAGGGCGGCGATGAGCCGGTTGCGCTGAAGGAACCGCCAGCGCGTCGGGGAACTGCCGGGCGGGACTTCGGAGATGAGCACCCCCTCGTCGGCGATCGCCCGCAGCAGGTCCTCGTTCCCGGCCGGGTAGTACCGGTCGATGCCGCACGCGAGGATGGCGAGGGTGGAGGCGTGGTCGCCGCCCCCTGTCGTGGCGAGCGCGGCCCGGTGCGCCTGCGCGTCGATGCCGTAGGCGCCGCCGGAGACCACCGTGAAGCCGCGCGTGCCGAGTCCGGCGGCCAGATCGGAGGTGACGGAGGACCCGTAGGTGGTGCTGTCCCGCGAACCGACCAGGGCGGCGAGACGCGCCGACGGCGGGATCTCGTGCCGGCCCCGCACCCAGAGGCACAGCGGTGCCGCCTGCTGCAGGTCGTCCAGCGCCGTCGGCCAGTCACCGGACTCCGGGATGACGAGACGTCCCCCGAGCCGGTCCAGGCCCGCCAGATCCCTCTCGGGCGCGAGGTCGCGCAGGCGCGGCGCCCATCGCGCCAGCCCGTCCTCCAGAGGACGGCGGCTGCCGTCCGGGAGGTCGAGTGCTTCGCTCAGCCGGCGGTTGACGTCGGTGCCCACCCCGATCTCCCGGCGGGCGATGCGTAGGGCGTCCACGGGACCGACGACCGACACCAGGGCCAGGCCCACGGCGTCGGAGGGTTCGAACAGCCGTGACAGCGCGGCCCTGGACCGGCGGAGATCCTGCTGCCTCCCGCTCACGCGGCACGCTCCTGCAGGCGGAAACCGAGGGCGGTGACGACGTCGTCGGCGTCCGGGCGGGAGCGCCCGGCGAGGTCCGCGATGGTCCACGCGACGCGCAGGACCCTGTCCCATCCGCGCGCGCTGACGAGGTTGCGGTCGAGCGCCCGGTCCAGGAAGGCGGTGACGGCCCGCGGAAGTGCCAGCTCACCCCGGAGGATGCGCCCCTGCACCTCCGCGTTGGTGGCGTAGTCCCAGTGGTGGAGGCGTTCCCGCTGCGCCGCACGCGCCGCGGCGACCCTGCCGGCGACGGCGGCGGACGTCTCGGGAGACCGCACGTCCGCGTAGTCGGCAAGGCTCACCCGCTGGACGGCCAGCTGCAGGTCCACGCGATCCAGCAGCGGCCCGGAGAGGCGGTTGAAGTACCTCCGGCGCTGCTGCGCGGTGCACAGGCAGTCGATCCCCTTGCCGTTCGCGAGACCGCAGGGGCAGGGGTTCAGGGCCAGGACGAGCTGGAAGCGGGCCGGGTAGGACGCCGTGCCGGAGGCCCGGTGCAGGACCAGCATGCCGCTCTCGAGCGGCTCGCGCAGCGCCTCGAGGACGCGCCTCTCGTACTCCGGCGCCTCGTCGAGGAACAGGATGCCCCGGTGCGCCCGGGATGCGGCCCCCGGTCTCGGGATGCCGCTGCCGCCCCCGATGATGGAGGCGGGCGTCGCCGTGTGGTGCGGGCTCTCGAAGGGCGGCTTCCGCACCAGCTCGGTGCAGAGCCGCTCGCCGGAGAGGCTGTGGATCGCCGTCACCTCCATCGCGTGGTCGTCGTCGAGATCCGGGAGGATGCCCGGCAGCCGCTCCGCGAGCATCGTCTTGCCGGCACCTGGCGGCCCGACCATGAGGAGGTGGTGGGCTCCCGCGGCCGCGATCTCCAGCGCGAACCGTGCCTCGTGCTGGCCCGCGATGTCGGAGAGGTCGTGGGCGGGCCCGGACCGGACCGTCGGCGGGATCGGTGCGCTGCGGACGACGGGCTGGGGCAGCGCGACCTGGGCGGCGTCGGCTCCGAAGGCCAGCGCCACCTCGGCGAGCGTGCGGTAGGAGCCGACGTCGGCGGCCGGGACGAGAGCCGCCTCCGGTGCGTTCTCCTCCGCGACGATGATGCGGTGGTGCCCGGCCTCCACGGCAGCCATCACGGCGGGCAGCACCCCGCGGACCGGCCGGAGCTGCCCGTCCAGACCCAGTTCGGCGATGAAGACCGTGGACCCGACGCCGCGGACGTCCCCCGCCGCGGCCAGCGCCGACATGACGATCGCGAGGTCGAAGGAGGACCCGCGCTTCGGCAGGGACGCGGGGATGAGGTTGACCGTGATCTTCCGTCGGCTGAGGGGTACGCCGGCGTTGCGGGCCGCCGCCCTGATGCGGTCCTTGGCCTCGTTGAGCGAGGCATCCGGCAGGCCGAGCAGCACGAACGCGGGCAGGGTCTGCCCGATATCCGCCTCGACCTCGACGACATGCCCGTTCAGGCCGACCAGGGACACCGCGTAGGTGCGTCCGAGCGCCATCAGATCACGGCCCGCACGTGTTCGATGCGCGGGGCGCCCGTGCCGTCGTCGAGGACACCGACGGCGTCGATGCGGAATCCGCTGAACCGCAGGTTGTGTGCGCGGGCCCACTGCGAGGCGAGCAGGTAGAGCCTCTCGAGCTTGCCGGCCGTGATGGCCTCCAGGGGCTGCCCGAAATCATCCGAGCTGCGCGTCTTGACCTCCACGATCACCAGGGTGGACCCGTCCACCGCCACGAGGTCGATCTCCCCTGCCGGGCACCGCCAGTTCCGATCGACGATCGTCAGGCCGGCCCGCTCCAGGAAGAGCGCGGCGATCGCCTCCCCCCGACGCCCCAATTGATCCTTCGCCAACATGGCTACCACCTCCGCACCCAGCCTCGGCCCTGCAGGACGGCCCGGAGCGGCGGCAGTCGCCTATGTGGACAACCGGGGGCGACAACCGCGACCGCTGTCCCCGTCGACCGATCCGGCACTGGTGGACGGACCGGCATCGGCCTAGCGTGGAGGTGCAGCGGCAGCCGGCCGGCCGCCGCGCCCACGACGGATGGAGGACACCGTGTCAGAGCAGAGTGACGTCATGCCCGGTGGGACCGAAGCGGATCTCCAGGAGCAGCTCACGGAGGCCCGGGCCGCCGGATCGGGCACCACGGCCGTGGCCGCCAGCGGCACGGGCGGCTCGGAGGCCGATCGGCAGGAACAGGGCACGCCCCTCGATGCCGGCACCGCCGGGGGCGGCGTGGGGATCGCCGGCGAAGGGACGGGAGGCTCGGAGGCCGACCGCCTGGAGCAGGCCGCTGACGTGCCGCTCGACGCCGAGGACGCCTTCCCGCACGGAGGCGGGGACGACGACGGGCCCTGACGCCGTCAGGACCCGTCGGAGGGCGTCAGTTGCCCAGTGTGCCGTCCTTGGGCAGGGCGATGTCGTCCGACTTGGCGAGCTCCTCGACGTTGACGTCCTTGAACGTGATCACGCGGACGTTCTTCACGAAGCGGGCCGAGCGGTACACGTCCCACACCCAGGCGTCCTGGAGCGTCAGGTCGAAGTAGACCTCGCCGTCGGCCGAACGTGCCTGGAGGTCCACGTGGTTCGCCAGGTAGAACCGGCGCTCCGTCTCCACGACATAGCTGAACAGCCCCACCACGTCCCGGTACTCGCGGTAGAGCTGGAGCTCCATGTCGGTTTCGTAGTTCTCAAGATCCTCGGCACTCATCCGATCATCATCCTCCACTTTCCAGTCGGGCAGCGTCAGGCCGCGCCAGGCTTCCCAGACGCCAGGTCCTCCGGTGGTACTCGCTCGGGCCTGCCGCGTCGATGGCCGCGCGGTGGCTTTCCGTCGCGTAGCCCTTGTTCACGTCCCAGCCGAAGTCCGGGTGGTCGGCGGCGAGGGACACCATCAGGGCATCGCGCTCCACCTTGGCCAGCACGCTGGCCGCCGCGACGCTCAGGCATTTCAGGTCCGCCTTGATCCGGGTGTGCACCGGGGCCGTGCAGCCGCCCGTCCCCGCGGGGCCGCCCTGCTCGATCCCGACCGAGCCCTCGCCCGCCCCGAAGAGCACGCCCTGGGACCGCGCGGACAGCCAGTCGTGGTTGCCGTCGAGGATGACGACGTCGGGGGTCACCGTCTCGAGGACCGAGGCCCATGCCCTGCTCCCGGCCGCACGCAATGCGGACATCAGTCCCAGCGCGTCGATCTCCGCCGCCGAGGCATGGCCGACGGCGGACGCGACGGACCAGCGGCGGATGCGGGGCACCAGGGCCTCACGCTCGGCGGCGGGCAGCAGCTTGCTGTCCCGCACACCCCGCAGCGGAGCCGGGGCGCCGAGGTCGACGACCACGATGCCGACCGACACCGGTCCGGCCAGGGCTCCCCTACCCACCTCGTCGCATCCGGCCACGTAGCGGTGGCCCGCGGTGGCGAAGGACTTCTCGACGCTCAGGCTGGGAGCGGTGGATCGTCGTGTGCGCAGGGGCGTCATGGCCCGGCCGGTGCAGGGGTGGGAACGGGAGTGGGCTGAGCACCGGGCTGGGGGTCGGGCACGCCGTCGAACACGTCCGACGGCGTGGCGAGGAAGCCGAGGCGGTTCAGCGGCCAGGCGATGACCGCGGCCTTGCCCTCGACGTCGTCGATGTCCACGAAGCCCTTGCCGAGCTTGGTCTGGTTGGCCCGCGAGTCGGCGGAGGCGTTGCGGTGGTCCCCCATCACCCAGAGCTTGCCCTCGGGGACGACGACGTCGAAGGGCAGGTCGGAGGGGTTGGCCCCCGGGTAGAGGTAGGGCTCGTCGAGCGGCTCACCGTTGACGGTGAGGCGGCCCTGCGCGTCGCAGCAGATGACGTGGTCGCCCGGGAGCCCGATGACACGCTTCACCAGGTGCTGCTGGGACTCGTCCGGGGCGAGCCCGATGAAGATGAGCGCTTCCTTGAACCAGCTGACCTGCGCCTCGGCCTGCTCGGGCAGCCAGCCCTCCGTGTCGCTGAAGACGACGATGTCCCCGCGCTGCAGGTCGAAGGGCTGCGGCACCAGCTGGTTCACGAAGATGCGGTCGTCGATCTCCAGGGTCTCCTCCATGGAGCCGGACGGGATGAAGAACGCACGGAAGAGGAAGGTCTTGATGAGGAAGGAGAGCACCAGCGCGATCACGACGATCGTGCCGATCTCCTTCAGCCATGCGCCGAACCCGCGATCGCGGTCCTTGCCGTCGCGCTGCCGCTTCCTGGGGGCCTCTGGCACGGTTCCGTCCGCGGAGGATGCGTCAGGATCGGACGCCGGTGGTGCAGGGGCCTCGGCCCGCAAAGAGGACTTCCTGCGGAAGCTCCGTGCCATGTGAACAGTTTCCTCTGTACTCGTGATGCCCGGCTGCCGACGGTGCCGGGAAGGGGTCTCCGACGGGTGACCGTGCCACCGGGTGGACGTCAGTCGGACGATCGGTCGATCGGGCCGGACCGGTCCAGTGGCCAGACTAGCTGAAAGGCCCGTCCGATGATCCGATCCTCGGCGATGAGCCCCCCGCCGGGTGCGCCGAGCAGCGACCTCGAGTCCGTCGACGCCGACCGGTGGTCACCGAGTAGCCACAGCCGCCCCTCGGGGACGACGACGTCGAAGCTCGTGGTGCTCGCGGCGTCGCCCGGATGGAGGTACGGCTCCCGGAGGGTCTGCCCGTTCACCGTGAGGGATCGGTCTGCGCTGCAGCACCTCACATGGTCCCCGCCGACACCGATCACGCGCTTGACGTAGGTGGTGTCGTTGCCCGCGAGCCCGAGCCACTGGCCCGCGCCGGCGAGGACCCGCTCGGGGAGGCTCCGCGGGTCCGTGATCGGGTCGAAGGACCCCCGGCCGTCGAACACGACGACGTCGCCGCGCCGGACGTCCGACGCCGCGAGTTTGGACACGAGCACGCGGTCGCCCTCGGTGAGCAGGGGCTCCATGGACGCGGACGGGATGAAGTAGACGTCCAGGAGGAAGCCGCGCACGAGCCCTGTGACGAGGACGGCGAGCATGACGGCGGAGAACACGAAACGCCAGCCCACAGAGCGGGGCCGGCGTTTCGGTTGCCCTCCAGCCGGAGACTGGGAAGCGGGCGTTTCATGCACCAGAAGGAGCTACTTGACCGTCTTGGGGTCGCGCTTCTCCTTGATCTTCGCTGCCTTGCCGCGCAGTTCGCGCATGTAGTACAGCTTGGCGCGGCGGACATCGCCCTTGGAGACGACTTCGATCTTGTCCAGGACCGGGCTGTGCACGGGGAACGTACGCTCCACGCCCACACCGAAGCTCACCTTGCGGACCGTGAAGGTCTCGCGGATGCCGTCGCCCTGGCGGCCGAGGACGAAGCCCTTGAAGATCTGAACACGGGTGTTCTTGCCTTCGATGATGTTGACGTGGACGTTGACGGTGTCGCCGGCGCGGAAGTCGGGGACGTTGTCGCGGAGGGATCCGGCGTCGACTGAATCGAGAATATGCATGGTCATGCTCCTGGTGGACGCCACAGGTCATCCACGTTGGTCATGGCGGCCAGGGACCGGGCGCAGGGCCCGGGCGATACCGCCGAAGAAGATGTCCGGCCGATCCGATGATTCGGTGGCCGGTGTGTGAACTGTTGGCCGCACGCCCCCTGTGGCAGGGTCCGGCCCAGTGGACACAAGGCACGATTATTCCACAGCGCCGGCGCCAACCACTAATGCTGCGGTCTGGTCAGCCTGCCGTCGACGACGTCGAAACCCGCCGCGCGCAGCGCCGTGAGGTCCGCCTTGCCGAGGGCGCCGACGTCGACGCGGCCGAGGAGGTCGGGGCGCCGGTCGGCGGTGCGCTGGAACTGCTCGAGCCGCCGCCACTGCGCGATCTTCGCGTGGTTGCCGCTCAGCAGCACCTCGGGGACCTCGCGTCCGCGCCACGACGACGGCTTCGTGTACACGGGGTACTCGAGCAGGCCGTCCGAGTGGGACTCCTCCACGAGGGATTCCGGGTTGCCGACGACGCCGGGGATGAGGCGCGCGACGGCTTCGACCATCGCGAGCACCGCCACTTCCCCGCCGTTGAGGACGTAGTCGCCCAGTGAGACCGGCCGGACGTCGAACTCCTCGCGCGCCCAGTCGACCGCGCGTTCGTCGATGCCCTCGTACCGGCCGCACGCGAAGACCAGGTGGTCCAGCGCGGCGAGCTCGTACGCCATCGCCTGGTCGAACACGGCGCCGGCCGGGGACGGCACGATGAGCGTGGGCCGGGAGTCGGCGGGCGCCTCCGCCCGGACGGCTTCGAGCGCCTGCGCCCAGGGTTCGGGCTTCATGACCATGCCCGCGCCGCCGCCGTAGGGGGTGTCGTCGACCGTCCTGTGCCTGTCGGTCGTGAAGGACCGCAGGTCGTGGATGCGCACGTCCAGCACGCCGTCCTGGCGGGCCTTCCCGATGAGGGACAGGTCGAGCGCCGCGAGGTACTCCGGGAAGATGGAGACGACGTCGATGCGCACTAGTCGCGCGTCCCGCCCGGCCCGGAATCGGCGGGGGCATCGGCGGGGGGATCGGTCGGCGCGCCGGCGGAGTCGCGCGCGATGTCGTCGCCGTCGTCGGGCGCCTGGTTGGAGCCGGGCGTGTTCAGGTCGAAGAGGCCCGCCGGCGGCACGATGGTCAGGAAGCCGGCGTCCGGGTCCACCTCGGGCACGATCGACGTGACGAACGGCACCAGCGCCTCGTGTCCGTCGGCGAGTTCGACGACGAGGAGGTCCTGGACCGCCATGGTGCGCAGGGCGGTGACCTTGCCCACGGTCGTCCCGTCCACGCGGGCGTCGAGGCCGACGAGCTCGTGCTCGTACCAGGCGTCGTCGTCGTCGTCCTGGGCGCCGGCCGTGTCGATGAAGAGCTGGGCACCGCGCAGGGTCTCGGCCTGGTTCCGGTCCGCCACCTGCTCGAAACCGACGATCAGGATGTCCTTGTTCCACCGCGCCTTCACGACCGTCAGCTCGGTGACGGCCGCGCCCTCCACGCGGAAGATCCCGCCCGGTTCGAAGCGGTCCTCCGGGGCGTCGGTGAAGAGCTGGACCGTCACCTCTCCGCGGATGCCGTGGGGCTTCCCGATCCTGGCTACGAGTACGTCCATCGTGGTGCTCCTGCTGTGGGTGGCTGAATCATGGGTACTTCAGGGGTGAACGGGAACGGCCCCACCACCAGGTCCTGGTGGTGGGGCCGTTCGGCATGCTGGATGGCGTGAAGCTCGGGCCGGTCAGTCCCGGCGGCGGTCGGTGTCGACGACGTCGACCCGCACCGGCTCGCCGTCAGCGAGGGCCGACACCACGGTGCGCAGCGCGCGGGCGGTGCGCCCCTGGCGGCCGATCACGCGGCCGAGGTCCTCCTGGTGGACGCGGACCTCGAGCGTCTCGCCGCGGCGGTTGTTCTTTGCGGCGACCCTGACGTCGTCAGGGTTGTCGACGATGCCGCGGACGAGGTGCTCCAGAGCTTCGGCCAGCAAGTTACTCTGCCTCGGTGGCTTCCGCGGCGGCGTCGTCGGTCTTCTTCGCCTTCGGCGTGATGGCCTCGGGGACGATCACGGAGCCCTTCTCGGGGGCGATGAACGCCTCCTTGGCGGCCTTGGTCCTTAGGGTGCCTTCCTGGCCCTTGAGTCCCTTGAACTTCTGCCAGTCACCGGTGATCTTGAGCAGCACGGAGACCTGCTCGGTGGGCTGCGCGCCGACACCGAGCCAGTACTGCGCACGCTCGGAGTTGATCTCGATGAACGAGGGCTCCTCGGTGGGGTTGTACTTGCCGATCTCTTCGAGGGCACGGCCGTCACGCTTGGAGCGTGAATCCATGACGACGACGCGGTAGAACGGTGCGCGGATCTTGCCCATGCGCTTGAGGCGAATCTTTACGGCCACTTGTGTGGTCACTCCTTGTAAATGAAAAGGGGCGAACCCGTCATCCTGCTCCCGTGGGGCGGGCCATTCATGAGGGTTCAAAGGACACAATGCACGCGCAGAGAGAGGGGCTGCACGGATCGAGTACGGAACCATTGTGCCAGACGGCCGTGCTTTAGGCGATTCCGCCGGACGCGTGGGCGGCGGCGACACGGAGCCGGTTCCGCCAGGGGTCCTCGAAGCGCAGTTCGGCCCCCGTGTGGTGGCTCGCGACGCCCGCGTGGGCGAGGCGGTCCGCCAGCGCCCCGATCTCGTCCGCCGACGATACCCGGATGAGCACCTCACCGAGGCCGAGGGTGTCCTTCCGCGGCCCGGCGCCCCGGCTGTTCCAGACGTTCATGGCCATGTGGTGGTGGTAGCCGCCCGCGGAGACGAAGAGGGCCCGGTCGTGCCACCCGGCGGTGCGCTCGAAGCCGAGGACGTCCACGTAGAAGCTGTGGGCAGTGCCGACGTCGCCGACCTGCAGGTGGACGTGGCCCACGGTCGCGGCCCTCGACTCCGCGGACGACACCGCGTCCTCGGTGAGGTGCCGCTCGAGGTAGTCCTGCGGGGGCAGGGGAAGGCTGTCCATCACCACCGAGCGGGTCCCGCGCCCGTCGCCCGTCCACGTCCAGCTGTCCCGGGGTCGGTCGACGTACAGTTCGATGCCGTTCCCCTCGGGGTCGGTGAAGTAGAACGCCTCGCTCACGAGGTGGTCGGCGCTGCCCACGTAGGTACTGAGCGGATGGTGCGCGGCGGAGGCGACGGCGGCGGCCAGGTCCGCACGGTCCGCGAAGAGGAGGGCGGTATGGAAGAGGCCGGCCTCGCCACGCTGCGGGAGGTGCAGGTGGCGGGCGGATTCGAGGCGGAGGACGGCGCTCCCCCGGCGCCCGAGGACGACGGCGTCCGCTCCGTCCTCGATCACCTCCAGACGCAGCGCGGCGGCGTAGTAGCGGGTCAGCCCGGACAGGTCGCCGACCCTGAGCGTCAGCGCCCCCATGGCGGTGTCGGTGGGCAGCAGGTCCTGTGCGGGCATATCGGCTCCTCGGGGTGGAAGGTCTCCCCTGCACAACTTGTTGAAGCTTCAACTTATTCCGGCGGGGCCGTCCGGATGACCTCTCCGCGCAGCACCACGGCCCGGAGGGAGGCGAGGGTGCCGGCGTCCAGGCGGGGGTCGGCGGCACAGACGACGGCGTCAGCGCTCGCTCCCTCCGCGATCCCCGGGAAGCCCAGCCAGGCGCGGGCGGACCAGCAGGCCGCGTCGAGCGCCGCGGCCGGGCCGAGGCCGGCGGCGGCCAGTGCCGCCACCTCGTCCGGGAGCCGGCCGTGGGCGATGACGCTGCCGGCGTCGGTGCCCGCGTAGACGGCGATCCCGGCGTCGTACGCCCGCCGGACCATCGTCTGTCGGCCGCCCCACAGCCGGCGCATGTGCGCCGCATAGTCGGGGTACCTGCCGGCGGCGCCGTCGGCGATGGCGGGGAAGGTGTCGATGTTGATGAGCGTGGGGACGATTGCCACGCCCTGCTCCACGAACCGGGGGATGTGCCGCGGGAGCATGCCGGTGGCGTGCTCGATGCAGTCGATCCCGGCGTCGAGCATGCCGTCGAGCGTCTCTGCCGCGAAGCAGTGCGCCGTCACGCGGGCACCCTCCGCGTGCGCGGCGTCGACGGCGTCCTTCAGGGCCGCGGGCGGGAAGGCGGGGGCGAGGTCGCCGAGGGAGCGGTCGATCCAGTCCCCCACGATCTTGACCCATCCGTCGCCGCGCCGCGCCTGCTCCGCGACGGCCCCGGCGAGATCCGCAGGTTCCACCTCGACGGCGTAGTCGCGGAAGTAGCGGCGGGTCCGTGCCACGTGGCGGCCCGCGCGCACCAGGCGGGGCAGGTCCGCGCGCTCCTGGACCCACCGCGTGTCATTGACGACGCCGGCATCGCGGATGAGCAGCGTGCCTGCATCGCGGTCCTGCAGGGCCTGCTGTTCCGCCAGGTCGTCGGGGACCCGGCCGCGCCGGTCGAGGCCGACGTGGCAGTGGGCGTCCACCAGGCCGGGCAGCACCCAGCCCTCGATGGTCCGCAGCGGAGGGCCGGGCGGGCGCCGGAAGGTGAAGCGGCCGTCCTGCACGTAGACGTCCGCCACCGACCGCGACGGCGACAGCAGCACCGTCCCGGTGAGATGCAGGAACCCGGGCCCGTCAGGCAGCATGAGGCCCGTCGGCGGCGTTCCTCACGCTGCGGCCTGGTGCAGGCCGGCGCGCAGGAAGGACCGGATGAGCGCGTCTCCCTCGGGGGTGTCGTGCGGCCGGTGCCCGCCGGGTGCTACCCGGTGGATCGCGCCCGTGCCGGCGAGGTACTCGGCGACCTCCTCGTACAGGGGCTCCCACCCGCCGGTCAGCACCAGGGTCGGCACGCCGGGGACGATCGCCAGTGGGGCCTCCCACGGAGGGCTCTGGAGCCGGAGCCTCGCGGCGTCGCGCCGGGCATCGGTCGTGGCGGGTGTCCGCGCGTCGGCGTCGAACACGCGCCGCACGAAGGCGCGGAGGAAGTCGTCGTCGGACATCGCGTGGCGCTCCGCGAAGAGCGGCGTCATGAGGGCGATGTGCGCGGCCGTGGCCGGGAGCTCTGCCGTGAGGGAGAAGCACGCAGGCTCCACGAGGGTGAGCGAGCGCACCAGGTCGGGACGTTCGACGGCGAGCATCATGGCCGCCACGGCGCCCTGGGAATGGGCGACGACGTGTCCCCCGCCGCCCAGGGCGTCCGCGATGATCTCCTGGTCCCGGCCATGGTCCGTGGCGACCGGCTCCTCGGTGGCCGAGAACCCGTGCCGGCGGACGTACAGGCAGTCGAAGTCGATGGACAGGCCGTGCTGCCGGGGCCAGGCCGCGGCACCGAAGGACCCGCTGCCGTGCACGAACACCACGCGCTCGGCACCCATCACAGCCCGGCGCCCATCAGGGACGGCATCGACGGGTCACATCCTCGGACAGCACCGGCGCGCTACTTCCCGAGGAACTTCTCGAAGCCCTTGGGGAGGTTCATCGCCGACGGGTCGAAGTCCTGCTGCCCGCCGAAGGCCGCACCGGAGGGCGCTGCCGTGCGTGCGGCAGCGCGCCGAGCCTCCGCCTCCTGGAGCTCCTGCGCCGCCTTCGCAGGGTTCCCCGAGCGCGGCTTCTTCTTGCCCTTCGCGGCGGCGGCCTTGGTCTTGCGGGGACCGCCGAAGCCTCCCGGACCGGCCATCCCGGGCATCCCCGGGATTCCGCCGCCGGAGGCCATCTTCTTCATCATCTTCTGGGCCTGCGTGAAGCGCTCCAGCAGCCCGTTGACCTCGGAGACGTGGACGCCGGAACCGCGGGCGATCCTCGCGCGGCGCGATCCGTTGATGATCTTGGGGGCAAGGCGCTCGTGCGGGGTCATCGACCGGACGATGGCCTCCACGCGGTCGATCTCGCGTTCGTCGAAGTTCTCGAGCTGCTCCCGCATGTTGGCGGCCCCCGGCATCATCATGAGCATCTTCTTCATGGAGCCCATGTTGCGGATCTGCTGCATCTGCGCGAGGAAGTCGTCGAGGGTGAAGTCCTCCTGGTCGGCGAACTTCTTCGCCATCCGCGCCGCTTCGTCCTTGTCCCAGGACTGCTCAGCCTGCTCGATCAGGGTGAGGACGTCACCCATGTCGAGGATGCGCGAGGCCATGCGGTCGGGGTGGAACAGCTCGAAGTCGCCGAGCCCCTCACCCGTCGAGGCGAACATGACCGGCTTGCCGGTGATGGACGCGACCGAGAGCGCGGCACCGCCGCGGGCGTCGCCGTCGAGCTTGGTCAGGACGACGCCGGTGAAGTCCACGCCCTCGTTGAAGGCGAGCGCGGTGTTGACGGCGTCCTGGCCGATCATCGCGTCGATGACGAACAGCACCTCGTCGGGGCTGATGGCCGCGCGGATGTCCGCCGCCTGCTGCATGAGCTCGGCGTCCACGCCGAGGCGTCCGGCGGTGTCGACGATGACGACGTCGTGCAGCCGGGCGCGTGCCTCGGCGACGCCCTGGCGGGCGACGGCGACCGGGTCGCCGGTGGCGGCCTCGAACTCGGAGCTGACGCCCGGGTGCGGCGCGTAGACGGGCACGCCCGCCCGCTCGCCGTTGACCTGGAGCTGGCGGACGGCGTTCGGGCGCTGGAGGTCGCAGGCGACGAGCAGCGGGCTGTGGCCCTGGCCCTTGAGCCACTTGGAGAGCTTGCCCGCGAGTGTCGTCTTTCCGGCACCCTGCAGGCCCGCCAGCATGATGACGGTGGGCGGGTTCTTCGCGAGGCGGATGCGCCGGGTCTCGCCGCCGAGGATCCCGACGAGTTCCTCGTTGACGATCTTGACGATCTGCTGGCCCGGGTTCAGGGCCTGCGAGACCTCGAGGCCGAGGGCGCGTTCCTTGATGGCGGCCGTGAAGGCGCGGACCACGGGGACGGCGACGTCGGCGTCGAGCAGGGCTCGGCGGATCTCGCGGACCGTGGCATCGATGTCCGCCTCGGTGAGGCGGCCCTTGCCGCGGAGGTTCTTGAAGGTCGCAGTCAGCCGGTCGGAGAGTGAATTGAACACGTGCCGTGCACTACTTTCATCGGGGACTTTGGAGACTCAACTCCCAAGGGTATCAACTGGGGACGTCCGGGAGCGTTCCTCGTACGACCCCCGCGCGCGAACAGCGACGCACCCCGCCGGCGCAGGACACCCGCGGGCAGAAGTGGCAAGGTGAAGAAGTGGATACACACTCGCTCGCAGAGCACGACACCATTCCCGCCGACGCCGACACCCGCGTCAGGACGCTCCTGATCCTCGGTGCCTCCGGCGACCTGACCGGACGCCTCCTCCTGCCGGGACTCGCACGGCTCGTCCGCCTCGGCCGCGCCGACGGCCTCAAGCTCGTGGGCGCGGGCTCCGACGACTGGACCGACGAGCAATGGCGCGAGAGGCTGGACAGCTCCTTCGCCGCCGCCCGCGAGAAGGCGGACGACGCCGGGCGGGCGTCGCTGCAGCAGGTGCGCGACGACAGCTGGTACCACTTCCTCGACGTCACGAAGGACGGGCTGGCCGATCTGGTGCAGGGCCTCGAGGGGCCGGTGGCCATCTACTTCGCGCTGCCCCCCGCCGTCAGCCAGCTGGCCTGCAGCGCCCTCGGGACGGATGCGTTGCCGAAGAGCACCCGCCTCGTGATGGAGAAGCCCTTCGGCACGGACCAGGCCAGCGCGCACCGCCTCAACGAGAAGCTCTCGAAGCTGGTGCCCGAGCAGAACATCCACCGCGTGGACCACTTCCTCGGCAAGGCGACGGTGTTCAACATCCTCGGCCTGCGATTCGCCAACCGCATCCTCGAGCCGGTGTGGAACAACCTGCACATCGAGAAGGTCGAGGTGATCTTCGACGAGGACCTCGCGCTCGAGAACCGGGCCCGCTACTACGACGGCGCCGGCGCACTGCGCGACATGATCCAGAGCCACCTGCTGCACGTCATGGCACTCCTGGCCCTGAACGCGCCGTCGACCCTGCACGAGAGGGACCTCCGCGACCACATCGGCTCCATCCTCCGGGCCAGCTCGGTGGACCTGGACAGTCCGGGCAGCAGCCGCCGGGCACGCTATGCCGCGGGCACGATCGGCGACCGGGAGATCCCCGACTACGCGGCCGAGCCCGGCGTCGACCCGGAGAAGGGCACCGAGACGCTCGCGGAGATCACCGTGTCCATCAACAACGAACGCTGGTCCGGCGTGCCGTTCGTCCTCCGCTCCGGCAAGGCGCTCGGCATCAAGCGCAAGGAGGCCGTCATCACCTTCAAGCCGGTGAGCCACCTGCCCGTCGGATTCACGGGCCAGGACGCGCCGACCAAGCTGCGTATCGGATTCGGCCCCGACACGCTGCAGCTCGAGATCGACGTCAACGGGCCCGGTGACATCTTCGCCCTGGACCGGGCGACCCTCAGCGCCGACCTCAACCAGACGGACCTGCTCCCCTACGGCGAGGTGATCGAGGGAGTCCTCGCCGGCGATCCGACGCTCTCGGTCCGCGGCGACACCGCGGAGGACTGCTGGCGCATCGTGGAGCCCGTCCTGAAGGCGTGGTCGGAGGGCCGCGTGCCCCTCGAGGAGTACCAGGCGGGCTCGGAGGGGCCGGAGGCATGGCCGTCGTCGCACGGCCGGAAGGAGTAGGGCGCAGGAGGTCCGGGCGCAGGAGGTCCGGGCGGGTGCGCGGCTGCGGCGGGCTCCCCGGGAGTCCTCAGACCTTCGCGCGGGCCAGCAGTTCCTCGAGCTGTTCGTAGGCCTCGGAGAGTCCGCCCTCCATCCCGGACTGCACCATGCCGTCCCGGGCCTCCATGGTCGGGTAGACGGCGTGGGCGCTCAGCCGGGTCCTGCCGCCCCCCAGGTCCTGGAAGGTCAGGAATTCGATGCTGACCACGTCCGGGTACCCGTCGTACTCGAAGGTCTGGATCGCGAAATCGTTCTCCCGGACGGTGTGGAAGACACCGCTGAACACGTGGTCCACGCCGTCCGGGCCGGTGTGGGTGTAGCGGTAGCTGCCGCCGGTCCGGAAGTCGTACTGCTCGACGCCCAGCCGGAGGCGCCGCGGGCCCAGCCACTGGGCCACGAGGTCGGGGTCCTTGTGCGCGTGGAAGACCTCCGCCACAGGATGGTCGAACTCGCGGTCGAGATCGATGAAGGGGAGGCCTTCGGGGACGAGGAGATTCAGGGCATTGCTCATGACGAGTCCTTCGCCTGCGGGCCGCGGGCCGCGGCCTGGGTGGATAGCACGGCGTCGAGGCCGCGGAACTGCTCCTCGCGGACCAGCCGGTACTGGTCGATCCAGGCGGTGAGCGCCTCCAGCCGTGCGGGATTCAGGTGGACGGGCCGGCGCTGGGCGTCGCGCGTGCGCGTGACGAGCCCCGCCTGCTCGAGGACCTGGATGTGCTTCGAGACCGCCTGCTTGGTGATCGCGAAGGGTTCCGCCAGTTCGTTGACCGTGGCCTGGCCCCGGCTGAGCCGGGCGATGATGCGGCGGCGGACGGGATCGGCCAGCGCCAGGAAGGCGAGGTCGAGGCGTTCGTCGTCGGTCACGGGGTCACGCTCCTGAGGTTCCACCTCCCTGGTTGATCAATGTATCCGTTGATCAACCAGGAGGTTGTTCAAGGGTATGCCCGTTGCTCGGGGACGGCAAGGGTTGCTTCCAGGGCAAGCAGAACGCCCGGCCGGGGTGGCCCGGCCGGGCGTTCTGTGCTGTGCCTGTGCTCCTCGTGCGGTGGAGCCTCCCCTAGAGGGCGGCTTCGCCCCGTTCGCCGGTGCGGACGCGGACGGCCTCCTCGACAGGGATGACCCACACCTTGCCGTCCCCGGCGCGACCGGTGTTGGCGGTGGAGACCAGGACGTCGACGATGTCGGTCACCCACGCGTCCGCGACGAGGACCTCGACGCGCGCCTTCTGGAGGAGGTCCACGGTGTACTCGGCGCCGCGGTAGACCTCGGTGTGGCCGCGCTGGCGGCCGTAACCACTCGCCTGGCTCACCGTGAGGCCCTGCACGCCGTAGTTCTCCAGGGCCCCCCGGACACCGTCGAGCTTGTCGGGCCGGACGATTGCTGTGACCAGTTTCATGAACGAGCGCCTTCCGTGACGTCCTGCTGTGAGGAGTTCTGCTTGGTGCTGTGCTTGCCGCCCTGCTGGGTGACCATCTGATCGGCGAACGGGTGGAAGGATCCACCGACGCCGAGCCCGCCGAATTCGTAGGCGGTCTCCGCGTGCTCGGTGAGGTCCACGCCGGACACCTCGTCGTCCGAGCTGATCCGGAAGCCGATGGTCTTGTGGATGGCGAGGCCGATGATGGCGGTCATGATTGCCGAGAGGGCGATCGCGATGGCTGCGGCGACGATCTGCGCGACCAGCTGGCCGGCGCCGCCACCGTAGAAGAGGCCGCCACCCTCACCCTCGACGGGCAGCATGATGAACCCGAGGGACAGGGTGCCCACGATCCCGGCGACGAGGTGGACGGCGACGACGTCGAGCGAGTCGTCGAAGCCGAGCCGGTACTTGACGCCGACGGCGAGGGCGCAGACCGCACCGGAGACGATGCCCAGGCAGATGGCGCCGACGGGGCTGACGTTCGCGCAGGCCGGGGTGATGGCCACCAGGCCGGCCACGATGCCCGACGCTGCGCCGAGCGAGGTGGGACGGCCGTCGCGGATGCGCTCGGTCATGAGCCAGCCCACCATCGCGGCCGCGGGGGCGGCCATGGTGTTGACCCAGATCAGGCCCGCTTCCTCGGCCGAACCGGCGGCGCCGCCGTTGAAGCCGAACCAGCCGAACCACAGGAGTGCGGCGCCGAGCATCACGAACGGGATGTTGTGCGGGCGCTGCGCCGGGTCCTTGCCGAATCCCTGGCGCTTGCCGAGGATCAGGGCGAGCACGAGGGCCGCGACGCCGGCGCTGATGTGCACCACGGTGCCGCCCGCGAAGTCGACGGCCTCGCCGACCGCGCCGCCCACGGCGCCGTCGGCACTCAGGAGGCCCCCGCCCCAGACCATGAACGCGAGGGGGCAGTAGACGAGGGTCACCCAGATGGGGACGAAGATCACCCAGGCACCGAACTTGGCGCGGTCGGCGATGGCACCGCTGATCAGGGCCACGGTGATGATGGCGAATGTTGCGCCGTACCCGGCGCCGATGAGGTCCTCGGTGCCGATGAGCCCGCTCATGCCGAACGAGGTGAAGGGGTTGCCGAAGAGCTGGGCGATGCCGTCGCCGCCGGTCATCGAGTAGCCCCAGAGGACCCACACGATCCCCACGAGTCCGACGGCGATGAAGCTCATCATCATCATGTTGAGGGCGGCCTTGGCGCGGGTCATGCCGCCGTAGAAGAAGGCGAGCCCGGGGGTCATGAGAAGTACGAGGGCGGCTGAGATCATCACCCAGACGTGGCCTGCTGTCAGATCCATCAAACACGATCCTTCCAAAGGGGCGGGGACTTCCCGCTCCTCCAGAATGCGATGGTCGTGTTTCGGTCCCGGGGGCATCGCGTTGCACGCAGGTTACAGGCTGAGCGCGGGAGTAAAGACCCCGTGTCGATCGTGTTTCCTGCAGGTTTCCCGGCTCGCCGGGCCTTGACGCGGGGCGGGGTGCGCCCCGCTCCGGCCGGCCCTAGCTGAGCAGCGCGTCGACGAAGCCCTCGGCGTCGAACGGGGCGAGATCGTCCGCGCCCTCGCCCAGCCCGATGAGCTTCACGGGCACGCCGAGGCTGCGCTGGATGGCGACGACGATGCCGCCCTTGGCGGTCCCGTCCAGCTTGGTGAGGACGATGCCGGTGATGTTCACGACCTCGGCGAACACGCGCGCCTGGTTGAGGCCGTTCTGGCCCGTGGTCGCGTCCAGGACGAGGAGGACCTCGTCCACGGTGCCCTGCTTCTCGATGACGCGCTTGACCTTGCCGAGCTCGTCCATGAGGCCCACCTTGTTCTGCAGGCGCCCGGCGGTGTCGATGAGGACGACGTCGACCTCTTCCTCGATGCCGGTCTTGACCGCCTCGAAGGCGACGGACGCGGGGTCGGCGCCGTCGACGTCGGACTTGACCGTCGGCACGCCGACACGCGCCCCCCAGGTGGCGAGCTGCTCGGCGGCGGCGGCGCGGAACGTGTCCGCGGCGCCGAGGAGCACGTCCTTGTCGTCGGCGACGAGCACGCGGGCCAGCTTGCCGACCGTGGTGGTCTTGCCCACCCCGTTGACGCCGACCACCATGACGATCGCCGGACGGTCCGCGTGCCGCTGGGTGGCCAGGGACCGGTCCATCGTGGGATCGACGAGCTTCACGAGTTCCTCGCGGAGCATGTCCTTGACCTCGGCCGGGTTGCGGCTACCGGTCACCTTGACGCGTGCGCGCAGCGCATCGACGAGTTCCATGGTGGGCTCGGTGCCGAGGTCCGCCATGAGGAGGGTCTCCTCCACCTCGTCCCAGACGTCCTCGTCGATGTTGTCCCGGGACAGGAGGGCGAGGAGGCCCTTGCCGAGGGCGTTGTTGGACCGCACCAGGCGGGCGCGCAGCCGGGCGAGCCGCCCCTGCACGGGGTCGACGGTGTCCAGGCGCGGGGCGGGCGCCTCTTCCAGCCCGCTGAGGTCGTTCGGGACGAGCACGCCCGTCGGGAGTCCGTCGGGCCGCTCCAGGACGTCCGTGGACGTGGCGCCGTGCGTCCCGCCCTCCACCTGGTCGTCGGGGTCCCGGGGCGAGGAGTACAGGCCCGGAGGGGTCCGTCTGCCACGCACGAGGAGGACGGCGAGCGAGCCGATCACGGCGATCGCGAGGATGACGAAGATGACAGGCAGGAGGATGTCGTTCACCGATCCACCTTCTCATATGGGTCCTGCACGCACGGATTGACCCCCGACGCCGGGGCGGTGACAGAATGCGAGGACCATGGCCGCATTCCCCCGCGTACCCAAGCGCTCCCCCTTCCGCATCCCCCGTCCCGGACGACGGACCGGGGACGGTGCCACACCCGCCGGGGAGCGGCAGCGGATCCCGCGGGAGATCAGGGTCCTCATCGCGGCCGCGTTCGTCATCGCCATCGGATTCGGCCTCGTGGCGCCGATCCTGCCGCAGTTCGCGCAGAGCTTCGACGTCGGTGTCACCGCATCGGCGGTGATCGTGAGCGCCTTCGCGTTCACGCGCCTCGTCTTCGCGCCCGCGGGAGGCCGCCTCGTGGAGCGGCTCGGCGAACGGCCCGTGTATATCGTCGGGCTGCTCATCGTGGCGCTGTCCACCGCTGCCTGCGCCTTCGCGGCGGACTACTGGCAGCTCCTCGTCTTCCGCGCCCTCGGCGGGATCGGTTCGACGATGTTCACGGTCTCCGCGATGGGCCTGATCGTGCGGCTCGCCCCGCCGGCCATCCGCGGGCGGGTCTCCGGCGCCTACGCCACGGCGTTCCTGCTCGGGAGCATCGGCGGCCCGATCGTGGGCGGCCTGCTGGCCCGGTTCGGCCTGCGGGTGCCGTTCCTCGTCTACGCGGCGGCCCTGCTGGTCGCCTCCGCCGTCGTCTTCTTCCAGCTGAAGGACACCTCGCTCTCGGACCGCAAGGCGGCGCGCGACAAGCCGGCCCTCACGGTGCGCGAGGCGGTCACGGATTCCGGGTACCGGGCGGCGCTGGCGTCCAGCTTCGCGAACGGCTGGTCCTCCTTCGGCGTCCGGATGGCGCTGGTGCCGCTCTTCGCGGACGCGGTCCTCGGAGCGGGTACGGAGATCGCCGGCATCTCCCTGGCCTTCTTCGCGGCGGGAACAGCGCTCGCCCTCACGATGTCGGGCGGGCTCGCCGACTCGCTGGGCCGGCGGCCGCTCGTGATCACGGGCCTCCTCGTGAACGGGGCGGCGATGATCGCGCTCGGTTTCTCCGGCAACGTGGTGGTGTTCCTGGCCCTGTGCGTCGTCGCGGGCATCGGCACGGGCCTCCTGAATCCCGCGCAGCAGGCGGCGGTGGCCGACGTCGTCGGCAACGACCGCAGCGGCGGCAGGGTCCTCGCGACCTTCCAGATGAGCTCGGACTTCGGCGCGATCCTCGGCCCGATCCTCGCCGGACTCATCATCGACCAGCTCTCCTTCGGCTCCTTCGCCCTCGCCTTCACCGTGACCGGCGTCCTGACCGCCCTCGCGGCCGGTGTCTGGGCGCTGTCCCGGGAGACGCTGCCCCGGGCGGAGCGCACCCTGCCGCCCACCGATGCCTCCGAAAGCGATGTCGGCGATGACAGATCTGACGGTGACGACGGCGATGCCGGATCGCAGCGCCGCAGCGCCCGCCCGTCCGCGGAGGAGCAGGGGACCCCGGGGTCCTAGCCGAGGGCGTCCTGTCTCTCGGCACTGATGCGCTGGCTGATGACCGTGGACACGCCGTCGCCGCGCATCGTCACGCCGTAGAGGGCGTCGGCGACCTCCATGGTGCGTTTCTGGTGCGTGATGATGATCAGCTGGCTGGATTCCCGCAGTTCCTGGAAGATCGTGATCAGCCGCCCGAGGTTCGTGTCGTCGAGGGCGGCCTCCACCTCGTCCATGACGTAGAACGGCGAGGGCCGAGCCTTGAAGATCGCGACGAGCAGCGCGACGGCCGTCAGCGACCGTTCGCCGCCCGAGAGCAGTGACAGCCGCTTGATCTTCTTCCCGGCGGGCCGGGCCTCGACCTCGATGCCGGTGGCGAGCATGTCCGTCGGGTCCGTGAGCACCAGCCGGCCCTCACCGCCCGGGAAGAGGGTCGCGAAGACACGCTCGAACTGGTCGGCGGTGTCCCGGTACGCGGCCGCGAAGACCTGCTCCACGCGCTCGTCGACCTCCCGGATGATGTCCAGCAGGTCCTTCCGGGTCGCCTTGAGGTCGGCGAGCTGGGTGCTCAGGAACTGGTGCCGTTCCTCGAGCGCCGCGAACTCCTCGAGGGCGAGGGGGTTCACCTTGCCGAGCGCGGCGAGGTCCCGTTCGGCCCGCTTCAGCCTCTTCTCCTGCTCCTGGCGCACGAACGGGACGCCCTGCGGCACGGGGTTGCCGTCGTCGTCGACCGGCGCGCGCAGCGCCGCCCACTTGTCCTCCGTCGCCGCGTCGCCGGGCACGGGCAGGTGCGGACCGAACTCGTCCACGAGGTGGTCCGGGGTGAGGCCGAGCTCCTCGATGGAGCGGTTCTCGAGCACCTCGATCCTCAGGCGCTGCTGGGTACGGGCGAGTTCGTCCCGGTGCACGGAGTCCGTGAGCCGTGCCAGTTCGACGCCGAGGGCCGCGTTGGAGGCCCGCACCTCCTGCAGCTCGGCATCCTGCTGCCCGCGCAGCCGCTCGGCGGCGTCGCGCTGGTCCGCCGCGACGGCCACGGACTGCGCGGCCCGCTGCTCCGCCCGACGCGCCGCCGCGGCGACCTCCGCCGCCCTGACGGCCTGGGCCCGGCGGATCCTCGCCTTCTCCGCCGCCTGCTCGCGGGCGCGGCGTTCGGACTGCGCCGCGCGTTCCAGGGACGCGGCCCGGTTCGCGAGCGCGGAAAGCTGCTCCTCACGGCCGCGCAGCGCGAGGCGTGCCTCCAGTTCGGCCTGACGGGCATCCACCGCGGCGCGCCGCAGGGCGTCGCGGTGCTCGCTCGAGGGCTCGGCCTCCACGGGCTGCTCCTGGAGGTTCTTCAGCCGCCCGGCGGCGTCCTGCAAACGGGCCTCCTCCTGCGCGAGATTGGCCTCGGCCGCCCGCGCGAGCACGGCAAGCCGCTCGGCTTCCCCTCCCGCGGACCGCAGCTCGCCCTGCAGCCGGCCGAGCTTCTCGGTGACCGCGGCCATCCGCGCATCGGATTCGTGCAGGCGCTCGAGCGCGCCGTCGACGCGCTGCTGCGCCTCCTGCCGGGCGGATCGCGCTGCGGCCAGGCGGAACCGGAGACGGTCCGCGGCGGCACCGGCCTGCGCCAGCTTCTCCTCCGTGTCCTCGGCGGCGGCCCGCAGTTCGAGGTACCCCGCCGCACCGGGTGAACCGCCGCGGGCCGTGTGGCGGGACAGGACGTCGCCGTCGCGCGTGACCGCCAAGGATGCGGTGCCCTCCTCGACGGCGCGGCGCGCCGCCTCGAGGTCCGCGACCACCACGACGCCGTCCAGCAGCGCGGCCACGGCAGGCTGCAGCGCGGGCGGGGCCGTCACGACGGCGAGCGCGGGAACGACGGCGTCGGAAGGCTCCGGCGCCGCGTCCGCCGTCTCCGGCCGGCTGGTCGCCCCCGGTCCGGAGGCGACGACGAGCGAGACCTGGCCGGCGTCGTCGTCCTTCATGACCCCGACCGCGTGCGCCGCCGCCGCGATGCTCTCGACGGCGACGGCGTCGGCGGAACCGGCGAGCGCCGCGACGACCGCCTTCTCGAAGCCCGGGCTCACGTGCAGGAGCCGGGCGAGCGGTTCCAGCACGCCGTCGAGCCCCGCGGCGAGGAGGGCCGCGGAACCGTCGCGCTGCTGCAGGCCCTCGCGCTGCGCCTCGAGCCGCGCGGCCAGGGCGCCGCGCTCGCGCTCCGTGGCACGCTCCTCCTCCACGAGTGCTGCCACGTCCCCCGTGAGGGAGCGGAGGATGTCCGACGCCGCCTCGTACTCCGCGTCGAGGCCCTCCTCGCCCTCCTCGTCCCCCGCGACCCGGCCCTCGAGTGCCTGGAACTCGCGCTCGGCGGTCCGCCGTCGTTCCTCGGCCGCGGTGATGGACGCGCGCAGGCGCCCGAGCTCGGCCACCGCGGACTCGACGCGCGAGCGTGCCGCGCCCACGGCGCCGGTGAGCCGCGCGTCTCCCTCGCGCCGGTCCGCGGCGGCCCGCAGGAGGCGTGCGAGCCTCGCGTCCTCGGCGGCCGAGGCCTCTTCCGCGGTCCGCCGGGCTGTCAGGGTCTCCTCGAGGGCGCGGCCGAGGGACGCCACCTCCTCCTCGAGGCCGGCGACCTCCGCCCGCACGCGCCCGGCCTGCCGGTCGAGGTGGTCGGGATCGCGGCCCTGGTCCGGTTCCGTCGCCTGCCCGAGGAGGTGTCCGCGGTCCTCGGCGCGCGTGGCGAGGGCGGAGAGCTTCTCCCGGGCGCTCGAGAGCGCGTACCAGGCCTCGCGTGTCCGGTTGAGCGCGGGCACGGCTGCGGCGGCGGCCTGCTCGAGGTCCGCCTGCCGCTCCTGGCCGGCGCCGAGCAGCGTCCCGATCTCGTCGCGGCGGGCCTGCAGGGCGGCCTCGGCCGCGACGTCCCGCTCGAACCCTGCGCGCAGGGCCACGAGCTCGTCGGCGAGCAGGCGCGACCTCGCATCACGTACCGCGAACTGCACCTGCTGGGCGCGCCGGGCGACCTCCGCCTGCTTCCCGAGCGGGGTGAGCTGCCGGCGCAGCTCCCCCGTGAGGTCGGACAGCCGTGCGAGGTTCGTCTGCATCGCGTCGAGCTTCCGGACGGTCTTCTCGCGCCGGCGGCGGTGCTTGAGGATCCCGGCGGCCTCCTCGATGAAGCCGCGCCGTTCCTCGGGTGTGGCATGCAGCACCTTGTCCAGCTGCCCCTGGCCCACGATGACGTGCATCTCGCGGCCCAGCCCGGAGTCGGAGAGGAGTTCCTGGATGTCGAGGAGCCGGCAGCTCTTGCCGTTGATGGCGTACTCGGAGCCGCCGGCCCGGAAGAGCGTGCGGGCGATGGTCACCTCGGCGTACTCGATGGGCAGGGCGCCGTCGGCGTTGTCGATGGTGAGGGAGACGTGGGCCCGCCCGAGCGGCGCACGGCCGGTCGTCCCGGCGAAGATGACGTCCTCCATCCGGCCGCCGCGGAGCGTCTTGGCCCCCTGCTCGCCCATGACCCAGGCCAGCGCGTCGACGACGTTCGACTTGCCGGACCCGTTGGGGCCGACGACGGCGGTGACACCCGGCTCGAAGTCGAAGGTGGTTGCCGAGGCGAAAGACTTGAACCCTCGCACGGTTAGACTCTTCAGATGCACGGTGGCAGGCTCTCCAGATGGGGTAGGACCTCCCTAATCTACCGGAGGACACCGACGGTACCGGGCAGCGGGTCGCCAGGACGGTGGTCCCGGACGTTTCCGGAGTGACCGCCACTGCATTACCAAGTAGGCTTACGAAAGTTTCAGCAGTATCCAGAAGGCGTCCAGGCCGATCCACCCGTGGGTCCTTCCCGGCCACAGACCGGCGCTATCAGTTGACGAGGCAGGAAATTTGACCGGTAACGCGACCTTCCGACATGACAACACGGCCTTGCTCGCCGTCACGAGTGTGGAGGCGCCGGTAGTCGTCAGTTCCGCAGAGTTCGACGAACGGCTTGCTCCCAGCCTGAAGAGGCTGCGCCTCTCCAAGCGGCTCCTCGAGCGCGTGGCGGGCGTGACCGAACGCCGCTGGTGGTCGCCGGGCACCGACTTCGACGACGCCGCCATCGAGGCCGGCGCCAAGGCGATGGCTGAGGCGGGCATCGAGCCGGGCGAGGTGGGCCTCCTCATCAACACCTCGGTGACGCGGCGCAACCTCGAGCCGTCCGTCGCCGTGAAGATCCACCACTCCCTCGGCCTCCCCTCCTCGGCCCTGAACTTCGACCTGGCGAACGCCTGCCTCGGGTTCGTCAACGGCATGACCCTCGCCGCGAACATGATCGATTCGGGGCAGATCAAGTACGCCCTGATCGTCGCGGGCGAGGACGCCCAGAAGACCCAGGAAGCCACGTTCCGGCGGCTCAACCGGGAGGACTCGACGCGCCAGGACTTCCTCAGCGAGTTCGCGACCCTCACCCTCGGGTCCGGGGCGGCCGCCGCCGTCCTCGGCCCTGCGGATCTGCACCCGGGTTCGCACCGCCTCCTCGGCGGTGTCTCCCGCGCCGGAACCGAGCACCACGAACTCTGCGTCGGCGGGATCGACGGCATGTACACCGACACCAAGGGCCTGCTGGAAGGCGGCCTGGACCTCGTGGTCACCGCGTGGCACGAGGCGCAGGCGGACGGCTGGGCCTGGGACTCCATGGACCGCTACGTCACCCACCAGGTCTCCAACTCCTACACCAACGCGATCATCAAGGCCGTGGACCTCGAGCGCGAGCGGGTCCCCATCACCTTCCCGCACTGGGGCAACGTGGGTCCGGCGTCCCTGCCCATGACCCTCGCCCAGGAAGCCGACTCCCTGCGGTCCGGGGACCGCGTCCTGTGCCTCGGCGTCGGGTCCGGACTGAACACATCGATGATGGAGATTGCGTGGTAGCACTCCCCGGCGTCGACCCCTCCTGGTCGACGTACCTCGACGTGCCCTCCACCAGCGCGGCGGACCGCCCCGGCACCAGCCATCGCTGGCACTACCTCGACAACGGCGCCGACCTCGAGGACGGCGCTGTCCGGGGGACGCTGCTCTGCGTGCACGGCAACCCCACCTGGTCCTACCTCTGGCGGACCTACCTGGCCGCCGGCCGGGCCGCGGGCTGGCGCGTCATCGCCGTGGACCAGCTCGACATGGGCTACTCCGAGCGGACAGGCGTGTTCCGGCGGCTGGCCGACCGCATCACCGATCTCGAGGACTTCGTCGCCGCCGTCGGGCCGACCGGCCCCGTGGTCACCGTGGGGCACGACTGGGGCGGCGTCGTCAGCCTCGGCTACGCCCACCGGAACCGGGAGGACCTGGCCGGTGTCATCCTCACCAACACCGCCATCCACCAGGACCCGGACCGTCGTATTCCCGCGCCGCTCCGGCTCGCCCTCGCCCCGGGCGTCCACGGCCTCGGCACCCGGACCACCAGCGCGTTCCTCGACGTGACCCTGGCCCTCGCCCGGCCCGCCCTGTCCCCGGATGTGCGCCGTGCCTTCAGGGACCCGTACCGCACCGCCGCCGACCGGCAGGGCATCGCGCACTTCGTCTCGGACATCCCCGCGGATCCCTCGCACCCCAGCTACGAGGCCCTGACCGCGACGGCCGAGGGGATCAGGAGCCTCGAGGTCCCCGTGCTCATGATGTGGGGACCGCACGACCCGATCTTCTCGGACCCCTACCTGGAGGACCTCGCCCGGCGTCTCCCCCACGCGGACATCCACCGCTTCGAACGTGCGAGCCACCTCGTGCAGGAGGACGCCGACACGGCGTCGACGGCCATGCAGTGGCTGGCCGAACGGTCGGTGGGACACCCCGCACCCTCCAGCGACGTCCCGTCCCGCGAGGAAGGCGCCTCTGCTGGCGGGGCCCCGTACGTCCCGCTCGGCCAACGGCTCACCGACCTCGCCGCCGGACCGGACGCCGCACGGACCGCCGTCGCGCAGATGCAGCCCGCCGGCCCGCCGCGGACCCTGTCCTGGCGGGACCTCGCCGACGACGTCTCCGCCGTCGCCGCCGGCCTGACCGCGCTCGGTTACGGTCCCGGCAGCCGGGTCAGCCTCCTCGTCCCGCCCGGCGTGGACCTGACCGTGCTCATCTACGCCTGCCTGCGCATCGGCGCCGTGATCGTCGTCGCGGACGCCGGCCTCGGCGCGCGTGGCCTCAGCCGCGCCGTGAAGGGGTCCGCGCCCGACGTCGTCATCGGCATCGAGCGCGCCCTCGTCGCGGCCCGCGCCTTCGGGTGGCCCGGACGCCGGATCAGCGCCTCTCCCCTGCCCGCGGCCACGCGCCGGGCGCTGCGCGTGGAGGCCTCGCTCAACGACCTGCGCGCCGCACGGCCCGCGGCGTCCGTCGTGGAGGCGCCGCCCGCCGATGCCGACGCCGCCATCCTCTTCACCTCCGGCTCCACGGGACCGGCGAAGGGCGTCGTCTACACGCACCGGCAGCTCTCCGCCATGCGGGACGCCGTCGCGGCGACCCTGGGACTCGGCGAGGGGGCCTCGCTCGTCGCGGGCTTCGCCCCGTTCGCGCTGCTCGGACCGGCCCTCGGAGCGACGTCGGTCACGCCGGCCATGGATGTCACAGCCCCGCGGACGCTGACCGCGCAGGCACTGGCCGACGCCGCGGACGCGATCGACGCGACGGTCGTCTTCGCGTCACCGGCAGCCCTGCGCAACGTGCTCGCTACCGCCGGTGCGCTCACCGACGCGGGCAGGACGGCCCTCGGCCGGATCTCACTGCTGCTCTCGGCCGGGGCGCCGATCCCCGTCCCGCTCCTCGAAGCGGTACAGGACCTCGTGCCGTCCGCCACCCTGCACACGCCCTACGGCATGACGGAGTCCCTCCTCGTCGCGGACATCGACCTCGCGGGCATCCGACGCGCCGCGACTGCCGCGCGGGACGGTCTCGACGGCGCCGGCGGCGGGGTGTGCGTCGGCCTCCCGGTGCACGGCGCCCGCGTCGCCGTCAGCCCGCTCGACGCCGACGGCGCCGCGACGCGCGAGGCGACCACGGCGCCGGGGCGGACCGGCGAGATCCTCGTGGACGCCCTCCATGTCAAGGACCGCTACTTCCGGCTGTGGAGGACGCAGCACGAGTCCACCCAGACTCCCCCGTGGCACCGCACCGGCGACGTCGGCCATTTCGACGCCGACGGGCGCCTCTGGGTCGAGGGCCGGCTCGGCCACATCATCACGGCGGCCTCCGGCGTCCTGACGCCCGTCGCCCTCGAGCAGTCCCTGGAGACGATCGACGGCGTCCGGCTGGCGGCCCTCGTGGGCGTGGGCCCCGCGGGCACGCAGGCCGTGGTCGCGGTCCTCGAGACGGACGCCGCGGGGCGGCGCCCTGCCCTGGCCGATGCTCCGGTCGCGGAGGCGGCACGCTCCGCCGCGCTGGGGCACGGTGTCGACCTCGCCGCGGTCGTCGCCGTCCCCGCGCTCCCGGTGGACATCCGGCACAACGCCAAGATCGACCGCACGCGCATCGCGCAGTGGTGCGGCCGGTTCCTCTCCGGTGCCCGCGCGGGGTCCCTGTGACCGTCCTCGTCACCGGTGCCAGCGGGATGCTGGGGCGCACCGTCGCCGAGCACCTCGTCGCCGCCGGGGAGGACGTCCGGTGCCTGCAGCGGCGCCCCTCCGGGGTATCCGGTGCGCAGGACGTCCTCGGATCGATCACGGATGCCGCGGCCGTCGCCGCCGCGGTGCAGGACTGCCGCGCCGTGATCCACCTCGCGGCGAAGGTCTCCTTCACCGGGGTGCCCGCCGAGTTCGAGCGCACCAACGTGGACGGGACGCGGATCCTGCTGGACGCCGCCCGCGCGGCCGGGGTCACCGACGTCGTCCATGTGTCCTCGCCGTCCGTCGCGCACGACGGCTCGTCGCTGGTCGGGGCTCCCTCCGGTCCGGCGGACCCGGCACACGCCCGCGGCGACTACGCCCGTACCAAGGCCGCGGCCGAGGTGCTCGCCCTGGCCCGTTCGACGCCGTCGTTCCGCGTCGCCGCGATCCGGCCGCACATCGTGTGGGGTCCCGGCGACACCCAGCTGGTGGAACGCGTGATCGAGCGCGCCCGTCACGGTCGTCTTCCCCTGCTCGACGGCGGGACCGCCCTGATCGATACCACCTACGTGGACAATGCGGCGTCGGCCATCGTCGCGTGCCTGCGGCGGATGGACGCGGCACAGGGCCAGGCGCTGGTCGTCACCAACGGCGAGCCCCGCCCGATCGCCGAGCTGCTCGGCGGGATCTGCCGTGCCGGCGGGGTGGAGCCGCCCGCCCGGTCCGTGCCGGGAGTGCTTGCCCGCGGTGCCGGTTCCCTGATCGAGCGGGCCTGGCTCCGGCTCGGCAGGACGGACGAACCCCCCATGACCCGCTTCCTGGCGGAGCAGCTGTCGACCGCGCACTGGTTCGACCAGCGGCACACGCGCAGCGTGCTCGACTGGAGCCCGTCCGTGAGCATCGACGAAGGGCTCGAGCGCCTGGCGGCGTACTACCGCTGAGGCTCCGGCTTCCCTCGTTTTCTCGTGCGCCCGATGGTGCGCGCACACCCATACGCGTCAGGCACACCTATCTGCCCTGATTGCGCAGCTGTGGTGGGTCCTGCCGTCGACAACCCGCCACACGTGCACAACGAGCATGCTCCGGGCGCCGTCGACGCCTCCGGCTTGCCGTGGAACGCGGAAGGACGGGATGCGTGATGCATCCCGTCCTTCTGACCGTCCGACTGGTGTCGCCGACCATGGGCCGGCGGCTCAGTTAGCGGGTGTAGTAACCATCCACCGACATGGCGTTGACCGAGTGGACGAGGGTACCCTGCGAGGAGTTCAGGGCGCTGACCATCTGGCCGTCGCCGAGGTAGATCCCCACGTGGCTGCCGCCGTTCTGGCTCACCAGGTCACCCGGCTGGGGGTTGCTGGTGGGCGTCATGGCAGCGAACTGGGCCCAGGTGGTGCGGGGCAGGTCGATGCCGTTCTGGGCGTAGGCCCACTGCACGAAGGCCGAGCAGTCCCAGGCACCGAAGGCGGTTCCGCCGTACACGTAGCCCGATCCAACGCCCTGCATCGCCGTTCCGACGACGCCGCCGCCGGCCACCGGAGTGATCGACGCGGCGGACTGGAGGCTGACACCGGGGGTGGCTGCCGGAGCGGGGGCTGCGGCAGGCGCAGCGGGTGCTGCGGCCGGAGCGGGTGCTGCGGCGGGCAGTGCGACGATCGACGCCGACTGCGCGGAGTACTGCGCAGGAGCAGCCGAACCGCCGAGGGAGATCGACTGGCCGGGGTAGATGACCGAGGCGCTGCCGAGCCCGTTGGCTGCGAACAGCACGTCGACGCTCAGACCGTGCATCGCGGCGATGGAGCCGAGCGTGTCGCCGGCCTGGACGGTGTGGGTGCCCGCGGCAGCAGTGGAGACTGCTGCCGGCTGGGTGGCGACCTCGCCTGCGGCGTTCGCCGGGAGCGATGCGCCGAACATGATTCCGGAAGCAACGGCGACGACGGCGGCAGGCTTGCCGGCGACGGAGGCGCTTGCGGAGACGGCGCGTGATGCCGTGATGAAGGGGTTGATGCGCGTGGGGACGGCCCGGTGGCGCGCGTTATGGCTCTGCTTGGACATGTTGATGCCTTTCCCAATGCCTGCGAAGTTAGCTGTCGGGTTCGGATGGGACATCCGGACGCGCTTTCTGCAAACCACCGTCCCCAGTGCTGGTTTGCGCGTGTCTTTACCCCTAGGACCCGTGATCGAGTCCGCTAGTGGTTCCCCCGCCCCTGTCGAATGTGTAGTACGAACGGTCCGTCCTCATCGACAGGGTTAGGCAGTGTGAGGATGGGCGCCCATCCGTTGTGGATCGGACGCGAGACCAACCGTACCGGCTGCCGACGCCGGTTGTCACATTTAGATCACGAGGGGAAAATCACCTTTTTTTCCCTAACGTCTCAGAACCGTGCATTCCGTGGTCTGGGCTGGCAGTGCGGGCACAGGTAGGAGGACCTGTTCATGAAGGATTCGCGGCGCAACAGCGTGGTCCTGCCCTCGGAGGCGCACCGTCGGCAGGGCCGGCCCTCCCGCCCGTAGGCCTCCAGATCGCGGGCGAAATAGCCCGACGCACCGTTCACGTTGACGTACAGGGAGTCGAAGCTGGTGCCGCCGGCCGCCAGCGCCCGGTGCATCACCGAGGTGACGGCGTCGAGGATGCGCTGCGTGTCGGGTCGTCGCAGGGTGTCCGTGGGCCGCGCATAGTGGAATCTGGCCGCCCAGAGCGCCTCGTCGGCATAGATGTTGCCGATCCCCGAGACGAGCCCCTGGTCGAGGAGCGCGCGTTTGAGGCCCGTCCTGCGGCCGCGGAGACGCTCGTGGAAGGAGGCTGCGGAGAATCCGGGGTCGAGGGGATCGCGCGCGATGTGCGCCGCCTGGTGGGGTACGAGCGGGAGGTCGGAGATGCCGAGCCCGCCGGGCAGTCCGTCCGGCGTCGGCTCCAGGTCGGCCACGAACATGCCGCCGAAGATCCGCTGGTCGACGAATCGCAGCTCACCCGGCAGGGCGGCGCCCTCGTCGTCGACCGCCGGGGAGAGCGCGAGGCGGACCTTCAGGTGCTTCTCCAGGGGCGCGTCGGGGTCCTCGACCAGGAGCTGTCCGCTCATCCCGAGGTGTGCCATGAGGGCTACGTGGGGGCGACCACCGGGCCGGCCTGCGTCCTCGAGCGTCATCCAGAGGAACTTCCCCCGGCGCACCACGTCGCGCACACGGGCCCCCGCGAGGTTGCCGACGAAGTCCTCGACGCCGTCGACGTGCCGCCGGAGCGACCGGGGATCCAGGACCTCCACGGAGTCGATGACGCGTCCCGCCACCCAGCGCGCGAGGCCGCGACGGACGACCTCGACCTCGGGGAGTTCAGGCACTCAGGGTCCGTCGGGTGACGCGGGGGTGCCGGTGCTGTCGGCGTCGGCGGGACCGCCCGGCAGCAGTGGGTCCAGCGGCACCGCGAGGGTCTTCCACGAGGCGGCCGCAGCCGCCTGCTCGGCTTCCTTCTTCGAATTGCCGCACCCGGAGCCGTACTCCGTGCCACCGATCAGCAGGCGTGCCGTGAACGTCCGGGCGTGGTCCGGGCCCGTCCCGTCGACCCGGTAGTCGATGGTGCCGAGCCGCCGGGCAGCCGCCGTTTCCTGGATGCGGGTCTTCCAGTCGGTCCCCTCGCCGAGCACCGCCGCATCGAGCAGCAGCGGCCCGATCAGCCGCATGACCATGGCGCGCGCCGTCTCGATGCCGTGGCTGAGGTAGGCGGCCCCGATGACGGCCTCCATGGTGTCCGCCAGGATCGAGGCCTTGTCGCGTCCGTTCGTCAGCTTCTCCCCCTGGCCCAGCAGCACGTAGCTGCCGAGGTCCAGGGTGCGGGCCACCCCGGCCAGCGCCCTGGTGCTGACGACGGCGGAGCGCCTCTTGGCGAGGTCGCCCTCGGACAGATCCGGGTGGTCCCGGTACAGGGCATCGGTGACCGCCAGCCCGAGCACCGAGTCGCCGAGGAACTCCAGGCGCTCGTTCGTCGGGATCCCGCCCTTCTCATAGGCGTAGGAGCGGTGCGTCAGGGCAAGACGAAGCGTCCCGGTGTCGATATCGACACCGAGACGCTTCGTGAGGTCTTCCGTATTCTTCACAACTGCATCAGCTGATCCAGCAGCGGACGGCCACCGGCAGGCGCAAGGCCGGCCGGGAGCGCGGGTCCGTTGTTAGACGTCGGCTACCTTGCGGCCCTTGTATTCAAGGAACAGCGGGGTGCCGGCGGAATCGGTGACAACCTTGGCCTGGTGGGCGAGGCTGTAGGTGACGCGGCCGTTCTCGAGGGTCTTGACCAGCTTGGGGGCGGTTGCCTTCCACTGGGACCGGCGTGCGCGGGTATTCGCGCGGGACATTTTCCGTTTCGGGACAGCCACGGCTAACTCTCTTCCTTCTCGTCTGACTCTGACTTGGGTGCCGCGTCCTGCTCGGCGGCGGTGCCCGTCAGCCCGGCAAGGGCTGACCAGCGAGGATCCAAAACTTCATGGTGGTGGTCAGGATCATCGTTGAGCTGCGCTCCGCATTCGGAGCACAGGCCCTGACAATCCTCCCGGCACACCGGCTGGAATGGCAGCGACGTAACCACTGCATCCCTCAACACGGGTTCCAGATCGACCGAATCGTTCTCCACCCTGTGCTGTTCTTCTTCCTCTTCCACCGACAGCGACGCTGAGTCGCTGTAGAAGAAGAGCTCCTGGATCTCCACGTCGCGGTCGAACCGCAGTGGTTCCAGGCACCGGCCGCACTCGCCGGTTACTTCGACGTTCGCCGTTCCCGATACCAGGATCCCCTCGTGCACCGATTCGAAGCGCAGGTCCAGCTCCATTTCGGAACCCTCCTGCACGCCGATCAGGGCGACGCCGAAATCCTTGGGTACCGGCGCATGTTCTTCGATTGTCCGCATGCTTCCCGGACTGCGTCCGAGATCCTTGACACTGAAAGTCAAAGGCGAACTGAGATCGCTTTTAATGGTGACTCCTGTAGAACATATGACCGACGTACCATCCTATCCTGATCAGGCGGGCAGGCCCAAAACGGGCGCGGCGTCTAGGCTCGGACCGTGACGTCCGATCCCCCGCCCCCCGCACCGCGTCGACGTCTCCTGCGGGTCCTGCGCACGGTGGGCGTGCTGCTGGCTGCAGTCCTGACGGCCTGGCTGGTCCTCGCCTGGACGCTGTTTTACGATCCCCCGCTCCGCCCGGCGGGCAGGGCCGACGCCGTCGTCGTCCTCGCCGGGGCGGCAGCGGAACGCCTGCCGCTCGGCCGGGAACTGATCGACGACGGCGTCGCGGACGAACTGGTCCTCTCCTCCACCGGGCTGCCGGGCAATGCGGCGACCGACGCCGTCTGCGCCGAGGAGAACCCCGATATCACCTGCTTCGTCCCCGATCCGCTGACCACGCGGGGGGAGGCGCGCGCGGTGGCCGCGCTGGCGCGGGACAACGGCTGGGACGAGATCGTCGTCGTCACCTCCACCTACCACGTGACCCGGGCGTCGACGAACCTGGCGCAGTGCTCCGAGGCGGACATCACCATGGCCGGGTCGCGGCCCGGGCTCGGAGCGTCCGGATGGCTCGGGCGGTTCGTCGAGGAGAGCACGGCCCTCGTGGCATCGTTCGTGCGACCGGCCTGCGCACGCCCCGTCTGAGACTTGCGGTCCGACGGAGCAGGCGGATCAGGCGGACTTCCGCAGGCGCTTGTTGACCGCGTCCGGCACGAAGGGCGTGACGTCGCCGCCGAGGGACGCCACCTCCTTCAGGAGGGTCGAGGAGACGTGCGCGAACTCGGTGTCCGTGGGCAGGAACACGGTGTCGATGTCGGCCAGGTGGCGGTTCATGGTGGCCATGGGGAGCTCGTAGTCGAAGTCGAGGCCGGACCGCAGCCCTTTCACGAGGGCGCTCGCGCCGTGCTCCCGGCAGAAGTCCGCGAGGAGGCCCTCCCCCATCGGGACCACCGTCACCCCGGGAAGGTACGCGAGGCTCTCCGCGCAGAACGCCATGCGCTCCTCGAGGTCGAAGCGGTACGTCTTCGCGTAGTTCGTCGAGACCGCGACGATCACCTCGTCGAAGAGCCGCGCGGCGCGGCTGATGACCTCGAGGTGGCCATTGTGGAGGGGGTCGAAGGATCCGGGGCAGACGGCGCGGCTCATCCCCCCACGGTACCCAGTCCCGCCGGCCCGTGACGGACCGGTCGGGCCCCCGGCGGTGGGAGCGGCAATACTGGTGGGATGACGACAGACGCTCAGACTCCTGCCCGGGCTACCGGCGAGGCGCCGTGGATGCGGGCGGCGCGCGGCGCGAACCTGCTCGGCGACGACGGCCGGCTCGGCATCACCATCTTCGAGGAGGTCACGGCCCTCGCGCAGCAGCACACAGCGGTCAACCTCGGCCAGGGTTTCCCCGACGAGGACGGGCCGCGGGAGATCCTGGATGCGGCACGGGCGGCCATCGCGGACGGGGCGAACCAGTACGCGCCCGGCCAGGGGCTCGCGGTGCTGCGCCATGCGATCGCCGCGCACCAGGCGCGTTTCTACGGCCTCACGGTGGACCCGCAGACCGAGGTGATCGTCAGCACGGGCGCCACCGAGTCGATCGCCGCCGCGATCCTCGCATTCGCCGGACCGGGGGACGAGGTGCTGACCTTCGAACCGTTCTACGACTCCTACGGCGCCGTAATCGGTCTCTCCGGCGCGACGCACACCACGGCCCCGCTGCGCGCGCCGGACTTCCAGCCCGACGCCGCGAGCCTCGAGGCCGCGTTCAGCGAGCGCACGAGGATCGTCGTCGTCAACAACCCGCACAACCCGACGGGCAGTGTCTTCACGCGCCCGACCCTCGAGCTGATCGTGCGGCTGGCGGAGCGCTACGACGCGATCATCGTGACGGACGAGGTGTACGAGCACCTCACGTTCGGCGCGGAGTTCGTGCCGATCGCGTCCCTGCCCGGGGCGACCGGGCGCACCCTGAGCATCTCCTCCGCCGGCAAGACGTTCTCCGTGACGGGCTGGAAGATCGGGTGGCTCAGCGGTCCGGCCGAGCTCGTCGCCCAGGTGCGCACCGTCAAGACCTTCCTCACCTATACCTCGGGCACACCGTTCCAGGGCGCTGTCGCCCAGGGCCTGGCGCTGCCCGACGAGTTCTTCGCCTCGATCGCGGGCACCCTGCGGAAGAAGCGCGACCTGCTGGGCGAGGGCCTCCGCGCGGCCGGCTTCGACGTCTTCGAGCCGGAGGGCACCTTCTTCACCATGGTGGACGCCGCACCGCTCGGCATCGAGGACGCCACGGACCTCGCCCGGCGCCTGCCGGCCCTGATCGGCGTCGCGGCGATCCCCGTGGCGATGTTCTGCCATGCCGAGGGCGCCGAGCGGACCCGCTCCCTGCTGCGCTTCGCGTTCTGCAAGAAGTTCGACGTGATCGAGGAGGGCGCACGGCGCCTGGCGACCCTGCGGGACCGGTTGTGAGCAGCGGGCCGGCGGGGCAGACGGAGGGGCTCGCGGACGGGCACGCGGAGGGGGACGGGGAGTTCGAGGTCCCCACCCGCTGGCTCCCCGGGACCGGCGCGTATGCGGAGATCGACGAGGACGCCTTCATCGAGGGCGCCCTGATCCTGAGCATCGGCGGCGCCCAGCAGTCCCACGTGGACATGCTGCATCCCGGCCGGGTCTTCTACGAATACCTGCAGCGCATCGCGAACGTCATCGACCTGGCGGCACCCGCGGGTACTCCCCTGCGGGTGCTGCACCTCGGCGCCGGGGCCCTGACCCTGGTCCGCTACGTCCAGGCCACGCGGCCCGGCTCCCGGCAGGTCGCCGTGGACCTGGAGTCCGAGCTGATCGACTTCGTCCTCGACGCCATGCCGCTGCCGGAGGGCACGTCCTGCGAGATCATCGCCGGGGACGCCGCGGATGCCGTGCTCGAACAGCCGGACGCTGCCTTCGACGTCGTCGTGCTGGACATCTTCGCGGGAGCGGACGCGCCCGCCCACCTGACCGGCCCGGATTTCGCGGCGCATCTGCTGCGGGTGTGCGCGGAGGACGGCGTGGTGCTGGTGAACGTCGGCGACGACCCCCCGCTCGCCTTCGCCCGCGCGCAGAGCCGGCAGCTCTCCTCGCTCGCACCGGCCACCGCCGTCCTGACCGAGGCGGCCATGGTGGGCGGCGGGCAGGCGGGGAACGTCATCGTCGCCGCCCGCCGCGCGGCGTGGCCGGCCGGCTGGACCCGGGCGCTGCTCGCCGCCGGACCGCACCCCGCGGCCGTCCTGACGGGGCCGGACCTCGCGCGCTTCGAGCAGCCTCCCGCGTAGATGGACACACGACGGCGCGGGGCTGTCAAGCGGAATTCCGCGCTGGCACCATCCCGATACCCGCTCTAGCCTGAGGGGGCTGAAGCAGTTTGGCATGGACCCTTCCCCCTGGGAGACCCAACCATGAGCCACAAACTGCGCGTCACCATCAACATCGACCTCGACCTCCGCCAGGCGCGCATGGAGGTCAACGGGTGTCTCACGGAGGAGAACTGCCAGGCACTGCTGCCCATCATCCGGCGCTGCTTCCGCATCCTGCGGGACCCGCGCGTCGTGATCGATACGAGCAAGGCCCAGCACATCGACACCGAGGGCCTCGACGCCCTCCGCCGCCTGGGCGTCGGACAGGTCGACCACACCGCCTTCGATCTCCCCGGATCCTGCTCCCTCGTGGTGCCGGACGACCTTCCGGTGTGCCCCGCCCGTGCCCCCCGGTTCCATGGCAGCCACCAGTACGCCTCGTGACCCGTGGCCTGTCGGCTCGTGCCCGCGGGGCCCATCCGGAGACCGCGCCCGGACGAAGTACCGGTACGCGGATGGCGCGGACGACGGCGGTACGCTTGTCGGGCAGGTGAGCGTCGGCCGTTCCAGGCGCCGGGGGCCTCACCCACGCACGGGAGCACGACAGGGAGGGAGATGCGCATGGCTGGTGGCGGCCTTCCCTATCTCCGGGCCCTCACGCTCGTCTCGCTCATCATGTCGGTGTCCGCGGCGTCCCACCTCCTCGCCGCCGGGCACCTGCCGCACCTCGGGGTGATCCTGCTCCTCGGGGCGCTCCTCCTGGTCCCGATGACACTGCTCACCCGGCGTGCGCTCTCGTTCCGGTCGGCGCTGCTCGCCATGGGCGCCGGACAGCTTCTGCTGCACACCCTCTTCGGCATGACCGCCGCTCCCGCGGTCTGCCAGAGCTCCTCCGCGATGCCGGGCCACCACGCGGCCTTCGAGCTCGCCTGCTCGCCCGCGGCGCAGGACACGATGGGCGCCACCTCGGGGGGTCTCGCGATGCTGCTGCTGCACACCCTCGCCACGGTGGTCCTGGCCGTCGCGGTCGCCCGCAGCGACCATGCGCTGGCGTTCCTCCGCGCATGGCTCCTCCCGCTGTTCGTCCTTCCGGCGCTCGCCCCGCAGGCCCCGCCCCGCCGCCGTCCCGTCCGGGACGTCCCGCCGCCCGTCCCGCCGCTGTCGGTGCATGCTTCGATGCCGACGCTGCGCGGGCCGCCGCGCGCCCACGCGCTGCCGATCTGACCCGGACACGTCCCTGCGGACCCTGGGCCAGGGTGGCGCTGCCCGCACCACTTTCCCCAGTTCCCTGCTGCTCCACGTCCTCCCGCGGTCGCGGGCTGGAGCGCACCCCCGAAAGGCAGTCCCATGACTTCGTCCCACTCCTCACGCGCCCTCACCACCGGCGCCGTCGTGCTCGCCACCGCCGGCCTGATGACCGTCGGCCTCGGCGCGGCCGGCGCCCACGTCAGCGTCGCGCCCACGTCCACCACGGAGGACGGCTACGCGCAGCTCACCTTCAGCGTTCCCAACGAATCGGAGACCGCCGGCACGAACAAGCTCGAGGTGCAGCTGCCCACCGAGCAGCCGTTCACCTCGGTGCGGGTCAAGCCCGTGGAGGGCTGGACGGCCGAGGTGGTCACCGGCGCCCTGCCGGAACCCGTCACCACCGCCGACGGCGCCACGCTGAGCGAGGCACCCCTGTCCGTCGTGTGGACCGCGGAGGAGGGCGCGGAGATCTCGCAGCAGGAATACCAGACGTTCTCCATCTCGGTCGGCCGCCTCCCGGAGGCCGGCTCCACCGTGCTGCTGCCCACCACGCAGTCCTACACGGACGGCGAGGTGTCGGCGTGGACCCAGGAGACCGTCGAAGGCGAGGAGGAGCCCGAGAAGCCCGCGCCGTCCTTCGTGACCACCTCGGCTGCCGAGGGCGAGGACGCGCACGGCTCCCACGGCGCGGAGGAGACGGAGGCGGCCGATGAGGCCGTCGACACCGAGCAGGCGGGGTCGACCACCGACGCCGCGGCAGGCACCGACACGGGCTCGACGTCGGCGGTCGGCTGGGCCGGCCTGGCCGCCGGTCTGCTCGGGCTCGCCGCGGGCGTCACGGCGCTCGTCAGGACGAGGCGCCGGGCCTAGCACCCGCAGTCCGGGCCGGGCTCCGACCCCGACAGGGGCCTCGGGGCCCGGCCCGCGCAGCGCGTCAGTCGACGGCGGGCTCCAAGAACCACAGGCGCGTCTCGCCGTACTTCTTGTCCGCGAACCGCTCGAGCCACGCGGGCCACTCCGGCTCCGGGGACCTCGACGACCGCTCGACGACGACCACCGCTCCCTCGGCCAGCCGCGACTCGAGCGCTCCGAGGACCGCGAGCACGCCGTCCGCCATGACCGTGTACGGCGGATCCATGAGCACGAGGTCCCACCTCAGGTCCGGCGCCGCGCGTTCCAGGTACGTCTCCACCTTGGACCGGTGCACGCGCACCGCCGTCCAGCCCAGCACCCTGTTCACGAGGTCGGCGTTCTTCTGGGCCACTGCGGCCGCACGGTCGGCGGATTCGACGAGGTCCACGGTGGCCGCGCCGCGGCTCGCGCTCTCGACGCCGAGGGATCCCGAGCCGGCGTACAGGTCCAGCACGTGCGCGCCGTGCACCACCCCGTAGGACTCGAGGCTCGAGAAGAGGGCTTCCTTCACGCGGTCCGTCGTGGGCCGGGTGCCGTTCCCCTCGACGCTGGTGAGGGTCGAGCCGCCCGCGGCTCCGGCGATGATACGGGTCATAGCGTCGACTCTATCGCCCGACCGCACCGGGCTCACGCACGCCCTGCACCGGGTAGATGCTTGCGTCCTCGTGGCGGAACCCCAGGAACAGCCGGCCGCCGGGCACGATCCCGAGGGCGACGACGTCGGACGGGGCCACGTCCGCCGCCAGGCCGCCGGCGTGCAGGCGCACGAGGTCGCCGCGGTGCTCGACGTCGTCGACCTCCGCTGCGATACAGACCGCCCCCGGCGCGGTGGTGGCGCTGCGGGACACCGTGACCCGGCCCGGCCGGACAGCGAGCGCGAGGGAGGACCCCTCCGGTGCCGTGCCGGCGAGCGGCACCGTCCACCCGTCCCCCGCGGTGAAGCCGTCCGGCGTCCGGCGACCCGTCACGAGGTTCAGGCCGGCCAGGTGCGCGCCGAACGCCGTCACCGGGCGCGTCAGCACGGCGGCGGTGGCACCGGATTCGACCACCCTTCCGCCGTCGAGGATGAGCACGCGGTCGGCGAGGAGGAAGGCGTCCAGGGGATCGTGCGTCACGATGATCGCCGAACGGTCCGCGAGGACGTCCCGCAGGAGGGTCCGGATGGCCGGGGCGACGGTGACGTCGAGGGCGGACAGCGGTTCGTCCAGCAGGAGCAGCGACGGGTCCGCGGCGAGCGCGCGGGCGACGGCGACGCGCTGCGCCTGCCCGCCCGAGAGCTGCCCGGGCCGGCGTCCCGCGAGATCCCCGGCGCCGACGCGGTCCAGCCAGGACAGGGCCGTCGCGCGGGCGGCGGCGCGGTCCACGCCGCGGCTCCGCGGACCGAACGCCACGTTCTCCAGTGCCGAGAGGTGCGGGAAGAGCAGCGCCTCCTGCGCGAGCAGCGACACGCCGCGGTGCCGGGGTTCCGTGAGCGTGCGCCGGTCCGCGCCGACGTCGAACAGGACCGTCCCGTCCAGCTCAGCCCGTCCGGTGGACGGCGCGAGCAGCCCGGCGAGGAGGGTGAGCAGCGTGGACTTGCCGGCGCCGTTGGGCCCGAGGACGGCGAGGGTCTCCCCCGGGGCCAGTTCGAAGGCGACGTCGAAGCCGCGCTCGGCCAGGGTCGCGGCGAACGTGAGGCTCATGGGCGCGCCGCCTCCCTGGACGGTGCCCGCGTGGACGCGGCAAGGTCCCCGAGGGGCCTCACGCGGTGGGCCACCCCGACCACGGCGATGGCCACCAGCACGAGGATGAAGGAGAGGGCGACGGCGGCGTCCGGGTCCGTCTCCCGCTGGAGGTACACCTCGAGCGGGAGCGTCCTCGTGGTGCCCTGGAGGCTGCCGGCGAAGGTCAGCGTGGCGCCGAACTCGCCGAGGGCCCGCGCGAAGGAGAGCACCGCCCCGGACACGAGCGCCGGCAGTACGAGGGGCAGGGTGATGCGCCGCAGCACGGTCCAGCGTCCGGCGCCCAGGGTGGCGCCCACCGCCTCGTAGCGCGTGCCGACCGTCCGCAGGGCACCCTCGAGGCTGAGCACCAGGAACGGCAGCGCGACGAAGGCCTGCGACAGGACGACGGCGGTGGTCGTGAAGGCGATCTCGACGCCCAGGGCACTGAGGCTGCTGCCGAGCAGCCCCCGCCGGCCGAACGTGTAGAGCAGCGCGATGCCGCCGACCACGGGGGGCAGGACCAGCGGCAGCAGCACGAGGGAGCGGAGCAGCCGCTGGCCGCGGAACGAGGTCCGGGCGAGGACGAGCGCCATGGGGACGCCGACCAGGACGCAGAGCGCCGTCGCGGTGAGGGAGGTCCGCAGGCTCAGCAGCAGGGCCGTCGTCGCACTCTCCGACGTGACGAGCGTGACGAAGTTCGGCCAGTCGACCCGCAGGGCCATCGCGACGATCGGCAGGACCACGAACAGGCTGCCGACGACGGCGAGCGCCACCACCCAGCCCGGCAGGCGTGCGGCGTTCAGGGGCCCGTGGTCACGGCGCACCGAAGCCCGCCGCCCCGAGGACGGACTGCCCGGACGGTCCGGATGCGAACTCCACGAACTCCTGCGCGGTCCCGGCGTCGCCGCTGTCGGCGAGCGCGGCGATCGGGTAGGCGGTGGGAGCGTCGGCGGCCTCCGGGATGTCGATGCCGCGGACGGCGTCGCCCGCCGCCCGTACGTCGGTCACGTAGACCAGGCCGGCGTCCGCCTCGCCGGAGGTGACCTTTCCCAGCACGTCCGTCACGGAGGACTCCTCACTGACGGGCGACAGGTCCACGCCGGAGGCCTCCTCGACCTGGACGGCCGCCGCACCGCAGGGCACCTGCCGCGCACAGACCACCGTCCTGATGCCGGGCCGCGCCGCGTCGGCGAGGGAGGTGATGCCCGCCGGGTTGTCCGGCGGCACGGCGAGCTGGAGCGTGTTGGTGGCGACCTCCACCGGGTCGCCGGCGAGCAGGTCCGCGACCTTCGCCATGGTCCCGGCGTCGGCGGAGGCGAAGACGTCGGCCGGCGCGCCCTCGCTGATCTGGGTGGCGAGATCGGACGAGCCGGCGAAGTTCAGGCTGACCTCCGCCCCCGGGTATGCCTCCTCGAACTGCGCGGCCAGCTCCGTGAACGAGGCCGTCAGCGAGGCGGCGGCGAACACTGTGATGCTGCCGTCCACTGCATCAGCGCCCGAGGACCCTGCCGCGTCGGGGTCCGCGGTGCCGCAGGCGGTCAGGGCGAGCACAACGGCGGCCGCGGCTCCCGCCCCGGGCGCGCGGAAGCGGAGGGCCGGCGTCGTGCGCACCCCGGTCACGCCTTGCCCGCCGGGGTCTCGATGATGACCGTGGTGGCCTTGACGACGGCGATGGCGATCGTCCCCTTCTCCAGGCCGAGGTCCCGGACGGCCTCGCTGCTCATGAGGGACACCACGCGGTGCGGACCGCACTGCAGTTCCACCTGGGCCATGACGGTGTCCGTGATGATGTCCGTGATGATGCCGACGAAACGGTTGCGTGCGGACCGGCCGATGTCCGAGGGGTCCCCGGGGAGCACGGCGTTGCGACGGGCGAGCCCCGCGAGCTCCAGCGCGTCCACCACGGCCCGCCCCGAGGCGTCCTTGGTGCTGCCGAGGAGTCCGCCGTCGATCCACCGGCGCACGGTGTCGTCGCTGACGGCGAGGAAGCGTGCGGCGTCGCCGATCCGTATCTGCGTCATACAGGCGAGGTTACCTCCTCAGACGCGGAGAACGCAGGTCAGCCCTTCTCGAGGAACGCTTCCTTCTCGGGGTTCAGGTACAGCTCGATCGCCAGCGCGAGGCCGGGGAGATCGTGCAGGTCAGGATCCTCGGCCACGATCTCCTGGGCGTCGGTGCGCGCCTTCTCGATGACCTTGCCGTGCTGCGTGATCTTCAGGAAGCGCAAGGCCGAGCGCCCGCCGGACTGCGACGCCCCGAGGATGTCCCCCTCACGGCGGAGTTCGAGGTCCTTCTGCGAGAGCTCGAAGCCGTCCGTGGTGGACGCGACGGCGGAGAGCCGCTCCCGGCTCGGGTGCTCGGGTTCCAGCTTCGTGACGAGCAGGCAGGTTCCTGCGTGCCCGCCGCGGCCGATGCGCCCGCGCAGCTGGTGGAGCTGGGAGATGCCGAAGCGGTCGGCGTCCATGATGACCATGAGCGTGGCGTTGGGGACGTCGACGCCCACCTCGATCACCGTGGTGGCGATCAGCAGCTGCACGGTGCCGTCCGCGAAACGTCCCATGACGTCCGCCTTGTCCTGCGGATCCAGGCGCCCGTGGAGCATACCGCTCGTGACGCCCTGCAGCTGCGGGATCCCGGCGAGGGAGTCGAAGAGCGCGACGACGCTGGTGAGCTCCTGCGCTCCCCCGCCCTTCCGCTCCGCAGCCGGTTCGCCGTAGAGCGCCTCGGGGGCGTCGTCGTCGGCCTTGCCGTTGTCGCCGATCTTCGGGCACACCACGTACACCTGCCGTCCGGCGTCGATCTCCTCGCGCGCACGCGACCAGATGCGGTCGATCCACGCCGGGTGCTCCGTGAGCCCCACCTCGTGCGTCGCGATCGGCGACCGGCCGGCGGGCAGCTCGGAGAGCGTGGAGGTCTCGAGGTCGCCGAAGACCGTCATGGCGACGGTCCGCGGGATCGGCGTGGCGGTCATGACCAGCACGTGCGGGGAGGTGCGGGCCTTGGTCCGCAGGGAGTCGCGCTGCTCCACGCCGAACCGGTGCTGCTCGTCGACGACGATCAGCCCGAGGTCGAAGAACTGCACGTTCTCGGAGAGCAGCGCGTGCGTGCCGATGACGATCCCGGCCTCCCCCGACGCGGCGTCGAGCAGGGACTTCTTCCGCTGCGCCGTGGACATGGACCCGGTCAGCAGCACCACGCGCGTGCCGTCCAGGGCGCCGCCGAGCATGCCGCCCTCGGCGAGCGGGCCGAGCGTCCGGGTGATGGACTGCAGGTGCTGGGCGGCCAGGACCTCGGTGGGCGCGAGCAGTGCCGCCTGTCCCCCGGCGTCGATGACCTGCAGCATGGCGCGCAGCGCCACGAGGGTCTTCCCCGAGCCGACCTCGCCCTGCAGCAGCCGGTTCATGGGGTGGGTCCGGGCGAGGTCCTCCGCGAGGGTCAGGCCGACGTCGCGCTGGCCCTGCGTCAGGGTGAAGGGCAACCGGGCGTCGAACTGGTCGAGCAGTCCGTCGGCCTGGGGCGGGCGCGCCGTCGCCTCCTCCCGGGCGGCGAGCGCACGACGGCGGGCGAGGGCCGCCTGCAGCACGAACGCCTCCTGGTAGCGGAGGCGGTGCTGGGCCCGGTAGGCGTCCTCGATCTGCGGCGGCCGGTGCACGAGCTCGTAGGCCGTGGCGAGGCTCATGAGCTTGTCGCGGCGGGCGATCGACGCCGGGATGGGATCGTCGAGGTCGGAGAGCCGCAGGGTGTCCAGGACCACGCCCACGGCCTTGGCGATCGCATCGCTGCTGAGCTTCTCGACCGCCGGGTAGACCGGGATGGGGCGTTTGGCGCGGGCCGGGTCGTCGTCGCCCTCGTCGAGCAGCGAGTAGCGAGGATTGGTCAGCGACAGATGGCCGCGGTAGAGCGTGACCTTGCCGGAGAACATGGCCCGCACGCCGGGTTTGAGTTCGCGGGCGGCGGTGAAGCCGTTGAAGAACGTGAGGTTCATACCGCCGAGGCTGCCGTCGGCGTCGTCGGTGATGACCACCTCCAGGAGCGTCCCCTTGCGCGTGTGCATGCGCCGCGAATTGGCGGACTGCACCCGGGCGATCAGGGTGACCTCCTCGTCCACCGGGACCTCGGCGATGGGCGTCAGCTCGCCGCGCTTGAGGTAGGTGCGCGGGAAGTGGTTGAGCAGCTCCCCCACGGTGGTGATGCCGAAGTGCTTGTCCAGGAGCTTGGCCACCGGACCCAGGCGCTTCTCCAGCGGTGCGTCGAGCTCGGAGGCGGTCGCCGTTCGGGCCGCGCCCGTCACCGGACGCACGACGTCAGGACTCACCGGCCTCGGCTCCTACCGGCGGGGCGGCGAGCTGGGTCACCGTGATGTTGACCGGCGTTCCCGCCTCATGGATGAGGGCCAGCGCGGGTCCGGGGTCCGGGACGTGCACGTGGACGCGCCAGCGGTAGCCGTCCTCGACCGGGGAGACGGCGCTCATGATCACCGAGTCGCCGATCTCGTCGAGGTGGAGGCGGAGGGTGGCGGCGTCCAGGGGGCTGAGGTTGATGGTGCACATGACCTCCACGCCGTCCGCGTCCCCGCCCCGGTGGATGTGCGGCGCCTGGATGTCGTAGCCGTGCAGCCCGTCGAGGAGTTCGTCCTGTAGCTCCTCGCCGAGGGCCGCGGCGCGCAGGGCGTCGAGGATCAGGAGGAACCCCACGCCCCCGGCGTCCACCACCTTCGCCTCGGTCAGCGCCCCGAGCTGGCTCTCCGTGTCCACCACGGCCCGCAGCGCGGCCTGCACGGAGGCCCGGAGGGTGACGGTGAGGGCGTGGTTGCTGTCATCGCCGGCGTGCGCGGAGGCGGTCTCGGCCGCGCCGCGTGAGCTCGCCTCGAGGACCGAGAGCATGGTGCCCTGCACGGGGTCGCTGAGTGCGGACCAGCTGCGGATCTCCGCGCGGTGGAGTGCGGAGGCGAACAGGGAACTGGTGAGCCGCGTGCTGCCGTGCAGCGGTTCGGCGAGCGCGGAGAGGAAGACGGCGAAGAGGGTGCCTGAGTTCCCGAGCGCCTCCTCCATGGCGGCGCGGCCCGCGACGGTCAGCAGCGCGCCGAGGTCCAAGGCGTCGTCGTTATGCGCGGCGCGCGCGGCGGACCGGACGGTCATGTAGAGGTTGGTGCCGGTATCGCCATCGGCGACGGGGAAGATGTTGATGGCGTTCAGGCGGTCGCTGTGGTTGCCGAGGGATTCTTCGGCCTTGCTCAACCAACGCTTCATCGCGAGCGCGTTCGCGGTGATCCTAGTGTGCAAAGTGATCCCATCCCCTGAGAGCTGCGGGCTGTGACGCCAGTGTCACGAGCGGCTGGCCCGGCACCACCGAGCCTACCGCAGTGAACCCGGGCGGCAGCAGGACGTCCTGCGGGAACGTGGCGAGGAGCCCGTGGTCCTCGCCCCCGCCGAGCACCCATTCCATCGCATCCATGCCCAGGAGCGCCGCCGTTCCCTCCAGCGGGACCGCGTACTGCCGTAGGGCGGACAGGTCGAGGTCCAGCCCCACGCCGCTCGCCGTCGCGATGCGTCCGGCGTCGCGGATGAGGCCGTCGGAGATGTCCAGCATGGCGGACGCACCGGCGACGGCGGCGTCCGGACCGGCAGCCAGGGGCGGTCGCGGCCGCAGCTGCGCAGCGACGAGCTTCTCCCCCGCCGGCCCGAAGTCCTTGATCGGGCGGCCGTCCTCGAGCAGGGCGAGGCCCGCGGCGGCCCGCCCCGGCGCCCCGGTGACGGCCACGGTGTGCCCGGCCTTCGCGCCGGAGCGCAGCACGGGCTCCCGCCCGTCGAGGGTCCCGGTGACCGCGGCAGTGACGACGAGCTGTGCGCCGGCACCGAGGTCACCGCCGACGACGCCGCACCCGGGTGCGCCGAGCTCGCGGATCGCCGCGGTCAGGCCGTCGGCGAGCGCCTCGACCCACTCCACGGGCGTGGCGGGCGGGAGGGTGAGGCTGACGACGAGCGAGGTGGCCCTGCCCCCCATCGCGTTGATGTCGCTGAGGTTCTGGGCGGCGCACTTCCAGCCGACGTCGTAGCCGGTGGTGCGGTGGCCGTTGGGGCGCAGGAGCCGGAAATCGTGGTCCTCGACGAGCGTGTCGATGCTGATCACGGTCCGGCCGTCGGGTGCGGCCAGGATGGCGGCGTCGTCGCCCGGGCCGAGGAGGACGGCGTCCGGCACGGGGAGGCGGGGGAAGATCCGCGCGAGGAGTTCGGCCTCGTTGAGGTCTCCGACCGCGAGCCGGTGCGTGGAGGTGGGGGAAGGCGACTGCGACACGCCACCACGCTACAGCGCAACTCCGACACCGCCCTGTGTCCTGGTTTGCGTCGTGCCGCGATTACAGTTAGTCCTAATTTCCGGCCGCAGTGGTGGGGATCCAGTGAATCCGCTGGGCGGCTCCTCATCGAAGCGCATCACTGCATGCATTTCTTTTTCATCACACGGGGGTCCTATGCCTGTAGTCATGCCCATCTTTGGCACGCGTCCCGAAGCCATCAAGATGGCCCCCATCGTGCAGGCGCTCAAGGCGTCCAGCGTGCTGGAGTGCGTCGTCACCGTCACCGGCCAGCACCGCGAGATGCTCGACCAGGTGCTCCGCCTGTTCGACGTCGAGCCGGATCACGACCTCGAGATCCTGCGGCCCGGGCAGACCCTCGCCGGCATCATGACGCGGACCATCGACGGGCTGGACGCGCTCTTCGCAGCCGCTCCCCCGGACGCCGTGGTGGTCCAGGGCGACACCACGACGTCGACGGCGGCCGCAATCGCAGCGTTCTACCGCGGAATTCCCGTGGTGCACGTGGAGGCGGGGCTGCGGAGCGGCGATCTCTTCTCGCCGTTCCCCGAGGAGGCGAATCGCAAGATCACCACTCAGATCGCCAGCCTCCACCTGGCCCCCACCGCCGAGAGCCGGCAGAACCTCCTCAATGAGGGGATCGCCGCGAACAACATCGTCGTCACAGGCAACACGGTCATCGACGCGCTCCTCGACACCGTAGCCAAGAATGTTCCCTTCGCCGATCCGAGGCTGGAGGACCTGGCCGCATCCGGTCACCGTGTCCTCCTTGTGACGACGCACCGCAGGGAGAACCAGGGCGAGGCGATGCGCGGCATGGGGCGGGCCCTCGCCCGGCTGGCGGAGTCCGAGCCAGACCTCGTGATCGTGCTCCCGGTCCACAAGAACCCGGTGGTCCGGGAAGCCATCCTCCCCGCCATCGACGGCAAGCCCAACGTGCTCGTCACGGAACCCCTGGACTACGGCGAGTTCACCCGGTTGCTGTCCATGGCGCACATCGTCCTCACCGATTCCGGCGGTATCCAGGAGGAGGCCCCAAGCCTGGGCATACCGGTGCTCGTCATGCGTGAGAACACGGAGCGGCCGGAGGCTGTGCAAGCCGGGACGGTGCGCCTGATCGGGACAGACGAGGAGCGCCTTGTCAGCGAGGTCAGGGCGCTCCTTCATGAGGATGACCGTTATTCAGCGATGGCGGCGGCGCTCAATCCCTACGGTGACGGCACGGCAGCCGGGCGCGTCGTCGCGGCGCTCGAGCACCTGTTCGACGCCAGCCCCCGGCCTTCGGACTTCGCACCCCAGGCGGATGACTCCGCGACGTATGAAGGACTGCTCTCCTGACGTCTCCGGACCGTCCAGCCCCGTCGGTCTCGCGGCGCCGACTCCTCCAACTCTCGCTCGCTGCAGCCACCGTTGCGGCCGTGGGACCGCTCAGCGGCTGCTCCGCCGACAAGCCGCACAGTGCGACGTCGACCAATCCCGTGCCTCTTGGTCGGGCGACCACGCGCGAAAAGACCATCCGGCTCGGATCTCCACTGTCCGAGGGCCGGCCGTACCGTGTGCTCGACGCAGGGGGCGCCCAGGAACCGGTGCTGCGGGAGGATCTCGCGCAGCGACCCGAAGGAGCCGATGTGGATCCCACAGCGCGCGCGGTTTTCGGGCATGTCACCGACTCACACATCATCGATGCGACAAATCCTGGCCGGTTGTCCTTCCTCTGGCAGTACTCAGATTTCAAGGAGGGCTACCCCACCTCCGGCAGGTTCCGGCCACAGGATGCCCTCACGCTTCACGTCCTGGATGCAACGGTCCGGGCCTTCAACGACCTCGAGAGGGGGCCCGTCACCCGCCGCGGCATCGACGCGCTCGTGCTGACAGGCGATATCACCAACTCTTTTCTCACCAGTGAATTGGAAGGAGCAGCGAGAATACTGAAGGGCGGCGCCGGCAACTCCAATCCCGCGGGCCGCTACGAGGGCATTCAGGATCACGAACCGGCTCCCCGCAGGCTGCAGCTGAACGTCTGGCATCCCGAACCCGAGAATGGCGATGCTCCACAGGATCAGTGGAAAGAGCCGCATGGGTACCCGACCGTTCCGGGACTGCTCGCCGCTTCCAGTCGGTCCATCGATGCCCCGGGCACGGCTTTTCCCTGGTACGTGGGATTCGGCAACCATGACGAAGCCGGGCGCCTCGACGGTTCGCTGATCTCGAACGGCGAGCAGTTCCTGGATCTGCTCCGGACCGGCCCCATCCTTCCGTTGGAACTGCCGGAGGAATTGGACACGTCGGAGTTCTGGAGGCTGGTAGCGGGCGGCGAAAAGGATCGGGGGCGCCTGCTGGCCGAGCTGCCGTCGCGCAGAATCACCGCTTCCGATCTGCGCACCGTCTTCGACAAGCCGACGTTCCGGGCCGAGCTCACGCAGCCCGGCCAGTCCATCGACCGGCCGGGATCACGGGACGTGCTCTATTACGCTTTCGACGTCTCACCCGACGTTCGCGGAATCATGCTAAACACAGCCAGCCCCGATGGAGGCGGTCGCGCCGTTCTCGACCGGAACCAGGCAGCCTGGCTGGTGGAGCAGTTGCAGGCAGTGTCCAGCAGGTACGTCGACGACGAGGGCACAGACGTGACGGCCGACGTCGAGGACAGGCTGGTGGTGCTGTTCAGTCACCACCCGCTCCGCGCTTTCGACGAGGCCCCGTCCTCGGAGGACGACGGCGGCGAGTCGATAGCGCGCGATGATCTGCTCGACCTCCTCACGCGCTTTCCGAACCTCGTGCTCTGGATGAGCGGCCACGAACATCGACACAAGATAGTGCCCCATGCGGGCCAGCGCGATTCCGGAGGGTTCTGGGAGATCACCACGGCATCGCTCATCGACTTCCCCCAGCAGTCACGGGTGGTCGAGGTGATGGACAACCGGGACGGCACCCTGTCCATCATCACGACGCTCGTCGATCATTCCTCCGCCGACGATGTCCAACGCGACGGACCCCAGACGCCGCAGTCACTTGCCGCGCTCAGCCTCGAACTGGCCGCCAATCGTCCAGGACTGGACGCAGAACGCGTCATGGGGAGCAGCAGAGACCAGAATGCGGAGCTGTTGCTCCCTGCCCCCTTCTGACCTGACCCGACAGGAAGACCGGCGCGCCCAATTCGGTAGTATCTGCTGCTCCTGTAGTATCACGGCGGGGGCACCCCAAATGGCGGTGCGGCTGCAAAGGTCTCGTGGTATGACGTCTGGTCGATCATGCTCCTTTTCCAATGGCGAAACATTCGATGGGATCATTCATGACGGTTCAGGCAGTAATTCTTGCAGCGGGTATGGGAACACGACTCGCACGCCCCCACCCCAAGCCGCTCACCGAATTGAGCGACGGACGAACCATCATGCAGCAGCAGGTGCAGAATCTGACGTCCGAGTTCAAGAAGAAGCTGCGCCTGTCGATCGTCGTTGGGTTCAAGCTGGAATTGATCCTCGAGCACATCCCCCACGCATCCTTCATCTACAACGAGGCCTTCGATCAGACGAACACCTCGAAGAGCCTCTTGAAGGCACTGCGGAATTCGACCAAGGGTGGCGTGCTGTGGATGAACGGCGACGTCGTCTTCGCACCCGAGATCGTGAATTACCTGCGACCTTTCATCGAGCAGGACATCTCTTTCGTCTCGGTGGACATGTCCTCGGTGAGCGACGAGGAAGTGAAGTACACCGTTGACGAGAACGGGCACATCGAACAGCTGTCCAAGACCGTCGAGGGGGCCCTCGGTGAGGCAGTGGGCATCAACTACATCTCGTCGAAGGACAAAAAGAAACTGATCAAGCGCCTGGCGCAGGTCGGCGATCAGGACTACTTCGAGCGGGCCATGGAGCTCACCATCACCAAGGACAACGTCCAGTACACGCCGGTCGACATCAGCAACTTTTATGCCGTCGAAGTCGATTTCGCCGACGACCTCGAGCGGGCCAACGAAAAGTTGGACGCCAGAGTCCCCGCGAACGCCTGATCCACCCTCTGAAGGACGTTTCACTCATGGCACGTTGGACCAACACCGCCGACGACGCAGTCTCCGGCATTCGTCGGATAGCTGAACGGCAACTGCGCACCGCGTGGCAAAAGCTACCGGCGGAACAACGCACGAAGCTGCGGCAGGCCGTTCATCCGGCCGACGCGGCGAAGGTCCAGCGCCGGGTGTCTACGCTCGCCTCGGGCAGCGCCCGCCCTGCCGTCCCGGCGCAGAAGCCCGTCATCGCGATCAGCGTTGTGGTGTCGGACGCCGCGCAGGATCTGGCGGCCACGCTCCAGAGCATCCTCCGGCAGAAGTTCACGCCCCTGACGATCGTGGTCGTCGACACCACGGGCGAGGATGCCATTGCCGACGAGACGGCCACCTACGTGAAGCGGGATGGCCGGGTCACCTTCCAGTCCGCGGCAGGACTCTCGGCGCCGGCCGCACGTCTGATGGCGGTGGAGCGAGCGACCACCCGGTGGGTGATGTCCCTGAGCGCTGGCGATGTTCTCGCACCAGGAGCGATGGAAGCCGCCATCAAGTCCCTCAAAGCCACCAAATCCGACCTGGCGGTTGGGACGGTCGGAGTACGGAAAGGCTCGAAGTTCGTCACCCCGGCTGCACAAAGCGCCGTCCACGGCACCGAGAACCTGACCACGACGCTCGAGCACTCACCGGGTCTCGCCGGTGACCTCTATCTCAGCAACAAGGTCTTCTCGAGGTCTTTCTGGCTGGAGGAGCTGACCGGAGTCGAGTTCGACGGCGAGCTCTGGCAGGCCGAGCTCGTGCGGACCGCCTACCGGCGAGCAGGAACCATCGACCTGATTCCCCGCAAGGTCAGCGACGTCGTCGGTGACCGTGGTAGTGACGTCCTGACCCGGGAACAGCTGTGCAGCCCGGCAATTCTCGACGAATACCTTCGCCGGATGACACGGGTCATGACCGCGGATGCCGGCAGCTCCTCACCGGACCTGGCAGAGCAGCTACTCACACGGCTGCTCGGTGAAGACCTCTTCCCGTTCTACGAAGTCGTACCCCGGACGGACGATACCTATTGGTCCCTCCTGGTCCTCGGCACACGGGAATTGGCTGCGCTCGGGCCGATCGCCTGGCATGACATCCGCCTGCACAACCGGCTCATCCTCGCGGCGGTACTCGACGACAACCGCGCCGACGTCGTCGCCATCTGCGGATCGCGCAGCGATCTCGGATCCACCTTCGCCACCACGCCCGACGAAGGGATGCTCCTCGCCCAACCGCCGTACCTGCCCGACCTGGTACAGCAGCCGATGAAGCACCTGCTCGCCTGCCAGGACGTGGATCTGCGAGTCACCAGCAAGATCACCGAACTCGAGTGGAACGTCGACGGCAGCCTCGAAATCTCCGGGCACGCCTACATCCCGTCCATCGATCCGGTGACTGCAGATCTGAACATCGAGGCCATCGTCATAGACCCGGACGGCGCGGAGATTCACACGCTCGTCGTCGAACGGCACCGGGACCCCCGCATTGACTGGGACGCCAACGACAACTGGACGAGCTACGCCGACAGCGGCTTCTCGACCCGCATCGATCCGTCGATGCTTCTCGCCGATGGCGCAACGGCGTCGTCTTGGTGGCTCAAGCTGCGACTGACGGCTCATGACCGCGTACTGGAATCGCCGGTGACCCGGCGGGAAATGACCGGGGCTGCAGGATCAGTGCCCATCTCCCCGATCGATGGTCAGCGGCGGGTCGCCGTCGAGTTCAAACCCAAGACCGGACTGACGCTGGTGCGGGTCGCGCCCATGTATTCGGCAACAAGCGTTGCCCTCGAGGGACGCACGCTGACAATCACGGTGGAAGCTCACTCTGCTCCCCTAGCGTCCAAGATCACGGTCGAGTGCGCAAAGCTGGCCATCAGGAAGACCGCTGTCTGCGTAGACGTCCGCGGCAATGTCGCGGATTACCGCGTCGTCGTCCCGCGCCTGTCGGCCGAGGCCTCTCCCCGGGTGGAGCACCAGTGGGACCTGCGACTGGACAGCGGGTTCAAGACGCCCCAGCCGATAGCGTGGCGCCCGGACAGCGTGGCCTTCGAGGACCAGCACGACCGGACCCGGCGCCTGCGCCTCAAACTCACCGGCTACGGCTTCCTTGCCCTCGAGGAGCGCCGGTACCGCGTCGAGGCAGACAGCGTGGTCGTGTCCGACGACGGCCGCTACCTCACGCTCCAGGGAACGGCCGACTTCACGAGCATCCACGCACCGCGTCTCGTCCTCTCGAGTGGCAAATCGGTCATCGAGGCGGACCAGGTCTCCTTGAACGTGATGCGTAATCAGGGCAGCAATCGCTTCATCGTCCGCTTTCCACTCATGTCCACTCCGTGGAGCGGGCAGGAAATTGTGCCCGAAGCCGGGGCCTACAGCGTTCGCTATATCCCGCAGAAGTCCGAGGACAACGTGGGGTACTGGATCCCGGCCGCCCCGGTAATGCAGGGCACCATGCCGTCGCGCGAGCTCCGCGACGCCCTCGAGGTCGGGCTGAGCAGAACAGCCGTGGCGGGGGCTCTGACGGTCCATTTCCGGCCCCCGCTGGCCCCAGAAGAACTTGGACGGTTCAATCAGCAATCCCTCCGCAATGCCGTCGCCCGTGCGGATCTGCCATTGCGGGATGCTGTCCTCTTCATGTGCTTCGGTGGGCGCCGGGCCACCGACAGCACCCGCCGCATCTTCGAGGAATTCCAGCGCCGCGGGGCCACCAGCGACATGTACTGGGCCATAACCGACTACTCGGTGACCGTGCCGGACGGCGCGCAGCCCGTCCTGATCGGCTCACGGCTCTGGTACGCACTGCTGGCCGGGGCGAGGCTGCTCGTCAACAACAACAACTTCCCCTTCTACTTCCGGAAGCGGGAGGGCCAGACATACATCCAGACCTGGCACGGCACACCGCTGAAGAAGCTGGGCAACGACGTCGCACGGACCAACTTCTCACTGTCCTACTGGAATCTCATGCACAGGGAGGCCGGCTACTGGGACGCCCTCCTCGCCCAGAATCCATACGCGGCCGACGTGCTGGCCACCTGCTTCGGTTTCACCGGACCGGTAATTACCGAGGGCTACCCACGCAACGACTCCCTCAAAACAGTCGATGCCGATGCTCGTCGCTCAGCAGTCCGCGACCTCCTCGGTATCGACGCGGGCAAGAAGGCCATCCTGTACGCACCGACCTGGCGCGACGACGCCAAGAACACCTCGAAGCAGTACGAGATGGTCACCTATCTGGATTTCGAGGCCGCTCAAAAGGCACTGGGTGACGACTACGTGATCCTGCTGCGCGGCCACCACAACATCGCCGGCCAGCGCCAGACCGCCGGCAACCGTTTCGTCATCGATGTCACCGAGTATCCCGAGGTGAACGACCTCTACCTCGCTGCGGACGTCCTCATCAACGACTACTCATCGGTGATGTTCGACTTCTGCGTGACAGGAAAACCGATCATCTTCTTGACCCCAGACATCGCGCAATACCGCGATTCCACGCGAGGGTTCTACTTCGATCTCGAGGAGCAGGCTCCCGGCCCCCTGCTCATGACGACACCCGAGGTCGTCAACGCCATCCAGTCGCTGCCATCCATCAGAATGCGATACGCCGACCGGTACCGGAGGTTCGCGGAGACGTATGCGCCGATGTGCGACGGCTCGGCGACGCAGCGTGTGGTGGACGCGCTCCCGGTCAGCGCCCTGTCACGGATATAGACCGCTCACTGGCCCTCGGCCCGCCGACACAAATTGCAGCCCGATCGAAACCCCTCGATTGTGCTCACTCACGAGGAGTCTCATGACCAACGGGATAGCCCGTCACGATGCCATCCACCACTCGGAAGGCCCACAGGATTGGGTGGCGGTCGCCGAAGTACTGACGAGCCGGTTAGCGGCGGGCAGCCACATCTCACCGGACGAGCAGTTCGAGCTGGGCCACGCTCAGTTCCATCTCGGCAACCTCGAAAGCGCTGCTCAACACCTCACAGCCGGTCTGGAGCTTGATCCGTCCAATCCGCGGTGGCACTACAGGTTGGGCTACATCAGGGAGAAGCAAGGATTTTTCACAGATGCCCGAGAACAGTACTCGGAGGCTCTTCGACTCCAGCCGGACAATGAGCGTTGGGAGCATCGGCTCGCTTCCGTTGCTACCGCGGCCGAGCGGCAGCAAGCGGCCGAAAGAGCCGAGCTGGCCAAATCACAGGCAATCTTCACCGAGCGCCGGCTCCTCCTTAAGGAACGGAAGGCTCCCAAATGGCAGGAGATCGATGTTCTCGCTGCCGGCAAGCCTTTCTTCAAGGAGGACCCCGAGTGGCACAGCGCCCTCGCCGATGCCTTGTTCTTCATGAATCGACACGCAGAGGCGGCAGAAAACTACGCTGCCGCTGCGCGTCTGACACATGAAAACGCGCAACTCCACTTTCGGGCAGGTTGGGCGTACCATCTGGCAGGTTCAGACCACCTCGTAGACCGTCACTTCACCCATGCGATCGCTGCCGACAAGGAACTGCAGTCTTCGCGACTCGGAATCGGTGCCTTCTTCCAGAAGAAGGGCCAATGGCTGCTCGCTGCAACACACTACCAAACAGCCTTTCGCCACAACCCCTCGGATGCGGAACTCGCCTATCACTGGGGCTTCGCGCTGCAGCGCTGCTACGACTGGCAAGGTGGAGCCAATGCAATCCGGACGGCAATAGCCCTCGATCCGTCACAAGCACAGTGGCACTACCGCCTCGGCTTTTCCCTGGAGCGGAGCGCTGATTGGGCCCAAGCCGCAGAGGCATATTCGTATGCTCTGGCGATTTCAAGTAGCCCGAACGAGTATTGGTCCTACAGGCTGGGTTGTGTCCTAGCCAACGCCGACCGCTTCGAAGAATCCTGCATCGCCTTTCTCGGCGCCAGGGCGGTCCTTCTGGAGCCGCCTGCGCAGCAAGACTCCGCGTACGCCGGCAACGAGTACCTCCGGAATGTCATCTCCGCCGGGCTACGCGCTGCTCGATCCGCGCAGTCCTGGGAGCAGTGCGTCCAGTTCGCTCAGTTCGCAGAACGAAACGGAGACCTGGAGACGGCAGCCGAAGCATATAGGGCCGCTACGCAACGATCAGAAAAGCATCAGCCCCCGTTGTACTTCTCACTCGGCACGTTGCTTTACCGCCTTGGCCGCTTCAAAGAAGCGACGGCTGCACTGCGGGAGACTCGTCTGTTGAAGCGACCACACGGAGTCAATACCGCACCTTATTTCAAGGATGTCGCGCTGCGGCAATCAATGATCTACGTCGAGTACCTGGAGACGCTGCCGATCAGGGAAGACGTCATCCTTTATGAAAGTAGCCAAGGCAACTCGATCGGATGCAATCCACTCAACATCTTCCGAACACTGCTCAAGGACGATCGATTCGCGACAAAGACCCACGTCTGGGTCATCAACGATCGAACGAAGATACCCGACGAGCTCCGCAGCCTACCCAACGTTATTTTCGCCGCGCGAGACACTGACCTCTACTTGCGCTATCTCGCGTCAGCCGCGCATCTCCTCAACAACAACACGTTCCCCCCATACTTCAGCCGCCGTCCGGAACAGAAGTACCTCAACACGTGGCATGGCACCCCAATGAAATCACTCGGGCGTGACATCAAGGACGGGTTCATGGACCATCGGAATGCCACCCGAAACTTCCTCCATACCACCCACCTGCTGGCCCCGAACGAGTTCACGGCCCAGATGCTTCTGGACAAGTACGAGATATCCGCGTTGTTCGACGGTCGAGTCGCCGTCACCGGCTACCCTCGGGTAGACGCGACGATCGGTCTGGATCAGAAGTTGCGCACACGGCTGCGTGCGCGGCTCGGGATCGACCCCACGCAGAAAGTGATCCTATACGCCCCTACCTGGCGTGGATCGCTCGCCGATAGGAGGCTGGATAACGACCAACTGCTCGCAGACTTGAACACCATGGCCTCGATCGATGCCCGCCTGTTATTCCGAGGGCATCCCGTCACCGAAGCACAACTAGATGAAGCCGGGGTCGCCGCACACCTCGTTCCCGCCAACATCGATACGAACGACCTCTTGGCGATCGTCGACGTACTCGTCACCGACTACTCAAGCGTCGCGTTCGATTTCATGGCAACGGGCCGCCCAGTCCTCTACTACGCATACGATCTCGAGGAATATCACCAGGAACGAGGATTGTGCCTCGACATTACTGAACTGCCCGGCGAGCTTTGCCGCAACGCCGCCGAGCTTCGCGATGAGTTGCAACGAGCGCTCCGACGCGAGCCGGTGAATGAAATGAAGGCTGGGCAATTCGTGGGCCTCGAATGCGGTAAATCGTCCGCGCGTGCGGTTGAGTTTTTCTTCTTTGGAGCGACCGACTGGTTGATGCCGCGAGTCGAGGATAAACGGAAGACAATGCTGATGTACCAGGGCTCATTCATACCAAATGGCATCACGTCTTCCTACCTCAACCTCACATCGCATCTCGATCCAACGGATACACAAGTCTATGTGGCCATCGAACCCTCTGCTATATCTTCGGATGAACGACGCCAAGAAAAATTCGACCAGAATCCGCAGCACGTCCGCGTTCTTCCACGTGTCGGTGGACAGCTGATCGGTGCGGAAGAGCGCTGGATCGTCGACAAGTTCAACGCGCAAAGTAGCCTTCAAACGGACGAGCAGTGGGAGATTTATCACGCCGCGTTCGCCCGAGAATTCCGGCGTATGTACGGCACGGCTTGCTTCGACGCGATTGTCTGCTTCGAAGGCTACGCTCGCTTCTGGGCCGCACTGTTCGCAGCCGCACCGTCGCAATCTTCCACCAAGTCAATCTTCCTGCACAACGATATGCACAGCGAATGGCTACACCGCTTCCGATACCTTGAATCGATGTTCCGACTATATCCCAGCTATGACTCGCTGATCTCCGTTACGGAAAGTGTCAGCCAAGAAAACAAACTGCAGCTGGCGGAACGCTTCGGGCTCGATCCTGAGAAGTTTCACCACAGCAACAATTTGGTCAACGCTGACGCAACAATCGAGCTGTCTCAGGAGCCAGTCCCCGAAGCGATCGAGCAGTGGATAGGCAATTGCGCGTCAGTTTTCGTTACAGCAGGACGTCTCTCGCCGGAAAAGGATCACACAAAACTCTTGGAGAGCTTCGCGTTACTGGTTGCCACCCACGAAGACGTGAAACTCATTATTCTTGGAGACGGTCCGCTAAGGGGCCGACTCGAAAGGCAAATCGGACAGCTCGGTATCACCTCGAAGGTTCTACTTGCAGGCCTACTGATGAACCCTTTTCCCGTGATCCAGCGAGCGTCCTGTTTCATCTTTTCGTCCAACTACGAGGGCCAGGGGCTTGCCGTCCTAGAAGCCCTCATTCTGGGGAAGCCAGTAATCTCGACCGACGTTGTCGGCCCCCGCAGCATCCTCGGAAACGACTACGGGCTCCTCGTCGATAATTCCGTCGAAGGTCTGTGGAAAGGCATGACAGCTTTCCTCGACAGCTGGCCGGGTTATATGCCGTTCGACTATGCCAAATACGAAACGGAGGCCCTTAGAGCGTTCACGAATATCGCGTTGGAACCACTCCGTGAAGCGCACAGCTAAGGTATAGGACGTCTGCCCCGGTTGCATTGGTGCACAGCACCAAATCGAACCGGCAACATGGGATCGTCCGAAGGCGGGCAGCACGATCCACTTCTCCTGGCGGAGGTCTGATTGCCGACCTTGGCCACGTAGATAACCAGCCGTTTACCCAGTCCGCCGCTCATGTCAGCCAGTCATTCTGCGGACGAAATGGCCGGCCGCGAAGCCTAGTGAGGAACTCAATGGAATCTTCGTACAAACTGCCCGAAGGGCGCTACACAATGCTGAACGCATCCGTCAGGCTTACATATGGCGGGGCCACCAGATCACAACTTCTGAGAGCTCGCCTTTTCTCGGAGTACTCGGATCAAAGGGTCGAGCTCGCCACGTTCGACGCCTTTGCTGAGTACGACACCGAACGAGAGTTGCTGCGAGATAAGGGCCTGTTACCCGGCACAGTGACGCTGAGAAACTTGTACGAAGAACTTTCAACTTCGTCAGACTTAGGTCAATTTTCTTCCACGCCCCTCGCGGACATCCCGGCGTGGTATCAAGAGACGTTGACTCGAGACTACGTGATCGAGTATGCGAAGAACGGCACGCCGTGGCGTCGAGCCATCGACGTCAACGGTGATCGCCGATCGTTCTACTTCCAATATTTGCGCAGCGATGGCTCTATCTACGCCACTGTAGATCGACGAATCGGCGGCTCAGACTGGGACAGGCAGGAACGCGGCGTTGTCCTCACTGATGTCTTCGGGAACCCGGTCGCTGTTTTGGCAAGCATCCCGGAACTCATCAACAGCTGGATAAGGATCATGGGTGCGGGTGAAGATCGACACTTCCTCATTTTCGACTCCAAAGAATCGGGTAGGCTCATCGCCGAGCACCCGCGTGAGGCCAACCAATTTCTCCTATTGACCGCCCATACACCCCACCTTCAGCCACCCCGACACTGGAACTCCCCCGCGGCTACCACCGACTGGCAGGAGACGATATCTGGCCTACAAAGCTGGGATGCCTTCATAGTACTGAGCGACGCTCATCGTCACGATCTGGAGCTCGCCCACGGGAAGGTCAACAATATATTTGTCCTGCCCCATCCCATCGGTGAGGTGGACCTGCCGACGGAGGACGCCAGGGATCCGGCCCTCGCAATGATTGTCTGCCGGCTTGAAAAGCAGAAGCGAATTGAAGATGCACTACAGGCATTTCGTCGTGTCGTAGATGAGCTGCCTGGAGCAAGGCTGGAAATCTACGGCGAGGGTAGCAAGCGCACTGAGTGGCAGGAATTGACACAAGCACTTGGACTATCCGACTCCGTGAGCTTTCTCGGCTACGATCCGAATCCAGGAAAGCAGTACAGGCGTGCTTCCGCATTCCTCATGACCAGCCTCTTTGAAGCACAGCCACTGGCGCTTCTTGAAGCGATTTCACACGGAAGTCCGATCGTTGCTTACGACATAAAATACGGTCCCGCTCAGATGGTGCAACATGGGGAAAATGGGTACCTGGTGCCTGAAGGAGATATAAACGACTTTGCTCAAAAAACCGTTGCAATTCTCAGTAATACCACACTCTCCGCCCAAATGTCGAAATCCTCTTTGACCATGTCAGAAAATTTTCAACTGCCGCGCTTCTTTGCTGCATGGAGCGAGCTACTAGACACAATTTGTGACCAAAAATCATCTCGCTCCGCATTGATGACGATAAAAGCAGAAATCGTAGAGTCCGCACCTGTTTTTGAGCGTCCATTCAATCAGATTTCGATCAACGAAGTTCCCGACTGTATTGATGTCGTAGTTCGCACTTTCGTTCAAACCCATACTACTAACGCCACCTTTGAAGATCAGCTCAAACTCCAGCTACGGGTCCAGAATCTCGAAAGCCCCGGTGTGGTGTTTTTGAGTACAAGTTATTTGCGTGAACCAGGCTCTCAGGATCAGTTCATTGTAGCGGCTCAAATTCTCCGGAAAGATATCGAGAAGCATTTCCCTGATGCCACACAGGGGTTCGAATTATGGTGTGAAGCGACATTCAATAATGCTCACTCCTTAGTCCGCTGTGGTTCAGTCGACACGAGTTCGAACCGCCAAGCTGATCTTCTGCTCGAACCCATCGAAAGGCGAGTACCTCGACTGGAGAAGACGAATACTACCCAAGAAGTATCCCAAAGTAGCGCCAAATCGGGGGCGCTGAACTTGAAGCTTCTTGATGATGTTGACGCGGCTCTCGGGTCTACTAGGGAAAAACCATACTTCATCTACCTGAATGATACGGGCGGCGTACTTGAAGGGCGCAGCACTTTGAAAGCAGCTCACCAGGATCAACGAATCAAAAAGTCAGTGAACGCGCTTGCGCAGCGCGGATACTATGTTTATCACACCACCGGCGGTGTAAGTAAGTTCGTAAAGGATGAGCATATCCCGAGAATGTGGAACAGTGTTCAAGATGGAACTTACTCCGTATCCGACGAAGGTGTAATTCACATATTGGAAGAACCACTCGCGGGAGTTCGCCCCCGCAAACTTATCGTCGTCTTCTCCTCGATCGGGGACATATTCAATGATGGCCTGTTTCGCTTTTTCACAAGGAACTACAGAAGCATTCAGAAATTCGTCCCACAAGACGCCGCGATCCTTAGAATTGCAGATGTCGGCGGTGTGGTCGGAGCATTCTATCTGAATACTGCGTATCGCACGGACAACGTGCGCCGAATCAGCGCGCTGATTGAAAAGACTCGTGAAAGACTGGGGCTTTCCAAGGACGACGTTATAACCTACGGAGCGTCCAAGGGGGCGACTGGAGCGCTCTTTCACGCGGTGACAAACGGCTATAGATCACTTTCGGTTGAGCCTATCCTAAATGATCATTATTACGAGAACACTTTCGGCGATACCCACTTCACTAAGGGAGGCAATTTTCCGTCTACTAAGGAAATGGTGTTTGAAGCGTTGATGTGCAATCACAAAAGTACTTTGATGAAAAGATCAGAAAGATCTTTGCCAAGAATAGTTGTGATCTACTCCGAGCAGTCGCCGCAGTCCCGTTATATTGATCATTTACTGGCTGGGAATCTCGCAAGCGACATATCGGTGGTCAATGTCACTCACCCAAGCATCAAAGACCATCCTGATGTTAGTCCTGCCTCCCTGAACCTCGCAGCAACGTTCCTGAATATGCTTTGCTACAATTTCGCCATACCTGGCGGACACTTTAGTTTACGTTGCGAGTGAAGCGTGGCAACGATTTGCAACCTTATCTCAGTTTGCGTCACCTCGTGCAAATGGGGTGAGGGCGGACTTCGCTTTATTCAGATCTGCCAATCTTATGAAGGGCATGGCCAAATCCGCGACAGTGTCTCAAGTGCGGTTCCCACCTATAACTGATTACACTCGGGCTCGATTCGCGCCGATCGAACTAAATTCCTAGTAGTTCGATACGGGTCGCTCGGGGCGATCTGCCGCGTCAAATTTGCGGGAGCTTCATTTTTGTGTGACGTCGTACTTGTATCGCCCAAATGTGCCTGGCGGCCCAGGGATAGGTGACTTGCCCCTAGTTGATCACGACCGTGTTTTTCTGCCTCTTGCGTTCGGGCTGAGCGAGCCGTCCGCGGCCCGATGCGGCGGAATAATAGCGGCCCATAGCCCTCTCATTGCGGAGCGTCCGGCAAAGGCTCTCGGGCCTATCATTGCTCGTCAATCGCTTATTTTTTCGTATTTTGGTTCCGAATCAGACGGCCCCTTGTCTCGCATTACTCCTGTGGCTTGCAGACCGAATCTTCCTAGCACACGACTCTTTGGACCTTTGAGCGGCGTGCTGAAGACCATGGCACGGCGTGCTGGCGGACGCCGAGGGCAGGACCCGGTCAATGTGGTGCTTGCCGACTAAATGCCACCCGCTGCCATCCACGCGGTGCCGGTTCCTTCACGGCGATATCGGGCGATGCCTCCCGCTCGTCCTGATCGTTCGGTAGGACCGGTTACTTGGTAAGAAGTCCGACCTGGTTCAGCGGCTCAAGGTTTCCTCAGAACGCACCTTGAGAAGTGTCGAGGCCGGCATGTTGAAAACCGGTTTCGACGACGAGCGGTGGCAGGCGCTTCCGGCTGTGAAGCATGAAAATTCGTAAGCTGCCCATGCACCGTTCAGCCCTCTTCCACGCCGGGCATGAAGCGCATGTCCCCCGACACTGCGAACACAGTATTCTGGCAACTTTGTCGCAGTTCCTGAAGCTGACCGCTAGTGGAGTGGCATGATCACGTCATGCCCGCTGGGGGCACGTCTGTTCTGCGAGGTCTCATGCTGCATACGCTCTATGGCGCCGTGCCACGGTACAAGCCTGCGCTTCTTTTTCAGCGCAACAGCGAGCGCGGCCTTCACGCTGGTTATCATGCCCTCGTAATTTTGCGCCACCGGCCGACCTTGACGTCGCACCATGCGCCAGACCAGCAGCCATTACGGAAGCACATCCTCTTAGGGATGTCGGACAAAGCCGGTCCAGTTCTCCTAGCTCTCGCGTCAATTCTTCCGCCTCATTTTGCATGCCTTCGGAATACCTAACCCACGAGGAATCATGAATAGCTTCTTCTTACTCGAGATAGTCATTGCGAAAGCCACGCGCGTCATTTCAACGTTGCTGATCCTCCTGCTTGTTGCTGGCGCACAAAGCGCCTCCGCAGCATCGATCGTCGTTACACCCACGGTGATTCAGGCAACCACGCCTGCGCCTTCGGGACTCGCCTCGCCCTCCCAGGAACTTACGAGTGTGAAGTTGACATGGAATGCCTGGAACAATGCTCCGCGTTACCGCATCCAGTTCTCTACCAAGCCCGATATGTCCGGTTCCCTCTACTACCGGTACGGCACAACCAGCGCAACTATCACCGGGCTGATGAAGGACACGACGTACTATTTCAGGGTCCGAGCGCTTGACTCGGACAATACGACCGGGCTTAGCCCGTACTCGGCAGCAATCAAGGTGAACACCAAGACCGATTCGCCTGCACCGACGGGCCTGAAGTTCACGGAGCAGAACGAATTCGGCATCAAACTCGCCTGGAACGCCTGGAACAACGCACCGCGCTACCGCATCCAGTTCTCCACCAAACCCGACATGTCCGGCCCTACCTACTACCGGTACTACACAACCACCGCCGACATCCGCGGACTCACCCCCAACACCACCTACTACTTCCGCGTCTCCGCCATCTCCGCCGACGGAACCACCAGCCTCAGCCCCTACTCCAACCCCATCACCGCCAAGACCGCCGCCGCCGCACCAACGGCCACGCCTGCACCGACGGGCCTGAAGTTCACGGAGCAGAACGAATTCGGCATCAAACTCGCCTGGAACGCCTGGAACAACGCACCGCGCTACCGCATCCAGTTCTCCACCAAACCCGACATGTCCGGCCCTACCTACTACCGGTACTACACAACCACCGCCGACATCCGCGGACTCACCCCCAACACCACCTACTACTTCCGCGTCTCCGCCATCTCCGCCGACGGAACCACCAGCCTCAGCCCCTACTCCAACCCCATCACCGCCAAGACCGCCGCCGCCGCACCAACGGCCACGCCTGCACCGACGGGCCTGAAGTTCACGGAGCAGAACGAATTCGGCATCAAACTCGCCTGGAACGCCTGGAACAACGCACCGCGCTACCGCATCCAGTTCTCCACCAAACCCGACATGTCCGGCCCTACCTACTACCGGTACTACACAACCACCGCCGACATCCGCGGACTCACCCCCAACACCACCTACTACTTCCGCGTCTCCGCCATCTCCGCCGACGGAACCACCAGCCTCAGCCCCTACTCCAACCCCATCACCGCCAAGACCGCCGCCGCCGCACCAACGGCCACGCCTGCACCGACGGGCCTGAAGTTCACAGAGCAGCACGCGACTGCAATAGAACTCGCCTGGAACGCCTGGAACAACGCACCGCGCTACCGCATCCAGTTCTCCACCAAATCCGACATGTCCGGGGCGGTTTACAATCGATACGACTCCACCACCGCCGACATCCGCGGGCTCACCCCCGACACCACCTACTACTTCCGCGTCTCCGCCATCTCCGCCGACGGAACCACCAGCCTCAGCCCCTACTCCAACCCCATCACCGCCAAGACCTCGGCCGTACCAGCGATACCGGCCATTACAAATCCGCTATCTGTCGCGAGCTTCAACATCGCGTGCGCCAGTTGCTTCTCGGGTCGGTCCGATGAACTCCCGTGGTCGGAGCGTCGCTCGTCAGTCGTCTCAACGATCAAGTCACGCATGCCAGACGTCATCGGTGTGCAGGAAGCATCTCAAGGGTGGCTCGCTGACGACCCGCGTCCAGGGGGAATCTCTCAATTCGAGGATCTCAAAGAACGGCTTGTTCTCTCCGGCGCGCCCTATGCTCTGACCAACAGCAAGAGGAACAACTGTGTGAAGGACACCACGCCAACGGGCTGCGTCTACTCCGATCAAGGCGCTTCTCAGGGAACAAGAATCTTGTTCAATACAGACACCGTCGAACTTGTCGATCAGGGGTCCAAGGAACTGCCAGCGATCGATTCGACTGACAACAAGCGATTCTTCGCGTGGGGAGTCTTCTCGCAGAAATCGACCGGACAGAAATTTTTTGTCGGTAACACTCATCTCGAGCCTTCGAGCGGAGACGCTTACTATGAGCTCCGTAAAAAGCAGACCGAGGCAATTATCACCGAAATCAAGTTGAAGAATATTGAGGGACTACCCGTGCTGATTACCGGAGACATGAACTCCAACAAGTGGACAGTCCCCTCGAACGCGCCCTATGACCTGCTAGCCGAAGCTGGGTATTCGGATCCGCTGGGTAACACCTATGGAACAGATCTACCCAGCGGCGACGCTCCAGCGGAGAAAACGGTCGGCGCGTTCTACGACAGTTATAACGGCTACCTCCGACAGGCCAGCGCGCGTCACGACTACGGCAACGGCACCTACCTGGATTACATCTTCACCTCCAAGATGCGCGTCGCGAAATGGGAGACCGTAGTGAACGTTGATGGAGCCGGAAACTTCGTGGGCGTTATTCCTTCGGACCACAACATGATCAGCGTTCAGGTTCAGCTGCCCTAAGCTGGAACCATAATTCTCGTAATCGGTCGCTTGACGGTTTTCCCCATCGACGGCTCACCGCACGGAAGCAATTGTGCGGTGAGTCGTCGGTGGGGTCGCCCGCCTCAACTCACGAAGCCTGGGACGTCAAGCCAGCTCCAAGCTCCCGGAGCTCCGCCAGCACCTTTCGATCTGCAGCCTGCTTCATGCATTCCCCCCATCGTGCGACGACCGGCCGATCGCTGAACTCCGACGCACGGCGAATCGCCGCACATCTCATAGCCGCAAGTTGCACGCCATCCATCTGCTCGATCAGCGCTATTTTGTCGGCCATTGCCTCGACGTCACCGTCTGCCACGAGGAAGCCATCGATCCCATCCGTGATGATATCCGCGGGGCCGTACGCAATATCGTAGGAAACTGGGATGCATCCCGCGCTCATTGCCTCGAGCAGTACCAGCGGCTGCCCCTCCGAGCGGCTTGTAAGAAGGGTGAAACTTGCTGCGCCGAAGTATTGAGCAGCTTTTGGATCGAATCCAGAAATCGCGATCTCGTCCTGCGCTCCGCCTGCATCAATCATCTTCTTGAGTGATTCCTCCTGACTTCCGCCACCAAAAATCCTCAGCGGAATACTATGGTGGACTTTTTGCGCGGACAGCTGAGTGGCCTTGATTGCATGATCCAGCCGCTTCGCTTTAGTGAATCGAGCCAGTACAAGCCCCCCTGATCTGGATTCGCAGGGAATTTCCCCTACGGCCGAGGCAGCGTTTCTACTGTTGGGAACGACGTATGTATTTCCTGGGGGATCGAATACTAGATCCACATCCCGTTTCTGCCGTTCGGTAAGCAAGACCACGCCATCGAACAGGTGTAGCCGATCGAATGTATACCGCCGGGACGGACTCATGTCGCCGTGAGGGGGATTGACGACATGCGAAGAATGTAGCTGATGCAACGTTACGACGTTTGGTCGACGATAACGAGTCATAAAGTTAGCTGCAAATTTGCTGTCGATGATCATATATGTTTCTCTTGCGGCGATGACGTGGTCCAGCCAAAAAAGGTACAGAGGCCATATTTGGCGCCATGAAACAATCGGCTTCCCCGAACGATCGCACAAGGTGACAAGTCGCCCTCCGGGCACGCCCCGGTTGTCGCGATCAAGACGATCAGAGACCACAAGCGTCCCATCTTCCCGCAGGTAGTCAGTCTGCAGAATTTGGCCTGATGAGTCCGTTCGTGTCCGCCTTGAACCCCCGGTGTCAGAGCTCACTTCGCGATAGTCGTCGGACTCGCTTAGCGGCTGGAAGTCGATGGAACTGTGACCACTTACCGAGGCGAGTGAAAGCGACGCATCATCGAGGTCGGCCAGTTCCTCCCACAGGTTCCTCAACGCAAGACCGGGAATAAGGACACCGTCCACTTCCAGCTCGCATCTGATGTCATCAAGATTTGGTTCATACCCAAACGTCAGAATGTCCACGTGCTCTCCCGCCTCCCGGACGAAGGCGCGCGAGCGATGGAAGAGAGCGTTTGTCATCCCCCCGAAGTCATGCGGAATGCTCCAGGCGATTGCACAATGATAACCATGGGGCAGAACCTTGCCGTCTGAATTCAGGCTTTCTTGATTTTCCACGGAATTACCCTCCATTTGATCGCTGCAAAGCCAACGGTGTAGCGCACGCTCTCGTCCCAGTCGGTGAGCGTCGGTCCAAGAACTATTGTTGCCAAAAACCACGTGTGTCGATTACTTGTTTTCCGTTCAGACTCTCTACCGGAATGTCCCTGAATCGATCATGATCGACGAGCAAGAGCACCACGTCAGCGGCGTCGACGGCCTCCTGCATCTCGCACCGCTCAGCGTTGGCGATCCCTGAAACCACCAAGGGTAGATCCCGTTCCATCCGCAGAGGTGTCGCCACCAGTAGCCGGGCGTGAGGTGCTGCAGTCGCAAGGCGTTGAACGATCTGCACCGCCGGCGACTCGCGGACGTCGTCGATGTTCGCCTTGAAAGCGAGCCCGAGGCACGCGATGACCGGTTCGGGCTGGTCGTCGATCGCGCGGAGGACTTTCTGCACAATGTGTTCCGGCTTGCTGTCGTTCACCTCGCGCGCGGTGCGGATCAGAGTCGAATGCTCCGGGTCCGCCGCTACGATGAACCAGGGATCCACGGCGATGCAATGACCTCCCACCCCTGGACCAGGGCTGAGGATGTTGACCCGTGGGTGGTGGTTTGCGAGACGGATGAGCTCCCACACGTCGATGTCGAGGTTCTCACTGATGACGCTCAGTTCGTTTGCGAAAGCAATGTTCACATCCCGATAGGCGTTCTCCACCAGTTTGCTCATCTCGGCGGTGGCAGCGTCGGTTACGTGGATCTCGCCCTTACAGAAGGTCTGATAGAGCTGGCGTGCTGCCTCGGAGGCGTGCGGGGTCAGGCCTCCCACAATGCGATCGTTGGTGACGATCTCGATCATGATGCGGCCGGGCAGCACCCGCTCCGGGCAGTGCGCTACGTGCACCACAGATTCATCAGGCGTCCCGCCAAGGCGGAGGTCGGGCCGGAGCGCGAGAAGATACTCGCCGAGGCGCTGGGTGGTTCCGGGAGGCGATGTCGATTCGAGGATGATCAGCTCGCCGCCATCGAGTTGCGGGGCGATCTGGTCCGCCGCCGCAAGGATGTAGGAGAGGTCTGCGCTCTTGTCCGCGGTGAACGGAGTGGGAACGGCGACTATGTAGGTGCTGGCCGGTGGTGTCCGGGTGGTGGCGCTCAGGGCGCCCTGACTCACGGCACCCGCAACGTGGACGCCGAGATCGGGCTCAACGAATGGCACGAGACCGTTGTTCACGGCGTCCACCGTCTCCTGGTTGACGTCCACCCCCACCACCCTCAGTCCCGTGGTGGCGAGGATCGCGGCGGTGGGCAGGCCGATGTACCCGAGGCCGACGACGACGACGTCGGCTCGGCCTTCCCTGCTCAGGACGGGCTCAGATATCAACATGCTCGTAAGGCCTTCCATAGAATTTGAGGTCGCCCGTCGCGAGCAGTTCGGCCTCGCCGATCTGCCAGGTGTGACCGGATCCGTTTCGCATCTGGACGTAATTGAACCGGTCAGCCGAATAGATCGAGCCGCCGGCCGCGGCAACCCTCTTGAGGAACGCGGTGTCCTCACCGCGCTGAAGCGCCGGGAACGGGGTCTTTCGAACGATCTCCGCGCGCGCCGTTATGGTGGGTCCCATGACGAAGTCGGTGAAGCGGTGCTCCCGCTCCCCCGAACGCAGGATGACCGCGTCGGACTCGGTGAGGTACATGTAGTGGGCCTGCTTGCCCACCACATCCGCATTCGAATACTGCATGGCGAACAGTTGGTCGCTGAGATACTGCGGACCGTAGTGGTCGTCGTCGTCCATCTTGGTCAGGATCTGCCCGTCCGCCGCTGCGACACACCGGTTGAGGCAGGCGCCGAGCGGAGTGTCGGATGGTTCGGAGAGGAAGACGACGTCCTCGATTCCGTGCTCGCGGGCCACGGCATGGACTTCGCGTTCGGCGAGAGGGATCCCATGCGCGAGAAGGACCAGTTGCGGGCTGACGCCCTCCTGGCTGCCGAGCATGCGGCAGATGTGTTCCAGCTGTGCACCTCGGATCGTGGAGACGAGGGCCGACACTGAGGGGCGAACAAGGGGCCGGGCTTGCCTAGGGGCTGCTGCTGCGACAACGGTCTCGGCGCGGTGCGCATACGTGTGCCCGCTCCAGATCCGACGCTGCGCGAGATGGACAGTGCGGTCGTTGTGCTCGGCATTGCGGACCAGCGAGCGGATGAATTGGGCCGCTTCGCCGCGGGTGGCCACAAGCGGGACTTCATCGGGGGCGAAGAACTCCGGGATGGCGGCACTGGGACCAGAGATCACCGGTGTTCCTGACGCGGTGATCTCGAAGATGCGCCGGGCGCACATGCTCGGCGAGTCCACGACCGAATTGACGTTCAGGAACACCTTGTAGGCCTTATAGGCCGTCAGCATCCGGTCATAGCTGAGACTGCCGACCACGTGGCCGGCGAGAGGAGCCGGGAACTGGTACTCGGCACCGCCGTCGAGCATCCGGGAGAAGATTTCCAGCCCGTGCTTCATGTCGGCAGAGACGTCCATCGCCCCTCCGAGCAGAACATCCAGCTGGTGTCTCCGCTCAGGATACTTGTGGGCGAAGTACATCCCGGCGAAGGCCACATCCCTGCCGTGCCGACCGTGCGCGGGGCGTACAGGGTTATGGATGGCGGGCTGGGCTGCGAACGGTAACACGGCTACCCGTTCATGGCCCAGGTCCTCGCGATAGGACGCCACGCGTCCTTCGTCCGAGGTAAAGACCCAGTCGGCCAGCCTCGCGGCCGCAAGGAAGTCGGCGTAGTGGGGAGGGTCTTCCTTGTTCCAGAAGACCGTCGGCACCCCGTGTTCACGACACCATTTCATGAGGTCGTGAAACTCCGGCGCCGGACCTGCAGGCCCGGCTAGTTTGCCGCGCCACAGACGGTTGTTACCCGCCCAGGCCGATTCGACGAAGACGAAGTCCACGTTGGCATCGGCGCACTGCTCCTGCCACCGGCGCGGATCGAGGGACACGACCGTCCACTCGTAGGCGAACGCCGAAGAGGAGAACTCGTCGAGGATAACGCCTACCCTGAGGTCGCTCCGGCGAGGGCTCCTACGGCTCGGGGACGCCGCCGAGAACGACAGCTGTCGGTTGCTCCCCCGCCCGGTCCAGACTCCCTCTGCTCCCCGCAGACCGCTGGGAGGCGCGTGGAGGCGCTCGGCTTTCTCCCGCGCCGTCCACGTCCTCACCTGCTGGATGCCGCCGTGCCGCAGATGCCAAAGCCCGCGTCGGAGCCGGATCAGCGTCGCCGCTGCATCACCCATCATGCTCTTCTGCGCCCCACCCTCTGGTTCTCTACTTCTGTGACCACCAGGGAGCTTCGTGCTTCGTCCCGCAGCCTGCCGGCGCTCTCGTTGTTCCCTTTCGTGAGGTGCCGTGTGTACTCGAGGTAGGCCTGGGTCACTGCAGCAGGGTCTCCGTCCATCATGAGGTCTCCCCCATCCAGCCACAACGTTCGCGTGCACATCTCCTTGATCGTGGTGAGACTGTGGCTCACCAGGAAGACCGACCCCGCGTTGGCTCGGAGCTCACCCATCCGCTCCTTGCTGCGTTCCCGGAACTGTGCGTCTCCCGTATTGAGCGCCTCGTCGATCAGCAGGATCTCGGGATCCACGCTCGCTGCGATCGCGAACCGCAGCCGGGAGGACATCCCGGACGAGTAGGACCGCATGGGAAGGTGGATCGCCTTCTCCAGCCCTGATAGATCCACGATGGATTCGAACTTCTCATCGATCTGCGCGCGCGTCAGGCCCATGGCAAGGCATCCCAGCACGATGTTGTGGTCCCCCGACAATTCGGGGACAAGCGCTGCGTTGACCCCGAGCATCACCGGAACGCTTGACGCGTAGACCGCTCCCCCGGTGGGCCTGCTCTGTCCGCTGATGAGCCGCATGAGGGTGCTCTTCCCTGACCCGTTGCGGCCCACGATTCCGATGGACTCACCGTGCTCGGCAACGAGGGACAGCGGGTTCAGCGCATCGACGGGCACGAGGGGGGCCCGTCCAAGGATCCTCCGGGCCAGACCGCTCGCCCCGCCCCTGCCTGCGGCATGATGCGCCTCGGTGGAAGGGACGTGGTAGCGCATGCTGACGCCACTGACGACGACGGTGGGTTGGGCCCTGGTGCCGGCGTGGACCTGATCACTCGCGGCCATAGGATTCCTCGGCCTTCCAGAAGAACACGATTCCTACGGCCAGCACGCCGAACGCCCACGCGGAGAGGATCGCCCATGACTCCCAGGAGGGGAGCGTCGCGTACAACACGCAATCGCGGACGATGTCGAGGACGTTGAACAGGGGATTGAGCTTCACGATCGCGAGGAGACCGGCATGATCGATGAAGCGTTCGTAGGAGAAGAACACCGCCGAGGCGTACATCCACACCCGCAGTCCGAACCCCAGCAGGTGGGTGATGTCATTGACCCGCGAGATCATCCTCGCGAGGATCAGCCCCACGCCCAGATTGAAGACGGACTGAAGGAAGAGTGCGGGCACCATGAGGATCCAGCGCCATGTGATGTCCTCTGTCGGCGGGAAGACCAGGATGAGGATCAGCATGGTGATGAGCACGGGGACCGAAGCCAGGACCTCCCGAACGTTCACCGAGATCGGCAGCGTGGCACGGGGGAAGTTGAAGGCCTGGATGACGGCCTTATTGGATTGTACGGACCGCGCGCCGTTGGTGATCGCCCGGGCGCTGATCTGGAACAGGAACACTCCGATGATCAGGTAGCCGACGAAATTCTCGATGCCCCGGCCGGTGTCGAGCAGCAGACCGAAGATGAGGTAGTAGGTGAGGCCGTTGAGAACGGGATTGAGGATCATCCAGGCGCTACCCAGACGATCCTTCCGGTTGCCGCTGCTCACCCGTGCGCGCGCGTCGTAGACGATGAACCCGCGATGATGCCAGATCTGCCGCAGATACTCGAGGAGTCCGGGGCGCGCGCCGATGCGCAGCAGACCCTGAGTGGAGACGGGCACCACCCTGACGCCTGCTACATCGAGACCGGCTTCGTCCTTCACGGCGTCCGCCATCAGGAGGACAGCTCCAGTTCCTTGTACGCGCCGGCCAACTGCGACGCATTGCGAGCCCACGTGCGTGTTGCCAGTACTATCTCGCGGCCGCGCGCACCGAAGCCGGTGCGCTCCTCCTCATGGTCCATGAGGTGCTTGATGGCCGCGGCGAGCGTCGCCGGATTTTCCGGGTCCACCAGCAGGCCCGTGACACCGTGCGAGATGATCTCGCGCAGCGCCGGCAAATCACTTGCAACCACGGGACGCGCGCAGGCCATCGCCTCCACGGGCTTGAGCGGCGTGACGGCGCTCGTGACCTCGAGGTCCCTGCGAGGAACCACGAAGATGTCCAGAGCCTGATGGAAGGACCGGGCCTGGTGCCGGGGAACGCGGCCCGCAAAGGTCACGCTGGAGGAGATACCCAGTTCCTGGGCGAGCGATCGGAGGGCCGGCGCGGCGCTGCCGTCTCCGACGATCAGGCAGCGGAGTTCGGGATTCGAAGGTACCAGCAGTGCAACGGCGCGAAGAAGAGTATCCAGTCCCTCGTAGTCCACCAGGCTGCTGACCGTGCCCACGAAGATACCCTTCGTCGGCAGCCCGACCCGGTCCCGTGCCGCGGCAGCGGGGACGGGCTCCTCCAGGAACTCCTCGCCCACGCCATTGGGGCTCAGCAGCACCTTGTCCTGCGGTATTCCGCTGCGCATGATTCCCCGCTTCATAGCCTCACCCAATGTCACCACGAGGCTGGCTCTGCGCATCACCTGTGCTTCACGATCAGTGAAGAGCTTATAGCGTTCACTCGCTTTCACGTGCGCCGGCCGGTTCGCCGCCCAGGTGTCGGCGAGCTGACCTCGGGCTTCGTACACCCACGGGATCGCGAGGGCGCGCGCCACCTGTTCGGTGACGATCCCGTTCACGAAGGGTGTAGTGGTGTGCAGGACCGCGGGTTTGACCTCCAGGGCAAGCCGCAGTAGTTCCTCGGCCTGCTGCTGAAGCCGCTGGTCGTACCCCCGTGCCATCGACACCGGGAGCAGACGGTGGTACCGGACGCCGTCGAGCTCGTCGACGGCATTGGCCAGGAGTTTCCCCACCTGCACGGGGTAACCGACCCGGGTAGCAGCATGCACGGTCCAGCCGTTCTCGCTCTGGGCCTTGAGGAGGGAGTGGGTGCGCTGGGCATACCCGCTCCCCGTGTGGGGCAGTGAGTTGGTCAGCAGATGAAGAACGGTGTCGTCCTCCGGGACGTACCCCTCCACGGCAGGGAGGGTCGGGTGCCACCCCTCGAACACCCGCACCTCCCCCGCAAGCCGTTCAGCATGCCGGGTGCGGCCCGCCTGCCGCAGTACGCGCACCGCGCCGGTCATGTCGCCGTCGTACCAGCGCCGCCGGGCCCGGACTCCCGCGGTGGTGCTGCCGGAGCCGGCAAGGCCGAGCAGTGCGTCCGCCTCGTCGGTCATGCCCGCGGCAAGGGCGACGTCGGCCAACCGACGCGCCACGCCGGCCCTGACGGGCTCGGCGGAGGACCTTCTGAGGGCCGAGGTCAGCGAGGAAGTTCGTCCGAGCAGCTGGGCAGACAGGGCTTCCGCGACGGGCAAGTTAGCCCCCGGGATTGCCGCCAGCCTGCCTGCGGCGCCCGCCACGCGGCGAACGAGACCCGAGGGCATCCTGCGGCTGATCTGGAGGACCAGGAGCACGGGGTCATCGCTGAGGTGGATCACCGCGGCCGCCGCGGCGAGCCGCAGGTTACCCAGCAGCCGGACGGCCCTCACGCGCGGCCCTCGCGCGTGACCTCGAGGAGAAGTTCGATGTAGGCCTCTCCCAGCGCCTGCACGTTTGCGTTGTTTCGCACCCATGCTCTCCCCTTGTCACCGACCCTGAGCAGCTCACGGTTCTCCGCGAGCGTCCGCCAGAGGTCCGCCACGGCCTTGGCCTCGGAGGCTACGACGTGCCCGGCCTCGGCTTCTTCGAGGATGGCACGGGCCTCACCCTTGACGATTCCCGTAACGTGTCGGCCAACCGACAGCACCTCGTAGGTCTTGGACGGAATGGTGGTATCGAACGACTTCCAATCATCGCGGAGCGTGACGATGCAGCTATCGGCTCGCTCGTAGTAGTCCATGATCTGCGGACCGTGGATAGGAGCGTGGAACTCCACGGGTGCGCCGAGTTCCGCAGCCAGTGCCATGAGCCGGTTGCGTTCCACCCCGTGGCCCACGAGCGTCAGGCGCATGCTCCGCCCCACCAGGGCGGCGGCACGGATGGGCACGTCGAGCCGCTGGCTTTCACCGTGGTTCCCGAGATAGAGCACCTCCAAGCGGTCCTGGTGGCTCGGCGGCGGGTCCAGGGCACGGATGACCGCCATGTCGATGCCGTTCGTTACGGTCGCGACGTTCTTGAGACCGCGCTCACGCAGTGTGTGGGCGAACCCGTACGTCACCGTCACCACGAGGTCCGCGCGGTCCTGGATCGCGACGATCACCCGCTCCACGAGACTCTTGGCACTGCCGCGGACAATCCGGGCATCCCGTGCAATGTCCGGCCATGCGTCCCTCATGTCCACCACCAGCGGGCGCCGTAGAAGGCGCGATACCACGAAGCCCGCGCCGAGAATGGGGAGGCTCGGCACGGTGACGATCACGACGTCGGGGCGGGGCGCCATGGCTGCAATCGGCACGGACATCGCGGCCGAGAGCAGGTGGTTGATGAGCCGGCCGAGCCGGGTGGTCCTGTGCCAGAGATACGGGACGCGGCGGACAGTCTCGCCGAATTCACCTCGATGGGCCAGGAAAGGACGCCCGGCGATCCTGGACGGCAGCGTGCGCCGACCGTGCGGCGCATGAGCCACCGGCGTGACGACGTCGACATGCCAGCCCGCCGACCTGAACGACCGGATGAGCTGCGTCCAGCGCCGCTGGGGAGGGCTGTGTTCAGGCGCGTAGGAATGCGTGAGCAGCATTACGCGCACGTGAAGGACCCCCAGGCGAAAGACGAGACCATAATTTTCCGCTCATTTTAGTACCCGCGACAGCGAAAGCCTCATCTGAAGGCCCGACCGCCTGTCCGCAGTTTCGAGTAATAGACCGCTCCGAGCCCGATGAGCAGGAGGATCACGAGGATTCGTGTTGCCGGATGCGTGCCGATCGATTGGGTGGACGCCTGGTCGATCTCCTCGGCTCCAGTGGCGGGCCCGGCGGATGCGGACGGCGTCGGGGCCGCCGCGGTAGCCGTTGGCGTCGGCTTTCCGGTGGGCGGAGCTGACGACCTGGCTGTCGCCTCGCTGGTCGGTTCAGGCGCGGCGGACTCGGTCGGTGATTCGTCTTCCGCCACCGTTACGTCCTCCACGACCCCGGTCAGAGGGTCCCATCGGAACGTCGTGTAGGCGAGGCTTCCGGGTATCACCAGGTTGCTCGTCCCGGGCTCGATGAGGTACCCCGTGGGTGGGTGGATGAGCCAACCCGTGACGAGATCGATTGCGAAGCCGGTGACGGGATCGATGGCGGTCTCCGGTTCTGGGTCCTCGGACGGCGTAGGCGACGGCGTGGGTGCGGGAACGGGAGCCGGAGCCAGAACGGGCGCTGGAGCAGGCGCAGGGCGCGGCGGGGCAGGCTGTACCGGACGCGTGGTCACGGGCGGGCGCTGCGTCACGGGCGCCGGCGCGGGCGTCGTCGGCGCGGGTGTGATCGGCGCAGGGTCAGGCGCCGGCGCCGGCGCCGGCTCTGTCAATGGAGCGGGGCTTTCATCGGCCGTCGCAGGCGCCGCCGGAACGGCGACCAGAATGGACAGGGTGAGGAGCGTCGCCGCGACCGTCCGGCGCATCAGCGCCCGGCCCATCACGATCCGGCCTCCGGGTTAGCCACGAGGTACTCGGCCAGGCTGTCGTTCTGCAGCGCCTCGCCCACCTGGGCGATCGCCGCGTCGTCCTTGACGATGATCGACTGGCCATCCGTTGAGGTACCGATGCCGAGATTCGGCAGGGTGAAGAAGTCGATGCTGTCCGACCGGACGCTGCGCAGCGAGACGGCGAGGGATCCGACCGTTCCGGCGTCGAGGCTGTCATCCACGGCCACGAAGGGGGACATCTGGTCGACCACCCGGTACACCTTCTGCGGATCGGTCAGCGTGTCTGCGGTGAGCACCTTGCCGATGACCGACTTCACGAACAGTTGCTGGTTCCTGACGCGCTGGTAGTCGCCGTCGCTGAAGGCATAGCGCTCCCTGACGAACTTCAGTGCCGACTCGCCCTGCAGGGTGATGGGACCGGCGGCGAAGTACTCGCCGCCGCTTCCGCGGGACTGGAAGGCGACGGGGTTGTCGACCTCGACGCCGCCGAGAGCGTTGGTGAGGCCCTTGAAGCCTTCGAAGTCGATGCTCGCCACGTGGTCCACCCGCACATTGAACATTCCTTCGACGGTCTGCACCACGAGGGGCACCCCGCCGAGTCCCATGGCGGCGTTGATCTTGGCCTCCCCGTGGCCCGGGATGTCCGTCCAGGTGTCGCGCATGATCGACATGACCTGGATGCCCTGGCGATCGGCAGGGATGTGCATGAGCATCATGGTGTCCGCACGGCTGTCCGACGGACCTACCGCCGCGACGTCCCCCGGTTCCTCCGCTGCGGCCCGGGAGTCGCTGCCGAGCAGCAGGATGTTCACGGCCCCTTCGGCCTCGGGCGCCACCGTGGGCCGGGACTCCTCGACGGGAAAGGCCGATTCGATCGTCTGGGAGTTCTGGTCGAAGGACTGTGCCAGGGAGAACAGGTACCCGCCGGCCACGAGGGCCGCGACAACCACGAGGGACCCGAGAATCAGGAACGTGGTCCGGACCGGATGCTTGCGGCGCCTCTGGCGCCCGTCGCGGGTCGTGTGGGGCTCGGTTGTACTGGCATAGCCGTCAAGACTCAAAGGGACTCCCCCGTCGTGGCAAAGATCAGTTCATGGTACGGCCTGATGCTGGTGTGCTCGTTCAGCCACCGTCATCCGGGCGGTAGTGCCCGGATCAGTGCTGCCGACGACGGCGCATGGCAAGGAACACGACGGCGGCGACCGCTGCGGCGAGGATGCCCGCACCGATCCAGGCGAGCGGCGCCAGCGAGGCGGCACGCTCCTCCTCGGCGGTCGCGGCCGGCGTGCTGCTCGCGGTCGGGGTGGCGGACCGGGTGGCGCGCGGCGTGGCGCTCGCCGTGGCCGTCTCCGGGACACTGCCGACCACGGCGGGCGATGCCGTCGGTGCCGGGGGTGTGGGCGTGACCGGAGCGGATGCCGTCGCGGTCGCGGTGGGTGAGGCGGAGGGGGTCGTTGTCGCCGTCGTCTCTGCCGGGGCGGGGCTCGGCGCCGGGGCCGGGGCCGGGGCCTCGTCGGCGAGCCCCACGACCTCGCGGGTCACGGCATCGTAGCGGAGGTTCGTGTAGATGAGGGTTTCAACGAACACGAGATTGCCGGTCCCGGGCTCGATGAGGTGGCCGGTCCCCGGGTGGACGAGGAACCCGGTCCGGGCGTTGATGGCGAAGCCCGTGGCCGGGTCCGTCCCGGAGGTCGCACGCGGGTTAACGACGGGCGGGGCCGGCTCCCCGAAGGTCGCGTTCGGCTGGGGCTGCTCGACGACGCGCGGCGGCTGCTGCTGCTGCTGACCCACGACGGCGGGACGGGCGGACGAGGGCTCGGACTCGACGGCCAGGGCGGCCACCGGGGTGGCGAGGACCGCTGCTGCGAGGATGACGGCGACCGTGCCGGTCATGGTCCTGAGAGCGGTAGCGGTCGGGGGGAAGCGGTGGTGCGTGGTCATTCGTCCTCGGCTCGGGATCTCGCACGCGCGGGTTGGGGGCAACGCCGGGTGCGCGGGGGGAACCAGCAGCCTGAGACTGACTGCCGGCTCCTGCATCCTACTGGCGGCCGCTCCCGCCGCCCTGCTTCCGGCCGGAGCCGTGGCGTCGTGTCGCGCACTCGAGGCGAGGGTTCGCGACGCGGCGGCGCGGGACCACCGATTAGGCTGGCATCATGCCTGCCCTCCCCCGCGCCCTGACGTCCCTGCTGCCGGCCGTGGCCCTCCTGGTCGGGCTGACCGGGTGCTCGTCGGTGGTGGACGTGGACCCTGCCGGGGACGCCGCGAACGCCCGGTGCGCCGACGTCATGATCGCGCTACCGCCCATTGTCGCCGAGAACGACCAGCGCGGCACGAACAGCCAGGCCACCTCCGCCTGGGGTGACCCGTCCCGGGTGGTGTTGCGGTGTGGCGTGGATGTGCCGGGGCCCACCACCGACCCCTGCGTCACCGTGAACGACGTCGACTGGGTGGTCCGCGAGGGGGACCCGGCGTGGACGGCCACCACGTACGGGCGGGACCCGGCGGTGGAGGTCTTGTTCGACCCCGAGGAGGTGGCATCGAGTACCGTCCTCGTGGAACTCGGCGGCGCCGTGGCGCGGGTCGAGCAGACACGGGCGTGCGTCGGGCTGGCCGACGCGACCCCCGCGCCGACGGACGACTGACGCTTCACCCTGCATCCCGAACCCACCGACTGCCAGGAGGCACTGTGAAAGCCGAGCAAATCTCCGACGTCTGCACGTTCCACGGGGAGGGGCCGTACTGGGATCCGCGCCGCGGCGAGCTCCTGTTCGTCGACATGATGGAGGGCGACGTCCTGGTTCGCCACGAGGACGGGAGCTTCGATCGACACAGCGTCCACCCGCGCCTGGCCGGCGTCATCCGTGGACGGACCTCGGGCGGCTACGTGATCGGCGTCGAGCGCGGCTTCGTCTTCGCCGACGACTCCTTCTCGGTGCTCGAGCAGGGCCCCGAGGCCTTCAGCGACGGCGCGGTGCGCATGAACGACGGCGGGTGCGACACCGCGGGCCGCTTCCTGTGTGGGTCCATGGGCTGGGAGGGCGGGTTCGGCGCCGGGACCCTCTTCTCGCTGGACGCCGAGCGGACCGTCTCCACGCTTCTGACGGGCCTCACCGTGTCCAACGGACTGCACTTCTCCCCCGCGGGCGACACAGCGTTCCTCAGCGACACCCCGACGGGGCGCATCGACGCCCTCGCATATGACGTCGGCACGGGCCGGTTCACCGACCGCCGCACCTTCGCCGTCGTCGAGCCCGCCCTCGGCATGCCGGACGGCATGGCCATCGACGCGGACGGCGGCATCTGGACGGCCCTGTACGGGGGCGGCGCGGTCGCCAGGTACGACGCCTCCGGACGGCTCTCCGAGCACATCCCGCTACCGGTGACCAACGTGACGGCGTGCGCGTTCGGCGGGAACGACCTCTCGACCCTCTTCATCACGACGACGCAGGAGAACATCCCCGAGGGGTCCGAGCCGCAGGCCGGCGCGCTGTTCGCCGTCGAGCCCGGCGTCGCGGGCGTTACCCTGCCGATGTACAACGGCTAGCGGGATCTCCTAGGGGACGCCCGCCGATCACGGGCGTCCCTGCGTCACTTGATCAAAATGGTCGACGCGACGCTGGGCACCCCGTTGTCATCCATCGCGAAGAGCATGTAGTTCCCGGGGACCAGGACCCCGGGGTCTGCAGGCAGCGTCAGTGATGCCGTGTTGCCTGACACCGAGGTCGCGGTCAGCGGGATGCGCCGCTGGTCCGTGTTCACGGTGTGGGTCACGGTGCTCATCCGTACCAGGGAGAACTCGGTAACCGGCGACCCGGTGGTCACCGCGACAGTGCTTCCGACCGCGGCGGTGGTCGGAGCCGTGACGATCTTCGGCCGTGCACGATCGCTGCCGTCGGCGTTCAGCAGGTAGGGAGGCGTGAAGATCTCCCCATCCAGATGGTTCGTCGTGGTGCAGTTGGTGCACAGGCCGCCGCCACCCACGAAGACGCGACCGTCGGGAAGCAGCAGGGCGACGCTGTGATACGTCCGGGGGACGGCCATCGGGGCCAGCATGGTCCATTTGCCCGTTTCAGGGTTCCACATCTCCGGAGCCATCCGGGCACCCGTATCGGTGAACGGGACGGGGGTGGCCTGGCCTCCGACCACGAACACCTGGCCGTCGGGCAGAGCGACTCCGTTCGCGAACGACCGCGTGACCGCCATGTCCGCGGTCCGTTCCACACGGACGCCGTCGTTGATGTCGATGGTGTACGCCCGCGCGGTGGCGGGAGCGTTCGAGTAGGCGGTAGCACCGCCTACGGTCAGGATCTTGCCTACGTCGTACATCACGGCGTCGCCGTTCATCGCATCCGCACTGTCCGACCGCAGACCGGCGGAGGTGATGCTGCCGTTGCCAGTGGTGGAGATCCAGGCCATTTCGCGACTCGGCCCGGCGTGGAAGACGCGGCCGCCCGGAGCAGCGAACAACCAGGCGTGATTGTCCGAACGATACTGGCCCCGGGGATCGTCGGTCAGGATGCTGTCCACCCCGACGTTCGGCAGCGTGCGCCAGCCACCGGCGGCGGACCACACCTCCCCGTGCTTGGGTGCGCTACCGCCGGACCAGGATCCACCGATGGTGAAGACTTCGCCCGTGGACGTCGTCACGTTGCTCTGGTAGCCCCGCGGGATCTTCATGTCCGGACCGGCGGTCCAGGCGTTCGTCGTGGGGTTGTACAGGCTCGTCTTCGAGCTGTTGCTGCCGCCACTGACCATGATCGTCCCGTCCGGCAGCATCGAGGTGCCGGGGCAGAACATGTCGTGGCCCGTGTTGGAGATCTGGCTCTGGGACACCTCGCCCGTGGCCAGGTCGAGGATGGAGGTCTGGGTGTATCCCCTGCTGCCCCCGAAGGTGGTCGGGGAGTAGGCGGACCAGGTCAGCAGCTTGTTGCCGGGCAGGAGCGCCGCGGCAGCCGGCACGAGAGGGAAGTTGATGGTGGGACCCCATGATCCCGCGGACGCCCCCGACGACGATCCGGAGGACGGGCCGAGGAGGTTGATTTCTGCGGCGCTGCTCCACGGGCCGCGGTTCCCGGCCTCGGAGGTCGCCGTCAACCGGATATACCGGGCGCTGACGGCCGGGAAGGTCACCGTCTTCTCGGCGATGGTGTCCTCCCAGGTGCCGGTGGTGAGGACCTCCCAGGTGGTGCCGTCGGAACTGGCCTCGATCGAGTACTTCCCGATGCGCCCATTGCCACCGTCGGGACGCGGCAGATACTTGAGCCCGCCGATACCGCGCGCCGCTTTCGTGTCGATCGTGATGGAATGCGGCAGCGGAGCCGCGGGCGCCGGCGAGTACCTGGTGTGCCAGATCGTCGCCGTATTGCCATCCAGCACATTGGCTGCGCCGTTGTTCACGCGGGCAGTCTCCGCATCGCTGGCGGCGGCCGTCCACCCCGTCCGCGGCAACACCCCGGCAGGTGGCGCCGGTTCACCCGCAAGGAGGTTGATTTCTGCGGCGCTGCTCCACGGGCCGCGGTTCCCGGCCTCGGAGGTCGCCGTCAACCGGATATACCGGGCGCTGACGGCCGGGAAGGTCACCGTCTTCTCGGCGATGGTGTCCTCCCAGGTGCCGGTGGTGAGGACCTCCCAGGTGGTGCCGTCGGAACTGGCCTCGATCGAGTACTTCCCGATGCGCCCATTGCCACCGTCGGGACGCGGCAGATACTTGAGCCCGCCGATACCGCGCGCCGCTTTCGTGTCGATCGTGATGGAATGCGGCAGCGGAGCCGCGGGCGCCGGCGAGTACCTGGTGTGCCAGATCGTCGCCGTATTGCCATCCAGCACATTGGCTGCGCCGTTGTTCACGCGGGCAGTCTCCGCATCGCTGGCGGCGGCCGTCCACCCCGTCCGCGGCAACACCCCGGCAGGTGGCGCCGGTTCACCCGCAAGGAGGTTGATTTCTGCGGCGCTGCTCCACGGGCCGCGGTTCCCGGCCTCGGAGGTCGCCGTCAACCGGATATACCGGGCGCTGACGGCCGGGAAGGTCACCGTCTTCTCGGCGATGGTGTCCTCCCAGGTGCCGGTGGTGAGGACCTCCCAGGTGGTGCCGTCGGAACTGGCCTCGATCGAGTACTTCCCGATGCGCCCATTGCCACCGTCGGGACGCGGCAGATACTTGAGCCCGCCGATACCGCGCGCCGCTTTCGTGTCGATCGTGATGGAATGCGGCAGCGGAGCCGCGGGCGCCGGCGAGTACCTGGTGTGCCAGATCGTCGCCGTATTGCCATCCAGCACATTGGCTGCGCCGTTGTTCACGCGGGCAGTCTCCGCATCGCTGGCGGCGGCCGTCCACCCCGTCCGCGGCAACACCCCGGCAGGTGGCGCCGGTTCACCCGCAAGGAGGTTGATTTCTGCGGCGCTGCTCCACGGGCCGCGGTTCCCGGCCTCGGAGGTCGCCGTCAACCGGATATACCGGGCGCTCACCGCGGTGAAGGATGCCGTCTTCTCCACTGCCGTGTCCGCCCACGTTCCGTTCGCTACCGGCTCGCTCCAGGTGACGCCGTCGACGCTCACCCGGATCTCGAAGCTCCCGATCCGCCCGTTCCCCAGGTCGGCACGCGGCAAATAGCTCAGCCCCGCGATACCGCGCGCGGCCTTCGTGTCGATCGTGATGGAATGCGGCAGCGGAGCCGCGGGCGCCGGCGAATACCTGCTGTGCCAGATCGTCGCCGTATTGCCATCGAGCACATTGGCCGCACCGTTGTTCACCCGTGCGGTCTCCGCGTCACTGGCCGTCGCCGTCCACCCCGTCCGCGGCAGAGGGGTGGGAGCGGGCTCCACCAACGCCGCCGGAAGCACCGTGCTGTGATGCAGGCTCGTCGAGGGTGAGGACTCGCCCGGGTCAGCAACCACGAGGTGGTGCGCATGGGAACCGTCGGGACCGGTGGCCGTCGACGGGCCCATGGTCTCGCATCCGGCGACGAGCAGAAGGACCATCAGGAGGGCCGGCCCTCGACGAACGCTGCTCCGTCGGACTGAACCGGCCGTGGAGCCACCCAGCAGCTGCGTGTCCCTGGCGGTGCGAGCGTAAATTCGAGACTCCACGGTGGTGCCATCCTGTCCCCCAGCAATGCATTGAAAACCTGCTTTCGACACTAGGAAGACGGCGAACAGTAAACACGAGTGGGGTCTACTGGAGGTGGGCACAAGGATTACTTGCCCTCCCACCTCCGAGCGAGGGCAGTTACTTGGAAACGGGGGCCACGGTTACGCAGACCGACGTGGCATCCGCAGTCCGGGCAGCACATAGAAGAACCGCACTCGTCGGATGACGAATGCGGTCCCTGGTGCGGCGCGAGCTCCTTCCGGATCAGAGGATGGGTTGACCGCCGGTCACGGCGATGCGGGCGCCCGAGACGTAGCTTGCCTCGTCGGAGGCGAGCATCACGTACACCGGGGCGAGCTCGGCGGGCTGGCCCGGACGCTGCATGGGCACCTGCTGGCCGAAGGTCTCGACCTGGTCCTCGGGCATGGTGGCCGGGATGAGCGGCGTCCAGATGGGGCCCGGGGCAACGGAATTGGCGCGGATGCCGCGCTCCGCGAGGAGCTGGGCCATGGACGCCGTCATATTGGCGATGCCTGCCTTCGTCGCCGAGTAGGGCATCAGCGTGGGCACCGGACTGTCCGAGTTGATGGAACTCGAGCCGATGATCGAACCGCCCGGCCCCATGTGCGGCAGGACCGCCTTCGTGAGGTGGAAGAACGCGCTGAGGTTGGTGGCGAGCGTGTAGTCCCACTCCCCGTCCGGGATCTCCTCGATGGTCTCGTGCGACATCTGGTAGGCGGCGTTGCTGACGAGGATGTCCACCCTGCCGAACTCCTGCACCGCCCTGTCGATCACGGCGCGGCACGTCGCCGGGTCGGAGAGGTCCCCCGGGAACAGCACGGCCTGCCGGCCGGCCTCCTCGACCCAGCGCGCCGTCTCGCGGGCGTCGTCGTCCTCGTTCAGGTAGCTGATCAGCACATCCGCGCCCTCCCGCGCGTACGCGATGGCGACGGCGCGGCCGATCCCGCTGTCCGCACCCGTGATGACGGCCTTCTTGCCGGTCAGGCGTCCCGAGCCCCGGTAGGTCCGCTCCCCGTGATCCGGCGTGGGCTCCATGGCCCCGGTGGTTCCGGGTGTTTCCTGCTGCTGCGCTGGCTGCGTCACTGTTCCTCCTGTATGTGCGGCGATCCCGTAAATACGGTCCTTGCCCCCTAACCGTAAGCACCCTTACTAATTGATAGGAAGTGGAGATCCTGTCCGGTCGCTTCTTGCGCGGGGAATACCGCGCTCCCCAGGTATCACGGCCCGCACTCCCCGAAGGTGTCAGAGACAGTAAGTACACTGATGGCTCACGCTGTTCACGACGAAGAGGAACTCACATGGCAGACACACTGGGAAGCCCGACATCCGAGCCCGAGGGCGGCTTCGAGCGCGATCCCTCCGACTGGGTCACCGGCGACGAGCCGATGACGGCGGCACAGCGGAGCTACCTCGACACGCTGGCGCGCGAAGCCGGCGAGGAGATCCCTGCCGACATCAACAAGGCCGAGGCCTCCGAGCACATCGACCGGCTGCAGGGCAAGAGCAAGAGGGTCAGCGACTCCTGATCTGCCCTGATCCCACTCTCCGCGCCGGTTCAACGGAAATGGTCGACCATTCCGACCGGCCCGGGGAGTGGGATCAGCCGTGCGCCGGCCTACCGCGCGCCGGCGAAGTTGAACTCCGTGCAGATGTCCTGGCCGAAGACGAACCGCCGCACGGGCGCGGTACGCGCCTCGGCGAGGGCGTCGGAGCCGCTGAAGCGGATGCCGGGGACGCCGTCACCCACGAGCACCGGCGCCGTGGTGAGGTACAGGCGGTCCAGCAGCCCGGCTTCGAGGAAGCGGGACACGGTGTTGCCGCCGCCCTCGATGAGGACCCTTTCCAGCCCCCTCCCCTGCAGGAGCTCGAGGATCCGCTGCGGTGCGAAGTCCTCCGCACCCAACCGCACCACCTCCACCGAGGACGGCAGGCCGTCCGGGACCGTCGCGTCGGCGCCGATGATCCAGAGCGTGGGCACGCCGTCGTCGGCCAGGACCCGCGCCCCCGCGTCCACTTTCGCCGACGCATCCAGCACCACCCGCACCGGGCTGGTGCCGGGCACGTCGCGCACGGCCAGCGAGCAGTCCTCCGCGAGGACGGTGGACGCCCCGACGACGACGGCGTCGACGAGCGCACGGAGCCGCTGCAGGTGCCCGTGGTCGCCGCGGTCCTCGTGGAGGCCGGCGTCACCGGAGCGTGAGGCGATGAAGCCGTCGAGGCTCTGCCGCAGCTGTCCGACGACGAGCGTCCCGGACGCCCCTGCGAGGTAGCCGTACCGGTGGGTCAGTTCCTCCGCCTCGCCCGGCGCGGGAGCCGGGGGGACGGCGCCGTCGAGCAGGGACATCCAGGCGTCGGCGGGCGGCGGGGTGTCGTGCCGCATGCGGGCGCGCTTCGTCGCGAGGTAGCCGGCGTTCTCCGACCGCTCGGAGACGGCGAGGCCGCGGCGCTCGACGACGTCGATCCCGAGGTCCTCCAGCGCTTCCTCCTTGGCGGGGTTGCCGGAGAGCAGGCGGACCGCCCGGATGCCGAGGTCCTGGAGGATCTCCGCCGCCTGGTCGTAGCGGCGGGCGTCCACGGGCAGTCCCAGTTCGGTGTTCGCGTCCACGGTGTCCACGCCCTGATCCTGCAGGGCGTACGCCTTGAGCTTGGCGAGGAGTCCGATCCCGCGGCCCTCGTGCCCGCGGACGTAGACCAGCACGCCGCGTCCTTCCCCGGCGATGGCGGCGAGCGCGGCATCGAGCTGTTCCCCGCAGTCGCAGCGCCAGGAGCCGAAGGCGTCCCCGGTGAGGCATTCGCTGTGGACACGGACCAGGGGCGGTGCCTCGACCGGGCCGTGCGCGCCGTCGTCGATCCCCTGCGCGAGCGCCACGTGCTCCGTGCCCGCGCCGTCCCGGTAGCCGATCATGCGGAAGGTCCCGTGCCGGGTGGGCAGCACGGTCTCGACGACCCGCTCGACGGTGGCCGGGACGGGTGCTGAGGCGTGGTGCGTGGACTGCAGGGACATGGAACAACCTTAGGAGCGGAGCGTGGTGACGCGAAAAGCAGGTCTGCCGGTGTCAACGGGCGGCAGTGGGGATTTATTGCGGTTCCAGCTGGTGCTCCTCCTGCCGGGAGGGACGCAGGACATCCGCGGCGGCTCGACCGAGGACCTCGCGCACGGCGAGGACGGCGGGCCGGCGTGCGCCGGCGCGGCGCGCCGAGGTGAAGATGGAGCGCCGCGGGTCCTCGGCGAGGTCGAGCAGCCGCACGGGCACGTTCCTGCCCGTCCAGACCAGCTCGGGCATGAGCGCGACGGCGTTGCCTGATTCGATGAGCCGGATCTGCGCCTGCAGGTCCGCCGTCTCGTAGCGCACGTCGGGCTCGAAGCCGGCCCGCCGGCACGCCTGCTCGGCCCAGTGCCGCGACGCCGCCCCGCGGGGTTCCATGACCCACGCCGCGCCGGCCGCCTCCGCCACTGAGGCGATCCCGGCATAGGGGTGGCCCGCCAGGGGGACGGCGAGCTGGATGGCGTCGTGGGTCAGCGCCACGTGGTCGAGTTCGGGGTGGCGCGGTGCGGCGTGCCCCGGGTACTGCTCCGCGATCACGAGGTCGAAGTCCCTGGCGAAGGTCTCGTAGAGGGCGGTCTCCGGCTCGCGCTGCACCATCTCCACGCGGACGTCCGGGTAGTCGAGGGTCATGGCCGTCAGGGCGTCCGGCATCAGTGCGAGCGCGGCAGACTGGAAGACCGCGACGCGCACCGTCCCGGACACCGTGGTCAGCGAGGCGGCGAGATCCGCCTCGGCCCGCTCGAGGGTCTCCAGCAGTTCCTCGGTGTGCGCGACGAGGACCTCGGCCTGGGGCGTGAGCACCACGCGGCGCCCGGTCTTCCGCAGCAGCTGGACGCCCACCTCCTTCTCGAGCTGGGCGAGCTGCTGCGACACGGAGGACGGGCTGTAGCTCAGGGCGGCGGCGACATTCGCGAGGGTCCCCCGGATCTTCAGTTCACGGAGCAGGCGGAGCCTGCGCAGGTCGAGCATCGACGCTCCACTTCTTCGGTTTCACCGATGGATACCGTTCGGTATTCATCGCTTTTCCTAATGGTACGGTGCGTCCGATACTGGGGTGGAAGTAGCTGCTTCATCCTGTGCCCGGCGCCAGCCGTCCAACCGAAAGCCGTTGCCATGACAACCCAGATCCCGCCCCGCGAGGGCACCGCCACCACCCCGGCGTCCCCGGACCCGTCGATCGCCTCCCACCCGAGCGCCGACGTCGAGCCCGACTCCTTCTCCGCCGGCCCCGGTGGCACCACGGACATCCCGGCCGCGCTGCCGGACGAGGCGATCGCCCTGGTGCGGCGGTGGCTGACCGAGGCGTCGAAGGTTCCCGTCGACGCGTCGGCCAAGCAGCTCGCCGGCGTCCTCAAGGACCCGGACGGGCTGGCGTTCACGGTCGGCTTCGTGGACGGCGTGATCCGCCCGGAGGACCTCGCCGTCGCGGCCCGGAACCTCGGCGCCATCGCGCCGAAGGTCCCCGCCTTCCTCCCCTGGTACATGCGCTCCGCCGTGAAGGTCGGGGCCGCCGTCGCCCCCGTCCTCCCGCAGGTCGTCATCCCGATCGCCCGCCGCGTGCTGCGCGAGATGGTGGGGCACCTCATCATCGACGCCTCCGACGCCCGACTGGGCCGCTCGATCGGGAAGATCAGGCGCGAGGGCATCCACCTGAACATCAACCTGCTCGGCGAGGCCGTCCTCGGCGACCACGAGGCCGAGCGCCGCCTGGCCGGGACGGTGCGCCTCCTCGAGCGGCCCGACGTCGACTACGTCTCCATCAAGGTCTCCTCGACGGTCGCCCCGCACCCCGCCTGGGCCTTCGACGAGGCGGTCCGGCACGTCGCGGAGAAGCTCGCCCCCCTGTACACGCTCGCGGCGCAGGCCGGGACGCCCAAGTTCATCAACCTGGACATGGAGGAGTACAAGGACCTCGACCTGACGCTCGCCGTGTTCATGGACATCCTCGACCGGCCCGAGTTCACGCACCTCGAGGCGGGGATCGTCCTGCAGGCGTACCTCCCCGACGCCCTGGCCGCGATGATGCGGCTGCAGGAGTGGGCCGAGGCCCGGCGGGCCCGGGGCGGCGCCGGCATCAAGGTCCGCGTGGTCAAGGGCGCCAACCTCCCCATGGAGCAGGTGGAGGCGTCGCTCCACGACTGGCCGTTGGCCACGTGGGGCTCGAAGCAGGACTCGGACACGCACTACAAGCGCGTGCTGAACTACGCTCTGCAGCCGGGCCGCATCGATAACGTGCGGATCGGCGTGGCGGGCCACAACCTCTTCGACCTCGCCTTCGCCTGGCTGCTCGCCGGCGAGCGCGGCGTCCGCCACGGCATCGAGTTCGAGATGCTCCTGGGCATGGCGCAGGGGCAGGCCGAGGCCGTGAAGCGCGACGTCGGCTCGCTGCTCCTCTACACGCCCGTGGTGCACCCGGGCGAGTTCGACGTCGCCATCGCCTACCTCATCCGCCGCCTGGAGGAGGGCGCGAGCCAGGACAACTTCATGTCCGCGGTGTTCGAGCTCACGGAGAACGAGTCCCTCTTCGAGCGGGAGAAGAACCGCTTCCTCGCCTCCCTCGAGGAGCTCGACACGGCCATCCCGGCGCCGAACCGGCGGCAGGACCGCGGCGTCCCCGCCCCGGCCCACCCAGGGACCGGGTTCACCAACACCCCCGACACCGACCCCTCGCTGCCGGCGAACCGCGCCTGGGGCCGCGCGATCCTCGACCGGGTGGCCGCCTCCGACCTGGGCAAGGACGTCGTCGCCGCGACCACCCTGACCCGCGCCGACGAGCTCGAGGACACCATCGCGGGCGCCGTCGCCGCGTCGGCGTCCTGGGGTTCGCTGACCGGCGCCGAGCGCGCCGCGGTGCTGCACCGGGCCGGCGATGCACTTCAGGCGCGCCGGGCCGACCTCATGGAGGTCATGGCCGCCGAGACCGGCAAGACGCTCGACCAGGCCGATCCGGAGATCTCCGAGGCCGTGGACTTCGCCCACTACTACGCCGAGCGCGCCCGCGAGCTCGACGACGTCGACGGCGCGTCCTTCTCCCCCGTCCGGCTCACCGTCGTGACGCCGCCGTGGAATTTCCCCGTCGCGATCCCCGCGGGCTCCACCCTCGCGGCCCTCGCCGCCGGGTCCACCGTGATCATCAAGCCCGCCCCGCAGGCGCGGCGCTCCGGCTCGGTCATGGTGGAGGCCCTGTGGGCCGCGGGCGTACCGCGCGAGGTCCTGCACCTCGCGCACCTCGACGAGGGAGACCTCGGACGGCAGCTCCTCGCCGATCCCCGCGTGGACCGCGTGATCCTCACCGGCGGCTACGAGACCGCCGAGCTGTTCCGCTCCTTCCGGCCGGACCTGCCGCTGCTCGCCGAGACCTCCGGCAAGAACGCCATCATCGTCACCCCCAGCGCGGATCTCGACCTCGCCGCGAAGGACGTGGCGCAGTCCGCCTTCGGCCACGCCGGCCAGAAGTGCTCCGCGGCCTCGCTGGTCATCCTCGTGGGCAGCGCGGCCACGTCGCAGCGCTTCCGCAACCAGCTGGTCGACGCCGTCGCGTCCCTGACCGTCGGCTACCCCGACGACCCGAGCACGCAGATGGGCCCCGTCATCGAGCCCGCGGCGGGCAAGCTCCTGGAGGGGCTGACGACCCTCGGCGGGGGCGAGTCCTGGGTCATCGAGCCGCGGCAGCTCGACGACTCGGGCCGCCTGTGGAGCCCCGGCGTCCGCACGGGCGTGCGGCGTGGGTCCACGTACCACCTCACGGAGTACTTCGGCCCGATCCTCGGCATCATGACCGCGGCCACGCTCGAGGAGGCCATCGCGCTGCAGAACGACATCGACTACGGCCTCACCTCCGGCATCCACTCCCTCGACCGCCGGGAGATCGCCACCTGGATGGACGGTGTGCAGGCCGGCAACCTCTACGTCAACCGGGGCATCACCGGGGCGATCGTCCAGCGCCAGCCCTTCGGCGGCTGGAAGAAGTCCGCCGTCGGCGCGGGCACCAAGGCGGGCGGCCCCAACTACCTCGTGGGCCTCGGCTCCTGGACCCCGCAGCAGTCGCGTGCACAGGACGGCCCGTTGCCCGCCGTCGAGCCCCTCCTGACGGCCGCCCGCGCGGCCGGTCTGCCCGAGGCCGACGTCTCCCGCCTCGACCGCGCCGCGGCGTCCGACGCGGCGGCATGGACGAGCGAGTTCGGCCGCGTGAAGGACGTCTCGGGTCTTGCGGCGGAGCGGAACCTGTTCCGCTACCTCGCGCACCCCGTGACGGTCCGCCTCGCCGAGGATGCACCGGTCGCCGACCTGGTCCGCGTGCTGCTGGCGGCCCGTGCCGCCGGCGCTCCGGTCACCGTGTCGAGCGCCGTCGAACTCCCCGTCGCCCTCCGGTCCGTGGTCCTGGCGCAGGCGGAGAGCGTCACCCTCGAGGACGACGACGCCTGGCTGGCCAGGGCGTCGTCGCTCACGGTCCGCCGCGTGCGGCTGATCGGCGGCGGGGCCTCGGCCCTCGCGGAGGCGACCGGCGGGCGCCCCGACCTCGCGGTGTACGCGCAGCCCGTCACCGAGGCGGGGCGGATCGAACTGCTGCCGTTCCTGCAGGAGCAGGCGATCAGCATCACGGCCCACCGGTTCGGGACCCCGAACGCGCTGACGGACGCGACCCTCTAGCTCGTCCCTCGAGAGGGCAGGAATGACCACTGAACGGGGACAGGCCCGGTCATGTCCGCCCTTTCGACTTTGACACGGCTCCAGTCGCCGGGACTGACCGGACCACCGCAATGTTGAACACCGGCGTGCCGATCGCTCCCCAGATCCGCAGCCACAGCGGCATCAGCGCTTCCGTGGCGCGCGCGGTGTCGAGGGCGCCGAGGTCGAGGATGTCCTCGGCGGGCCAGCCGAAGCCGGTGAGCAGGCCCGTCACGAGAGCCTTGGCGTCGGCGGCGTCACCGCTGACGAAGACGGTGTGGTGTCCCTCGAGCAGCCCCGGGTCCACCATCACCGCGGCCGTCATCGTGTTCAGCGCCTTGACCACCCTGGCGCGCGGGAGGGCCCGCTGGATCTGCTCCGCCAGGCTGTCACCGGCGGTTCCGCTGACGCTGGGCGGCATCCCGGCCGAGAAGTCCAGGGTGTTCGCCACATCGAGCAGCACGACACCGTCCAGATCCTCCGGAGCCAGTTCTCGGACCACGCCGAGCGATACCAGGCCCGGCGTCGCGTTGACGACCAACTCGGCGCCCCGGATCGCGTCGGCGTAGGACTCGATGCGGACCGCGCCGTGGGTGCCCGTCCCCCAGTGCCGGCCGTTCGGTGTGTCGTATGTCCGGGACCCGATCGCGACGTCGTGGCCCTGCCGCACGAGGGCAGCCCCGAGGGTCCGGCCGACGATCCCGCTTCCCAGAATGCCGATCTGCATCCCGAGACCGTGACAGGTACGGGAACCGGTGTCAACGCCGTCGGTCGCGGAGCCAACCCTGCCCTGACGCGCCGGACCTGGACTCCCCGGGCCTCTCGTCCCCGCAACCGGGTGCGAGCGGCCTGGTCGGCGGCGGCACCTGAATCAGGCAGCGGCCTGCCGTGCGGCATCCTCGAGCAACTGCGCTCCCCGGCGTGCCCCCTCGGCGGCCCGGAGGCGCTCTCCGATGGCCGCGGCGGCAGCACCGTAGCTCTCCGTGGCGAGGATGGTCATGAGGGCGTCGGCGATCTGCGCGCCGGAGGACTTGCGGCTCAGCGTCAGCCCGGCGCCCGCCTCCTGCACGACCTTCCCGATCATGGGCTGATCGAGCATGGGATGCATCGGCAGGATGAGCATCGGCAGACCGTGGGCGAGGGCCCGCATCGTCGTCGCGTGGCCGCCGTGTCCTACCACCGCGGAGCAGTGGGGCATCAGTTCGGTGTGGGGGACGTACCGGTGGACCGCGACGTTCGGCGGGGCGGTCAGCCGGTCGGGATCGATGGCGGGCCCCGTCGTCACCGTCGCGTCGACGGGCAGGTCCGCGACGGCGTCGAGGATTCGCTGCAGCACCGCGGGCTGACCCGCAAACGCGGTGGTGCTGAGACTCACCAGGACGTGGGGGTGCTCCGGCCGCACCGCCGGCCCCGCCACGTCCAGTGCGGCTCCGGCCCAGACCACCCTGCCGGCGTCGTCGTCCGCGGCCGGATCGAGGGCAGGGTCCGCGCAGACCAGCACCAGCTCGGCGCCCCTGGTCACCTGCCGTGGGCCCACCCCCTTCAGCCGTGCCATCACGGAGATGGGGTTGCGCCGGAACGGGCCGTCGAGGAAGGCGTAGAAGCTGTGGACCAGCGAGACGTAGGCCAGCCCTTCCCTGTCCGCGGCGCCGAGGGCACCGAGCAGCAGGCAGTCGATCACCAGCAGATCCGGTGGGTCGCGGCGGGCTTCGGAGATCAGGTCGCGGGCTATCCCGGGATCGGTGAACACCGACAGCATCATGGCGATGTCGCGGAGCGTCGGCCGCTCGACCGTCGGCGTCATCGGCCGGGCCGAGCGGTACGGGATGAACGCCGCGCCCGTGGTTTCGATCGTGGAGGCCTGGGCCGGATGCCCCATGAACCGCACGGAGTGCCCCTGGCGCATCAGCTCACGGCCGATCAGCAGGGCCGGAGGAACATTGCCGCCGGCGTCGAGTGTGGCAAAGAGGAAGGTGGACATGACGTCCCTCCGGGGAACTCGCCGAACCATGCTGGGGGACGAGAATACTGCTCGCTCCCCCGTGGAACAATGACCGGAAGTACCCTCTTCCCCTGCCCGAAGTCCGAAAGCAGCCCCATGCCGTCACCGCCTGCCCGCCCCACCCTCCTGCGGGCGCGGACCCGGTCACTGGCGCCCGGGCTGACGGTGGTCGCCGCCGGGGTCGCCGTCGCCGTCTGGATGGGATCGCTGCAGTCCGTGCTCGGACCCCTGGTGATCGCGCTGGTGCTCGGCGTCCTGCTCGCCAACTCGCCCCTGTACGCCCCGTCCCTCCGCCCGGGCGTGACGACGGGGACGAAGAAGCTCCTGCGGGCCGGCGTCGTGCTGCTGGGCCTCCAGCTCGCGCTGCCCGACATCGTGGCGCTCGGCCTCCCGGTCCTCGGCCTGATCGTGGCGTGCGTGGCGCTGAGCTACGTGCTCACACTGCAGCTGGGCCTGCGGCTCGGACTCACCCGCGCCGGCGCCACGCTCATGGCCGCGGGCTTCTCGATCTGCGGGGCGTCCGCCATCGCGGGACTCCAGGGCGTCGTGAGGGCCGACGACGACGAGACCGCCGGCGCGGTCGCGATGGTCACCCTCTACGGGTCGCTCATGATCGTGGTCCTCCCCGTGCTCGGCGGCCTGCTCGGGCTGAGCGAGGACCGGTTCGGGATGTGGGCCGGCCTGGCCGTCCACGAGGTGGCGCAGGTCGTGGCCGTCGCGGGCACCGCCGGTGCCACGGCGCTCGCCGTCGCGACGGTGGTCAAGCTCGGCCGGGTGCTGATGCTGGCGCCGGTCGCCGCGTTGGCATCCCTCGGCGAACGACGGCGCGCTGCCGTCCTGGCCGGAGCGGATCGGCGCGGACGGAGCGCCGCCGGCTCCCCGGGCGTCCCGGTGTCCGGTGCCCGTCCTCCCGTGGTGCCGCTCTTCGTGCTCGGCTTCCTCGTCATGGTGGCCGTCCGCTCGCTCGGCATCCTGCCGGACCAGGTGCTCGCGCTGGGCCGCACCGTCACGACCGTCCTGCTGGCAGCCGGGATGTTCGGGCTCGGCGCGGGGATCGACGTCCGCCGCCTGCTGCGCACGGGCGGCCGCTTCGCCGCCGTCGGTGCGCTCTCGACCGTGCTGCTGGCGGGAGGCTCACTCCTCGGAGTGCTCCTGCTGCCCTGACCGCCGCGTCAGTGGCGGAGACTCAGCGCAGGCCGGTGCCCCGCTCGAGGGCCAGCCCGATCAGTTCGTCGATCAGCTCGGTGTACCCGAGACCGGACTTCGCCCACATCTGCGGGTACATGCTGATGGGCGTGAAGCCGGGCATCGTGTTGATCTCGTTGATCACCAGGCGCCCCTCCGCCGTGTAGAAGAAGTCCACGCGGGAGAGCCCCTCCCCGCCGATCGCGTCGAACGCGTCGGCGGCCAGGAGCCGCACGCGGTCGATGACGTCCGCCGGGAGGTCCGCGGGGCACGTCAGCTCGGCGGCGGCACCGTCCACGTACTTCGCCTCGAAGTCGTACCAGGCGTGGTCGCCCGGCTGCATCGCGATCTCACCGGGCAGCGAGGTGCGCGGGGCGTCGAGCCCGCGCCCCTGCAGGACCGCCACCTCGATCTCGCGCCCGTCGATCCCTGCTTCGACGATGACCTTCGGGTCGAACACGCGGGCGGCCTCGATCGCTGCCCGGATGCCGTCGACGTCGTCCACCCGGGTGATCCCCATGGACGAGCCGGCACGTGCCGGCTTCACGAACAGCGGGAACCCGAGTGCCGCGGCGCGCCGCACGGCGGCGTCGGCGTCGGTGCGCCACTGGCGGTCGGTGACCACGTGGTACGGGCCGACGTCGAGCCCGGCGGCCTCGAACACCACCTTCATGTAGTGCTTGTCCATGCCGACGGCGGAGGCCAGCACGCCCGCGCCCACGTAGCGCATGTCCGCCATCTCCAGCATGCCCTGCAGGGTGCCGTCCTCGCCGAACGGACCGTGCAGGAGCGGCAGCACGACGTCGACGCCGCCGAGGCTTTGCGGCACGGACCCGGGGGCCGCGATGAGCAGCTCCTGGCCGGTGCCGCCGTCGACCGCGGAGCCCATGACCACGGCGTGCTCGGTCGCCGTCACCTCGGGCAGCACATCGGAGCGCAGGGACCACGCGGACGGATCCGCGGAGACCAGGGACCACTGCCCGGAGCGCGTGATGCCCACGGGCACGACGTCGTAGCGGGTGCGGTCGATCGCCTCGAGGACGCCGGCGGCGGTCACGCAGCTGACGGCGTGCTCACTCGAGCGGCCCCCGAACAGGACGAGGACGCGGGGCTTGCCGGAGCGGGCCGGGGTCCCGGTGGGCGCGGTGGTCAGGGTGGTCACGGGGTGTGATCGCCTTCCGGCTTGAGGTTGCGGGCCAGCAGGCGCGGCCCGAGGTCGTTGACGGAGAGTCGCCCCTGGAGGACGGCGACCACACTCTCGGTGATGGGCATGTCCACACCGTGCTGGTCGGCGGAGTCCAGGACGGCCTGGGCGGACTTGATGCCCTCGGCGGTCTGGTTCATCCGTGCCGTCACCTCGTCGAGGGTCAGCCCCTGCCCCAGCAGCCGGCCGGCGGTGTGGTTCCGCGACAGCGCCGACGAGCACGTGGCGATGAGGTCCCCCATCCCGGCGAGTCCGGCCATCGTCTCGCGGCGTCCCCCGAGGGCGACGGCCAGGCGGGTGGTCTCGGCGAGCCCGCGCGTGATGACGGAGGCCTTGGTGTTGTCCCCCATGCGGCGGCCCTCGCAGATGCCGACGGCGAGGGCGATCACGTTCTTGACGATGCCGCCGATCTCCACGCCGATCACGTCCGTGGCGGTGTAGGGGCGGAAGTAGGACGCCGTGCAGGCCTCGGCGATCCAGGCGGCGGTGTCGTGGTCCACGCAGGCGACGACGGACGCCGTCGGCTCCTCCCGGGCGATCTCCATGGCCAGGTTCGGCCCCGACAGCACCGCGATCCGGTCCTCGGGCAGCGCGAGTTCCTCGGCGATCACCTCGCTCATGCGGGCGTCGGTGCCGACCTCGAGGCCCTTCATGAGGGAGACGACGACGGCGTGGGACGCGATGAGGGGACGCCACGCCGGGAGCTGGGCGCGCAGGGACTGGGCGGGCACGGCGAGGATCACGAGGTCGCTGCCGGCGAGGACCTCCCCGACGTCGGCCGACGCCGTGATGTTCGCCGGGAGCACGGTGTCCCCGAGGTAGCGCGAGTTGCGGTGGTCGGTGGTGATCTCGGCGGCCACCTCGGGCCGGCGGGACCAGAGCATGACCGGGGTCTCCGGGGACGCATCGGCAACCACCTTCGCGAAGGTGGTCCCCCAGCTGCCGGAGCCGAGGACGGCGATCTTCGCGGGGCGTGTTCCGCGCGGCTCGGCCGTCATGTCGCTCCTCCTGATACCGGTCCGTCGTCGTCGTCGTTCTCCTGGCGACCCTCGAAGTCGCGGCCGGTCAGCTTCTGGTGCTGCTGCGCCGGGTCCCAGCGCTCGGCGGGCGGCTGCTCGCCCCGCAGCTCCGCGAGGAGCTCGGTGACGGCGTCGAGGATGCGTTCCGTCGCCGCATCGAGGGTCGTGCGGGTCAGCGGGAGGTCCCGGAACTCGGAGAGGTCCACGGGGTCGCCCACGAGGACACGGGAGCGCTTCCGGGGGACCAGGTGGAACCGCTTCGCGTAGCGGGGAAAGACCTCCTGGGCCCCCCAGTGCGCAATCGGCACCACGGGCGCACCGGTCTGGAGGGCCAGACGGGCGGCCCCGGTCCGGCCCTTCATCGGCCACATGTCCGGGTCGCGCGTGAGCGTGCCCTCGGGATAGATGATGATCGCCCCATTATCCGAGAGCGCCTCGCGGGCGGCTTCCAGGGAGCGGTTCGCCCCCGCGGAGCTTCGCTCGACCGGCACCTGCTTGGTGGTGCGCAGGATGTATCCCACCACGGGCACCTTGAACAATGACGCCTTCGCCATGAAGTGGGGCATGACGCCCTGGTTGTAGAGGAAATGCGAGATGACCACGGGGTCGATCTCCGTGACGTGGTTGGGGCAGACGATCATGCCCGTACCGTGCGGCAGCTTCTCCTGCCCCCGCCATTCCTTGGCCATCAGAGCGTTCATGACCGGCCTCACCCACAGGCCGAGGAACGTGAACATGGCACGTGAGCCCCGTGACTCCCCCATCCTGCCGGGCCGCCTATGCGAGTGCCACGGCGACAGCCGGGGCGTCCTCCGTGACATCGAAGTCCGCGCCGAGGCCCTCGAGCTTGTCCTGGAAGCGCTCGTAGCCGCGGTTGATGAGCTCGATCCCGGTGACGCGGGACACGCCGTCGGCGGCGAGGGCCGCGATGAGGTGGCTGAACCCTCCGCGCAGGTCCGGGATGTCGATGTCGGTGCCACCCAGCTGCGTGGGCCCCGAGATCACGGCGGAGTGCAGGAAGTTCCGCTGCCCGAACCGGCAGGGGACGCTGCCGAGGCACTCACGGTGCACCTGGATGCTGGCGCCCATGCGCAGCAGTGCCTCGGTGAACCCGAAGCGGTTCTCGTACACCGTCTCGTGGACGATCGAGACGCCGGTGGCCTGCGTGAGCGCCACGACGAGGGGCTGCTGCCAATCCGTCATGAAGCCGGGGTGCACGTCCGTCTCGAGCACGAGCGGCTTCAGGGGACCACCCGGGTGGTAGAAGCGGATGCCGTCGTCGTCGACGTCGAAGGCTCCGCCGACCTTGCGGTACGTGTTGAGGAAGGCCGTGAGGTCGAGCTGGCGCGCGCCCTCCACGTAGATGTCACCCTCGGTGACGAGGGCGGCGGACGCCCACGACGCCGTCTCGTTGCGGTCCGAGATGGCCTTGTGGTTGTAGCCCGTCAGCTCCCTGACGCCTTCGATGCGGATCACACGGTCCGTCTGCACCGTGATGATCGCGCCCATCTTCTGCAGGACGGCGATGAGGTCCATGATCTCGGGCTCGACGGCGGCACCGGAGAGCTCGGTGATGCCCTCGGCGCGGACCGCGGTCAGGAGCACCTGCTCGGTGGCCCCGACGCTCGGGTACGGCAGCGTGAGCTTGGCGCCGTGCAGGCCCTTGGGCGCGGAGATGGAGATGCCACCCGGTCGCTTGTCGACGACGGCGCCGAAGTTGCGGAGGACCTCCATGTGGTAGTCGATCGGCCGGTCGCCGATCTTGCAGCCACCGAGGTCGGGGATGAAGGCCTCGCCGATGCTGTGCATCAGGGGTCCGCAGAAGAGGATGGGGATGCGCGAGTCCCCGGCGTGCGCGTCGATGTCCTTGGACATCGCTATCTTCGCATCGCTCGGGTCCATCGTGAGGTCACCGGTAATGGGGTCCTTCGTCACCCTGACGCCGTGCAGTTGCAGCAGGCTGGTGACGACCTCGACGTCCTTGATCTCGGGGACGTTGCGGAGGACGGACGGCGAGTTGCCCAGCAGCGATGCGACCATCGCCTTCGGTACCAGATTCTTCGCCCCGCGGACGAGGACCTTGCCCCTCAACGGAATGCCGCCTCGGATGGTCAGAACGCTACCCATGAATACCTGTTTCCCTCATACGTTGAACCCCCGCGAACCCGGAAATACCCCCTCCAAGCATAGGAGTACCGTCGGGCAGACAAAAAACAAGGGTACTGGGTGCACTCCCAGCTCCCCTACAGGAACCTCCGGGACCACGCGGTCATTCCTCCCGGGCCCGGCCGTGGCCCGTGAAGTGCGCGACAGCAGCACGTACCACGATGCGACGGGTCGACGCCGACGCGCGGCGTCAGGTGCGCACGGGGAGGGTGGTCGGTTTGTGGGACGGGCGGCGGGCCTCGAACGCCGTGATGTGCTCCTCCTGCCGGAGCGTGAGGCCGATGTCGTCGAGTCCCTCCAGCAGGCGCCACCGCGTGTAGTCGTCGAGCTGGAAGGGGGCACTCACGGAACCGCACTGCACCATGCGCGCCTGGAGGTCCACCGTGACCGTGGCGCCCGGCTCGTTCTCCAGGACCTTCCAGATCAGTTCGATGTCGTCCTGGGCGACCTGCGCCGCGACGAGCCCCTGCTTTCCCGAGTTGCCGCGGAAGATGTCCGCGAAGCGTGATGACAGCACGGCCCTGAACCCGTAGTCCTTCAGCGCCCACACGGCATGCTCCCGCGAGGACCCGGTGCCGAAGTCGGGCCCGGCCACCAGGACGGAACCGCGGGAGTAGGGCTCGCGGTTGAGGATGAAGTCCTCGTCCTTGCGCCAGCCGGCGAAGAGGGCATCCTCGAACCCCGTCCGCGTGATGCGCTTGAGGTAGACGGCCGGGATGATCTGGTCGGTGTCGATGTTGCTCTGGCGCAGCGGGACGCCGATGCCGGTGTGCGTGGTGATCTTGTCCATGGCGGGCTCCTAGGCGGCGGTGACGGTGGACGGGGCGGCGTGGGCGCCCGTGCCGTGGGCTTCGGTGCCGGCGGGTCGCGGAGGCAGGTCCGACGGCGAACTGAGGGTGCCGCGCACCGCGGTGGCGGCGGCCACGACCGGCGAGACGAGGTGGGTCCGGCCGCCCTTGCCCTGACGGCCCTCGAAGTTCCTGTTCGACGTCGACGCGCAGCGCTCCCCCGGGGCCAGCTGGTCCGGGTTCATGCCGAGGCACATGGAGCAGCCGGCGAACCGCCATTCCGCCCCGAAGTCCTTGAAGACGCGGTCCAGGCCCTCGGCCTCGGCCTGCAGGCGCACGCGGGCGGACCCCGGGACCACCATCATCCGCACGGCCGGGTCCTTCTCGCGTCCCCTGATGATGTCGGCGGCGATCCGGAGGTCCTCGATGCGGCTGTTGGTGCAGGAGCCGAGGAACACGGTGTCCACCCGGATGTCCTTCATGGGCGTGCCGGGCTGCAGCGCCATGTAGTCCAGCGCACGGCTGCACGCGGCCTTGTCGTTCTCGTCGGCGAAGTCCTCGGGTGACGGCACCGCCCGCGAGAGCGAGACCCCCTGCCCCGGGTTGGTCCCCCAGGTCACGAAGGGCTCCAGCTCGTTCGCGTCGAGGAAGACCTCCGCGTCGAAGACGGCGTCGTCGTCGGTACGCAGTTCACGCCACTCGGCGACCGCGGCATCCCAGTCCGCTCCCTCCGGCGCGTGCGGACGGCCCTCCAGGTACGCGAACGTCGTCTCGTCGGGGGCCACCATCCCGGCGCGCGCACCCGCTTCGATCGACATGTTGCAGATGGTCATGCGCGCTTCCATGGACAGGGCCCGGATGGCCGAGCCGCGGTACTCGAGCACGTAGCCCTGCCCGCCGCCGGTCCCGATCTTGGCGATGACGGCGAGGATGATGTCCTTGGAGGTGACGCCCGGCTTCAGCGTCCCCTCGACCGTGATGCCCATGGTCCTGAACGGCTTCAGCGACAGCGTCTGCGTGGCCATCACGTGCTCCACCTCGGAGGTGCCGATGCCCATGGCGAGCGCACCGAAAGCGCCGTGGGTGGAGGTGTGCGAGTCGCCACAAACGACGGTCAGTCCGGGCTGGGTGAGGCCGAGCTGGGGTCCGACGACGTGCACGATGCCCTGCTCGGCGTCGCCGAGCGAGTGCAGCCGGACGCCGAACTCCCTGCAGTTCGCGCGAAGCGTCTCGATCTGGGTGCGGCTGGTGAGATCGGCGATGGGCTTGTCGATGTCCAGCGTGGGCGTGTTGTGGTCCTCGGTGGCGATCGTCAGGTCCGGACGGCGCAGGGGCCGTCCGGCGAGGCGGAGGCCCTCGAAGGCCTGCGGCGAGGTGACCTCGTGGACGAGGTGGAGGTCGATGTACAGGAGGTCGGGCTGCGCTTCAGCGCCGACGACGTCGCCCTTCCGCACCACGTGTGCGTCCCAGACCTTCTCTGCCAGTGTCTTGCCCATGACGATCGTCCTTTTCCGCTCCGGCACCGGACCCCGGTAGGGGGCGGCGGCCGGAACTCATCGTGCCGTCAACTCAACCAGCGCCCGCCGAGGAGTGCCACTCCTGCGGCTTGCGTCTCAGATTATGAGACGGCAATATCATCCTATGGACAATTCTAGCGGTGTCGGAGTCATCGACAAGGCCGCCCTCGTGCTCGACGCCCTCGAGGCCGGGCCCACCACCCTCGCCCAGCTCGTCGCCTCGACCGGACTGGCCCGCCCCACCGTCCACCGGCTCGCCCTCGCCCTGGCCCATCACCGGCTGGTGGGCCGGGACATGCAGGGCCGCTTCGTGCTCGGCAGCCGGCTCGTGGAGCTTGCCTCCGCCGCCGGCGAGGACCGCCTGATCGCCTCCGCGGGGCCGGTGCTCCTGGGCCTGCGCGACGCCACGGGTGAGAGTGCCCAGCTGTTCCGGCGGCAGGGCGAGTGGCGCGTCTGCGTGGCGTCCGCCGAGCGTCCCGTGGGACTGCGGGACACCATCCCGGTGGGAACCCAGCTGTCCATGAAGGCCGGGTCCGCCGCTCAGTGCCTCCTGGCGTGGGAGGACCACGACCGCCTGCTCAAGGGCCTGCAGGACGCACGCTTCACGCCGACCGTGCTGGCGGGCGTACGGCGCCGCGGGTGGGCGCAGAGCCTCGGCGAACGGGAGAACGGCGTGGCCTCCGTCTCGGCGCCGGTCCGCGGTCCGTCGGGCCGCGTGATCGCCGCCGTGTCGATCTCCGGGCCGATGGAACGCCTCACCCGCCAGCCCGGCCGCATCCACGCCGAGGTGGTCTCGGACGCCGCGCGCCAGCTGACGCTCGCCGTGGCGAAGGCAGCCGACTGACGTGGACGGGGACACCCCCGGCACCGGGCATCGCTATGCGATCTTCCTGCGGGGCGTGAACGTCGGCGGGATCACCCTCCGCATGGCCGACCTCCGGGACCTGCTCGCCGGCCTGCCGGTGAGCGACGTCGCCACGGTCCTCGCGAGCGGCAACGCCACCTGCGCGTCCGCGCTCGGTGGCGAGCAGCTCAGGGACCGGGTGGAGGAGGCCCTGCGTGCACGCTTCGGCTATCCGGCGCGCGTGATCGTCGTCGAGCGTGCGGAGCTCGCGGACATCGCGGCATCGGTGCCCCGCCGGGAGGATGCCGACTCCCACACGTACGTCACGCTGTTCAGGGGCCCGAAGGACCAGGCGGCCCTCGTCGCCGAGGCCCGCGGCCTCGGCGAGGAGCCGGTGGCCCTCACCGGTGGCACGGCCATCGCCTGGTTCCCGCCGAAGGGCAGGTCCACCGACGTCCCCCTCGCGAAGCTGCTCGCCCGGGCACGGCACGCGGCGAACTCGACCACCCGCAACCTCAACACCGTGGACAAGGTCCTGCGCCTCCTGGCGTGACGGGCGGACGCACGCCTCTTGGTAGGGTTCGAGCACGCCGTGCGGCCGATCGTACCGACCCAGCCGAAGGACACCCATGCGCCTCATCGCCCAGGACTGCCACCAGCTCGAGCATCAGAAGGGCTCCCACGGCTTCGTGGTGGCCGGCGCCGGCCGGGCCGCCGTGATCGACCCCGGCCTGGCCTTCGGGTTCGACGGCGTCATCGCCGAACTGCGGGCCGGCGAGGCGACGACGGGCCCGATCACGGACATCGTGCTCACCCACTACGACATCGACCACGCCCAGCTGGCGCGGCGCCTCCAGGAGGCCCTCGGTGCCACCGTCTGGATCGGTTCCGCCGACGCCGACGTGGTGCGCGGCCGCATCAAACCGAAGACCCGTCTCCGGCGAGTGCTACGGCGGATCGCCCGTGTCCGGCTCCCGGACGGCGTCCGGGAGCTCACCGGCGCCGGTGAGATCTTCCCCGGGCTCGCGTACTTCCCGACCCCCGGCCACACCCCGGGCCACTACGCCTACCAATGGCGCGGGGTCCTCTTCACGGGCGATGCCGCCAGGGTGTCGGCGGACGGGACGGTCAGGGACTTCTACGCGCCCCTCATCGATGACAAGCCCGTCGCCGCGCGGACCGTCCGGCTCCTCGCCGACCGCATCCGTACGGGCTCGGTGGAGTGGGTGTGTTCGGGCCACAGCCCGATCGCCCGGACCCCTGCCCGCACTCCCTGATCCGCGCTCCCGGAGCTCCTGCTCCCGCTCATGGCTGATCCCGTCCTCCGGGACCTGCCCGGGGGACGGGATCGCTCGGTGCGCTCAGACCGAGGCCAGTGCGCGATCCTTCAGCTTGACGAACTCCGGCTCCGTGATGGCGCCGGCTTCGAGCAGTTCCTTCGCCTTCGCGATCTCCTCGGCCGACGTCGGCTTGGCGACGCTGCGGACGTAATTGTCCATCGACTCCTGGGCCGCCTGCCTGCTGGCCAGTTCGCGGTCGGCCATGCCCCGCCCGCGAGCCAGAAGATAGACCACGGAGGTGATCAACGGGATGAAGATCAGGCCCACCATCCAGAGCGTCTTCATCCAGCCCGAGAGCTCACGATCCCGGAAGAGATCGACGATGATCTGAAACAAGACGATCAGGTAGGCGAAGAACACCATGATCGAGAAGGACAACCAAATGATGTTCCAAATGTTCTCCCAGAATTCCATCTGTCCACTCCTGTCAGAATTTTAAACGCCGCGAGGACAGACGGACCGGCGCGGCTTGGGTATCACAAGTGTGGTTATCCGCCGGTGCACGGCAAAGGGCCGAAGGTCCTGATCGCGCCCCCACCGCGCGGGTATCGCGCCCACCCGGAGAGGGCCGTGAAGGCCGGAGGTACCATGAGGCATGGGTGGGAAAAGCCTCGGAGAGAGCAGCCCCGCGTTCTTCCGCGAACTCGACAGGACAAGCCGACGTCGGGCCGTCCTCGGATCCATCGTGCGCGTCACGACCTTCTGCGCGGTTCTCCTCGTCCTCTATTCGGTAATTCCCATCGGGGGGTTCAACGACGCGAATCCCGCGGGCGCGTGGATCCGGCTGATCGCCATCATCCTCGTCTTCCTCGGCGTCATGGCACTCGAACTGAGGATGATCATGTCGTCGCGGATCCCCCAGATCCGGGCCATCGAGGCCGTGGTGGAATCCGTCCTGATCCTGCTGTGCCTCTTCGCGCTGCTCTACCTGTCCATCTCGACATCCGACCCGGCGTCCTTCAGTGAACCGCTCAGCCGGATCGACTCCCTCTACTTCACGACCTCCACCTTCGCGACCGTGGGGTTCGGCGACATCACTCCGCAGAGCGATCTGGCCCGGGCGCTCCTGTCCGTCCAGATGCTGGCAGACCTCGCAGCCCTGGTCCTGATCGGGAAGGTCACGTTCTTCGCGGCCTCGAGGCGGCTGACGGAGTAGTCCCGGGACGCCGGCGCTGCCTCAGCGGCGCTGCACTCAACCGCGCTGCGAAGCCGCACGCACGGCGGCGCTGAAGGCGTTGCAGCGCTCCACCTCGCCGAGGACGGGCTGCAGGACGACGTCGTCCGCCACGCGGTAGCAGGCAGCCAGCAGCTTCCTGCGCACCCTGGCCGCGCGCCTGCCCGCCCGCCAGCGCGCGAGGACCGACGCGACGACCCCGAGCAGGACGCCGGCCGCGAGACCGTCGAGGATCAGCAGGGTGGGCAGGGGGAAGCCCTCCACCCGGGGCACCTCGAAGGCCGGCAGCTGCAGGAATGCAAGCCCCGCCAGGAGCCCGAGCCACAGCAGTCCCGTCACGAGGGCCGCGAAGGCGATCCACTGCAGCACACCGATGATGCCCCACCACCTGCTCCGGCCGGTCTCGAGATCGGTGCCCGTGACGGCCGTGTCGAGGGCGTCCGTGAGCTCCGCGGAGGTGTTCAGGGCCGCGTCCCGGACGGAGCTGCGCCACGGATCGCGGAGGCCCCCGGCCGCGGCGTCCCCGAAGACGCGCAAGGCCTGGCCCACCCGCGCCTGCTGCGCCGGGTCCCGGACGGGGAGCGAGGAGCGGCGGAGCTCGGGGACGACGTCCTGCCGTCGCAGGTTCAGCCGGCGCAGGGGATCCGGTCGGAGACTGGCCAGCCAGCGGGTCACGGGCCAGCCCGTGGTCGCGTGCACGTCCCGGCGATAGGCACTCCGGACGGCGTCCACCACCACGGGGACACCCGCCGCCCTGCCGAGTTCGTCGGCCAGGGCTGCCCGCGCGGCGGCGGACGGTGCGGCGGTGCGCTCCGCCGCGAACGGGAGCAGGTCTCCTGCCGCCCGCTCGGCGTCCGCAGCGACCCTGCGCATCGCCGCAGCGCGGCTCTCCGCGAGTGCCCGGACGGCTCCGGCGAGCTCGCCGACCCCCTGGCCCGTCCGCGCGGACACGGGGACGACGTCGACCCCCGGCAGTCCCTCGTCGGCGAGGATGCCCGCGAGGGAGGACAGCACGGCCTCGAGGTCCTGCGGGTCCAGGCGGTCCGCCTGGTTGAGGGCCACGAGAGTGACCGCCTCGTGGGTCGCCAGCCCCCGGAGAAAGCCGTGGTGGAGCGCCGCATCGGCGTACTTCTGGGGGTCGACCACCCAGAGCAGCACGTCGACCTGGCCCGCGAGCCGCTCGACGGTCTCCCGGTGCGCAACCGCCGTGGAATCGAAGTCGGGCAGATCCAGGAGGATCAGCCCCGCGGTGTCGGGCATCGCGGCCGGCGCCTGCCGGGTCGGCTCCGGGCCGACCGTCGACATCGGGCCCCTGCGTCGCCGGCGGAAGAATCCGCGGCGCGCCGCCCGCTCGCCGGAGTCGGAACCGGGCTCTGCCGCAGTGCCGTCGTCCTGCGCGTCCTGCGCGTCCTGCGCGTCCTCGGGGCCGGCCTCGGCTTCCCGGACGTCCTGCGTCACGCATCCGTCCCGGCCCTCGGCGCCGGGGTGTTTCTCCCGTCCGCCGACGCCGGCACGCCCGTCGAGCGCGGCGTCCGTGCGCGCTCCCCCGCAGGACACGGCCTCGAGCAGGTGCTGTTCCTGGGCGGGGCCTCCCGCGACGAGCGGGGCACCCTCCGGCAGGGCGACGCGCTGCCGGACCTCCAGCCAGTCGAGCAGCTCGTCACTCCCGCTGCTGCCCCAGACGAGGGCCAGCGGTTCCGATGTGGTGGGGCGCCGGACCGCGACCCGCGCTGCGCCCGTGCCGCTCAGTGCGTTGACGAGCGAGGACTTGCCGCTGCCGGTCGGCCCGAAGATGCCCACCACCGTGTGGTCCGCCGACAGCGCCCGGCGCCGGCCTGCGCGCTCCAGTGTTCGGCGGAGCCGCTCGAGCTCCTCCTGCGGGAGCCGGTCCGCGCCGAGCTCATAGGCCTCCTGCAGGTGTGCCAGCGCCTCGGACAGCGAGGCGGCTGCCCCGGTCTCCGTGGTGTCCTGTCCGGGACGGTTCACGCGACGCCCCCGGCGTCGGAGGGTTCCGCCGGCAGCGCCGTGCGGAGCCGGCTCGCCAGGACGGTGAGCGCCTCGGCGGAGGTCTGCAGCGCCAGAGGGTGCAGGCACCGATCGTAGGCCTCTCGTTCGCGGCGGAACAGCGCCTCGACGCGCTGGTACAGGTTCCGGCGGGCCGTGGCGGCCAGCCGACGGACGGCGTCGTCGCCGAAGACCGCCTCCAGGAGCTTCTGGCCCGCGACCGCGGACGCCCCGGCGATACCGATCTCCCCGCCCGTGAGCCCTCCCGTCGACGCGAAGACCACCACCATCAGTGCCACGGCGACGCCGTTGACGCCGAAGGAGAGCATGCGGGCCGTGAAGCGCTTGTCCGCGCCCTCGGCCTGGACGAGCAGCAGGATGTCCTGCTGCCACTCCCGGATCTCCCGGGCCACCTCGGCGGACACGGCGGCGGCGTCCCAGGCCGGGACGTCCTCGAGCAGCACCCGGCCCGCGTGGTCGGCGCGCCAGCGGCGGCGCGTGGTCTCGTCCGCGCGTGCCGCCTGCTCGACGATCACCGTCTGCAGCCCGCTGCCGATGGCCTCGGCGACGGTCGCCGCCGGAGCCGGGCGTCCCGTGAAGAACGCGCTCACCCGGTCGCGTGCCCGGCCGATCCTCGTCTCGAGGCCGCGCATGAACTCACCGGTGCCCACGAAGTCCTGCCAGCGGGCGAGGACCTCCCCGCGCAGCAGCTTGCCGTCCTCCGTTGCCGCGAGCACGTCCGCCAGGGCGTCAGCGTAGGCGCGCTCCACCGCTGCACGCAGGGCGTCGGCGGCGGACTGCTCCTGGTCGGCGGCGTCGGCGATGGCGTCGATGCGACCCGCGAGGGCGCGCATGGCACCGCTGACCGTCCGACGCGCGATATCCCGCCGCCCGTCGGCGTCGGCAGCCAGCGCCTGCAGCCACCGCGTGATCGGCTCGACGGCGTGTGCCGGCAGCATCCGCGACGGTTCGAGCGTCATCTCGGGGACCACGAAGATGGGAGCGTGCCCGAGGTTCTCGGCCGACAGCAGGGTCAGGAGGTCGCTCCTGATCTCCTCCTCCACACCGGCCGGTACCCGGTCCAGCACGACGGCGACGAGGACGTCCCGGTGGCCTGCCTCCGCCAGCAGCCTCCAGGGGACGGCGTCCGCGTAACGGTTGGCGGTGGTCACGAAGATCCAGAGGTCCGCCGCCGCGAGCAGCTGGCCGGCGAGTCTGCGGTTCTCGTCCGCGATGGAGTCCACGTCAGGGGCATCCAGGAGCGCGAGGCCGGGCGGCAGCGTGGACGTGGGGCGCAGCAGCAGCGTGTCGGGTCCCGAGGCCCGGTGGAGCGCGGCGGGCGCCGCCGTGGGTGAACCGCCGGCTCCGTCGCCGTTCCGGTCGTCGTCGTCCCTGTCGTCGTCGGCAGCGAGGCGGACCCGGCTGAGCGTGGGCAAGACCCGCGCGTCGTCGAACCACGCGCCGTCGTCGGGGTGATGGAGCAGGAGCGGCTGGCGGGTGGTGGGGCGCACGGCGCCGGTGATGGAGACGGGTCGGCCCACGAGGGCGTTGACGAGTGTGGACTTCCCGGCTCCGGTGGATCCGCCGACGACGGCGACGAGCGGGGCGTCCAGGCTGGCGAGCCGGGGAAGGATGTAGTCGGTGAGCTGTGCGCGTGCGGCCGCCGCCGATTCGCGTGCCTCGACCGATCCGGGAAGTTCGAGCGCGAACGCGAGACTGTCCAGCGCGGCGCGCACTTCGCGCAGCAGCGGGGAGAGCCCGCGGGCTTCGCCGGCCAGGGAAGGTGCACTCATGAAACCATCATGCCAGTCCCCCGCCTAACACCCCGGAAGTCCTCGCCTTCCCCGAAACAGAGAAGTCCCCGAAACAGAGAAGTCCCGGACATCGTGGTGATGTCCGGGACTTCCCGGTGTCCTGACGGACTGTGCCCTTCCGGGCAAATGTGACCCCAGCGGGATTCGAACCCGCGTTACCGCCGTGAGAGGGCAGCGTACTAGGCCGCTATACGATGGGGCCAGTACTTTCCATCTTACTATGTGTTGCCTCGTGCTTTTGCCATCCCGCCCGGGGGCGGAAGTGCGCTGGGGTACCAGGACTCGAACCTAGAATGTTGGTACCAGAAACCAGTGTGTTGCCAATTACACCATACCCCAATGGCACTTTTCGGAGCTCTGATCGTGCTGAACTCCGGTCGCGTAACCGCTCCGCGCCGAGAAATAACTTTACCGGACGGAGGGCAGGAACTGCAAAACGGGCTCCAGGCCCGCGATGCGCGGCACCTCCTGGGCGTCCCCGGCGTCGGCCGCCGAGCCGCCGTCGGTGCCCGACCCCCGGCCCGTTCCCGCGCGGTCCAGCCACACGCCGACCAGCCCTGCCGAGCGCGCTCCGACGGCGTCGACCAGCCGATTGTCCCCGACATAGAGCGTCCGCGCGGGCGCGGTCCCGAGCAGCCGGGCACCCTCGTGGTAGATCGCCGGATCCGGCTTGGCGACCCCCACGGTGTCGATGCCGACCAGCGTGGCGATGCGCTGCAGGCCGGCGCGGTCCAGCTTCGCCCGCTGGTAGTCGTGCACGTTGTTGCTGACCGCGCCGTACGGGATGCCACGGGCGTCCAGTTCGTCCAGGAGGGGCTCGACGTCGTCGTATGCCCGGAAGTGCAGGGGCAGGGTCTGCTCGTAGGCGCGTACCCAGGCCTCCGCCAGGTGCCCCACGAACGGTTCGGGGGTGAACGCGGCACGGGCGTGCCGGACCCTGTGCACCCTCTGCTCCTCGAAGGTCACATCCCCCGCCAGAAACCGGTCGTAGTGCCGCTGGGGATCCGTCGTGTACAGGGCCTTGTACAGCGCCCAGTCGTCATCGCTCAGGTGGTTCAGGTGCGGGTCCGGGATGGCCTGCAGCGTGTGCCCCATGGCCCCTTCGAGGTCGACGAGGGTGTCGTCGATGTCGAACAGCACGCCGTCCACGACGGGATGGTCCTCCGCGTCCGGGGCGCCCGGCCGGACCCCTGCCGGCCCGGCAGGGCCATGACCGGTCGCCATCATGCGGCCGTCGCGCGCAGCGCCCGGACGCGGGCGATCGAGGACTCCCGCCCGAGGATCACCATCGACTCGAACAGCGGCGGCGAGATCTTGCGGCCGGAGATCGCGGTCCGCACCGGGCCGAAGGCGAGCCGCGGCTTCAGGCCGAGCGTGTCGACCAGCGCGGCGCGCAGCGCGGCCTGCAGCGACTCGGCGTCCCACGTGGAGCAGCCCTCGAGGGCTGCCAGGGTGGCGTCGAGCACCTCGCCGAGGTTCTCGGGCAGTCCCTTGCGGGCGTCGTCGGCGATGTCCACGGCGTCGTCGGCCTTGAACAGGAACCCCAGCATCTCGGGGGCTTCGCCGAGCAGGGTGATGCGTTCCTGGATGAGCGGGGCGGCCTCGGCGACGATGCGCAGGTCCTCCTCGGTGGGATCGGCGCCGATGAGGCCGGCGGCCGCGAGGTACGGCAGCAGACGGGACCGGAACTCGCCCGGATCCAGCAGCCGCACGTGGGTGCCGTTGATCGCCTCAGCCTTCTTGAGGTCGAACCGGGCGGGGTTGGCGAGCACGTCGCGCACGTCGAACTTCTGGACGAGCTGCTCCACCGAGAAGATGTCCTGGTCCGCCGACAGGCTCCAGCCCAGCAGCGACAGGTAGTTCAGGAGGCCTTCGCGGATGAAGCCGCGCTCACGGTGCAGGAACAGGTTGGATTCGGGATCCCGCTTGGACAGCTTCTTGTTGCCCTGGCCCATGACGTAGGGCAGGTGCCCGAACAGCGGCATGTGCTGGGCCACCCCGATGTCGATCAGCGCACGGTAGAGCGCCACCTGGCGGGGCGTGGAGGACAGCAGGTCCTCACCACGCAGGACGTGCGTGATGTTCATCAGGGCGTCGTCGACGGGATTGACGAGCGTGTAGAGGGGCGCACCGTTGGCCCGGACGACGGCGAAGTCGGGGACACTGCCGGCGCGGAACGTGATCTCACCGCGGACGAGGTCGGTGAAGGTGATGTCCTCGTCGGGCATCCTCAGCCGCAGGACCGCGGGACGACCGGCCGACCGGAAGGCGTCCTTCTGCTCCTCGGTGAGCGTGCGGTCGTGGTTGTCGTAGCCGAGCTTCACGTCACGGCCGGCGGCGCGGTGACGCTCCTCCACCTCCTCGGGAGTCGAGAAGGACTCGTAGAGGTGGCCCGCCTCGACGAGGCGGTCGATGACGTCCCGGTAGAGCTCGCCGCGCTGGGACTGGCGGTAGGGCGCGTGCGGTCCGCCCACCTCGACGCCCTCGTCCCAGTCGATGCCCAGCCAGGTCATGGCCTCCAGGAGCTGCTGGTAGCTCTCCTCGCTGTCGCGGGCGGCGTCGGTGTCCTCGATGCGGAAGATCAGCTTGCCGCCGGTGTGGCGGGCGTACGCCCAGTTGAAGAGCGCGGTCCTGATCAGCCCGACGTGGGGGGTTCCCGTCGGTGACGGGCAGAATCGGACCCGGACGGGCGTGGCATCGGAGACGGTGGGGAACTTTGCGGCAGTAGTCATGGTGGTCCCATTCTAGGTGGGCCCACCGGCGGCGGCCTTCCGCCGTCGGACCCGGGACCGCAGGGCCCGACGGCGGAACGGCGTCAGCGACGTGCCGGGTTGGACAGGCGTCCGATGCCCTCGATGTCGACGTCGTACCGCTGGCCGTCGGTGATCATGCCGACCCCGGCCGGCGTGCCCGTGAGGATGATGTCCCCGGGCAGCAGGGTGAAGGCCTGCGAGACGTAGGCCACGAGTTCGCGCACGCCCCAGATCATGTCGCTCGTGGAGCCGTCCTGGCGGAGTTCGCCGTCGAGGCTCCCCCGGACCGTGAGGTTCTCCGGGTCCAGGTCCGTCTCGATCCAGGGGCCGATGGGGCAGGAGGTGTCGAAGCCCTTGGCGCGCGCCCACTGGTCGTCGGTCTTCTGGACGTCGCGCGCCGTGAGGTCGTTGGCGCAGGTGTAGCCGAACACGACGTCGTCCACGCGCTCGAGCGGGACGTCCTTGCAGATGCGGCCTATCACGACGGCCAGTTCTGCCTCGTAGGAGATCTGGTCGGAGAAGGACGGCAACATGATGGGGTCTCCCGGGCCGATCACCGAGGTGTTGGGTTTGAGGAACATGAGCGGCGCAGCCGGCGTCTCGCTCCCCATCTCCTGGATGTGGTCCGCGTAGTTGTGGCCCACACCGACCACCTTGCTGCGGGGAATGACGGGCGCCAGGAGGCGGACGTCCTCGAGGGCGTGGCGTACGCCGGTCAGCTGGATGCCGGCGTAGAAAGGGTCACCCTGGATGACGGCGACTTCCTCGCTGCCCTCGGTCCCTTCCACGACGCCGAACATTGGGTCATCATTTACGACAAAGCGTGCAATTCGCATGCCGCCAAGCCTAACGCGGGCCCCCGCGTCCGGTTGTCGGTGCCGGCGGGTGGTCCGCTGGCAGGCGTTAAGGAGATACCGCGGGCACTCCCTTCCCAGAGAGAGGGTGCCCGCGGTATCAGTCCTGACGCACAGGTGGAAGCGCGGCCTAACGGCACGCGACCATCTGCCGATGAGTGACTAGCCGGGCCAGTTGTTGACGCGGTCCAGCGAGGAGACAGGAGCGACGACGCCGGTCTTGGCCGGAGCGGCATTGGCCGCTGCTGCACTTCCGGTCACGAGGAGTGTTGCGAGGAGGAATGCGGAGGTGATGCGCTTCATGATGTGGTCCTTCTGCGTGTGGTCGACAGTGATGGCAGGGTCTAGCTCACATACCATGAGCGGCCCTGGAATCATCGTAAGCCACACCAGCCACTTTGGTAACAGGTTTTCGGATTTCTTTTTACCCTTCTCCAAATTGTTCGTCCCATGGCGTTCCGATGCCAATAATGGGACGAGTAGCCCGACCGATCCGGAAAGCCGAAGGTGAGCATGACCTATCAGGAAGCAGCGGGACAGCGATTGCTGATGGAACTCCGAGCACGCGAAGCGTGGAGCCAGCGTGACTACGTCACCGCGCAGAATCTCGCCGGGGAGTTGGCAGCATCCGCGCTCGCTGACAGCGACGATCTCGGCTGGTGGAACGCCACTTTCCTCGTGGCCGAGACTTTGCGGAAGCAAGGTCTGATGCAGGAGTCGAGAGCTGTGGCCGAGACGCTGGCCGGCCACGCTCTGACGGTCGAGTCCAAAGCCCTCAGTGCCCGGGTCTCCACGATCCTCTCCCTCGCCCTCCAGGGTTGCGGCGACCTGACGGCCGCTGTCACTGCCGCTCGACAGGCGGTTGACGACGCTTCGGGTGAGATCGACGACGTCGGTGTCCTGGTCGGCGCGCGAAATGCACTCATCGCGGCACTTGCGGACAGCGACCAACTCGACTCCGCCTGGCATGAATGTCAGGCTCTCGACGCACTCCTGCGGTCCGAGCCCTTGAGCCAGACGTCCGGTGTCGGCTATTGGGCCATCGGCAACGTGGCGTTTCTCCTCAAACACATCCCGCAGGGCGTCGAATATCACGGGCGTGCGGCCAAGGCACTCTCTCCTACCAACGACCTCGATCTGTGGGCGCGCTTCAATCGCGCATCGGCGTCGCTCCGACTCACCGCCGGCGTTATCGAGCCCGAGACGCTCGAGTGCATCGAACGGGCGGAACTGGCGAGTTCGATCGTTGGCGGATCGGAGCGGGACTGCCTCGAGTTGAGCCTCACGCGGGCACAGTGGCTCGTGTTGACCGGTCAAGTCGAGGCATCCGTGACACTGCTCAGGTCCATCGTCGAGAAGAAGCGTCTACTGGCTACGCACATGGCGGCGCAAGCCCACTTCCTGCTCGGCCAGGCTCTTTCGGCCCGCGGCGGTGACTCCGGAGCCATCTCGAACCTGGAGGCCAGCGAGGGCCTGTTCCTGCAGTCGGGTGCGGAGGACAGCGCGTCCACGGCCCGGGCCCTGATCGACTCGATCCGGAGCTGAACCGGAGAGATCAGCTCCTGCACGTCGCGTCAAGCAGAATTAATTCCCGATGCATATGCATGCTCTTCCGCCGTACTGGCGTAAGCTTACGAACAGACCCCGGCCGGGTCGGGCGTTTTCCCCCATTACTCCCACCCCGGTCGGGGTTCCTTCGTCTCCGGACCGTGGCGCCGGCCCCAGGTCCTCGATCGCCGCCGGCACGATTCTGGCCGAGCGCTCCCAACGCGCCGTCAGAACAGGCACCTCACCGGATTAGCCGCTCCGCGGAATGTACTCTGGGATCGATGAGCGCTGACCATAAGGACCCCCGCCTCGCGATGCTCGTCGAGAGCATCGTCCGGCTGTCGCGCGGAGAACTGAGCAGCCGCATCGAGCCCTCGACCGCCCGGGACGAGGTGGACGCCGTGATCACCGGCGTGAACCTGCTGGCCGAGGAGCTGGAGCAGGTCTACGAGCAGTTCGAGAAGCGCGTCGAGAGCCGCACGGCCATGCTGCGCCAGGCACACCTCGACATGATGAAGATGGCCATGTCCGATGCCCTGACCGGCCTCGCCAATCGCGTGGCCCTCATGGACGGCATCGAGGAGGCGCTCGCCCAGGCGGCCGCCCACAATGCCGAGCCACCGGCCCTCCTGCTCCTCGACCTCGACAGCTTCAAGAACGTCAACGACCGCTTCGGACACGACGCGGGCGACCGCGTCCTCCGGGAGGTCGCCCACCGCCTCCTCGGCGTGGTCCGCGAGAGCGACCTCGTGGCACGGCTCGGCGGAGACGAGTTCGCCATCCTGCTCCCGGGCGCCACCATGGAGATCGCCATGCAGGTTGCCCGCCGGGCACTCGACGCCCTTGCCCAGCAGATCCGCCTCGACTCCCTGTACGTGCACTCGCGTGCGAGCATCGGAGTGCGCCTCGGCACCGCCGGCCAGACGGCGGACGAACTGCTCCTGGACGCGGACACCGCCATGTACGCGGCCAAGCGGGAGGGCCGCAGCATCATCAAGGTCTTCGAACCCGTGATGCTGTACTCACGCCAGCTCCGCAGCCAGATGGCCACCGAACTCCGCGACGCGATCAGCTCCAACCAGCTCGTCCTGCACTACCAGCCGGTCGTCGAGCTCGCCACCAACCGGATCCTCGGCGTCGAGGTCCTGGTGCGGTGGCAGCATCCCCTCCGTGGGCTGATCCCGCCGGACACGTTCATCCCGCTCGCCGAGGAGATCGGCGTCATCCACGACCTGGACCGCTGGGTGATGTCCTCGTCTCTGCGCCAGCTCGCGACCTGGCGGAGGGATCTCCCGCTCGACGACGACTTCCAGCTGCGGGTCAACCTCTCCGCCGTCGAACTCAAGCAGCTCGACCTCGTCGACCACATCAGGGGACTGCTCCGGGAGCTGGAAGTGCCCGCGCACAGCCTCGTGGTGGAGATCACCGAGACGGCGATCGTGACCCGCGGGGAGGTCGAGATGTACTCGCTGCTGAGCCTGCAGCAGCTCGGCGTCGGGATCGAGATCGACGACTTCGGGACGGGCTACTCCTCCATCAGCTACCTGCGGGAACTGCCGGTCAGCATGGTCAAGGTGGACCGGTCGCTCCTCGTCGAGCTCAACACGAGGCCCGGTCAGCTCGACTTCGTCGCGGCCATCCTGCAGCTCATCCGGGCCGCCGGCCTCGAAGCCGTCTTCGAGGGCATCGAGACCCGGGAGCAGGCCGACCAGCTGAGGTCCATGGGCTGCGCCAGCGGCCAGGGCTACTACTTCAGCCGCCCGATGCCCGCGGACGAGGCGTCGGCCCTGCTCGCCACCACGCGGCACCTGCAGGTCAGCGAGGGCATCGACGACGCGGAGACGGCGTCGTCGTTCTGACTCCCCCGCGGTCCCCGGCCCACCGGGACGGGTGATCCCGGAACGACGACGGCGCCCGTCCGTACCCCTCGCGGGGCGGGTCGGGCGCCGTCGTATCCTCCCGGAGATCAGACCAGGCGCGTGAGCCAGCCGTGCGTGTCCTCGACGACACCGGTCTGGATGCCGAGCAGCTGGCTGCGGATGGACATGGTCACCTCGCCGGCCGGCGCCCCCTCGGCGCCGATGAACTCGTCACCGTCGCGCAGTCGACCGATGGGCGTGATGACCGCGGCCGTGCCGCAGGCGAACACCTCGGTGATCTCGCCGCTCGCGACGCCGTCGCGCCATTCGTCGAGCGTGATCTTGCGCTCGGTGACCTCCAGTCCCCGGTCCCGGCCGAGCTGGATGATGGAGGACCGCGTAACGCCCTCGAGGATGGTGCCGGAGAGGGCCGGGGTGACGATCGACCCGTCGCGGAACACGAAGAACACGTTCATGCCACCGAGTTCCTCGACGGCGTTGTCGTTGAACTGGTCGAGGAAGAGCACCTGCTTGCAGCCGTGCGCCTCCGCCTCGAGCTGGGCCGCGAGCGAGGAGGCGTAGTTGCCGCCGGCCTTCGCCGCTCCGGTGCCCCCTCGGCCTGCCCGCGCGTAGTTGCGGGACACCCAGATGTCCACCGGCTTCACCTCACCGCCGAAGTAGTTCCCGGCGGGCGAGGCGATCACGCGGTAGGACACCTCGCGGGCGGGCCGGACGCCGAGGAACGCCTCGGTGGCGATCATGAAGGGCCGGAGGTAGAGGCTCTCGCCGTCGCCGGACGGGATCCAGTCCTGGTCCGCCGCGACGAGCCGGCGCAGGGACTCGAGGAAGAGTTCCTCCGGCAGCTGGGGCAGCGCGAGGCGGGTCGCCGAGCGGTTCAGGCGCGCCGCGTTGGCGTCGGCGCGGAAGGTCCACACGGAGCCGTCGGCGTGCCGGTAGGCCTTCATGCCCTCGAAGATCTCCTGGCCGTAGTGCAGGACGGCGGCCGCGGGATCCAGGGCGATCGGCCCGTAGGGCTCCACGCGCGCATCATGCCAGCCGCCGACACCCGATGCGTCGACACTGAAGTCGACGATCGCGGTGTGGTCCGTGAAGAAGTTGCCGAAGCCGGGGTTCGCCAGCACCGCCTCCCGCTCCTCGGCCGACGCCCGCTGCGTCGACAGGTGCTGGGCGAAATGGGTATCGGTGGCTGTCATGGTTCCTCCGCGCTGGAACGGACTGCACGCGCGGCTCGGCCGCCGTCGTCCGTCGGTGGTCAGTGCTCCGGCACTGGGTTAATGATGTGTAACCACCTTAGGACACGGCCGCGGCAATAGCATCGCCGACGGCGGCCGTGCTCCGCGCACCGGAGCGCGCAGCGATGTCCTCCTCGACGGCCCGTTCGATCCTCGCCGCCCGGTCGGCGAGGCCGAGGTGCTGCAGGAGGAGCGCCGCGGAGAGGATCGCGGCGGTCGGATCGGCCAGCTGCCGGCCCGCGATGTCCGGCGCCGAGCCGTGCACGGGCTCGAACATGGACGGCGCGGTGCGGTCCATGTTCAGGTTCGCCGACGCCGCGAGCCCGATGCCGCCGGTCACGGCCGCCGCGAGATCGGTCACGATGTCCCCGAAGAGGTTGTCGGTGACGATCACGTCGAAGCGCGACGGATCGGTCACGAGGAAGATCATCGCCGCATCCACGTGCAGGTAGTCATGGGTCACGTCCGGGAAGTCGGCGGCGACGGCCTCCACGGTGCGCTTCCACAGGTGCCCTGCGTACACCAGCACGTTGTGCTTGTGGACGAGCGTCAGCTTCTTCCGGCGCGCGGCTGCGCGCCGGAACGCATCCCGCACCACCCGCTCGACGCCGTACGCGGTGTTGAGGGACACCTCCGTGGCCACCTCGTGCGGCGTGCCGCCGCGCAGTGTCCCGCCGTTGCCGGTGTAGGGGCCCTCGGTCCCCTCACGGACGACGACGAAATCGATCACCCCGGGCCGCGCCAGGGGGCTGGGGACGCCCTGGTACAGGCGGGAGGGCCGCAGGTTCACGAAGTGGTCCAGCGAGAAGCGGAGCTTGAGCAGGAGCTCGCGCTCGATCAGCCCGGACGGGATGCGGGTGTCCCCGGGCGCAGCGCCCACCGCGCCGAAGAGGATGGCGTCATGGCTCCGGAGCCTGTCGAGCGTGGCCTCCGGCAGGGTCTCCCCCGTGGCGAGCCAGTGCTCGGCACCGAGCGGATACTCGGTGAGGTCCAGCTCGACGTCGTCGCCGACCGCCGCGAGCAGCACCTTGACCGCCTCGGCGGTCACTTCGGGCCCGATCCCGTCTCCGGGGATGACGGCGAGGTCGATACTGCGGGGTGCATCAGTCATGATCCCAGCGTAGGAAAGCGCTTCGGGCGGCAGACAATCCGTCCACAGGGTGAGACGGCTCCACCCTGGGTCTGATGTGCGGGGACGCCCGCCCCGCCTAGAGTGGGACCCCATGGACCTCCACCTGCGGCTGGCGCACTGGATCCGCACACATCCGCGAACCATCGATGTCTGCCTCGTGCTGGCGATCCTCCTCCTGTTCGTCCTGCCGTTCGCCGCCGACGGCGTTACGGGGTACACCCTGATCGTCGGCGTGTCGATGGCGCTCACCGTCCCGCTGGTGTGGCGCCGTTCGCGCGTCGTCCTCTCGGCCGGGCTCGTCGCCAGCGTCTCCGTCCTCCAGCTGGTCACCGGGACCGAACCGGTGGCGGCCCAGTTCGTCATCCTCATCACGCTCTACACCCTCGCCGCGCACGGCCCCCGCTGGGCCGGCCTCGGCGGGCTGGGACTGGCCGTCGCCGGCACGGCGATCGGCCTGGTGCGCTACGGGGCCATGATCGGGCTCGGGCCGGGCCAGCCGGTCCTCACCACCGTGCCGCTGTTCCTGATCCTCCTGTTCCTCGTGGAATCGCTCGTGCTGCTCGCCTGGACGCTGGGCGACCTCTCCCGCTCGCGCCGCCTGGCCTACCAGGCCCTCGAGGACAGGACGCGCCGCCTCGAGGTGGAACGGCAGCAGGAGCGGGACCTGGCGGCGGCGGACGAGCGCAGCCACATCGCCCGCGAGATGCACGACATCGTGGCCCATTCCCTGTCCGTGATCATCACGCAGGCCGACGGCGCCCGGTACGCCAGCGCCCAGACTCCGGAGCTCGCCGTCCGCACGCTCGGGACCATCGCGGAGACAGGGCGGGGCTCCCTGCGCGAGATGCGGCGGCTGCTCGGGGTGCTCCGCGGGGACGAGACCGCGTCCACCCGCCCGCTCCCGACGCTCGACGACGTCGATTCCCTCGTCCAGTCGGTGCGCCGGTCGGGGGTCCACGTCGCGTGCCGCCGCACGGGGTCGCCGCGCGGGGACCTCCCACCCGGTGCGGAGCTGACCGCCTACCGCGTCATCCAGGAATCGCTCACCAACGTGCTCCGGCACGCCGGGGCGGCCACCACCGCGGAGGTGGTGCTCGACCACGGACCCCGGGGGCTCGGCATCACGGTCGACGACGACGGCCGGGGTGCCGCGGCCGATCCCGCCACCGCGGGTGCGCGCCAGGGGATCCGGGGCATGACGGAGCGCGTGCGGCTCTATGACGGCTCCGTGGCCGCGGCGCCGCGCTCGGGCGGCGGCTACCGGGTGGAAGCCTTCATCCCCTACACGCAGGCCTGAGGCGCACCGGCCGGAGACCCGGCACCCGTCCACCCCCCCCAAGCACGGCAATCACAGGAGACGACACGCAGCATGGACCGCATCACCGAGACCCCGGCCGGCAGCCACCACGCGGCGGGGACCGCCGACGGCGCCACCCCGCCGATCCGCGTCGCGATCGTCGACGACCAGCACCTCGTGCGCAGCGGCTTCGCCATGCTCATCAACTCCCAGCCCGACCTGCGGGTGGTGAGCGAGGCCGCGAACGGCGAGGCCGCGGTGAGGGCGCTCGCAAGCACGCGCGCCGACGTCGTCATGATGGACGTGCGCATGCCCGGCATGGACGGCATCGAGGCCACCCGGAGGATCCTCGCCGACCGCACCCCACCGGCCGGCGGGAGCGCAGAGGGCGCCGCGGCCGGCCCGCGCATCGTGGTGCTGACGACCTTCGACCTCGACGAGTACGCCCTCGCGGCGATCCACGCCGGCGCCAGCGGGTTCCTGCTGAAGGACGCGCCGCCGGAGGAACTGCTCGAGGCGATCCGGACGGTGCACCGCGGGGACGCCGTGATCGCGCCCTCGACGACCCGCCGCCTGCTCGACCACGTGGCACCGCTGCTGCGGCGTCCCTCCCCCGAGCAGCATGCCCACGCGGAGGCCGTGGCACGACTCACCGTCCGCGAGCGCGAGGTGTTCGGGCTGATCGCGCAGGGCCTGTCGAATCCGGAGATCGCCGCGAAGCTCTTCCTCTCGGAAGCGACGGTGAAGACGCACGTGGGGCACATCCTCGCGAAGCTCGGGGCGCGGGACCGCGTGCAGGCCGTCGTCATGGCGTACGAGACGGGCATCGTCCGGCCGTGACGGTCAGGCCCGCCCGGCCGTACCGGCACGGCGTGGACCGGGGGTGGAGACCGCGGGCAGTCCCCTCATCCCACGGGAGGAGGCCCCGCCCCTGCAATCCCGGACCTGGCGCCGATCCGCCCGACGGCGGGCGTCCCTAGCGTGGAAGCATGACAATCTCCACGAATCTTCCCGGGGCGATCCCGGACTCCCCGGCCGCGTCCTCCGCCGCCGTCGCCGCACGCGCCGTGTCCAAGAGCTACGGCCGGGGTGAGACCGCGGTCCACGCCCTCCGGGACGTCTCCCTCGACTTCGAGCGGGAACGCTTCACCGCCATCATGGGCCCGTCCGGGTCCGGCAAGTCCACCCTGATGCACTGCCTGGCCGGCCTGGACAGCATCGACACCGGCCGGCTCTGGGTCGGGGGCACCGAGATCACCGGGCTTCCCGACGCCGCCCTGACCCGGCTCCGGCGCGAACGCGTCGGGTTCGTCTTCCAGGCCTTCAACCTCGTCCCCACCCTCACCGCCGAGCAGAACATCACGCTGCCGGTCGCACTGGCCGGCGGCACCGTGGACACGGCCTGGCTGCAGCAGATCTCGTCGTCGCTGGGCCTCGGCGACCGCCTCTCCCACCGTCCGCACGAACTCTCCGGCGGCCAGCAGCAGCGGGTCGCCGTGGCCCGCGCCCTGCTGACCCGGCCGGATGTCATCTTCGGTGACGAGCCCACCGGCAACCTGGACTCCGCGACGGGCGCCGAGGTGCTGTCGCTGCTCCGGCGGAGCTGCCGCGAGATGGGCCAGAGCATCATCATGGTCACGCACGATCCCGTCGCGGCGTCCTACGCCGACCGCGTGGTCCTCATGAAGGACGGCGCGCTGGTGGGCGAACTCGAGCAGTCAGCGCCCGACGCGATCCTCGGCGCGCTCGCGACGCTGGGGGCCTGACGTGCTGCAGGTAGCCCTCGCCCAGGTCCGTGTCCATGCCCGGCGCTTCCTCGCCGTCGGCCTCGCCGTGATGCTCGGTGTGGCCTTCCTCTCCGCGACCCTGATGGTGGGCGCGACCACGAAGGCCAGCCTCGGGGAGAGCATCGGGGCGTCCTACGCCAGGGCGGACCTCGTGGTGACCGCGCAGGACGGCGGTTCCGTCCCGGCCGGCGTGTCCGCCGACCTCGCCTCCGTCCCCGGCGTGGACGCGGTCCACGGCCTCGAACGCGCCTACGCCCAGCTCACCACCGGCTCCCAGGACGCGCTCGCCGTCCTGACCACGACGGCGACGCCGCGGCTCGAGACGGCGGTCATGACCGCCGGGTCCTATCCGTCGGAGGCCGGCCACGTGGCACTGGACGAGGCCTCCGCGGCCCGCCTCGACGTCGTCCCCGGCGACACGGTGGCACTCGATGCCGCCGCTCCCGCCACCTCGCCGGGCAACGCCCTGACCGTCACCGGCCTCACCGAACCGAGCGCGGACCCCTCGCTCTCCGGTACGGTACAGGTCCTCGCCTCCCCCACCGTGGTGCGGGAACTGAACGACGGCGAGACCGTGGCCCGCAACCTGCAGCTCGCCCTGGCACCCGGAGCCGATCCTGCGGAGGTGCTCACCGCGACCTCCTCCGCCGTCGACGCGGTCCCCGAGGACGGACGGGCCCCCCTGGTGGTCCGGACGGCGGCGGAGCAGACCGTCGCGGACATCGCCTCCTTCTCCAACGACAGCGACGTGCTCACCGGGGTACTGCTGGCCTTCGCCGCCGTGGCGATCCTCGTCGCCGGGCTCGTCATCTCGAACACCTTCTCGGTCCTGGTGGCCCAGCGCACGCGCGAACTCGCCCTCCTGCGCTGCATCGGCGCGGAACGGCGCCAGGTCCGCACCGCGGTGCTCGTCGAGGCCGCGATCGTGGGGCTCGTGTCCTCGGTGCTCGGCGTGCTGCTGGCCACGGGACTCATGGCCGCCCTCGTGGCCCTGGCCCGGCAGACCGACTACGGCTCCTTCGCGGTCCTCGCCGTGCCGGTGTCCGCCGTCGCCGGCGGTATCGCCGTGGGTCTGCTGATGACGCTCCTCGCCGCGCTCCTCCCGGCACGCGCCGCCACCCGGGTGGCTCCCCTCGCCGCGCTCCGTCCCGCGGAGCCGCCGGTCGCCGGGAGCGGCAGCGGTCGCCTCCGGCTGGTCACGGGGCTCGTGGCCGTCGTCGCCGGTGGGGGGCTGCTGCTGCTCGGCGCGCTGTCCGTCGCCCTCGTCCCGGCGGTCGCCGGTGGCGCCGCCTCGTTCCTCGGCGTCATGCTCCTCGCCCCCCTGTTCGTGCCACGCAGTGTCGCCGCCGTCGGCAGGATCGCCCGCCCGCTGGGCGTGCCCGGCGTCCTGGCGTCGCTCAACGCCGTCCGCAACCCGGCGCGCACGACGGCGTCCTCGGCGGCCCTGATGGTCGGCGTCACGCTCGTCACGATGATGATGGTCGGTGCCCAGACCTCCCGGACGTCCTTCGAGCGGGAACTGGACCAGAACTATGCCGTGGATCTGGCGGTCTCGGGCGCGGGCACCGCATCGGCGTCGCCGGACGCAGGGGGCGGCGCGCAACCTCGCCTCGACGGTCCCACGCTGCTGGAGGTGGACGGCGTGCGTACCGCCGTCGAGCTCACGCCGGTGATGCTCACCAGCGCACAGGACGGCGCGGAGGTGGTCTACGCCGTGGATCCCGCGGAGCTGGCCGGCGTCCTGCGCTCGGAGGGCACCGTGCTCACCGACGGCGTGGTCCTGGCCCCCCAGACGTGGACGCGGACGGACGTGACGCTCGAGGGCGGCGACGGTGCAGCGACGCTCCCCGTCACGGCCGTCGACGCCGTCTACTTCCAGCCGCTGATCACAACCGCCACGGCGGAGCGGCTCGGCGGCACCCCGGACGGCGCCCTGTCCGCCTATCTCGCGCCCACCGGTGAACAGCCGGCGGAGCCGGTACCGGCGGGGGCGAGCCTCGCGGACCACCTCGGGACGGTGTTCTGGCTGAAGCTCGACGACGCCGCGGACGTGGCAGCGGTGACGGACGTCCAGGCGCGGATCGTGGACGCCACGGGCGTGTCCGAGTACCAGGTGAGCGGAGCGGCGCTCGAGCGGGTGGCGTACAACCAGGTCATCGACGTCCTGCTCCTGATCGTCACGGCCCTGCTGGCCGTGGCCGTGCTCATCGCGCTGATCGGCGTCGCCAACACGCTCTCCCTGTCCGTGCTGGAGAGACGCCGGGAGAACTCGCTGCTGCGGGCGCTCGGCCTCACCCGCGGCCAGCTGCGCGGGATGCTCGCCGTCGAGGCCGTGCTCATGGCCGGGGTCGCGGCGCTGCTCGGCACCTGCCTGGGCACGCTCTACGGCTGGCTCGGCGCCCAGTCCGCCCTGGGCGGGATGGCCCCGGTCAGCCCCGCGGTGCCGGTGGGGCAGATCGCGGCGGTCCTCGCCGTGGCGGTCGGGGCGGGCCTGCTGGCCTCCGTGCTCCCGGCGCGTCGGGCCGCCCGGCTCTCGCCGGTCGCCGGTCTCGCAAGCGACTGACGCCCGTCGCGGCGTCCTCCCCGACGACTGTCGTGCCACCTATATTGGGAGCATCGCAGTCGATCTCGGAGAGGACGCCGTGGAGCAGGACGAAGCAGCAGGGAACGACGGCGGGGCGCTCGCCGTCGTCGTCTCCGCGTCCGCGCAGGACGACGCGGCCGTGGACCGGGTGCTCACCGAGGGCGGGTACCGGGCGAGGACCGTCGGCCCCGGGGCGTCCGTCCTCGACGCGGTCCTCGACGCCGCCCCGGACCTCCTGCTGGTGGACCTGCCCACGGCCCTCGACCACGTGGACTCGCTGCCGGACGTCCTCACCCGGTACCCCGCGCTCGCGACCCTGCCCGTGATCCTCCTCCTCCCCGAGGGCTGGAGCGGGGAGATCCCGGAAGCCGTGGGACGGTACGCCTCCGACGTCGTCTTCCCTCCCGTGCAACCCGCCGAGCTGCTGCACCGCACCCACGCGGTGATCGCGCGACGTCGGCGGCACCGGGCGCAGCGGGCGTCCGCCGTCCGGCTGCGGGAGGACATGCGGGCCATCTCCGCCCGCATCCGCGCGACGAACGACCCGGCCGTCATGGTCGAGGCCTTCCTCCCCGGCGTGGGCCGCGCGCTCGGCGCACACCATGTGGCGCTGCAGGTCTTCGACGACGAGCGCGTCGCCGCCCACGGCAGCAGCTGGACCGATCCCGCGGAGGGCGCGCGGACGCCCCTGGCCGCACCCCGGCGCGAGCACCAGGAGGGTGCGCTCCCCCTGGCGCTGGCCCTGTGGGAGGACAGCGCCACCGGCACCTTCAGCGCCGGCCCCGGAGCCGTGCCGCACGCCGGCGAGGTCCCGGTCCCGGGCTGGCTGCGGGAGGGCGACGCCGGCCGCCGCACCCTTCACGGCGTGGTCGCCGCACTGGGCGAGGGGGACACCCCGTTCGGCCTCCTGTGGATCATGAGCGAGGAGCAGCCGCAGGCCTTCTCCGGTGTGGAAGGCGCCCTGACCCAGCACGTCCTCGGGAACCTCGCCCACGGACTCATCCAGGCCCAGCTCATCTCGCGCCAGCAGCAGGCGGTCCGGAAGCTGCAGGCGCTCAACCAGGCGAAGAGCGACTTCGTCGGGACCGTGAACCACGAACTGCGCACCCCGCTCGCCTCGATCGCCGGGTACCTCGAGATGATCCTCGACGGCGTGGGCGGTGAACTGCCGCCGGAGGCGAGCACCATGCTGCAGGCCGTGGAGCGCAACACCGCCAAGCTGAGCGGGCTGATCGAGAACATCTCCGCGCTCTCCTCCCGGGAGTCGGAGGCGCCCGGGCACGGGCCCGTGGACCTCGTGCACCTCCTCGCGGAGCTCGCCGGCCGTGCCGTGTCGGAGGCCGCCGCCGGCCGTATCGTGATCGAGTGCACGCTCCCGGATCATCCGGTGACGGTGTCCGGGGACCGCGGGCAGCTCTCGGCGGCCCTCGCGATCGTGCTGTCCAACGCCATCAAGTTCACGCGGGAGGAGGGCAGCGTCTCGATCGGGCTGGCCCACGAGCCGGACCACGGGCGCGTGGTCGTCGTCGTGCGGGACACCGGCATCGGGATCCCGGAGGAGGACGTGCCGCGCCTCTTCGACTCGTTCCACCGGGCCGCCACCGCGGACCGGGCGCTGCCCGGCGCGGGTGTGGGGCTCTCCGCCGCCAAGAAGACGGTCGAGGCGCACCGCGGGAGTATCACGGTCGAGTCCACCCTGGACGTCGGGACCGCCGTCGCCATCACGCTTCCGCTGCTGGAACACGCTGCCGTAGGGTGAGGTGCTGATCAATCGATGGAAGGAACGCCCATGACGAGCGCCACGAACGGCATCCCGGGGACCCGGCTGAACCTCGAGACACTCCTGCCCTACTTGGACCTCCACCTCGCGGGCGCCACGAACGGCGTCCGGCTGTTCAACGCGGCGCGGATCTCCTGGGCGAACACACCGCACGAGGCAGAGTTCACGCGGCTGCGGAAGGAGATCAGCGAGGAGCGTGCGTACCTGAAGAAGCTCATCAGGACCCTGGGACACCGTCCCAGCCGCATCAAGATGGGCTTCGCGCACGTGGCCTCCGTGGTCGCCGAGTTCGATCCCCTGAACCCCCTGCGCCGCAAGGCGACCGCCGGGGCGCAGCTGGAACTCGAGGCCCTGCAGTCCCTGCTCCGGGGCAAGGAGGCGCTGTGGGCCACGCTCCTCGCCCTGCCGGCGGGTGCGACGGCCGGTCCCGGGCGCCCCGGCTTCGACCGCGCCGCACTCGAGCGCCTGCTGGCAGCGTCGCAGCAGCAGCAGGACACCGTGTCCCGCGTCATGACGGAGACGGCCCAGGCCCGCTTCCTGCTCCGGTAGCCCCCGGGGCGCGGCGGTCACGCCGTGACGGGCTCCTCATACTTCGGGAACACCGGCGTCGGCGCGGGGAGGGCCGTACCCGGTGTGATGCGCTCACCCAGTGCGCTGAAGAGTCGCCGGGCGTCCTCGCCCTCCTCCCCCTGGCCGAGGGCCGTGAGGATCCGCCCCGCGCTGGTCGGCATGACCGGCTGGGCGAGGATGGCGACCACGCGGAGCACCTCCAGCGTCACGTACAGCACGGTGCCCATGCGCTCCGGGTCGGTCTTCCGCAGGACCCACGGCTGCTGGTCGGCGAAGTACGCGTTCGTCTCGCCGAGGACGGCCCAGACGGCCTCGAGGGCGCGGGAGAACTCCTGCTTCCCGTACGCGGCACGGCTGACCCCGAGCAGGGCGTGGGCCCGGTCGAGGATCTCGGTGTCGGCCGGGGTGAACTCCCCCGGCTGCGGCACGGCGCCGCCGCAGTTCTTCGCGACCATGGACAGCGACCGCTGCGCGAGGTTCCCGAAGTTGTTGGCGAGGTCGGAGTTCATGCGCCCCACCACGGCCTCGTGGCTGTAGGAGCCGTCCGCGCCGAACGGCACCTCGCGGAGGAGGAAGAAACGCACCTGGTCCAGGCCGTACTGGTCCACCCAGTCGGCGGGCGCCACGGTGTTGCCGAGCGACTTCGACATCTTGACGCCCTTGTTGTGCAGGAACCCGTGGATCATGACGCGCTTCGGTACCTCGAGCCCGGCGGACAGGAGGAAGGCCGGCCAGTAGATGGCGTGGAAGCGGGAGATGTCCTTGCCGATCACGTGGACGTCGGCGGGCCAGAACTTCCGGAAGCGCTCCGAGGCGGTATCGGGGAAGCCGATGCCGGTCAGGTAGTTGGTGAGCGCGTCCACCCAGACGTACATGACGTGGTCCGGGTTGCCGGGCACGGGCACGCCCCAGTCGAACGTGGTGCGGCTGATGGACAGGTCCTCGAGCCCGCGGCGCACGAACGAGATGACCTCGTTGAAGCGGGACTGGGGCGCGCCGAACTCGGGCTGCGCCTCGTAGAGGTCCAGCAGCTTCTGCTGGTAGGCCGAGAGCCGGAAGAAGTAGCTCTCCTCCTCGGTCCAGGTGACCTCGGTGTCGGTCTCCTTCGCGTACCGCACGCCGTCCTCGCGGACCTCGGTCTCGTCCTCGCCCCAGAACGATTCGTCGCGGACCGAGTACCAGCCGGCGTACTTGTCGAGGTAGATGTCGCCGTTGGCCTCCATCCGCTTCCAGATCTCGGCGGCGGCGGCGTAGTGGTCCTCGTCCGTGGTGCGGATGAAGCGGTCGTAGGAGGTGCCGACGACGTCGTTCATGTCCCGGAACGCCAGCGCGTTGCGCGTGGCGAGCTCGCGGACCGGGATGCCCTCGCGGTCCGCGGCCTGCTGCATCTTCAGCCCGTGCTCGTCGGTGCCCGTGAGGTACATGACGTCGTAGCCGTCGAGTCGCTTGAAGCGTGCCATGGCGTCCACGGCGATCGTCTCGTAGGCGTGGCCGATGTGCGGCAAGCCGTTGGGGTAGGAGATGGCCGTGGTGATGTAGAACGAGGGCTTCTCGTCGGCTGCGGGAGTCACCCTATGAAATTACCCCGCGCGGACCGCATTTGCCCAAGCGTGCAGTGCGGCCGGGGCCTCAGGCGGTTCCGACGGCGTCGAGCCCCAACACCGCGTGGACCCCCCACGTCCGGTTCGCGATCTGCGTGACCCGGAGGTCGACGACGGCACTGGCCAGGGCCAGCGCGGCTTTCCGTTCCAGCCCGTGCAGCCGCTGCAGCCAGGTGAGCATGGCGCCGAGCGCCTCCGCCGTCGCCCGGTTGAGGTCCGCGTCGAAGCCGAAGGTGATGCGCGCGGTCGGCGTCACCGCATGGATGCCGGGGACGGGGGCGTCGCGGAGGACGTCGACGGTGACCGTCGTCGTCATGCCGCACTCGATGGCGGTGCCGCCCACCTCGCCGTCGCCCTGGGCGGCGTGCCCGTCGCCGAGGTGCAGGAGGGCTCCGGGCACCGTCACCGGGAGGAAGAGCGTGGAGCCTGCCGTGAGTTCGCGGCAGTCGATGTTCCCGCCGCCCTCCGCGCGCGGCGGGGTGGTCGAGTGCTCGCCCGGCTCCGCCGGCGGCAGCCCCACCACGCCGAGGAAGGGCGCCAGCCGGACGACGTGCCCGTACTGGTCGGTGCCGGTCCCGGCCGCCCGGTCGAGGTCCCAGAGCAGCCACGCGGGCTCCGTCCCGTCGAGGCCGAGGCTCCGCGCGAAGGCGTCGTCCCGCCGACCGGCCACCGTGAAGCCCCAGTCCGCGGGCTCCAGCGCGTCGAAGCGCACCGCGAGGACGTCGCCGGGTACGGTCCCGGCGACGTCGATCGGCCCGGTGAGGGCGTGGCCGCGCCGGTCCGGGAAGCGGTAGGGCGTCACCGCCCCCGGTGTGGCCTGCCGCTCGAGGTGGCCGGACGCGTCGAGGGACTCGACGACCACGCGGTCGCCGGGTTCGATCTTGAGCACGGGCGGGGTTTCCCGCGACAGGACCTGCGTGGCGGTCGCCGGCGTCGCCGGGAGATGGTGGGTGGGCATGCTCGTCCTCTCGTGCCGGCCGTCGCTCAGTCCTGCAGGTCCACTTCCCGCGCCACGGTGGCACCGATCTCGGTCCGGATGGCATCCAGGACGTCCTGCGGCACCGCGCTGTCCACGGTGAGGAGGGACAGCGCCTGGCCGCCCTCCTTGTTCCGGGCCACCTGCATGCCGGCGATGTTGATGTCCCGCTCGCCGAGGAGGCGGCCGAGGGCGCCGATCACGCCGGGGCGGTCGGTGTAGAGGAGGACGAGGAGGTGCTCGCTGATGGGGATCTCGAGGTCGTAGCCGTTGACGCCCACGAGCTTCTCCACCTGCTTGGGACCCGTGAGCGTCCCGGCCACCGAGATCTGGCTGCCGTCGGACAGCGCCCCGCGGAGGCGGAGCACGTTGCGGTACTCCTCGGACTCGGGCGTGGTGATCAGGCGCGAGGTGATGCCGCGCTGCTCGGCGAGGACGGGCGCGTTGACGTAGGAGACCTGCTCGGAGACGACGTCGGTGAAGACGCCCTTGAGGGCGGCGAGTTCCAGGGCCTTGACGTCGAGGGACGCGATCTCGCCCGCCACCTCGATGTCGATCTGCGTCAGGGAGGCGTGCGTGAGGGCCGTGAAGATCCGGCCGAGCTTCTCCATGAGCGGGATGCCCGGGCGCACCGCCGGATCGATCACGCCGCCGGCCACGTTGACGGCGTCGGGCACGAGCTCCCCGGCCAGGGCGAGCCGTACCGATTTCGCCACGGAGATGCCCGCCTTCTCCTGGGCCTCCTCCGTGGACGCCCCGAGGTGGGGGGTCACCACGACGCTGTCGTGGGCGAAGAACGCGAGGTCGGTGCTGGGCTCCCGGACGAAGACGTCGACGCCGGCGCCGGCGATCAGCCCCTGCTCCAGCGCGGTGTGGAGGGCCTCTTCGTCGACCAGCCCGCCCCGGGCCACGTTGACCACGTAGGCAGTGTCCTTCATGAGCGCGAAGGCCTCGGCGCCGAGCATCCCGACGGTCTCGGGGGTCTTGGGCATGTGGATGGTGACGAAGTCCGACTCGCGGAGCAGCTCCTCGAGGGACACCAGGCGCACCCCGAGCTGGGCGGCGCGGGCCGAGGTCACGTAGGGGTCGTAGGCGAGGATCTGCGTGCCGAAGCCCTGCAGGCGGGCCGCGACGAGGGCGCCGATCCGGCCGAGGCCGATGATGCCGATGTTCTTCTCGTACAGCTCCGTGCCCGAGTACTTCGAGCGCTTCCACTCCCCCGCCTTGAGCGCGGCGCTGGCCTGCGGGATGTTCCGCGCGAGGCTGAGGATGTGGCCCACGGTCAGTTCGGCGGCGGAGATGATGTTCGACGTCGGGGCGTTCACCACCATTACACCGGCCTGCGTGGCGGCCTTGATGTCCACGTTGTCGAGGCCCACTCCCGCGCGGGCGATGACCTTCAGCTTCGGTGCGGCCCGGATGGCCTCGGCGTCCATCTGCGTCGCCGAGCGCACGAGCACGGCCTCGACGTCGGCCAGCGCGGCGAGGAGCTGGGAGCGGTCGGCGCCGTCGGTGCTGCGGATCTCGAAGTCGGGGCCCAGCGCTTCGACGGTGGCGGGCGAGAGTTCTTCGGCGAGGAGGACGACGGGCTTGGTCACGGGGGTTCCTTCGGGGTAAGCGGGATCAGGCGGACGGGAGGGGGCGGGACGTGTCCGGAGGCGGACACAGGTCCGGCAGGACACCTGCTCGTCGGTGAGCATCGAACACGTGTCCTGCCGGGCCGGGGGTACCTGCGCTAGCGCGCGACGGAGCCCTCGGTGTAGTCGTCGCTCGTCTTGATCCAGGAGAAGAGCTTGCGGAGCTCGCGGCCCGTGCTCTCGATCGGGTGGTCCTCGCCCTTCTTGCGGAGTGCGGTGAACTCGGGTGCCCCGGCGTCCTGGTCGTCGATGAACCGCTTGGCGAAGGCCCCGTTCTGGATGTCCGCGAGGACGGCCTTCATGTTCTCCTTCACCTCGGGCGTGATGACGCGCGGGCCGGAGACGTAGTCGCCGTACTCGGCGGTGTCGGAGACGCTCCAGCGCTGCTTGGCGATGCCGCCCTCCACCATGAGGTCGACGATGAGCTTGAGCTCGTGCAGCACCTCGAAGTACGCGACCTCCGGCTTGTAGCCGGCCTCGGTCAGCGTCTCGAACCCGTACTGGATGAGCTGCGAGGCGCCGCCGCAGAGCACGGCCTGCTCGCCGAAGAGGTCCGTCTCGGTCTCCTCGGTGAAGGTGGTCTCGATGACGCCCGCGCGGGTGCCGCCGATCGCCTTCGCGTAGGACAGGGCCAGGTCGCGGGCCTTGCCCGATGCGTCCTGCTCGACGGCGATGAGGTCGGGGACGCCGCGGCCGGCTTCGAACTCGCGCCGGACGATGTGCCCGGGGCCCTTGGGTGCCACGAGGGCGACGTCGACGTCGGCCGGCGGCTGGATGTAGCCGTAGCGGATGTTGAAGCCGTGCCCGAAGAACAGGGCGTCGCCGGCCTGCAGGTTCGGCGCGATCTCGTCCTTGTACACGTGCCGCTGCACCTGGTCCGGGGTGAGGACCATGATGAGGTCCGCTTCCGCGGTCGCCTCGGCCACGGAGAGCACCCGGAGGCCCTCGGCCTCGGCCTTGGCGCGCGACGCCGAGCCTTCCTTCAGTCCGACGCGCACATCGACGCCGGAGTCCCGCAGGCTCAGCGCGTGGGCGTGGCCCTGGCTGCCGTAGCCGATGACGGCCACGGTGCGGCCCTGGATGATCGAAAGATCTGCATCGTCGTCATAGAACATCTCGGTCACGGGTGTTATCTCCTTGAGGTGGGTACTGCTGGAAAGGTCTGGTGGGGTGGGGTCAGGCGCTGCGCAGCGCGCGGTCGCTCATCGACTTGGCGCCGCGGCCGATCGCGAGCGTGCCCGACTGCACGATCTCGCGGACGCCGAACGGCTCGAGCACGGACAGCAGCGCCGAGAGTTTCTCGGCCGTGCCCGTCGCCTCGATGATGAGCGAGTCGATCGCCACGTCGACGACGGCCGCGCGGAACAGGTCCGCGGCCTGGGTGACCTGGAGGCGCGTGGCGGCGTCGGCCCTGACCTTGATCAGGACGTGGTCGCGCTGCACCGACTGTTCGGTGGTCAGTTCGACGATCTTGATGACGTTGATGAGCTTGTTCAGCTGCTTGGTGACCTGCTCGAGGAGATCTCCCTCGGCTTCCACCACAACGGTGATGCGGGACATGCCCGCGACCTCGGTCGGTCCGACGGCGAGGGAGTTGATGTTGAACGCGCGCCGCGCGAAGAGGCTCGCGACACGGGTGAGGACGCCGGGGACGTCCTCGACGAGCACGGACAGGGTGTGGCGTGCCATGGTCAGTCCTCCTGTTCCCAGGTCGGGGTCATGTTGCGGGCGATCTGGATGAGGTCGTTGCTGACGCCCGAGGGCACCATCGGCCACACCATCGAGTCGCGGCTCACCACGAAGTCGATGACGACGGGGCGGTCGTTGATGGCCAGCGCCTGCTCGATGGTGGCGTCGATGTCCTCGTCGCGCTCGCATCGCAGGCCCACGCAGCCGTAGGCGTCGGCGAGCTTCACGAAGTCGGGCACGCGGACGGTGTCATGACCCGTGTTGAGGTCCGTGTTGGAGTAGCGGCCCTCGTAGAAGAGGGTCTGCCACTGCCGCACCATGCCGAGCGAGGAGTTGTTGATCACCGCGACCTTGATGGGGATGTTGTTGATGACGCAGGTGGCCAGTTCCTGGTTGGTCATCTGGAAGCAGCCGTCGCCGTCGATGGCCCAGACCACGCGGTCCGGGTTGCCCACCTTGGCGCCCATGGCCGCGGGGACGGAGTAGCCCATGGTGCCGAGGCCGCCGGAGTTGAGCCAGGCGTGAGGGCGCTCGTACTGGATGAACTGCGCGGCCCACATCTGGTGCTGGCCCACGCCGGAGACGAACACTCCCTCGGGTCCGGTGAGCTCGCCGATGCGCTTGATGACCTGCTGCGGTGCCGACAGGCCGTCGTCGGGCTGGGTGAAGCCCACTGGGTAGGTCTCGCGCAGGTGGTCGATGGTCTTCCACCAGGCGGAGATGTCGGGGCGTTCCTGCGCTGCGAAGGATTCGCGGACGGCTGCGGTGAGTTCGGGGATGATCTCCTTCACCGAGCCGACGATCGGCACGTCGGCCGCGCGGTTCTTGGAGATCTCGGCCGGGTCGATGTCCGCGTGGATCACCTTCGCGTGCGGCGCGAAGCTGGCCAGCACGCCGGTCACGCGGTCGTCGAAGCGCGCGCCGAGGGTGATCAGCAGGTCCGACTGCTGGAGTGCCGTGACGGCGGAGACCGAGCCGTGCATGCCCGGCATGCCGACGTGCTGCTGGTGGGAGTCGGGGAAGACGCCGCGGGCCATGAGGGTGGTGACCACGGGGGCGCCGACGAGTTCGGCGAGCTCCCGCAGTTCCTGCGAGGCGTGCCCCTTGACCACGCCGCCGCCCACGTAGAAGACGGGACGCTGCGAGCCGCTGATCAGCCGTGCGGCCTCGCGGACCTGCTTGGCGTGTCCGCGCAGCACGGGCCGGTAGCCGGGGATGTCGATGCGGGGCGGCCAGGAGAAGGTCATCGACGACTGCTGGGCGTCCTTGGCGATGTCCACGAGCACGGGGCCCGGACGTCCGGTCGTGGCGATGTGGAACGCCTCGGCGAGCACGCGGGGGATGTCCTGGGCGTCGGTGACGAGGTACGAGTGCTTGGTGATCGGCATCGTGATGCCGACGATGTCCGCTTCCTGGAAGGCGTCCGAGCCGATGAAGGCGCTCGAGACCTGCCCGGTGATGGCGACCATGGGCACGGAGTCCATGTGCGCATCCGCGATGGCGGTCACGAGGTTGGTGGCACCCGGTCCCGAGGTCGCGATGCACACGCCGGGACGGCCGGTGACCATGGCGTAGCCCTGCGCTGCGTGGCCGGCCCCCTGCTCGTGCCGGACGAGGATGTGCCGGAGCTTCGTGGACGCCAGGAGGGGATCGTAGGTGGGGAGGATGGCCCCACCGGGAAGGCCGAAGACGTCGTCGACGCCGAGTTCCTCGAGGGAGCGGACGATCGCCGCCGACCCGAGCATCTCGGTAGGGGCCACGACCCGGTTGGGGCCGCGGACGGAGCTCGCCGGAGCGACGGGCGCGGACTCGCGCGCGGGTGCTGCGGGAGGTGCTGGCCTTGCTGCCAACAGCGCTGGGCTGATGGGCGATCCCTTGGACATCTTAGACTTCCTTTGGAACGTTCGCTGCACTGCTGCAGCTGTGACTGCGGGCTTCCGCGCACCTTCTGTGTCGACGGGTTGTGTCAACAAAAAAACCCCTCAGCCTGGTGGGGCTCTACGAGGGGTTGCGCGTGACTGCAGTCGTCTACGAGACGGGCTTCAGGCCACGCGCTGCATAAGAATGACGACTACGGGTTCGGGCTGCATACCTGTAGTTTCCACGCCCCCGTGAAAGGGTGTCAACCGGACCCCTCCGCGTCTCACATGATGGACAAGCAGTCCAGTTAGTGGACATTAACCCCCGGGCCGGGATCCCGCCGGGAGGTCGCGACCTCCCGGCGGGCGGGCCTCAGCCGCAGTAGGCCCCTTCGGAGGCCGAGTGGACGAGCTTGGCGTACTTCGCCAGGACGCCCTTGGTGTAACGGGCGGGAAGGGGCTCCCAGCCGATCCTGCGCTCCTCGAGCTCGGCCTCGTCGACGAGGAGGTCGAAGCTCTTCGCGGCGATGTCCACGCGGATGCGGTCGCCGTCTCGCACGAAGGCGATGGGTCCGCCGTCCACGGCCTCCGGCGCCACGTGCCCGATGCAGAGGCCCGTGGTGCCGCCGGAGAAGCGGCCGTCGGTCAGCAGCAGCACGTCCTTGCCCAGGCCGGCGCCCTTGATCGCGCCGGTGATGGCGAGCATCTCGCGCATCCCGGGGCCGCCCTTCGGGCCTTCGTAGCGGATGACGACGACGTCCCCTGCGTGGATCTGCCCGGCGTCGAGCGCGTCCAGGGCGCCCTGCTCGCGCTCGAACACGCGTGCCGTTCCCTCGAAGATGTCGGCGTCGAACCCGGCGCTCTTCACCACGGCGCCCTCAGGGGCCATGGACCCGTGCAGGATGGTGATGCCGCCGGTCTTGTGCAGCGGGTTGTCGAGGGCCCGGAGGATCTTGCCGTCGAGATCCGGCGGATCGATGTCCGCGAGATTCTCCGCGAGCGTCTTGCCGGTAACGGTGAGGCAGTCGCCGTGCAGCAGTCCGGCGTCGAGCAGTGCCTTCATGATGACCGGCACCCCGCCCACCTTGTCGACGTCGAACATGACGTAGCGACCGAACGGCTTGAGGTCGCCGAGGTGCGGGATCGTGTCGCCGATCCGGCTGAAGTCGTCGAGGCTCAGGTCGACCTCGGCCTCGCGGGCGATCGCCAGGAGGTGCAGGACGGCGTTCGTGGAGCCGCCGAAGGCCATGGTGACGGCGATGGCGTTCTCGAAGGCCTTCTTGGTCATGATGTCGCGCGCCGTGATGCCGAGGCGCAGGAGGTTGACGACAGCCTCGCCGGACTTCTGAGCGAATGCGTCGCGTCGGCGATCGACGGAGGGAGGGGCAGCGGACCCGGGCAGTGACATCCCGAGGGCCTCGCCGATGCAGGCCATGGTGTTGGCGGTGTACATACCGCCGCACGCGCCTTCCCCGGGACAGACTGCGCGTTCGATGCTGTCGAGGTCCTTGAGGCTCATCGTGCCTGCTGCACAGGCTCCCACGGCCTCGAAGGCGTCGATCAGGGTGACTTCCTTCTCGGTGCCGTCCTCGAGCTTGGCGAAGCCCGGCATGATGGTGCCCGCGTAGAGGAACACGGACGCGAGGTCGAGGCGGGCGGCCGCCATGAGCATGCCGGGCAGGGACTTGTCGCAGCCGGCGAGGAGCACGGAGCCGTCGATGCGCTCGGCCTGCATGACGGTCTCGACCGAGTCCGCGATGACCTCACGGGAGACGAGGGAGAAGTGCATGCCCTCGTGTCCCATGGAGATGCCGTCGGAGACGGAGATGGTGCCGAACTGCATGGGGAACCCGCCGGCGGAGTGGACGCCTTCCTTGGCACCCTGGGCCAGACGGTTCAGGGAGAGATTGCAGGGGGTGATCTCGTTCCAGGAACTCGCGACGCCGACCTGCGGTTTCGCGAAGTCGTCGTCTCCCATGCCCACCGCACGAAGCATCCCGCGTGAGGGGGCCGCGTGGATGCCGTCGGTGACGATGCGGCTTCTTGGCTTGATGTCTGGGGTTGTGTCCGCGCTCATAGGGGAGAGTCTAGGCCCGCGTTGCACGCACGTTTCGCCATATGACCGGCCTGTTACAGCAGTCCGCGGGCCCGGCGGCGGCGGGTTCCCGGGTGCGCACGGCACCTCGTCCGCGGGGTGCACGCTCCGGTACAGTGTGGACTTCGCGGGCGAATCGACAGCCCGCCGGGCGCACCGCGAGCAGCCCCGCGAGGGGCCGAGTCCGACAGCCTCCTACCGCAATGGCCGTGATATGACCCCCGAAGAGCCCTCCTCCTCCAGCCGACCGCTCGACGGCGGACAGGGCCTGAAGAACGCCCTGCGCCGGGTCTTCGATTCGCAGATCCCGAACTACGGCGACTACAACCTCGTCTTCGCGGTGCAGGCGGCCACGCCCGGCGCCCGGACGGCCTACGTGGTGGGCTACCGGTGGAAGCCGGCCGAGCTGATGATCGCCCCGGTGGACCTCGCCGGCATCACGGGCGCGGGCGTGCCCGTCGAGGTGAACATGACCAACCTGGCGCACGCGCTGCAATGGGACGAGGACGGCAGCTTCGAGGTGGGAACCAGCACAGGGCGCATCTTCCGGTTCGGCGTGACACCGGCCCCGGTGCTCGACGTCGGCCCCGGCACCGCCCTGCAGCTCCTCCAGCACGAGGACGTGACGGATTTCACGTCCTTCATGGAGGCCTTCATCGGCATGTCCTGAGCGGTTCCCGGCCCGCCCCATCGGTCAGGGGTGTCAGGCCCAGGGGCCGCGCCGCACAAGGTTGACGGGCTCCTCGCCGCGGCCGAGCAGCTCGACCTGCCGGCGGAGCAGCGCGAGGATCCGGGGCGGGAAGGCGCCGGTGTTGCCGCCCACGTGCGGCGTGATGATCGCCCCTGGCGCGCTCCACAGCGGATGCCCCGCGGGCAGCGGTTCCGGGTCGACGACGTCGAGCGCCGCCCGGAGCCGGCCTGCCAGCACCTCGCGGGTCAGCGCGTCGGTGTCGACGACGGCGCCGCGGGCCACGTTGACGACGAGCGCGCCGTCGGGCAGCGCCGCGAGCACCTCCGCCCCGATCAGCCCGCGCGTGGCGTCCGTGAGCGGCGTGATCACGATGACGACGTCGTGCTCCGGTGCGAGCCGGACGAGTTCGTCGCTGCCGTGGACGTGGCCCAGGGCGTCGTCCCGCGCCGCGCTGCCCACGCGCGTGACGGTCACCTCGAAGGGTGCGAGCCTCCGGCGGATCTCCTCGCCGATCCCTCCGACGCCCACCAGCAGGACCCGCCGGTCCGCGAGGCCCGGGTAGCGCGCGCTGCGCCAGCGGCCCTCGGTTTGCTGCCGCACGGCGTCGTCGATCCCCCGCAGCGACGCGAGGGCCAGGCCGACGGCGAGTTCCGCCGTGGCCGCCGCGTGGACGCCCGCGGCGGTCGCGATGGCGACGCCGGGGCCCACGAGGTCCGCCACGCCGTCGTAGCCCGTGGACTGCGTCTGCACGAGCGCGAGGTTCGGGGCGGCGTCGAGCGCCCCGTCGAGGTGCGCGCGTCCCGTGTACGGCAGGACGACGGCGTCGAGCGCGGCCGGGTCGCATCCCTCCGGCGGTGCCTGGAAGTCCCACAGCACCACGTCGACGCCGGACGAGACGCCGGCCAGGGCGTCCCTCAGGTCGGCGGACGGGACGCTCAGGGTGCGGACGGTCGGGGGCGCTGCGGCGGCGGGGATCGTCATGGCGCCAGCCTAGCGCCGTACCCGGTCCGGCCCCCTGGGACGCTCCGGGGCGGTGCGATCCCCCGGTTTCAGGTTTCGGGCAAAGTGCTGGTAGAGTTTCATGCTGTTGCGGATGACCCGGACGGCACGAAAAAGCCGGGAAAACGCCACGCACCTCTAGCTCAATTGGCAGAGCAATTGACTCTTAATCAATGGGTTTCGGGTTCAAGTCCCGAGGGGTGCACAACCGGAAGGCCCTCCCACCAGGCATAACGCCGAGTGGGAGGGCCTTTTTCGTTGCCCCGGGAGTGACGCACTCCACGCTAAGTCGAAGTTTATTGGTGACCCCTTCGCCCACGGACGGCGTGAAAAAGGCGGTCCCGGCGTCCGGAACCGCCTCTCCCCTACCGTCCGGCCAGGTCACTCCACCAAGCCATCTCGGCCGCCATGGTCGCAGGTGGCCTGCTGCTTGGCGCTCACAGGGCGGCCTCCGCCTTACCGGTGAGGGCGGCGAGGACCTGCCGTGCCGGCTGCATGTAGTCCCGGATGGTGAATTCCTCGCCGCGGTAATAGAAGTTCCCGAGGGTGGCAGCAATGACCTCGACCGTCGCGTCGTCCACCTTCACCCGGTGGATGCCCTGCTCGGCGTCGGCGGCATCAGCGGCAGCGAGAATGACCCCGACTTCGTGAGACAGCTCGTCGACCTCGTGCGGCACATACCGGCCGCTCATGTCCTTGTCCCAAGCCTTCGCTGCGGGTTCGATCCTGTGGTCGCTCATGCTGCTGCCCTCCTGGCGGTGGTGTCGACGGCATTGTCGAGGAAGTGGCGCCCTTCGGTGTCGGAGAGCATGGCACCCATGGCCTGCTCCCGTCCATAGGCCGCGCCGACGTCGGCGGTCCCGGCGGCCATGAGGTCCTGCAGCCGGTCGGCCTTGACGATGGACGGGAACCGCACGCGATGGCGTAGCAGTACGCGTCCAGGCGGCCGCGAGCGACGGGGTGGTGTCCGGACCGTCCTGAATTGTTGGTATGCTGTTCATGCCGCTACTCCTTCATACGAGTAGCGGTAGAAACCCGATTTGCTCTCGCCGGCAGTCGGGTTTCGCTTTGCCCGGGGCGTTTGCCCCACGGCATCGCATCTTCCGACGCACCCAGTGGGCCGAGCGCTACCGCGACTGGCCCGTCAACGTCGCTGCCGCCTCGAGGACCGGGCTTCGATTTCCCTGGCGGCACTTCCGCCCCGCTCCGCGCTCCTCGTAAGGTAAGGGTTGCCGCGGCCGGGCCTACGATGGACGCGTGAACGATATCCTCTCCTTCGCCGGGAGCTACTGGTGGCTGGTCTTCCCGCTCTCGGGCGTCTTCGCCATCTGGGGCAAGTCCCTCTCCGAGGCGACGGAGCGGCGGCACCAGCGCAAGATGGAGCTGTACCGGCTGAAGCATCCCGGTGGCCCCCCGGTGCCGCTCGAGGCCCCGCCCGCTGCGGCGAAGCCCGTCCCGACGACGACGCAGCGCGAGCACGTGCAGCGCATGCACGACGAGGTGGACCGGAAGTGGCTCGCCTACGAGCTCGACGCCGCGAAGCTCATCGACTACCCCATGATGACCGACGTCCGCGAGCCGCTCACCGTCGCATTCCTGCGCGCCAAGCGTGAGGCGGACGCGCTGCGGCCGGAAGCATCCGCCGCGGTGACGCCCGAGGACCTTGCAGCGTACCGTTCCGCGGTCACGTCCTACGACGTCGCCTTCCAGATCGCGGAGACCGAGGCCCGGCGGGTCCGGGCGAGCGGGTTCACCACCGAGGAGCGGCAGCGGCTGGAGACGGCGCGCCGGCTCGTGACCGTGGCGATCGACGACGCCGCCACGGCGGCGGAGCGCCAGACCGCCTATCGCCGCGCCCGCCGGGAACTCGATGGCCTGATCGTGCTGCCGGACGCCACGGTGACCTCGCTCGAGGAGAAGGTCGCCGGGGCGATCGCGCAGCGGCCGGAACCCCCACAGCCCTGAGTGCCGCAAAGCCCTTCCCCGTTCCGCTCCCCGGGACGATAATCGCTCCGTCCAGCACAAGGGAGTGGCCGGCGAGCCACCCGACGAAAGGCGACCTCATGGCAGCGACGATCAACACGTATCTCAGCTTCAAGGACACCGCGAGGGAGGCCATGGCCTTCTACCAGTCGGTGTTCGGCGGTGACCTCACCAGCAGCACCTTCGCGGACTACCAGGTCAGCGAGGATCCGGCGGAGCAGGACAAGATCATGCACTCCATGCTCACCACCCCGTCCGGGCAGGTCCTGATGGCGGCCGACACCCCCAACAGCATGGAGTACACCGCCCCCGCCGGGCACTCGCTGTCGATCAGCGGCGACGACCAGCAGGAGATCCGCGGCTACTGGGACGCCCTGGCGGGCAGCGGCAACGAGGTGATGCCGCTGGCGCAGTCGCCCTGGGGTGACAGCTTCGGCATGTGCGTCGACCGCTTCGGGATCAGCTGGATGGTGAACATCGCCGGGGCGCCTGCGGGCGACCAGGCGGCCGGCCAGGGAACGGAGCGGGAGACGGCCCGGAGCTGACCCGCGGCTTCGGTCCGCCACCGACACGACCGACGGCGGTGCCCCTCGAGGGACACCGCCGTCGGGTGCGTCCTACTTGGACGCTTCCTTGTTCACGTCCGTCGGCGAGTCGAACTCGCGGTCGGGCAGGTTCCCGAGGGTCTCGAGAACCGTGTCATCGGCCCCCTTGTCCTTCGCGTGCTTCACGAGGTCCTCCTTGGACGCCGGGTAGTCCATGCCGCCCAGGGCCTTCTGGATGTCGATCGGGCTCGGATCTGCCATGTGGTGCTCCTTCGGTTCGGTTGTGCCGGTCGGGATTGCTGGTGGTGCCTCCGATGCGGAAGCACCGTCACTGGTCCAGGATCTCCTGGGCAGCGTCTGTGGCACGGTCGACCACCGTGGTGGGTGCTTCGAGGTGCACCGCCCCCGAGGGGATGATGCCGGCGCCGCCGTAGCGCTCCATGACACGCCACTGGGCGGCCACGTCCTCCCCTGCGTGCCCGGGCGGCAGCTGGTCCCAGAAGTCGAACCCGCCGCAGTCCACGAGGGCCCGGCGGTCGAAGAGGACACAGCCACCCACCCACGCGACGCGGTAGAGCCGCCACTCCCCGGGTGGGAGGGCCAGCTCGGCGGCGGCGTGCGCGAGGTTGGCCGCGTTGTGCAGCGGCCAGCGATCGAAGCCCTCCGTGCCCGGGCGGATGCGTTCGGGCCGCACCTCGTTGTCCGGCCAGAGGACGAGCTCGCTGCGCTCCTGGGGCCGGGAGTCGTCGAGGAAGGACAGGCCCTGCACCGCGGAGCCCACGAACCCGCAGCCGGCGGCCCGCAGGGCCCGGGTCATGCGGTGCAGGGACGCGGGTTCGAGCCAGACGTCGTTGTCCAGGAAGAGGACGGACGGTGCCCCGGCCAGGCCGAGCAGGTAGCTCCGGTGTTCGGCGAGTCCCCGGCGCGGGAAATGCCGTTCGAGCCGGACGGGCCGGCCCTGCGCCTCGAGGACCCGTACCATCGCGCGGACGGCGGGCTGGTCGAAGGCGGCTTCGCCGTCGGTCTGGTCGCTGAGGATCACGCGGAACGCCGGCGCCTCCTGCGCGGCCAGGCCCGCCAGCGTCACCGCGAGCTCCGCGGGACGCCCGAACGAGGGGATCAGCACGTCCACCTCGGGCTCCCCACCCGGCGGCTCCAGCGCCCACTCCCCCGACCACCGCGAGGTCACGGCACCTCACCCGCCGGGGGCGTGGCGCGGATCCGGCGGACCACCTCCGCGGTGGAACGCTCGGGGACGTAGTCGAGGATGCTGACACGACCGCCGCAGGCCTCGACGGCGGGCGTCTCCTCCAGCATCTGTGCGGTGTAGTCGCCGCCCTTGGCATAGACGTCGGGCTTCAGCTGGTCGATCAGCGGCACCAGGGTGTCGCTCGCGAAGACGGTGACGTAGTCCACGCAGCTGAGGGAGGCGATGATGCCCGCGCGGTCGGCGATCGGGTTGATGGGCCGGTCGGGGCCCTTGAGCCGGCGCACGCCGTCGTCGTCGTTCAGGGCCACCACGAGGACGTCCCCGAGCTGCTTCGCCTGGTTGAGGTAGCGCGTGTGCCCTCGGTGCAGCACGTCGAAGCAGCCGTTCGTGAGGACGATCCGCTTGCCCGCGGCGCGGTCCGCCTCCACCTTCCGCAGCAGCTCGTCCGTGGCGAGGGCCGTGTCCGCGAACTGCTGCAGGTGGCCCGTCAGGTCCGCCGTCGTGCAGACGGACGTGCCGGGGCGGTGGACCACGATGTCGGCCGCGGCCTGCGCGAGGTCCAGGCTCGTGGTGAGCGGCAGTCCCGCGGCACGTGCGGCGGTGAGGCTCGCGACGAACGTGTCCCCCGCACCCGAGGCTTGCTTCTCGGTGGCGGGCCTGGCGTAGGTGCGGTGCTCCTCGCCGTCGGGCCCGAGCAGTACCGTGCCGTCGCGGTCCAGCGTGACGACGACGTTGGCCGCGTTGGTCGCGGCGAGCAGGTCGCTGCGGCGGGCTGCCACGGCGGCGGCGCGGTCGGTCCGCGCGTCGAGGCGCATGCCGAGGACCTGGGCGGTCTCCTGGGCGTTCGGTGTGACGATGTCCGGGCGCAGGGCGGACCACGCCGCGGTGTCGTGGGCGTCGACCACCACGACCGCGCCCGGATCGAGGGTTGCACGGCGGGCCAGGGCGGCACGGACCTCCCCGTCGAGCGCCCCGGAGCCGTAGTCGCAGACGACCACCGCGTCGGCGCCCGTGACGGCGGCGGGGATCCGGGCGGCCAGTGCGGCGATCGCGACCGCAGGCAGGTCGTCGTGCGTATCGTCGAGCCGCAGCATGACCTGGTCGCCGGCGAGGATGCGGTACTTGGTGGTGGTGGAGACCCGGGCGTCCTGGACGAGGTCCGTGGTGTCCACGCCCGCGTCCTCGAGGATGCCGCGCAGGCGGCGGCCGGCGTCGTCGTCCCCGATCAGCCCGCACATCCTCACGCGGGCACCGAGCGCCGCCAGGTTCACGGCCGTGTTCGCCGCGCCCCCGGCCGCGTATTCGCGGCGCGTGACGTCGACCACCGGGGCGGGCGCCTCACGGCAGAAACGCTCGATGGTGCCGCTCCACCAGCCGTCCAGCATCGCGTCCCCGACCACCGTGACGGACGGCGCGCGGTCGGCGATGGCGGCGGGCACCCAGGCCGCGAGCCCGCGCACCCGGGCCAGGTCCCCCACACCGTCCCGGTCCTCGGGCGCGGTGTCGGCGGGGAGTCGCTGCAGGGCGTCCTCCATCAGTCCTCCTGCGGTGGGCTGCTGATGTGCACGACCTTCACGAGGGAGAACTCGTCCAGCAGTTCGGGGCCGTAGCCGAAGCCCGCACCGCTGATGCCGCGCGGCTGCGCGGAACCGCCCGGGGCGCCCCCGAACACCGCGTTGACCTTCACGGTCCCGACGGCGAGCCCGGCGATGGCCCGCTGCGCGTGGGCGATGCTCCCGGTCAGGACGGACGCCGCGAGCCCGTACGGGCCGGCGGCGGCGAGGCGCAGGGCGTCGTCGAAGCCGTCGACGACGGTCACGGGCGCCACCGGGCCGAAGGTCTCCTCCGCCATGACGGTCATGGCCTCCGTGCAGCCCGAGAGCACGGTGGCCGGGTAATGGGCGCCGGGGCCCTCGGGGACGGCGCCGCCCTCGAGGCACACGGCGCCCTGCCCGACGGCCTCGCCGACCTGCGCCTGGACCGCGTCACGCATGCGCCGGTCCACGAGCGGCGGGAAGGTCCCGCTCGCGTTGCGGCTCCGGGCCTCCTCGGTGAGGGCCGCGAGGAACGGCTCGGCGATGGCCCGGCACACGTAGATGCGCTCCACGGAGGTGCAGATCTGCCCGGCGTTGGCGAAGGCTCCGAGGGCCGCCTGACCGGCCGCCCAGACCGGGTCGACGTCGGCGTCGACGATCAGGGGGTCGTTGCCGCCGTTCTCGCGGATGACATGGGCGCCGGTGAGGACCGCCGCGCGGGCGATGCGGGCGCCGGTGTCACTGGATCCCACGTGCGCGTACACGTCGACGTCCGCCTCCGTGGTGAGCTGCTGCCCCACCCCGGCGCCGCCGGTCAGGGTGATCAGGACGCCGTCCGGGAAGGCCGGCTGGAGCAGGCGGCCGAGGAGCTCGCCCACGTGGGGGCAGCGTTCGCTGGGTTTGTGGATCACCGTGTTGCCCGTGACGAGCGCCGCCCCGATCAGGCCGGCGGCCACCGCCACGGGATCGTTCCAGGGGGTCAGGAGGACCGCGACGCCGCGCGGCCCGGCCACCGTGTAGTCGGTGGCGGTGACGGCCCCGCGCAGGCTGAGCCCACGGTGGACGGGGCCGAGTTCCGCGTACTGCTCGAGCGTGGAGATGGCGGCCTCGACGCCCCCGAGCGCATCCGCGGGCGGCTTGCCCGTCTCCCGCGTATTGAGGTCGGCCAGTTCCCGGGCGCCGTCGCGCAGCGCCGAGGCGGCCCGTCGCAGGGCGGAGCCCCGCTCCGCCGGGCTGGTGGCCGCCCATTCGGGCTGCACGGACCGGGACAGGGCGACGGCGAGGGAGACCTGCTCCCGCGCCGCGGAGGGCAGGGTGCCCACCTCGCTGCCGTCCCGGGGATCGACGATGGTGACGGACTCCTCGCCGAGCGCATCGGGCAGCGCGGGTGTCTGGGCGTTGATGGACATGGTGCTCCTCGAGGTCGAAGGCCGTGACGGCTGATCTACTCTTCCCGTACCCGGCTCCCGCGCGTTCACACAGGCGGCGGGCCGATTTCTCCTCTCCGTGCCGCAGTCATCAGCAGGCTTAGCATATGGTGGCAGGAGGAGCAGCGGTGGCTTCCCGCACGGCGGGGAACCGCTGGACAGCGGCCGGTCACACGACACGGCGGACGGAGAGGACACCCATGCAGGACGGCACCACGGCGGCGGACTTCGGCGGGCGGCAGGACACGGCGCGAGCGGTGGGACCCGTCCTCGAACCGTTCGGGGACATCCGGCGGATCGCCGTCCTGCGCGGCGGCGGCCTCGGCGACCTCATGTTCGCGATGCCGGCGATCTCCGCCCTCGACGCCCGCTATCCCGATGCTGCGATCACCCTGCTCGGCATGCCCGGCCACGCGGCGCTGCTCGAGGGCCGGCCCGGACCGGTGTCCTCGGTCGTGGAGCTGCCCGTCTGCCCCGGGGTCCGCCCGGGGGACGAGGACCCGGGGGCCGTGGACGCGTTCTTCGACGGGATCCGGGGGTCCTTCGACCTCGCCGTGCAGCTGCACGGTGGCGGCCGCAACTCGAACCCGTTCCTCCTGCGGCTGGAGGCCCGCCACACGGTCGGCACCCGCACGCCCGACGCCGTGGCGCTGGAACGCACCATCCCCTACGTCTACTACCAGCACGAGGTGTTCCGCGCCCTGGAGGTCGTGGGCCTGGCCGGGGCCGTGCCCGTGGACCTGGAACCGCGGGTGAGGGTCCTGCCCGAGGAGGTGGACCGGGCGGCGCAGCTGACCGGTGCGGGCGCCGTCGTCGCCCTGCATCCCGGCGCCACGGATCCGCGCCGCCGGTGGCCGTCGTCGTCGTTCGCCGAGGTGGCGGTGCGCGCGGCCGCGGACGGCTGCGAGGTGGTGGTGGTCGGGGATGCGACGGACGTACCGGCAGCGGAGGAGATCGTGCGCCTGGCGCTCGCGCAGGACCCGGCGGCGGACGTCAGGTCGCTCGCGGGGCAGCTCTCGCTCGGCGAGCTGGCCGGCGTGCTGGACCGCAGTGCCGTGCTGGTGGGTAACGACAGCGGGCCCCGGCACCTCGCGCAGGCGGTGGGGACGCCCACGGTCGGCGTCTACTGGATCGGCAACATGATCAACGCGGGGGCGATCGGCCGGACCCTGCACCGCGTCCACTTCTCCTGGGTGACGCACTGCCCGGCCTGCGGCGTGGACGTCACCCAGGTGGGGTGGACGGCGGAACGCTGCGAGCACGATGACTCGATCGTCGCCGCCGTCCAGCCCGGGGCCGTCTACGCGGACGTGGCCGAACTCAGGGCCACGAGCCTTCTTCTGCGTGGGCGATGACCATCTCGCGGATCTCGCAGCTCCTGGGCTGTGAGAGCGCGAAGAGGATCGCCTCGGCGACGCGCTCGGGATCGTTGAGGCGGGAGTCGTCCTGCGGCTTGTACTGCTCGTCGCGGTCGTCGAAGAAGCGCGTCTTCATGCCGCCGGGGATGATCGTCGTGACGCCGATCTGCCCGGTGGTCTCCGCGGCGAGGGCCTGCGAGAAGCCCATGACCCCGAACTTGGAGGCGCAGTAGGCCGTGGCGTCGCCGACGGCCTTGATGCCGAGGGTCGAGGCGATGGTGACCACGCGGCCGTGGGTCTTCTTCAGGTACGGCAGGGCGGCGCGGGCGGTGGACGCCGTGCCCATCAGGTTCACGCCGATCACCTTCTCCCACTCGTCGGCCGGCACGGTGTCGAGCGCGCCGCACCGGTCGATCCCGGCGGCGGTGACGACGGCGTCGAGTCCGTCCATCATCTCGGCGGCCTCGCGGACCGCCGTCTCGACGGCCTCGCGGTCGGCGACGTCGACCTCGAAGGCCTTGACGCCGGTCACCCGGCTGATGTCGCGGTCCAGCACCACGGGGGTGCCGCCTGCGGCGAGGACGCCCTGGACGATGGCCGCGCCGAGGCCGGAGCCTCCCCCGGTCACCAGGACGCGTCCCGGGTTGAAGCCGTTGCCGGTCGTGGTGGTCGTCGTGTTCTCGGTCATGTGCGTACCTTTCGTAGCGTGCACGGGGCCGGCCGGACGGGCCGGGAGATCTCTGGAGGTCAGCCGACGCGGGCGAGCGCGGCTGCCAGTTTCGTGGTGGAGCGTGCGGGGATGTAGGGGACGGTGACGGTCCTGCCGCCCCAGCTGCTCACCAGCGCGGCTTCGGGGAGGTCCTCGGCGGCGTAGTCTCCACCCTTCACCCAGATGTCGGGCTGCAGGCGGGAGATGGCGTTCTCCGGCGTGGACTCGGAGAACACCACGACGGCGTCCACGCACCCGAGGGCCAGGAGCAGCTCCGCGCGATCCTCCTGCTTGATGATGGGCCGACTCTCCCCCTTGAGCCCGCGCACCGACGCGTCCGAGTTGAGGCAGACGATCAGGCAGTCGCCCAGCCGGCGTGCCGCGGCGAGGGTCCGCGCGTGCCCGGCATGCAGGAGGTCGAAGCATCCGCCGGTCGCCACGACGGTCCCGCCTGCCTCACGCGTCCGCCGTGCGAGGGCGAGGGCGTCGAGCCCGTCGACGGGCAGCTGCTGCGGTGCGTCCTCGCACTGCCGGCCCATCGTGCCCACGCCCCCGGAGGCCAGGAAGTGCGCCGCGGCCTCGACGGCCTGCTGGGCGGCCGCGTCGATCGGGGCTCCCTCGGCGAGTCCGACGGCGAGGGCCGAGGCGAAGCGGTCCCCTGCTCCGCAGGGATCGGGGGCGCTGATCCGGGGTGCGGGCACCACCTGCGGCAGGAGGCCGGTCGCGGCGACGAGGGCTCCGTGGTCGCCCATGGTGACGAGCACGGCCCTGCTCCCCCAGGCGGAGAGCAGGACGTCGGCGGCGGCCGCCGCGGCCCGCGTCCCGGAGCCCTGGACGTCGGCGAAACGCAGGGCTTCCCCGAGGTTCGGCGTCACGGCGGCCACGCCGGGAACGGGCCGGGCGCCGGAGGGGTGGGGATCCCAGACCACCGGGATGGTTTCGGCGAGCGACTGGAGGCGGGCCCGCAGGTCACCATTGGCGAGCAGGTTGCGGCCGTAGTCCGCCGCAATGATCGCGTCGGCGCCGTCCAGGGCGGCCAGCATCGCGTCGGTGATACCCGGCACGGGAGGCGTGGCGCAGCCCTCGTCGAACCGGACCACCGCCTGGCCTGACGCCCGGACCCTCGTCTTGACGGGTGTGGGCGCGCCGGAGGGTCCGGCGACGACCGTCACACCCTCGAGTTCCGCCCGCAGCAGTCCCGACGCCTCGTCGTCCGCGAGGACGGTGACCAGGACGGCGTCGTGCCCGTCGGCGAGCAGCATGCGGGCCACGAGGCCCGCTCCCCCGGCGCGCCGCCGGACGTCGTCGACGTCGACGACGGGCACGGGCGCGTCCGGCGACAGCCGTCCGGCCCCGCCGGAGAGGTCGGTGTCGAGCAGGACGTCGCCGACCACCACGATCCTCATCGCTGTTCCTCCCGGCGGCGGCGGTGCACCTCGGCGTCGAAGGCCCGGCAGATCGCGTGGAGGGCGATGAGATGGCCCTCCTGGGCATTGGCGGACTGGGCGTCGACCGCGACGTAGTCGTCGACGCACTCGGTGAGCGGGTTGGGTCCGGCGCCGGTGAGCGCCCAGGTGGTGATGCCGGCCGAGCGGGCGGCCTCCACGGCACGCAGCAGATTGGGGCTCCTGCCGCTCGTGCTCAGGAGCACCAGGATGTCCCCCGACCGGCCGTGGGCGCTCACCTGACGGGCGTACAGGTGCTCGAACCCGTAGTCGTTGGCGATCGCCGTGACCGCGGAGCTCTCCGCGTGGAGGGAGATCGCCGAGAACGGTTCGCGCTCGCCGTCGAACCGGCCCACGAGCTCGGCCGTGAGGTGCTGGGCCTCGGCGGCGGAACCGCCGTTCCCGGCCGCGAGCAGCCGCCGGCCGGCCAGCAGGCGGTCCGCCATCTCCACGCCCCAGCCGGCCAGGGTGCCGGCGTTGAGGGCGAGGGATTCGAGGGCCGGCGTGACCGCCCGGAGGTGGTCCAGGACGAGTCGGCGCGAGTCCTCCTGCACGGTGGTCGGGGCGGTGTCCGCTATCAGGTCCGAGCGGATGTCGGACGGGATGTCCGTGAGATGCGTGGTCACAGTGCCCTGCCTCCTGTGCTTTCGAGTCGACGCGCGGCACTGCGCCGCGCGGTGGCCGGTTCTGCCGGTGCTGCGGCGGCGAGGGCCGCCTGGTAGGCCTTCTCCGTGTCGGCCGCGATGCGGCTCCACGAGTAGCGGGCCTTCACACGGCGGTAGCCGTTGTCACCGAGCGCGCGGGCCCAGCCGGGCTCGCCCACGATCCCGGCGACGGCCGCCGCGATGGCCGCCGGATCCTGTGCCGGGACGTGCAGTCCCGTGGTGCCGTCCACCACGGTGTCGACGAGGCCGCCGACGGCCGCGGCGATCACCGGGACGCCGCATGCCATCGCTTCGAGCGGGACGATCCCGAACGGCTCGTACCAGGGCGCGCAGACCACGGCGTCCGCGCTGCGCAGCACCGCGGGCATCTCCGCGCGCGACACCTGGCCGCGCAGGACCACGCGGTCGGCGACACCGAGGTCGACGGCGAGCGCGCGGAGGCGCTGCGCCTCCGGGTCGTCCTCGAGTCCAGTGGAGCTGCCGGCGCCCCCCACGATATGGAGTTCGACGTCGTCGCGGCCCAGGTCGGCGAGCTCGCGCATCGCCCGGATCACGAGGTCCATGCCCTTGCGCGGGACGAGCCGTCCCACGCTCACGATGCGGTGCGCGCGGGCGCGGGCCTCCACGGGCCCGTGCGGCGTGAACAGCTCCACGTCGACGCCGCACGGGGCGATCGACACCCGGTTGCCCGGGATGCCCATGGCCTTGAGCTCGAACACCTCGTCCGAGCACGTCGCGACGATGCGGTCGGCGCTGCGTCCCACCATGGCCTCGAGCATGAGGCGCTCGGACGGGCTGGTGTCCTCGGCCCCCTGGTGGCGGCGCTTGACCGTGCCGAGGGCGTGGAAGGTCTGGATGACCGGCACGGGCCGGCCCGCGGCGCGTGACCGTCCGGCGGCGTCGAGGGCGGCGAGCCCGGACATCCAGAAGTGCCCGTGCACGATGTCCGGCGGCTCCTGCCCCCAGTCATCCACGATGCCCGCCGCCAGTTCACCCATGTAGGGCAGCAGCAGGTCCTTCGGGACGTTCCGGACGGGGCCCGCGGTGATGTGGACGACCTCCAGGCGCGGGTCGGTGCGCACCCGGTCCGGAAGGGCCGGGTCGTCGCGGCGCGTGTAGACCGTCACATCGTGTCCGCGGCGGGCCAGCGCGAGGGACAGCTCGGCGACGTGGACGTTCTGCCCTCCGGCGTCGACACCCCCCAGTGCGGCCAGCGGACTCGCGTGCTCCGACACCATCGTGATCCTCACTGGGCTTTCCTCTCTGTGACCGCCAGGACGCGGTGCCGTGTCGGTTCCTGCTCCAGGACGTCGTCCCAGTCGGCCAGGAACCTGGCCAGCCCGTACCGTGCGAGGGCCGCCTCCCGTGCTGCCTGCCCCCTGGTCCGGGCCTCGTCGGGGTCGGCGATGAGCCGTGCCGCCATGCGGACGAGGTCGTCGACGCTCGTGGAGATCGCTCCCGCCTCCGGGGGCACGGCGCGGGCCGCCTCCGTGGTGGCCAGGGCGAGCACCGGGAGCCCCACGTGCATCGCTTCGAGGAGCGAGAGCCCGAGGGACGTCCAGCGCAGCGGGTGGACATAGGCCCGGGACAGCCCGAGCCGTGCGTGCAGCTGCGCCATGGGCAGGTCGCCACCGATGCGCAGCTCGGCGGGGGCGAGGTCCAGGGCGTCGGCGAGCCCGTCCGTCCCCATCCCGAACACCTCCAGCGGCGCGACGCCCGCAAAGCGCGGCAGCAGGTCGGTGCCGGTGATGCGGCCACGGCGCACGGGCTCGTTGATGACGGCGGCGAGCTGCTCGAGCTCGCCCGTGTAGAGGTAGCCCGGGTCCACGATGCCGTGCTCGATCACCGTGGTGCGCGCGCCGCCGTTGTCCCAGAAGAGGGCGTTGAAGTGGGTGACGTGGACGATCGGGATGTCCGTCCGGCCCGCCAGCGGGTGCACCGTGCCGACGATGTCCCGGCGGGGCGTGTTGTGCTCGAGGAAGACGGCGGGGAGGTCCCGGCCCGGGGTGCGCCGCAGGAGCCGCTCGCACTCCGCGATCTCCTCGACCCGCTGCAGGACGACGATGTCGATGCCGGCGTCGGCGAGGTCATGCGGCGCCACCTCGACGACGGAGGCCGGCCAGTCGCGGCCGGCGCGGCCGAGGCCCCAGGGCCCGCCCTCGGGCGTGGTCGGCAGCACATAGGTGTGCTCCCCCCGCACGAAGGCGTCGGTCCACCCTCCGTGCACGTGCCATAACAGGATCCTCATCGGTGCCCCCTCGTTGGTCGGCGGCCCTCGGTGCGGCCGATGCTGCGGCGTGAGCCGAGTGACGATATCCCGGAGCTGAGCCGGAGGACGGCGTCCATGACGTCCTCCGGGGAGACACCGGACAGGCAGGGATGCCCCTGCACGGGGCAGACGCGGGCCCTGCTGAGCGCGCAGGCGGCATCCTGGTCGCCGAGCAGTTCCACGGGCACCCGGTAGGGCGCCCAGCGGACCGCCGGGACCACGGGCGAGAACAGGCAGACCACCGGGGTGCCGACGGCGGCCGCCAGATGCGCCGGGCCGGTGTTGCCGGTGATGACGACGGATGCCCCGGCGATGACGGACCCCAGCGTGGCGAGCTCGGTCCTGCCTCCGAGGTCCAGGGCCTCGGGGCCGGCGACGGTGGCTGTCAGCTCGGTCTCGTCCGGCCCGCCGGTGACGACCACGCGGAAGCCTGCGGCGGTCAGGAGCTCGACGGCGGCCGCGTGGTGCAGCGGCGGCCAGGCGCGGGCGGGCACGGAGGCACCGGGGTGGACGACGACGTAGGGCCCGTCGCCGACGACGGCCGCGGCGTCGGTGAGGCCCGTGACCTGCAGGCGGCCGTCGTCGCCCGGGGGCAGGGCGTAGCCCGCCGCCTCGGCGATACCGAGCGCCCGTTCCGCTTCCGGCTGGTCCTCCGGGAAGTCCTCGCCCGGTTTGAGCCGCACGTCGAGGAGCGAGCCGGCGTAGTCGACGGACGCGCCCGCGATCCGCCGGACGCCGGCGAGCCGGAGCAGCAGCGCGAGCGGCAGCGGGGACTGGTGGAACGAGGTCAGGAGCACGGCCTCGTCCACGGCGAGCGCCACCACGGCGTCGTGGAGTTCGCCCACCAGCTCCGGCGTCGGCTCGGGGGCCGGGTCCACGATCCAGGGCGCGGGCCAGGTGACGACGTCGACGACGCCCGGCAGCAGGCGGGCCGCTGCGGCGCCCTGCGGCCCGCACAGCATGACGACGTCGTTCGGGGAGTCCCCGTGGTCTCCCGCGGCGACGGCCCGGACGGCGGGCCCGGCGAGGAGGACGTCGCCGGCGCTGTCGAGGCGGGCGACGAGGACCCGGCGCCTCACGGCGTCACCGTCCACAGCGTGTCGACGGCCTCGGCGAGGGTCCGGGCGACGGCGGGAGCCGCGCGGATCTCGTCCTCGAGGGTGACGCTCGTGGGGACGAGGACGGCCTGCGCACCCGCGGCGGCCGCGGCTCCCATGTCCGCGCCGATGTCCCCGATCACGGCGACGTCCGCGGCATCGAGGCCCAGGCGGGCGCTGGCCGCGAGGACCATCCCCGGGGCGGGCTTCCGGCATCCGCAGCCGTCACCGGACCCGTGGGGGCAGAGCTCCCAGACGTCGAACGGTCCGAGCAGTTCCTCGACGCGGGCGTTGACGGCGTCCACCTGGTCGCGGGTGATGAGTCCCCTGGCGATCCCCGACTGGTTGGTCACCACGCCCACCGGGATACCCCGGGAGCGCAGGCCGTCGAGCACCTCGCGCGCCCCGGGCATGGGCTGCACGAGCGCGGGATCACCGTTGTAGGGGACGTCCACGACGATCGTCCCGTCGCGGTCGAACAGGACGGCCCGGGGAGCTGTCCGCGTGGGTCCGGCCGAAGTATGCATACAGGCTTAGTTCCCGGGCAGGAGCACTGCTAAACACTTTCCGCCGAACTTCTTCCCGGCGGTGCCCGCGCACGCCCCGGCCGGTACGGCACCGATCCTCTGGCAGGATCGGACCCATGACTTCCGAGGGCCCCGGCACCACAGGCACGTCCGCACGACCGTCCGGGCACCGTCCGGGGTCCGGATCCCGGCCGGTGCCCGCCTCGACCCCCGCACCGGACGGGCGTCCCGAGATCCTTGCGCTGCGCGCCCTGAAGCTCGGCGATCTCCTCGTGGCGGTGCCCGCCCTCAAGGGACTGCGGCGTGCGTTCCCGGAGCACCGCATCCTGTACGCCGCCCAGGAGTGGCTGCGTCCCATCATCCCGCTCACCGACGCCGTCGACGACCTGCTGCCCACGCACGGCCTCGACGATCCGCTGCCCATCGAGCACGGCAGGATCGACCTCGCCGTGAACCTCCACGGCAGCGGCGGGGAGAGCAGGGGGCGCCTTCAGGAGATCGGTGCACGACGCCGGATGGGGCACCGCTCCCCCGGCTGGGACGGACCCGAGTGGCGCGACGGCATCCTCGAGCGCGAGCGGTGGGCGTCGCTCGTGAGCTGGCACGGAGTCCCCGCCGATCCGCTGGACTGCAGGCTCCGGGTACCCGACGTCGGGAATCCGGCGCCGGGCGCCGTCGTCGTGCATGTCGGGGCCGCCTACGGGAGCCGGCTCTGGCCCGTCGAACGGTTCGCCGAGGTGGCGCGCACCCTGGCCGCCGCCGGTCACTGGGTGGTGTTCACGGGCAGTGGCAAGGAGCGGCCGCGAGCCCTCGCGGTGGCCGACGCCGCCGGCCTGCCGGAGGCGTCGGTCGCCGCCGGGGACCTGCCCCTCGACGTCTTCGCGGGCCTGGTGGCCGGCGCGTCCCTCGTGATCTCCGCGGATACGGGGGCCGCCCACCTCGCCTCCGCCTACGCGCGGCCGTCCGTGGTGCTGTTCGGACCCGCGCCTCCCTCGGAGTGGGGACCGCCGCCCGGACCCCACACCGTCCTGACGGACGAGTCGGTGCGGGTGGGCGAGACGTTCTCCGCCACGCCCGATCCGGCCCTGCTGGCCGTCACGGTCGACCAGGTGCTGGCCGCAGCGGCAGGCCACGGGATCTCCTAGGCGGTACCGGACCGCGCAGTCTGCCGTTCCCCGGCGGCGGGTGCGCCGAGGAGCCTCTTCTGCAGTTTCACGAGGATGCGCGCCAGCGCCCTCGAGACCTGCATCTGGGACATGCCGAGCTCGTCCCCGATGCCCTGCTGGGTCTGCTCCATGAAGTACCGGCGGTAGAGGAGCTCCTTCTCGCTGCCGCACAGTTCGTTGACCGCACCGCGCAGGGAGATCATGTCGTCGCTGCGCTCCGTGCCGTTCGAATCGCCCGCCAGGGTGTCGGCCCAGGTGCGCCCCTCGACGGGCGCGTCGAGCGACACCGGCCTGAGGCTCGTGGAACACGCCTGTGCTTCGAGGACCTTGCCCTCCGGCCGGCCGAGCTCGAGGCCAAGCTCGCGGGCGGTGGCCTCGCGGCCGAGCCGCTGGGCCAGGGCAGGAGCCGTGCGGGCGATCTCCGTGCGGAGGTCCTGCACCTCCCGCGGAGGCCGGACCACCCAGCAGGAGTCACGCAGGTAGCGCTTGATCTCACCACTGATCGTGGGGACCGCGAACGAGGCGAACGGGATGCCGCGCGTCGGGTCGAAGCGCTGCACGGCCTTGATCAGTCCCAGGTAGGCGACCTGGCGGATGTCCGCTGCCTCAGGGCCGGCGACGGCGAAGGACCGCGCAACCGATTCGGCGACGTCCAGGTGCCGCAGGGCGATGTCGTCCTGCAGGGCGGCCTTCAGCGGACCATCCTGACGGACGCGGCCGGTGTGTCCGTCCACCGCGACATGGGCAGGGCTGCTCGGACGCGCCAGGCCGATCGGCTGGGCTTCGGCGGTGGTCTGCATGCTGTTCTCCGATGGGCGCTCGACACTGACGTGTCCCAACACAACATCAGCACGCTTAGTATGCAAGGGGGCTGGGCCGGAAAGGTCCGAACGGGTGAGGGCCTTCCCTTTTCCACCCTGTGGATGTAGGGCACGCCATCTCCGTGGGCCGGGCCGTCGTTCCCTCAACCCGCTGTGTGCCATTGCAGCGACGGGTTCGTGCTGGCAGTATCACTGCCGTATCCCTGCACGCGAGCGGATCGAGGAGCAGTTCATGAACTGGACACTGGAAGTCGTGGTCGTGCCGGTGGCCGACATCGATCGCGCCAAGGCCTTCTATTCCGACCGGCTGGGCTTCGTGGTCGACCACGACATCACCGTGGGCCCCGGCAACCGGCTGGTCCAGCTCACGCCGCCGGGCTCCGGTTGCTCGATCGTGATCGGCGAGGGCGTCGTGCCGAGCATGCCTCCGGGCTCTCTCCAGGGGCTCCAGCTGGTCGTTCCGGATGTGCTCCAGGCGCACGCGCAGCTCGTCGAGCGCGGCGTCGAGGTCGGCGATATCCAGGTGATGGGCGGTGACCCGGATGCGGTGCGGCAGGGCGGGACGGCGCTCGACAACGTCGGGTTCGTGTTCTTCAGCGACCCGGACGGCAACGGCTGGGCGGTGCAGCAGATCTCCGCCCGGGCCTGACGTCCTGGTCCGGGGGTCGGCGGATGGTCCGATGCCGACGACGACGACGTGCAGCGGTGGAGTTGTGACCGCCCCCTACGGCACGTCCGAGGGGCTGGTACCGGGCACGGTGCGCTTCACCAGCAGGCGCCCGGCGTCAGACGCCGCTCCCGCAGGGCCGGGTCGAGCCGCTCCGCCTGCTCCCGGACCTGCCTGAGGTTCTGATGCCGGCGGTGGTCCAGCCGAGTCGTGTTTTCCAGCCAGCCGCCGGTATCGGGGAAGTCGATGACCTCCTCGGTGGTTGCGAAGTACTCGAGGCGGGCCTCGTCGCCGAGGTGGTCCTCCTCCTTCCACGAGAGCGGCCGCGCGGTGTAGCCCAGCTCGATGCGATGCTTCCGCAGAGCCTCGATCCATGTGTCGACCGCGGGGTCCTCGTGGGAGGCGAAGGGCACGCTGCTGATCCGGCGGCGCCCGTCCTGGTCGAAGAGGACATGCAGGATCGGCGCTGTCTCGGTCGACGTCCCGCCACCGTTCCCGGTCAGGATCACGCGGCGAAGGATCCGGCAGGAGACGATCACCGAGACCACCTCCTGCATCGGGATCATCCGGCGCACCGGGTCCTCGGCGCCCATGGTGTTCCACTCCGTCGTCCCGATCCAGCCCTCGCGCAGGACGAAGCTCGAGCGGTGGCATGCCCGCCAGGCGATCGTCCGGGCCGCGGCCACGGTCCTGACCAGGAGCAGGATTCCGGTCGCGACGAAGATCAGGGTCACCAGGAGCCAGGGATTCCAGAATGTCACCATCGGTGCGACGGGTACCCCGATGGAGGTTGCGCCGATGGCCGCGACGAGGAGCAGGGCAAGGACCAGGGCCCGGTCCATGACGCCCACAGCCGGTGGACGGTCCGGCGTGGCCGCTCAGGTGACCCTGTTGACGTCGTCGGCGTCCCAGGTGAGGTCCGTCGTTTCTCCGACTCTGACTGCTTCGACGGCCGGGTGGGCCATCAACTCGTTGATGAGGCCGTAGGTACCGCCGATGAGCGTCGAGTCGACGTCGATCTCGGAGGCGATCGCCCACGCCTGATCGGACGGCCAGATCAGTTGCGGCATGGGCCCGGGCAGTCGGTCGGTCCACCCCATGCCGGCCGCCAGCGGCCATGCCCGGTCCGTCAGCTCCGGGGCACCGGTGGCCAGCAGGACGTAGCGGCGCCCGGGCAGTTCGAGGAACGGCCCCTGCTTCAGCAGTCTCGACAGGGCGCGGTCCACCGTTGGGCGCTGCGGCTGAACGGAGCGCGTGTCCTCGTCCTCGGCGTCGCCCTCCGGCGCGAACGCCTCGAACCAGACGGTTCCCGAATCGATCGCCCATCCCTCCCACAGGGCGGCGGTGACGTCCTCGGGCGTGCTGGTGTGCCCGCCGGCGATCGTCATGACGTGGGCCAGGAGACCGGGATCGAGGTGACCCAGCGGAGGCGGGGCGGCGCTCCTGCCTCCCGGGAGCGGTATCGGGTCGTATTGGTGGCCTGCCACCCGGATCCACTGGACCTGGGGATGGATGACGGTCCCCGTGTGGGCCGCGATCCGCGCCCAGGTCCATGCTTCCTCGGAGTAGTCCTCCCGGGGATCACCGTGGCCCATGGCGTCGTACCGGGTGACCGTGGAGGGATGCAGGACCCGGGCGTAGGCCTCGAAGCCCGTCGGGACGATACTGCCCACCGATCCCGGTGGCCCGTTCAGCCGGGACCTGATCCAGGCACCACGCTCTACGTCCCCCGTCCACCGCATGAGCGGATACTCCCACATCCCGCGGCGTTGTCCCGGCACCTGTGTCCGCGCGGCGGTGCCGCGTCAGCCGAGACGGCGCACCTCCCTCCACCCGGGGTCGGCATCGGGTGACCCCGCCGGCTCCGCGGAGGGGCCGCTCCGAACCACCGATCAGTGATGCGCCGCACAGCGGCGTCGCCTTCGGAGCCGACGGCAGCGTCCTGTGCGCGCCTCGCATGGATCGACCCGAGAGCCGCATGAGGGTCGCCCCATGGTCATCCGGCGGACAGATACTTCGTCCCCCGCGTCCGCCCACGCAGGAAGCCCCCTGCCTTCCTGGCAAGGGGCTTCCGTCAGAACGGTGGTGCCTGCGGCGGGTCAGCTGGGCACGGTGGCGGCCGGCCCGGCGGCGTCGGAACCGTCGGCGCCGCCGCGCGATCCCGCGCCCGCAGGCGTCGAGCTCCAGCGCGGCGCTCCGAGTTCCCGGATGACGGTCTGCAGGTGGTTCCTCAGCTCCTCGGAGACCAGCCCCCCTCCGGGCACCAGGGTGCGCTCGATGTCCTCGGAGGCCTCCAGGACCCGGCGCCCCGCGGGCGAGATCGACACCATGTGGGAGCGTCGGTCCAGGTCGTTCCGTACGCGCGTCACGTGGCCCCGGGACTCGAGCCGGGAGAGCGTCTTGCCCATGGTCTGGGCCTGCACGCGCACGATCTGGGCGAGGCTGGCCTGCGTCATCGCGCCCTGGTCCGCAAGGACGCCGAGGGCGATCACGCCGGCGTGGGTCACCCCGATGTCGACCAGGCGCTCATTCCATGCGTGCTCGACCAGACGCGCCGCTGTCGTCAGCAGTCGACCGGTGGGCCATTGCTCCAGATCGGGCATAGAACCGTGCACTTCCTCTCGCTTGCGAGACCGGCGGCCGCCGTCGGCGTCGGATCTTCCACCTATGATAGCTAGGCCGGCTGCCCGATCTCTCCATGCCGGGCAGCGGGTCCCTGCCCTCCGGCGCGTCCCAGGGCGCCGCCGTCCCATCGATCCTCAGGAGAATGCATGTCGCAACGACTGGTCACGGGCGCCCACGCCCCCGATTTCACGCTCAGGGATGCCACCGGCGAGGACGTGACGCTGTCCTCCTTCAGGGGCAGCAGCGTCATCGTGTATTTCTACCCCGCCGCTGCCACCCCCGGCTGCACCACCGAGGCCTGCGACTTCCGCGACAACCTCTCCTCCCTCGGTGCCGCCGGGTACACGGTGCTGGGAATCTCGCCGGACCCGGCAGGAAAGCTGGCTGCCTTCTCCGAGAAGGAATCGCTCACCTTCCCCCTGCTCTCGGACGAGGACCACGCCGTCGCGGAGGCCTACGGGGCCTGGGGCGAGAAGAAGAACTACGGGAAGACCTACGAGGGCCTGATCCGCTCCACCGTGGTGGTCGACGCGGAGGGCAGGGTGGCGGTGGCCCAGTACAACGTGCGCGCCACCGGTCACGTCGCGAAGTTGCGGCGCGACCTCGGGATCGACCGGTAGGAGGTCCTCGGCAACCGGGGACACCGGCCCATTGGCATTACAGTGAAGGACGAAGGAATGCCCTCCGCGTGAGTGGCATCCCGAGCGCGAGTGGCGGAATTGGCAGACGCGCTGGATTTAGGTTCCAGTGTCTTCGGACGTAGGGGTTCAAGTCCCCTCTTGCGCACCATCAGCACCAGTCGTCGGACCGGTCCCGGGCTGGTCCGTGGAGCCCCACCGGGCCGCCGCCCGGTGGGGCTTTTTCGTGCCCGACGACGCCGCCGCCCGTATCGCCGCAGGTCACGAGCCGGTCACGAAAGCGCCGCTTCCCGAATCCTCACCCATCCACCCCGTCCGCACGCCCGAAGTACCTCCGAGACATCGACACGATGTGTTTCACACGACAGTCACTGATCCAGGCAGATGCCGGATCGTAACTATGGAGGAAATTCATGCAGATCACCAAGCGTAGGAACCTGTCCATCCTGGGTATCGCGGCAGTCTCGATGTTCGGTCTCGCTGCCTGCGGCGGCGGCGACGAGGCAGCAACCGGGTCCGACTCGACCAGCATGGCGGAAGAGACCACCATGGCCAGCGAGTCCCCCTCGATGGAGGCCAGCATGAGCCCCTCCGCCGACGCCATGATGGACCCCGCGGCGAACCTCGTCGGCCCCGGCTGCGAGGGCTACGCCGCCGATGTTCCCGACGGCGCCGGATCGGTGGCCGGTATGGCCCTCGATCCCGTGGCTACCGCCGCAGGCAACAACCCCATCCTGACCCAGCTGACCGCCGCCGTCTCCGGTGGCATCAACCCCGAGGTCGACCTCGTCGACACGCTGAACGGCGACGAGTTCACCGTCTTCGCACCGGTCGACGACGCCTTCGCGGCCCTGCCGGCCGAAACCGTCGAGGGCCTGAAGACCGACACCGAGGGTCTGTCCGGCATCCTGACCTACCACGTGGTGCCGGGCAAGATCCAGCCGTCAGAGCTCGAGGGCACCACGCAGACCACGGTCCAGGGCGGCGACGTCGAGATCACCGGATCGGGCGACGAGCTCCAGGTCAACGGCGCCAACGTCATCTGCGGCGGCGTCCAGACCGCCAACGCCGTCGTCTACCTGATCGACACCGTCCTCACGCCCCCCGCCGGCTGAGGACACCCCGACCTCCCCGGTTCACTCCTCTAACGTGTCCCGGGGATCACGGACGGACCTCCTCACCGCTGGGTGAGGGGGTCCGTCCGTGTGTCCGGCCCATTGCGGTTTCTGGGCGGCGGGAACAGGCCCATCGCCTACACTGGGGCATTCCAGACACCGGGCCACGACGGACCGGCCCCCCTGCCCTTCGGAGATCGACGCCAGTGAACAACCCTGCCGCGCGCCGCACCAGTCACGGGCGGGCGACCCACGGTGTGACCCGCGTCGCCACGATGGCAGTTGCCCTCGTCTCGGCGGTTTCCCTCGCCTCCTGTACGGTCGGCCAGGTCCCGCCGCCCCAGCCCGCGACGACGACGGCGCCTGCCGCCTCGGAGGCCGCCACCTTCACCTTCGGGACGGCGGCGCACCCCCGCACCCTCGACCCGGCGCTCGCGAACGACACCGAGTCCTACCGCGTGAGCCAGCAGATCCTGCAGGGACTCGTGGGCGTGGATCCGCTGACCTCCGAGCCGACGCCGCTCCTCGCGGAATCGTGGGACGAGAACGACGACGGGCGGTCGTACGAATTCACCCTGCGCGACGACGTCGTCTTCCACGACGGCGAGCCGTTCGACGCCGCCGCCGTGTGCGCCAATTTCGACCGCTGGTACACGCTGCCCGAGAGCGCGCGCGCCGGTACGAGCCGGCTGCCCTTCGAGAACGTGTTCAAGGGGTACTCCGACACACCCGAGGTGAGCCTCTACGAGGGCTGCACGGCGACCTCCGCGCACACGGTGGACCTCCAGCTCACCTCCCGGATCACGGGGCTGGTCCCGGCACTCGCCGCGCCCGCCTTCGCCATGTCCTCGCCCGCCGCCCTCGAGGCCGGCGCCGCGGACGAACTGACCGGGACGCGGGACGGCGCGGGCATCTCCCGCTACGGGCAGGCGCCCGTCGGGACCGGCCCGTTCCGGCTCGTCTCCTGGGAGGAAGGGGACGTGGAGCTCGCGTTCTTCGACGGGTACTGGGGTGAGCGCGGGGAGGTGGACCGCGTGGTGTTCACCACCATCGCCAGTCCCGATTCCCGGGCGCGCGCCCTGGCCTCGGGCAGGATCGACGGCTACGACTTCGTGTCCGTGGACAGCGCCGTCGACCTCGCCCGCAACGGACTGCAGTTCCTGCAGCGCGACCCCTACTCCGTGCTCTACCTGGGCATGAACCAGGGCTTCCCCGGCGTCGACGACCCCCTGTTCCGCGAGGCCGTGGCCCACGCCATCGACAAGAGCGCCCTCATCGACGGCCGCTTCCTGAACGGGACCAAGCCGGCTCGCCAGTTCATCCCCGAGAAGCTCGGCGTGAGCAACGAGTCGGTCACCGCCTACAGCTACGACGTCGACCTCGCCAAGGACCTGCTCGAACGCTCCGGGTACGACGGGCGCGAGCTGCCCTTCTACTATCCGCGCAACGTCTCCAGGGCCTATCTCCCCTCCCCCGAGAAGGCCTACGCCGAACTGAGCCGGCAGCTGACCGAGGCCGGCTTCAACATCAAGCCGGTACCCGTCGAATGGAGCGAGGGCTACGTCGAGACGGTCCAGCAGTCCGGGGACCGGGCCTTCCACCTGCTCGGCTGGAGCGGCAGTTACCAGGACCCCGACAACTTCGTGGGCGCGCTCTTCGGCATGTACTCGGAGGAGTTCGCCTACGAGGACCCGCAGCTGTTCAGCAAGATCAACCGCGCACGGGGACTGCCGGCGGGCGAGGACCGCACCGCGGCCTACGCGGACATCAGCGCGCAGATCTCAGACAGGATCCCGGCCGTCCCGCTCGCCTTCCCGATCTCCGCGCTGGCGATGAGTCCGCGCGTGACCACCTACCCCGTGAGTCCCGTCATGAACGAGGTCTTCAACCGCATCGACCTGGCCGATGTCGAGCCCCGGCCGGCGCCGTCCGGCTGAACGCCGGACGCCGGCTCTCCCGGGGCGGTCCCCGTCCTCCGGACGATTTAAGTTCGGTCACCACCAGACGCTAGTCTTTGTCTGCTAGTGACCTCGCGACTGGAGACTCCGTTGACCACAATCCATCAGGGCACGCCCGCCAAGACCACCGACGTCGTCCTGATCGGTGGCGGGATCATGAGCGCCACCCTCGGCGCGTTCCTCCGGCAACTGCAGCCCGACTGGGACATCTCCCTCTTCGAACGGCTCGACGTCGCAGGCCTCGAGAGCTCCGACCCCTGGAACAACGCCGGCACCGGCCATTCGGCCCTCTGCGAGCTGAACTACTCGCCCGCCGGGAAGGACGGTTCCGTCGACCCGGCGAAGGCCGTCGCGATCAACGAGCAGTTCCAGGTCTCGCGCCAGTTCTGGTCGCACATGGTGTCCGAGGGGCACATCGGCGACCCCCGCACCTTCATCAACCCGGTGCCGCACATGAGCTTCGTGTGGGGTCAGGCCAACGCCGAATACCTGCGCCGGCGCTACGAGGCGCTGAGCCCGCAGCCGCTGTTCAGCACCATGGAGCACAGCGAGGACCACGGCACCATCGCCGGGTGGACCCCCCTGGTGATGCAGGGCCGCAACCCCTCCCAGCCCGTCGCGGCCTCCCGCGTCGAGGGCGGTACCGACGTCGACTTCGGTGCCCTCACGCGCCAGCTCACCACCTACCTCGAGGGAACCGGCGTCGACCTGCACTATGGGTTTGACGTCCTCGACGTCGCACGCGCGACCGACGGCCGCTGGGACGTCAAGGTGAGGAACAAGGCCACCGGCGAGACCAGCACGGTCACCGCGAAGTTCGTCTTCATCGGCGCCGGCGGCGGCGCCCTGCACCTGCTGCAGCGCAGCGGCATCCCCGAGGGCCGCGGCTTCGCGGGCTTCCCGGTCTCCGGCCAGTTCCTGCGCTGCACCGATCCTGACCTCGTGGGCCGGCACAACGCCAAGGTCTACGGCCAGGCGTCGGTGGGTGCCCCGCCGATGTCCGTCCCGCATCTGGACACGCGCTTCGTCCAGGGTGAGCGCTCCCTGCTGTTCGGCCCCTACGCCGGTTTCTCCACCAAGTTCCTCAAGAGCGGTTCCTACCTGGACCTGCCCACGTCGATCCGCCCCTCGAACCTCGTACCGATGCTCGCGGTCGCCAAGGACAACATGTCCCTGACGAAGTACCTCATCACGGAGGTCCTCAAGAACCGGGACGCCAAGAACGACGCCCTCACCGACTTCCTGCCGATGGCCGAGGGCGGCAGCTGGGAACTGATCTCCGCGGGCCAGCGTGTACAGGTCATCAAGAAGGCTCCGGGCAAGGGCGGCGTGCTGCAGTTCGGCACGGAGGTCATCACGTCCTCGGACGGATCCGTCGGAGCGCTCCTCGGAGCCTCTCCGGGAGCGTCCACTGCGGCGCCGATCATGGTGGAACTGCTCAAGCGGTGCTTCCCGGCCAACATGGCCGGCTGGGAGCCGAAGCTGAAGGAGATGCTGCCCGGGTACGGCGTCAAGCTCAACGAGACCGCATCCCTGGCCGCCGAGGTGCAGTCGATGACCGACCGGGTCCTCCGGCTCACATAACGTCCGACGGAGCCAGCCGGCCGGTCGACCCTCAGCATCAAAGGCAGGTTCCGTGTTCCGTCTGGCTCACTTCTCCCTGGGCAACAGGGCGCTGATCGCACTCGTCACCATCCTCGCTTCCGTCTTCGGCGTCATCACCCTCGGCTCCCTGAAGCAGGAACTCATCCCGTCCCTCGAGTTCCCGCAGATCACGGTCATCTCCGCGCTGCCAGGAGCCTCCCCGGAGTACCTCGACCAGCAGGTCAGCGAGCCGCTGGAGGCTGCCCTCAGTGGGGTGGAGGGCCTCGAGTCGTCGTCGTCCACGTCCCGCTCCGGCATCTCGACCGTCAGCCTCGTCTTCGTGTACGGCACGAACCTCGACCGGGCCCGGGCGCAGGTGGACCGGGCGATCTCCACGGTGCGTCCCACCCTCCCGGAGGACGTCGAGCCCCAGGCCCTCGCGGGCAGCATCAGCGACCTGCCGATCGTGTTCATGGCGGTCTCCTCCGACCAGTCGCTCAGCGAACTGAACGGTGACCTGGCCCGGCTGACCGTCCCCCGCCTGCAGAAGATCGACGGCGTCCGGACCGCCGACGTGTCCGGAGGGTCCACCCAGCATGTCGCGATCCTGCCCCGGGACGGAGCCCTCACGGCCGCGGGCCTGACGGTCGGCGACATCAGCAGCACCCTCGAGGACAACGGCGCCCTGTTCCCGGTCGGGAGCCTCGAGGACCGCCCGCGGTCGCTGACCATCCAGGCGGGCAGCCGGATCGGGTCCCTCGAGGACATCGAGGCGCTGCCGGTGCTTCCCTCCTCGGAGGACCCCTCCCCCGGTCCGGTCAGCACGATCGGCGAGCTGGCCGACGTCAGCCTGGCCGACGACGAGACCACGTCCGTCGCGCGCACCAACGGGATCGAGACGCTCGCGCTGACGGTGACGAAGGTGCCCGACGGCGACACCGTGGAGATCTCCCAGCAGATCGTGGCCCTCGTCCCCGAGCTCGAGACCGAACTGGGCAATGCGGCGGACATCACCGTGGTCTTCGACCAGGCCCCGTTCATCGAACGCAGCATCGACGACCTCACCACCGAGGGGTTGCTGGGCCTCGGCTTCGCCGTGCTGATCATCCTCGTCTTCCTGCTCTCGGTCCGCTCGACCCTCGTCACCGCGATCTCCATCCCGCTGTCACTGCTCATCACGTTCATCGGCCTGTACGTGGCGGGGTACTCCCTGAACCTGCTGACCCTCGGCGCCCTGACGATCGCCGTCGGACGCGTGGTGGACGACTCCATCGTCGTCATCGAGAACATCAAGCGGCACCTCGGGTACGGGGAGGAGAAACGGGAGGCCATCCTCACCGCGGTCCGGGAGGTGGCCGGAGCCATCACCGCCTCGACCCTCACCACCGTGGCCGTCTTCGCCCCTATCGGCTTCGTCGGCGGCCTCGCGGGAGAGCTCTTCCGCCCCTTCGCGATCACCACCGGGATCGCCCTGCTGGCGTCCCTCGCCGTGTCCCTGACCATCGTCCCGGTGCTCGCCTACTGGTTCCTGAGGCGCACACCCCCGGCGCCCCACGAGGCCCGCCACGTCGCGGTCCCGGCGGCCTCCGCCGTCCCGTCCGGCTCCCTGGCCGCCGCCACATCCCGGTCGGAGTCCACCTCCCCGACGGAGCCCACCGACCGGCCGTCCCTCCTCCAGCGCGGCTACCTGCCGATCCTCACGGGCACCCAGCGCCACCCCGTGATCACCCTCATCAGCGGCGTGATCGTCCTGGGCGCCACGGCCGCCATGGTCCCGTTCCTGCCGACCAACCTGCTCGGCTCCTCGGGCCAGAACAGCTTCTCGATCACGCAGAGCCTCGCCCCGGGCACCAGCCTGGCGACGACGGCGGAGACGGCGGCACGGACGGAGGAGATCCTCATGGACAACCCGGAGATCCGCGACGTGCAGTTGACGGTCGGCAACGCCGACGGTGCCTTCGCGGCGCAGTTCTCCGGCGGCGCCTCGGTGGCGACGTTCACCGTCATCACCGATCAGGACGCGGATCAGGAGGCCCTGCAGGAGTCCGTGCGCCAGGACCTCGAGGGCCTCGAGGACGCGGGCACCATCTCCCTGTCCAGCCAGCAGGGCGGCTTCGGCACCTCGAGCACCATCGACATCGACATCACCGCGCCCGTCACGGCGGATCTCGAGGCCGCGGACCGCGCCGTGTTCGAGGGGCTGCAGGGGATCGACGGTGCGGGAGAGATCACGAGCAACCTCGCGGCGGCCCAGCCGCAGGTCCAGGTGGACGTCGACCGCACGGCCGCCGTGGAGGCGGGCCTGAGCGAGGGCCAGATCGCGGGCCTCCTCGGGGGCAGCATCAGCCCGGTGCCGGCCGGTTCGGTGCGCTTCGACGCCGACGACTTCCCCGTGCTGATCGGGGAGGGGACCACGATCACGAGCCTCGACCAGCTGAGGGACCTGCAGATCCCCACCGCGACGGGACCGGTCCCCCTGACCGACGTCGCGTCGGTCGAGGAGGTGCAGGTGCCCCTGTCCGTCACGAGTTCCAACGGTGAGCGCACGGCCCGGGTCTCGATCACGCCGTCCGGCGACGATCTCGGGACGCTGACGGGGTCGGTGAACGAGCGCCTCGACGGCATCGACCTGCCGCCGGGAGCCACCGCGACCATCGGCGGTGCCTCCAGCCAGCAGGCGGAATCGTTCGACCAGCTGTTCCTCGCGCTGTGGGCCGCCGTCGCCATCGTGTACGTGATCATGGTGGCGACGTTCAAGAGCCTCGTCCAGCCCCTGATCCTGCTCGTCTCCATCCCGTTCGCGGCCACCGGCGCCATCGCCCTGCTGCTGATCACGGGGACCCCCCTCGGGCTGCCCTCCCTGATCGGCATGCTGATGCTCGTGGGCATCGTGGTCACGAACGCGATCGTGCTGATCGACCTCATCAACCAGTACCGCCTCCCCCACGACGGACGGCCGGGGCTGCCGGTCTCGGACGCGATCCGCGAGGGGGCCCGTCAGCGTCTGCGCCCGATCCTGATGACCGCGCTGGCGACCATCTTCGCCCTCACGCCGTTGGCCCTGGGTCTGACGGGGAAGGGCGGTTTCATCTCGCAGCCCCTCGCCATCGTGGTGATCGGCGGCCTCGTCTCCTCCACCGCGCTGACCCTCGTTCTGGTCCCGGTCCTGTACCGGCTCGTCGAGGGCCGCCGGGAGCAGCGGGCGCTGCGCCGGGAGGCCGCTGCCGCCGCCTGACCGGTGGGCCGTACCGAGGAGGACGGCGTATACTCGATGCATACGTATCTAGTTGCCGGTGCCCCGGCAGGAGGCCCGAAACCGCCATGGCTGACCGCTCGCCCACCGTCGTCGACCCCGCCCCTGAATCTGCCGTGGAACCCGCCGACAGCACGGCGGACGTCGGGGACCCGGAGCCGGCGGCGTCCGTCCGCCAGGCGTCGGAGACCTGGGAGTCGCTCTTCCGGGCGCAGGTGGGCATCATGCAGCGCATCCGACAGGACCCGGCGTTCAAGGACCTCCCCATCCGCGAGTACGACGTCCTGTTCAATCTGAGCCGGTGCCCCAGCGGCTGGACGCGACTCAACGAGCTCAACCACCACCTCCTGATCAGCCAGCCCAGCCTCAGCCGCATGGTGGATCGGCTCGAGGCCCGGAACCTCGTGCGCAGGCGGCCGGCGGCGACCGACCACCGCGGCATCGAGCTCGCGCTGACCGAGGAGGGCAGGGCGCTCCAGCGGCGGATCGGCTCGGGCCACGTGCAGCGCATCCGGGAGGTCCTCGCGCCCGTTTTGGACCCCGGGGAGATGGACCAGCTGAAAGCCCTCACGGACAAGATCAACGCCCGGCTGGGTGCCTGACACCGAACCCCGCGGACCCCGGGGCAGGACGAACGAGCGGTAAGGACCAGGATGGACAACGACTTCACAGCGGACGCGATCGGCGATCTCACGGGCAGGCGCGCGGTCGTCACCGGGGCCAACAGCGGGCTGGGCCTCCAGACCGCCGTCGGGCTGGCGCGGAAGGGTGCGGAGGTGATCCTCGCCTGCCGCAGCGAGGAGCGCGGGCGCGACGCCGAGCAGCGGGTCCGCTCGATCACCGGCAGCGAGCGGGTCGAGCTGCGCCTCCTCGATCTCGCCAGCCAGCAGTCCATCCGCGCGTTCGCTGCCGGCCTCAGCGGTCCCGTGCACCTCCTGGTCAACAACGCCGGGGTGATGGCGACCCCGCGGTCCAGGACGGCCGACGGCTTCGAGCTGCAGTTCGGCACCAACCATCTGGGCCACTTCGCCCTGACGGGCCTGCTGCTGCCGAACCTCCGCGAGGCCGGATCCTCCCGCGTGGTCACGCTCTCGAGCCTCGCCCACAAGCGGGGACGCCTGGACTTCGACGACCTGCAGTCCGAGCGCCGCTACCGCCGGTGGGCCGCCTACGGGCAGAGCAAGATCGCCAACCTCTACTTCATGGTCGAGCTCGATCGGCGCGCCCGCGCCGCCGGGTGGGACCTCACCTCGGTGGCCGCGCACCCGGGCCTGGCCAATACGAACCTGACGGCCGGGATGCGGACACCGGCGGTGCTCGACGTCTTCTCCGGTTTCATCGGGCTGATGAGCCAGTCCGACGCCGCCGGCGCGCTCCCCACCCTCTATGCGGCCACCGCCCCCGATGTCCGGGGCGGGGACTACTACGGGCCGTCAGGCCTCGGCGAGACCCGCGGCGCACCCCGCCTCGTCGCTCCCGTGCCCCGCGTGCTGGACCGCGACGTCGCCGTACGGCTCTGGAACCGCAGCGTCGAGCTCACGGGCGTGGACTTCGGGGCGCTGCAGCCCGTCGGGTGAGCACCCCGGCGCGTGGAGGTCAGCCGGTGGTGGCCGGGGCGATCCGGAGGGAGAGGAGCATCTCGCGGATGGTCGCGAAGTCCGGGGTGTCGTAGAAGGCCTGGGCTTCGCCGATCGTCCCGAAGGTGACCGTCTGCGGTCCGGTGTTCGCGGGCGCCTTGGGCGCCAGGACCTCGAGGTCTCCGAAGCTGACCCGCCCGAGCGCGTCGCCGCCCTGGACGGTGTTGGACAGCGTGCAGGCCAGGCCGTCCGCGCCGCCCGCCTGGTCGGTGATGCCGTAGGCCGCGAAGAAGCGGAAGCCCGTGATGAGCCGGATCACGAAGCGCGGCTCGACATCCGCACCCGCCGGCGCTTCGTCCGTGAGGTCGAGCGGTTCGCTGCCGATGACGTAGTAGGGGGTCCGCTCGGCGTCCGGGCAGGGTGCCTCCGGGGTCTGGATTCCGGTGTGCAGCTCGGCGGTCGTCACGCCCTCCGGTGTGCGGACGGCGTAGTGCAGCGAATCGGGAGCGTGGACTCCGGGCTCCGGCTCGAGGAGCTGCACCATCCACTCCTCGGGGAGCTCGAAGCTCAGGAGCCGCCCCGGATCGGTGAAGACCTTCCAGCCCTCGCGCGCCTCGCGCAGGGGCGCGGCTGCGGGCTCCGCCGTCGCGGTCGCTGCGTTCGTCGACGGCGGCGGCGCGCCGCCGTCACCCCCGGGGCCCGTGCAGGCGGTGACCAGCGTCAGGGCGAGTGCGGCAGCGGCGAGGGCCTGCGGCAGGCGCCGCCTGCCCGCCCCTCCGGACGGTCCGTGCTCCATGGCGTCCTCCCTGGGGGTGGCTCGGTGCGGCCAGTCTAGGCGCCGGCGTGGCTGCCCGCGTGTGCCGCGCCGAGGGACCGCACGGCCTCCACGGCTGCGACGACGGCGTGGGCCGCCTGGTCGAGGTCGGCGGACGCGGTGTCCTGCGTCCAGGAGAGCCGCACGGCGCTGTGCGCCGTCTCGTCGTCGAGACCGAGCGCCAGGAGGACGGCGGACGGCTCGGAGGATCCGGCTGCGCACGCGGACCCGCTCGAGCAGAGCACGCCGCGACGCTCGAGTTCCAGGAGGATCGCCTCGCCGCTGACGCCCGGGAAGCAGAAGGAGGCGAGATTCGGGAGCCGGCCCGCGGCGTCGCCCGTGAGGAGGGCCCCGGGCACGCCGGCGAGCACCTGCGCGATGAGGGCGTCGCGGGATGCCGTGGACCGGTCGGCGGCCCCGGGCAGGGCTGCCTGGGCGAGTTCCAGCGCGCGGGCGAGCCCCACCGCGCCCGCCACGTTCTCCGTACCCGACCTGCGCCCCCGCTCCTGGCCGCCGCCGTGGAGCACCGGTTCGCAGGGCGTCCCGGACCGGAGGTACAGCAGGCCGATCCCCTTCGGCGTCCCGAGTTTGTGCCCCGAGATGCTGAGCGCTGTGACGCCGAGCCGGTCGACGTCCAGGGGAAGCCAGCCCGCGGCCTGCACGGCGTCGGTGTGGAAGGGAACACCCGCACGCCGGCAGACCTCCGCGAGTTCCGGGATGTCCTGGACGGTCCCCACCTCGTTGTTCGCGTACATCACGGTGCACAGCGTCGTCGTGTCCTCGAGCGCGGCGGCGAGGTCCGACGGCGAGACGCGGCCGGTGCCGGAGACGGGCAGCACCGTGATCCGGAAGCCGTGGAACGCCCGCAGGTAGGCCAGGACCTCCAGCACCGCCGGGTGCTCGATCGCACTGGTGACGATGTGCCGGCCGCGCGGGGCGGCGAGCGCCAGGCCCTTGAGCGCGAGGTTGTCCGCCTCCGTGCCGCCCGAGGTGAAGATGATCTCCCCCGGCCGGCAGCCGAGCAGCGCGGCGATGCGGGACCGTGCGCGCGCGTAGTCCGACGCCGCGGCCTCGCCGTAGGTGTGGTGGCTGGAGGGGTTGCCGAACGTCGCGGTCAGCAGGGGCCACATCTCCTCGAGGACCTGGCGCCGGGCGGGCGCGGTGGCGGCGGCGTCGAGGTAGATCACGGGTGCCCTCCCGGGTCGACGATCGCCGCCCCCTGCGCCGCGAAGTCCAGGCCCAGGTCCAGGGAGCGGACGCTGTGGGTGAGCGCTCCCGCGGAGATGATGTCGACGCCGGTGGCCGCGATCGGCCCCACCGTGCCGAGGCGGACGTTCCCGCTGGCTTCGACGAGCGCGCGGCCGCCGATGCGGCGCACGCCCTCCGCGAGGTCGGCCGGCGTGAAGTTGTCGAGCATGATGGTGTCCACCCCGGCGGCGAGGACGGGCTCGATCTGGTCCAGCCGGTCCACCTCCACCTCGACGTGCACGGTGTGCGGGAGCCTCGACCGCGCCGCCCGGAGGGCCGCGGTGAGGGCCTCCGGGCCGTCCGCCGCGAGGAGCGCCAGGTGGTTGTCCTTGACCATGACGGCGTCGGACAGGCCGGAGCGGTGGTTCGAGCCTCCCCCGCAGCGGACGGCCCAGCGCTCCAGGACCCGGAGCCCCGGCGTGGTCTTGCGGGTGTCGGTGATGCGCGCGCGGGTGCCCGCCGCGGCGTCGACGAACGCGCGGGTCATGGTGGCGATCCCGCTGAGCCGCTGCGCGATGTTGAGGGCCGTCCGTTCGGCGGTGAGGATACCGGCGGCAGGTCCTGCGATCTCCGCAAGGGTGTCCCCCGCAGCGAAGGCGGTCCCGTCGGCCCGCGGGAACGTGACGCGGATCCGCGGGTCGGTGAGGCGCATCGCGGCCTCGATGGCGGCCGTCCCGCAGAGGACGCCCGGCTCGCGGGCCGTGATGGTCGCCGTCGCCCGCTGGTCGGGGCGGATCAGGGCCTGGCAGGTGAGGTCCCCCCACGGCGCGTCCTCGGCGAGGGCTGCGGCCACGACGGCGTCGATGAGGTGCTGCGGCGGCCGCGCCGGCTCGACGGCGTCCGGGGAGGGCGTCCGGGCGGTGGTGGTTGCGGTCTCGGTCATGGACGTGTTCCTTCGGTGGCTCGTGCGTAGGACCGGCTCGGGGCGGGAGCCTGCGGCGCGGGATCGGGCTGGTCCGCGCGGTGGTGCGCCCCGCAGGACCCCGTGCGGCGGGACGCCGCGTGCACGAGCAGCCGTGCGCACAGCAGCAGGTTGGCGAGCTCGGGGTCGGTGTCCGGGCGGTAGGAGGCGAGGTGCTTGCGGGCGAGCTCCAGTCCGGCGCCCGTACGGAGCACTCCCGCGTGGTCGGACATGACGGCCTGCAGGTCGCCGCGCGTGAACGACTGCGTGACCGTCTCCTCCGCCTCGAGGTCGAGGTACTCGACGTCGAAGGACGGCGCCGGTCCCCCGCCGGCGGCGAGCGCCGCCGCACAGCGGGCACCGAACACCACGCCCTCGAGCAGGCTGTTGGAGGCGAGCCGGTTCGCGCCGTGCACACCGGTGCGGGCGACCTCCCCGACGGCGAAGAGGCCCGGGACGGATGTCCGCCCCGAGGTGTCCGTCCGCACGCCGCCCATCCAGTAGTGGGCCGCCGGCACCACGGGGACCGGTGTGGAGGACCAGTCGATGCCGTGCTGCGCGGTCAGGGCCGTGAGCGTGGGGAAGCGCCGGACCAGGAAGGCGCGGCCGAGGCCCGTCGCGTCGAGGTACACACCGGCACGACGGCGCCCCTCCCGCGCACAGTCGCCCTCGGGGGTGCCGGAGCGGCCGCCCGAGGGATGGTGGAGGAGGTGCTGCGCGATGCTGCGCGAGACGACGTCCCGCGGCGCGAGATCCCCGTCCGGGTGGTAGTCGGCCATGAACCGGTGGCCGTCGGCGTCGACCAGGTGTGCGCCCTCGCCGCGGACCGCCTCGGAGATCAGCGGGTTGCCGGGAACGTCGAGGGAGGTGGGATGGAACTGGAAGAACTCGAGGTCCGCGACCGCAGCACCGGCATGCCAGGCGAGCGCGACGCCGTCGCCCGTGGCGATCCGGGGGTTGGTCGTGGAGTCGAACAGCTGGCCCGCCCCACCGGTCGCAAGGACGACGGCGTCCGCCCGGAGGGTCCGCGCCGCTCCGCCGTGGAGCACCTCGACGCCGGAGGCCCGCCGGCGGCCCTGGCGGGTCGGGGGTGCGCCGTCGTCGTGGCCGGCACTGTCCTGCAGCAGCACGCGCGTCACGAGGGTGTCCTCGAGGACCTCGATGCGGGGGTCGCGGCGGACCGCGGCGGTGAGCGCCGCGACGAGTCCCGCCCCGGAGGCGTCGCCGCCGAGGTGCAGGACCCTCGCCGCCGAGTGCGCCGCCTCCCGGCCCCTGGCCGGGACGGTCGCATCGGTCGGCGAGGCGTCGAAGACGACACCCGCGGCCTGGAGGGCGGCGATCCCCCGTGCCGCCTCCGCGCAGAGCACGGCGACGGCCTCGGGATCGGCCAGTCCCGCGCCGGCGGCCAGCGTGTCGGCGATGTGATCGGCGACGGAGTCGTGCGCGGCCGCCCGGGTGCCCGGCGGATCCGGGACGACGGCGGCGATACCTCCCTGGGCGTACCGGGTGTTGCTCTCGGCGAGCGCCGTCTTGGAGGCGAGGACCACGTCGCAGTGCGGCGCGAGCCTGCGCAGCACCAGGGCGGTCTGCAGGCCGGCGACGCCCGAGCCCACGATGACCACGCGCTGCACGGCGTCCGCCGTCATGGCTGGACCGCGAGCATCCGGTTCAGCGCGATCCGGGCCGGTTCGGCGACGGCGTCCGGCACCGTGATGCGGTTGAGCACCCGGCCCTCCACGAGCCCCTCGAGCACCCAGGCCAGGTAGCCGGGGTGGATCCGGTACATCGTGGAACACGGGCAGATCACCGGGTCGAGGCAGAAGATGGTGTGCTGCGGGTACTGGGCGGCGAGGCGGTTCACCATGTTGATCTCGGTGCCGACCGCGAAGGTGCTGCCGGGTGCGGCGGCGTCGATCGCCTTGCGGATGTAGTCGGTGGATCCCGACTCGTCGGCGGCATCGACCACGGGCATGGGGCACTCGGGGTGCACGATCACGCGCACGCCGGAGAATTCGGCGCGGGCCTTCTCGATCTGTGCCACGGTGAAGCGCCGGTGCACCGAGCAGAAGCCGTGCCAGAGGATCACGCGGGAGTCCCGGAGCGTCTGCTCGTCCGTGCCGCCCCAGGGCTTGCGCGGGTTCCACAGGGGCATCTGCTCCAGCGGCACGCCCATGGCCTTGGCGGTGTTGCGTCCCAGGTGCTGGTCCGGGAAGAACAGGACCCGCTGGCCCCGCTCGAACGCCCACTCCAGCACGGCGGCGGCGTTCGAGGAGGTGCACACGATGCCGCCGTTCTCCCCGCAGAAGCCCTTCAGGGCGGCGGAGGAGTTCATGTACGTCACGGGGATCACGGGCCGGCGGCCGGCGGCGTCCGGCGCGGAGCCGAAGAGCGCGGTGAGCTGGTCCCAGCACTCGGAGACGGAGTCGATGTCCGCCATGTCCGCCATGGAGCAGCCTGCGGCGAGGTTGGGGAGGATGACGGCCTGCTGGGGTGTCGAGAGCATGTCCGCGGTCTCCGCCATGAAGTGCACCCCGCAGAAGATGATCGCCTCGGCCGCCGTCCGTTCCGTGGCGGCGCGCGCCAGCTGGTAGCTGTCACCCACGAAGTCGGCGTACTGCACCACCTCGTCGCGCTGGTAGAAGTGGCCGAGGATGACGACGGACTCGCCGAGGGTCTCCCTCGCCGCGCGGATACGCCCGTCGAGTTCCTCGGCGGACGCCGTCCTGTACTCCTCGGGCAGTTCTCCCTGCCGGGGGGTGGCCGCCGGGGCGATGTCGAACATGGACGCGCCGGGACCGTAGTCGGGCAGGGGGACGCCATCGAACGCCCAGGGGTCCTGCGCGAGATCCGGCGAGCAGGTCCCGGCGGCCCCGGCGGCCCCGGTGGTGCCGGCCTCGCCGCGGGTGATCAGCTGGATGGCGGTGGTGACGGACATGGGGCTTCTCCCTGGGGTGGGGCCGGCGCGGCGGTCGGCAACGGGGCGTAGGTGGAGTCGTGTCTGGCTGGGGGCTAGGACGCCGTCGAGGTTCCGGCCTCGACGTCGGAGGGCGGGGCATCGGACGGAGGGGCCCCGGAGGGCGCCGTCCCGGACCGCGGTCCCGTGTAGCGGTAGAGGCGCGGCGGCCGGTTCCGACCGCCCTGGAGGACCTCGTCCGTCGCCGCGATGTCCTGCGCCGATCGCAGCTGGCGCCGGAAGTTGGCCGGATCGAGCTGCCTGCCGAGCACGGCCTCGTAGACGCCCCGCAGTTGCGCGAGGGTGAAGCGCTCGCCCAGGAAGTGATAGGCGACGGACCCGTACGTGACCTTGCCGCGCAACCGCTCCAGGGCGTAGGCGACGATCTCGTCGTGGTCGAAGGCGAGGCCCACGGCCTCGGCGGCGCGGAACCAGCGCACGTTCTCCGAGTCGCGGGCCAGATCCGCCTGATCGGGGCGGACGAGGGCCCAGTAGACGATGGACACCAGCCGCTGGGTGGCGGACCGGTCCAGCCCGCCGAAGGCGTAGAGCTGTTCGAGGTAGGTGGGGTCGAGGGCGGTCGTGTCCCGCAGGTTCCGCGAGGCGGCATCCTGCAGCGACTCGCGGGCTCCCAGCGGGCCGCCGGGCAGCGCCCACTTGCCGAGGTGCGGCTGCCGGATGCGCCGGACGAGCGGCAGCCAGATCTCCGACCGGCCCGATGCGGGGTCGGTGCGGAGCGCGAAGATCACGGTCGAGATGGCGAGGGAGGGTGCCTGGGACTGCCGTTCCGAGACGTTGGCCGAGCTGTACATCCCCGTCCTCCGACCGTCCGTTGGGCTCCCCACTTGTTAGGGTCACAATGACTATAACTCATGGGGGCGGTTCTCGCAGGGGACGTCCGACCCATTCAGGTCCGCGCGGAGGTGTCCGCCGCCCAGCACGGTCCTGCCGCGCATACGATGGGACCCATGGACCACCATGCCGTGCACGTCGTCGAAGGCGTCGACCCCCGTCTGTCCATCACCCGCAGCGATGCCGGTGAGCCGCTCGACCTGCCGCCGATCCTGCTGCTGCACGGCTTCGGCTCCTCCTCCCGGCAGAACTGGGTGGAGACGGGCTGGGTCCGCTTCCTGAACGACGCCGGACGGAGCGTGATCATGGTCGATCTCCCCGCGCACGGCGACAGCGCGGCGCCGGAGGACGCGGGATCCTACGCACCGAGCCGCATGCGCGCGGACATCCTCCAGGCCCTGTTCGACGAGCGGGTCCTCCCCCTGCGCAGCGACGTGCCGGGGTCCGGTGTCGACGTCGTCGCCTACTCCCTCGGGTCGCGCCTGGCCTGGGAGTTCGGCGCCACCCAGCCCGAACTGGTCCGCAGGATGGTGCTCGGCGGTCCCGGCACCGCCGATCCGCTCGCCACCTTCGACCTCGCGGGGGCGGAACTCTTCCTCGCCGGCGGGCCCGCCTCACAGGACCCGACGACGGCGGACCTGCTGCGCATGGCGCAGGCCGGACCGCACAACGACCTCCCCTCGCTGCTCGCGATGGTCTCCGCGATCAAGACGGAGCCGTTCGACCCGCGGCACGCCGTCCCGAAGATGCCCCTGCTCCTGGTCGCCGGGGACCAGGACGGGTACGCCGAGGGCATCACCGACCTCCGGGAGTGGGCCCCGGATGCCCGCATCGCGACGCTGCCCGGCAGGGACCACTCCAACGCCATCACCGCCCGGCTCTTCAAGGACGAGGCCCTCGCCTTCCTCGCCTGACAGGCCGATGATCAAGGTTCGATAAAGCGTGCGCCGGAAGGGTATGTCCGCCGATTCACAGCGTTATACTGGCCACTGATCAGCAGCCTTACAGGTCGCCGGTCGACGCCCATCATCGGTAGGGGGAGGACACGCATGCCCGTCCTCCTCGCGGACCGATATCAGACCACGGACCTGCTGGGGGTAGGCGGCACGGCATCCGTGTACCGCGCGGTGGACCGCAACCTCGGGCGCGACGTCGCCGTGAAGATCTTCAACGCCACCACCTCCGACGACGACGACTACCGTCGCCAGCACACGGAGAAGGTCCTGCTCTCCACCCTGAACCACCCGGGTCTCGTGACCCTCCACGACGCGGGGATGCACGAGGACCAGGAGGGCCGCACCGCCGGCTTCCTCGTCATGGAGTTCGTCGATGGGGAGGATCTCCGGCACCTGCTCAAGCGCGGCGCCCTGCCGGCCGACGACGTCGCGCAGCTCGGGGCGGACCTGGCCGATGCGCTGGCGTACATCCACTCCGAGGGCGTCATCCACCGGGATGTGAAGCCCGCGAACATCCTCCTGTTCTACAGCGGCGACAACGGGACCCGGCTGTACCCGAAGCTGACGGACTTCGGCATCGCCCGCATGATGGAGGCCACCTCGGCGACCGCCGTCGGCGCGACGATCGGCACGGCGAACTATCTCAGTCCCGAGCAGGCGAAGGGCGACCCGCTCGACGAGCGGAGCGACATCTACTCGCTGGGCCTCGTGCTCCTCGAGTGCCTGACCGGCGAGAAGTCCTTCCCCGGCCCGGTGGTCGAGGCCGCCCTGGCCCGGCTCCTGCGCGATCCGGAGGTACCCGACTGCCTGGGGCCGGACTGGAGCGGACTCCTGCGGCGGATGACCGCGAGGGATCCCTCCCTCCGACCCGCCGCGCACGACGTCGCCCTGCAGCTCCGCAGCCAGGACGATCTCCAGGCCGACGCCCGGGCCGTCGCCCGGCGGACCGGCCTCGCCTCGCCAGGGACGTCCGGCGTGCTGGACGACGGCGAGCTCGTCACCGGCGGCGTCCTCACCGGCAACGTCCACATCCCGGCCCCGCCCTCCCGCGCTCCCCGCATCAGCTGATCCCCGGGAACGCGTCGCCTGCCGCTCCGCCGGCGCGCACGTGGTGCCCTGGACAGAACTGCGCCCCCACCGGTCCGTCCGGCGGGCGCGCAGTTCTGCACGGTCTTCGTGGGATCCGGCGGGCTAGTGCCCCTCGCCCGCGTCTTCCTCGGGCTCGAAGCTGCTCGGCTCGTCCGTGGAGCCGGCTGCCACGCCGTCGCCACTGGCCGGGATGGTGCCTTCGGGTCCGGCGCCCTGTGATTCTGCGGCGTCGTCGTGCCCGGTGCCTTCGGTACTCATGCGTCCTCCTGGATCTCGGTGTCCTTCGATCCTATGCGTCCCGCGGAGTCACTGTCAGCCTGCCGACGAATCCGCCCGGGACCCGTCAGGCCCGGCTGACGCGCCGCAGCGCGACGGCGGACACCGCGCCGAGGACGAGCAGGACGGCCGCGGCGGCTGCCGGGACGACGACGGCGGCGGCCGCTCCCCCGGTCTCGGCGAGGGTCCCTGCCAGTCCGGACCCGACGGCCGTGCCGGCGACGATGCCGCTCGCGAGGAGCGTCATGACCGTGCCGAGGCGGTGGGCCGGTGCGACCGCGGAGCCGATGGAGAAGATCGTGACCATCGTGGGCCCCACGAAGACACCGAGGAACAGCAGCGCCACGAGCATGGCGGCGATCGTCGTGGGCAGGGCCAGGGCGGCGGCGGCCACGGCCATGGCGGCGGCCGAGACCATCCACCGGTGCGTGTGGCGGAAGCGCTGCGGCCAGTAGGCGACGGACAGCGCCGCGACCGCCGAGGTCAGGCCCATGACCGCGTAGAGCAGGCCCGATGACTCGGCGGCACCGAACTGGCCCGAGAAGGCGGTCAGGAAGGTCTGGGTGGATCCGAAGAACGTGCCCACCGCCACCATGCCCGCCACGGGCAGCAGGACGAGGGCGGCCCGGGTGGCCGCGGCCGGGTGGTCCTCCTCCGGCCCGGAGCCGGCGTCCCCGTCGGCAGGGGTGCGGGCATCGGACGAACCCCGGTCGCTGTACGCCACGGTCCGGTGCACGGCGAAGGCGCTGACGAGGGTGATGGTGAGCGCCGCGGCCAGCGCGAGCGGGAGCCAGGGGGCGATCAGGCTCGCGAGCAGGCCGACGAGGGCCGGCCCGAGGACGAAGGTCAGCTCATCCGCGGTCCCCTCGTAGGAGAGCGCGGTGTCCAGGGCGGACCGGGGGCTCCGTCGGGTCATGGCCATCCACCGGACCCTGGCGAGCGGGCCGATCTGCGGGCAGGTGAAGCCGACGGCGAAGGCTGTCGCGAGGACGAGCGCCAGCGCTCCCCCGCTGAAGGTGGCGCTGGTCAGCGTCACGATCAGGAGGGCCGCGATCGCCGCGGTGTTGAGCAGTGCGGAGACGAGCAGGACGATGCGCTGCCCGCGTTTGTCAGCGAGGAAACCGAGCAGGGGCGCCCCGAGAGCCGACCCGAGGCCGACGGCGCCTGCCGAGAAGCCACCGGCGGCGTAGGAGCCGCTCGCCGTCGTGACGAGCGTCAGGGCTCCGACGGTGAGCATCGCCAGGGGAAGACGGGCGAAGAGGCCGAGGACGAGGAAGGAGGTTCCCGCGAGGTGCGGGAGGACGCCGAACTTGCCGAGGCGGGACCGCTGGGGGCCGGGCACGATCGGGGTCGAGGGGGCGGCGTGGGAGGACGTGGCGTCCGGCGAGGCCGATGAAGGAGTGGTGTACATGCGCTTTTCCGGGTGCATCGAATGCGCATCGTCCCCCCTCCCGATGCGCCCGACCCGGTAACGGCCCGAGTTTACACGCTGGCGGGCTGCTCCACATAGCGGAGGATCGAGCCCTGCCGGCCCTTCACGACCTGCAGCTGCGCGCTGACCCGTTGCTTCAGCTCCGGCACGTGACTGACCAGTCCCACCACGCGTCCGCCGCTGCGCAGTCCCTCGAGCGCATCCATGACCTGCTCGAGCGCCTGGTCGTCGAGGGAGCCGAACCCCTCGTCGACGAACAGGGTCTCGATGTCCAGCCCACCGGCCTCCTGCTGCACCACGTCGGCCAGTCCGAGCGCGAGCGCGAGGGACGCCATGAACGACTCCCCACCCGAGAGCGTCGAGGTGTCGCGCTTGTTCCCCGTCCAGCCGTCGATCACGTTCAGGCCGAGCCCGGACCGCCGGTTGCCCGCTGTGGCGTCGCTGTGGACCAGCTGGTACCGGCCGTCCGACATCTGCAGCAGCCGCTCGGTGGCCGCGGCGGCCACCTGTTCGAGACGTGAGGCGAGCACGTAGGTGGCGAGGGACATCTTGTAGAGGTTCTCCCCGCCGCCGCGCGCGGTGTCGGCCACGGCCGCGGCCAGCTGGGCCTCCTGCCGCAGCGGGGCGATGTCCTTCTCGAGGTCGGCGAGCTGCCGGGCGTACGAGTCCAGCTGCGCGACCGAGTGCCCGAGCACCTCGGCGCCGATGCCCGCACGCTGGGCCCTCCCCCTCAGGTCGTCGGCCGCGGCCCCGGCGACGCGCTCGTCGTCGTCGGTCGGCGCGAGGACTCCCTCCTGCTCCTCGCGGAGGGTCTCCCGGACGGCGTCGTCGTCCCAGGCGGCGTCGAGGCGGTGGCCGCGCAGCTCGTACTCCTTCACCGTCGCCGTGAGGCTCGCGGAACGGTCCTCCGGCAGGAGGGCGGCACGTGCCTCCGCCGCCGCATCGAACGGCGTCCCCTCAAGTGCGTCCTGGAGGCGCCGGGCGTTCTCCTGCTGCGTGTCGGTCGCCCGCGCCAGCGCGTCGAGGGTCTCCCGGACGCGGTCGAGGTCGTCGTGGGCGTCCTGGACGGCGTCGATCCTCGCGGCCAGCGACGGCGCGTCCGCCTGCAGCCCGGCGAGACGCTGGGAGAGCTCGGCGTCCTGGTCCGTCAGGGACGACCGTCGGCTCTCGGCAGCGGCACGCTCCTCCCGCAGCGCGTCCCGCTGCGCACCGGTCCTGTCCTCCTCCTCGACCGCCCGCCGCATCCGCTCCTCGACGGCGGCGCACTCGGCGTCGGCGTCCTCGGCGCGCTGCAGGGTCGAGCGCGCGGTCCGTGTCGCCGCGGCGGCGTCCTCCGGGGCCATCTCGCCGCCGCGGGCAGCCAGCCGAGCCACCTCGAGCCGCCCCTGGTCCCGTACCTCGCGGGCCGTCTGCAGCGCCGCTTCCGCCTCGGCCTGGAGCCGGCGTGCGGCCTGCTCCTCGTCGAGGCTGATCCGCTCGCCCTCCGGCGAGGAGACCGGTGCCGGGTGCTCCGTGCTCCCGCACACGGGGCAGGCGTGCCCGTCCTGCAGCCGGTCCGCGAGTTCCTGCGCTGCCTGCTCGAGCCGGAGCTGCAGCTTGGCCAGCCACTCCTCCTTGAGCGTCAGGAACCGCTCCGAGGCCACGGCATAGCCGGCGTCCGCTGCCACCTGGCGTTTCGTCGCAAGGGTGTACTGCCTGACCGTCTCCTCGGCGGCCACCGCGGCGGCGAGGTCCGTGCGGAGGTGGGCGAGCCCGTCGGCGGCCTCCCGCAGGGGCACGAGGCTCTCGGCGTCGGCGGCGCGCTGCCGCTGCAGCCGCGCGATGCCCTCGCGGGCGCCGTCCAGCCCGTCATCGAGCCGGCGGATCGTCGACGCGAGGGCTTCCAGCCCGGCGCGGACGTCGAGCAGCCGCTGCTCGTCCGGCAGGGCTGCCCGCAGGACGGCGAGGACCGAGGAAGAGGCCGCGCAGGCGCTCGTCAGGGCGTCGCGTGGCACGCCGCCGTCCGCTTCCTCCCCGGGGGCGACGTCGAGGTACTCACCGACCGCGGCATTGCGCCGCAGGCGGTCGAGTGCTTCCGTGTGCCGGACGCGGGCGTGCTCCACGAGGGAGGCCGCCTCGTCGTCGAGCCGCAGGTGGGCGGCGAGCCCGCGGGCCTGGTCGTGGCGCCGTCCCAGTCCCACCAGTTCCGCGATCTCCTCCGCCCGGCCCTGGTGTTCCTCGCGTTGCGCCCGGAGCTGCGCCAGCGCGTCGAAGCGGAGCCGCCGCTGCCTGAGCGTGGCGAGCGCACCGTCGGCCTGCGTACTCTGCCCGGCGAGGTCCGTGGATTTGAGGACGGCCGCGTCGCGGCGTCCGGAGAGCGCCAGGGACAGCGCCTGCAGCGTCGCGGCCCAGGCGTCCGGGGCGTCCGGATCGGCGCCGACGTCCGCCGGTGCGAGATCGTGGCGTCCGGCCTCGTCGATGGCGCGCAGGAACAGATGCCGCTGCCGACCCTCCTGCTCCGCCAGGCCGCGCGCGGTCCGCAGGTTCTCCTCGGCGAACAGCCGTTCGAGGTCCTCGAAGCGTGACGTCGAGAAGAGCCGCTGCAACAGTTCCCGGCGCGGTTTGGCGTCCGCCCTCAGGAAGGCGGCGAACTCGCCCTGCGGCAGCATCACCACCTTCGTGAACTGCTCCTTGTCCATCCCGAGCAGGGACTGCAGCTCGAGCCCGGCTTCGTCGTTCCGCGCGGACTTCTGCACCCAGTCACCGTCGATCCGCTCGCTGAGCAGGGTGCGCGCCTGTTCGGTGGTCGTGCCGCTCCCCCGTCGCGACGGCCTGTCCCACGCCGGCGACCTGACCACCCTGAAGCGGCGATCCGCGACGGAGAACTCGAGGGAGACCTCCGGGGCGAGGGACTCGGCCGCGTGGTCGCTCCGGAGCCTCTTCGCCGCCTGGCGCGCCCCCGGGACGGAGCCGTACAGCGCGAAGCACACCGCGTCGAGCACGCTCGACTTCCCGGCGCCGGTGGGTCCGTTGAGAAGGAACAGGCCCTGGGCCGAGAGGGCGTCGAAGTCGACGCCCTGCCGGTCGGCGAACGGCCCGAAGGCCTGGATCTCGAGGTGATGCAGTCTCATGGGATGCTCTACCGTTCGTGGGCGAGGCTCAGCGCGGCGTCGACGGTCGACCGGACGAGTGCCTGTTCCTCGGACGAGGCCTTGCGGCCGCGCACGTGTTCGAGGAAGCCGCAGCAGATCTCGGCGTCGTCCCGGGCCTCGGCGAGGCGCTGGCTGTACGTGCGGGTGTCGGCCTGCTCGCCGCCCTCCGGCGCGAAGGCGAGGACGAGCGTGTCCGGGAAGCGGGCCCGCAGGCGTTCCATGGCCCGCGCCGGCCGTTCGGGGTCCGTGAGCGTGATCTGGCAGTAGGCCCCTTCGGCCCAGGCGAGGTCGTCCCGGACCAGCAGGTCCTCGAGCCGCCCGCTGAGGACCGCGAGGTCGCGGGGTGCGGGCCACTCCACGGCCTGGATACCGCCGATCCCGTCCGGGGTCACGTCGAGGAGCCAGGCACCCTTGGCCTGGTTGGCCTCCGAGAAGGAGTACGCAAGGGGTGATCCCGAGTAGCGCACGGTCTCCGAGAGCTTCTGCCGGCCATGGAGATGTCCGAGGGCGCTGTAGTCGAAGCCGTCGAAGAGGGAGAGCGGCACGGCTCCGAGCCCGCCGATCGCGAGGTCCCGCTCGCTGTCGGAACCTGCCCCTCCCGCGGCGAAGGTGTGGGCCAGGACGATCGAGACGGTGCGCCGCACGGCCGAGCGCGGGGCCAGGTCCTCGCGGATGCGGTCGAGCGCCGCCGCGGTCACCGCGGTGTGGGTGGGGGCCTCCGCCTGCAGGCTCTCCGCGACGACCCGCGGCTCGAGGTAGGGCACACCGTAGATCGCGAGCTCCGCATGCCCGTCCAGGGGGATGATGACGGGGACCGCGATGTCCTCGGTGCGCGTGCGCAGGTGGACCCCGCCGCGGGCGAGGATACGTCCGCCGAACCCGAGCCTGGTCGCGGAGTCGTGGTTGCCGCTGCTGATGACCACCTGGGCGCCGGCGACCGTCAGCCGGTCCAGCGCCTCGTCGAACAATGCGACGACGTCCACCGCGGGCAGGGCCCGGTCGTACACGTCCCCGGCGACCAGAACGACGTCGACGCCTTCCTCGCGGACCGTCTTCTCCAGGTTGTCCACGAAGATTCGCTGGGCGTCGAGGGTCCCGGTGCCGTGGAAGGACCGGCCCAGGTGCCAGTCCGACGTGTGGAGGATCTTCATGATTTTCACGCTACCGCCGTACGCCGACATTCCATGGATCAGCGCGCGGCGGGGCGGTGACCGGGGTCAGGACCTGGTCCCGGAGGTGCCGGGCCCGTCGTCGCGCGCGGCCCCGGTGTCGGATGCCTCGGTGGCGGATGCCTCGAAGAAGGACGCGGCGTCCCCGTGCGCGGGGACAGCTCCGGCGTCGCGCGTGCCATGCGGCTCGTCGACCGCCGCCGGCGCAGGATCCCCTGCGTCGGAGGGCGCACCGTCCGTACGGTCCGGGAGCCGGCCGGCCGGGTGCCAGGCATCGACACTGCGGTAGACGAGGCCCGCGATCAGGGCCCCGACGATCGGCGCGGCCCAGAACAGCCACAGCTGCTGGAGGGCCCAGGACTCCGCGAAGAGGGCGGATGCGGTGGCACGCACCGGGTTGAGGGCGCCGTTGGTGACGGGCAGGAGGAAGGAGAGCAGCCCGGCGTAGGTGAGGCCCACCGCGAAGGGCGCCAGGTCGCGCCGCGCCCGTGCAGAACCTGCGCCGAGGAAGACGGCGACGAGGAGCGCCGTGGCCACGGTCTCCAGCAGGAACGCGCTGGCCAGCGGGAACCGTGCCGGCGAGTGCTCGTCGAAGCCGTTGGACGCGGAGCCGAAGAACTCGCGGATCCCGGAGAGCTGGGCGTTGGCGCTGAGGACCAGCCAGAGCAGCCCTGCCGCGGCGACGGCTCCCAGCACCTGGGCCGCCACGTACGGGGCCACCGACGTCCATGCGGTCCGGCCGGCGACGGCGGACCCGATGGTGATGGCCGGGTTGAAGTGGCCGCCCGAGGCGAAGCCGAAGGCGATCATGGCGGCGAGGACCGCGAACCCGAAGACGAGCGGGGGCTGGAGGGCGGTCTCCGTGGCCAGCATGGTGGCTCCGAGCCCGGCGAGGACGATGAGGAATGCGCCGACTCCCTCGACGATCGACCGCGCGACCAGCCCGGGGCTCCGCTCGGTGTGCGGGGAGGCGGTCGCGGCGGAAGCGGTGTCGTCCGCCGCTCCGGTCGCCGTCGTCTGATGCGTCATGGCTGCACAATCCTTCGTTGGGGACACTGTTGCTTCGGCGGGACGCACGGGACTGCGCCGGGCCGCCGGCAAGCCTTCCATCCTAGCCTGCACGGCGGCTGGGAGCCCTCCGGACGCGGCGGGGGCCCGCCTCCTAGACTGGACCGGTGATGACGAACAACACCGCCGACACCGGCAGCCACACGGATCCCGGCACGAGCGACGCGCGCGCCGTGCAGCATGCACCGCAGGAGGACCCCGCCGCCTACGAGGATCGGGTCCTGGGATGCCTCCTCGGCACGATGGCGGGCGACGCGTACGGCCTCCTGTACGCCGCGGGGGACGATCCGCTGCCGGCCCTGGCTGATCCCTCGGACCTGGCGGTCTCGGACGCCACCCACCTGACCCTGTACACCGTGGACGGCCTGACGGACGCCCTGGAGTGGGCGAACGACGGCGTGGCGGCCGACGAGACCGCCTGCCTGTGGCTCGCCTACCTGCGGTGGCTCACCCGCCAGGGGGAGCACCTCCCGCCCAGGGCGCCGGCACCGCCCGCCCGGTGGCTCGACCGGCAGGAGGACCTCCTCCCGGTGCACGAACCGGACGCCGACACCGTCCGGGCCCTCCTCACCGGCGAGATGGGGACGCGCGCACGGCCCCTGAACCCGGACGCGGAGGGGGCGGGTGCGCTGATGCGTTCGGCGCCCTTCGGCCTGGTCCCCCGCATCCCGGCCAGCCTGGTGGAGCGACTGACCGTCGAGGCCGCGGCCCTCACGCACGGATCCGCCGCCGCCCGGGCCACCGCGGCGCTGTACAGCGGGATCATCCGGTCGCTCGCCATCGACGGCCTCACCCTCGAGGAGGCCGTCGTCGCCGAGCGCGGCGAGGAGCGGCACCTGGCGGAGGACGCCGGGAGCGACCCGGCCCGTGCCGCCGCCGCGGGTGCCCTGGGGGGCGTCACGGCGCACCGCCCGTCCGCCGATCGCACGGGGGTGGGAACGGCGACGGCCGCCGCAACCCTGGACGCGGCCCTCCAGGCGGCTCGCGAGGGCGCGGCCGCGGGCTCGCCGCGCGAACAGTTCGCTGCCGCGCTGGCGCACGCGGCGGCCGCCGGCCGGCCCGACGCCTCACCCGTGGTCGCGGCCTCGCTCGCGGGCGGCATCCTCGGAGCGCTGCACGGTACGGGGGCGCTGCCGGCCGCGTACCTGGACGCCCCCGGGACCGCCGACGTCGTCCGGTCCATGGCCAGGACCCTCCTGAGGGCGACCACCGGCTCCTGATCCGCACCCCTTCCCGGCCCACCGGATCCGTCCGGCCGGTGAGGGCGCGGCGCCCTAGGCTTGGTCCCATGTGGAACCCCGTCGATCTCCCGCCGCTCGCCGGCGCGCGCATCCTCGTCACGGGCGGCAACGCCGGACTCGGCTACTTCGCGTGCGAGCAGCTGGCCGCGGCCGGCGCCCACGTGGTGATGGCGTCGCGGAGCGCCGACAGGGCCGCGCGGGCCATGGACGCCATCCGCGGCCGGCACCCCGGCGCCGAGGTCTCCTTCCAGCCCCTCGACCTGGCGGATCTCGCGTCCGTCCGCGCGGCCGCCACGACGATCGCCGCCGGAGCGCCGCTGAGCGGCCTGCTCGCGAACGCCGGGGTGGTGGGGTCCCGGCGACGGCGGACGACGGCGGACGGCTTCGAACTCCAGTTCGGCACCAACCACCTGGGGCACTACGCGCTGATCGCCCGGCTCCTGCCGTCGCTGTCCGCCGCGGGCACGAGGATCGTGCACCTCGGCAGCATCAGCCACCGCTGGGCGCGCCTCACGCCGTCGTTCCTGCAGCCGGCCTCGTACAGCAGCGCCCGCGCGTATGCGACGTCGAAGCTCGCGGTCATGGCCTTCGGCTTCGAGCTCGCCCGGCGCCTCGATGCCACCGGCAGCCCGGCGACCAGCGTCGTCGCCCATCCGGGACTGGCCCTGGGCATGTTCACGCCGGACCGACCGGGAGTCGCCGCCCGCCCGTTCGTGGCGGCGCCCCGGTGGAGGCAGCGTCTCATGGAACCGGTGGCGCAGGGGAAGGACCACGGCGCCTGGCCGCTCGTGCGCGCCACGCTCGACCGTGCGATTCCGAACGGCGCCTACTGCGGCCCGGACGGCTGGTTCCAGCTCACGGGGCAGCCTGTCGTCGTCCCGGCGAAGCGGCATGCCCGGGAGCGCAACGCCGCGTCCCGGCTCATCGACCTCTCGGCACGACTGACCGGCGTCGACCTCCGCCTCTGAACGACGGACCGCCCCTGATCGACGGGCGGGGATCCGCCCGCGCGGTCACTGGCCGTCTGCCGGCCACCGTCCGCCGGTCATCTGGAGGAACTCGGCCTCGGACAGCACCTCGACCTCCTGGCCCCGCTCGTGCAGTTCGAGCACCCGCCGGGCCTTGCCGGTGACGCGGCCGTTGCGGAGGTCCGAGGCCACGAAGCCGTCGCCGACCACGAGGACCGTGGTGCGCCGGGTGACGGAGCTCGCCGGTTGCGCTCCGAGGCGTGCCGCTCGCTCCTTCGCCTGGGGGCGTGGGATGCCGAGATTGCCGGTGAAGACCACCGTCTGCCCGTACAGCGGGTGCCGCGGATCGGCCTGGGCGTTCGCGTGGGGGTTCTCCCCCTCCTCCGGCCAGCCGGACCAGCCGGCGGGCGAGGTGCCGCGCTCGAGGGCCGTGCGCGTGGCCTTCGACAGCTCGTCGACGCCGGGCGCGTAGGGTTCGGCGCGCGAGAGCGGCAGGTTGTGGCATTCGAGCACGCCCTCGACGGTCGGTACACCGTACCGGCGGGCGATGTCGATCATGATGCCGGCGCAGGCCCGGGCGTCCTCCACGGCGTCGTGGTGGTTGAGCAGGGGCACCCCGGCCGCCTCCGCGACGAACGGCAGGGAGTAGGAGGGCAGCGAGTAGCTCTTCCGCGCGAGCACCACGGTGCAGGCGTAGTCCCACGCGGGACCCGACAGCGCGGAGACCTCGAGCGCCGACCGGATGACGCCGAGGTCGAACGCCGCGTTGTGCGCCACCAGGACGTCGGAGCCGATGAAGCCGCCGATCTCGGGGAACAGGTCGCCGAACCGCGGGGCGTCCTCGACCATCGCCGAGGTGATGCCGTGGATCGCGATGTTCCGGGAGTCGAAGTGGTCGTGGCCGACGGGCGGCCGCATCAGCCAGGAGGCCTCCTCGACGACCCGGCCGTCCCTGACCTTGGTCAGGCCGACGGCGCACGGGGAGCCGCGGAAGCCATTCGCCGTCTCGAAGTCGATGGCCGTGAACGCGATTCCCACGATCCCCAGTTTACCGCCGCCCCCGCGCCTGCCGTTCACCCGAAGTTCACCGCGGCAGCGGCGTCCTATCGCGGTGCGTGTTCCTATGCTGGACCATGGCCCGCACTGACAGTCCGCACCGGTGGTACCTCTTCGACTACGGCAACGTGATCTCCACGGCCCCGACACCCCAGGACTGGGACCTGCTCGCGGAGGCGGTCGGCGTCGACCGCCTGCAGGAGCCGGCGTCCGCCTACTGGCGGCACCGCGGCGCCTACGACGCCGGGTCCCTGACCTCCGACGAGTACTGGTCGCTCGTGCGCGGCCGGCGCATCGAGCCCGCCCGCTCCGCGTGGCTGGACGTCCTCGACGCGAACCAGTGGTCACACCTGAACCTCGAGACGCTCGACGTCCTCGAGGATCTGGACGCGCGGGGCGAGCGCCTCGCGCTGCTGTCCAACATGCCGGCGGCCATGGCTGTGCAGTTCGCCGGCGCCCCGTGGACGAGGCTCTTCCGGCACAGCTTCTTCAGTTCGTCGCTGCGGCTCGTCAAACCCGCTCCCGCGATCTTCGACCGCGTCCTCGCCGAGCTCCAGGCCGCCCCGGGGCAGGTGACCTTCGTCGACGACGCGCCCGCGAACATCGCCGCGGCGAAGGGCATGGGCATCCACGGGCTGCTGTTCGAGCCGTCGTCGGACCTCTCGCGCCTGCTCGCGGAGGGGCGGCCCGTCAGTCCGGCGTTCCGGGAATGAGGAGGTCCAGGACCGCCTCGACGCCCTGCACGCCGGCCACCCAGCCCGGCCGGACGAAGTCCTCGCGGGCCAGCAGGAGGTTCTGCTGCACATCGACCTCCCCGCAACGGGCCTCCACGAGCGTGGTCCCGTTCAGGGCGTAGCCCAGCCGGGTGGACACGCCCAGCGAGGCGCCGTTCCACGCCGCGGCCTCGGACACCGCGGACGTCGCGCCCAGGTGGTCGAAGGCGAACTGGAGCACGGCCGCCCGCATCTCGGTCCCGAGCCCCAGGCCCTGGGCGGACCGCGTGAGCCATGAGCCCGAGCCGACGCGACGGAGCAACGGGAACGAGTGGGCGGTGAGGTCCTGCACACCGATCACGCGGCCATCGTGCAGGACGGCGAAGTTGATGGCCCAGGCGTCCGTCGAGACCCCGGCGCGGAGCCGCCACTGGTGCTTCGCCGTCTCCGTGATCAGGACCTCCCGCGGCGCGTCCGTCCACGGGACGCTGAAGGGCATCTCCCCCGGGTCGTGGATGCCCGCGAGGACGGCGTCGATCAGTTCCGGCAGATGCTCGTCGCGGACCGGGGTGAGGACCAGCCGGGGCGTCGTGAGGACGAGACCGAACAGCGGCCAGATGCCGACGAGGGGGTCCGCAGCGGCACCGGCGGCGGACTCCCCGGTCACTGGATCCGCTTCTTCGCGCGGTACTTGCGCACCTTCGAGACGACGAAGTAGAGGAGGAACAGGATGATGCCGATGATGACGATCCTCTGGAACGTGCTCGCGTACTGCTCCACGATGTGCCAGTTCTCCCCCAGGTAGAACCCCGCCAGCACGAAGATCGAGTTCCAGATGAGGCTTCCGGCCGCGGTGAGCAGGAGGAACTTGCCGACCGGCATGCGCTCGATGCCCGCGGGGATGGACACGAGGCTCCTGAAGAGCGGGATCATGCGGCCGAAGAAGACGGCACTGTACCCGTGCCGGTTGAACCAGGCCTCCACCTTGTCGACGTCCTCGAGGTCGATGAGCGGCACCTTGGACACGAGCCGCCGCATGCGGTCCCGGCCCAGCCAGGCCCCGAGGGCGTACAGCGCGTAGGCGCCGACCACCGAACCGATGGTGGTCCACAGGATCGCCTCGAACAGGGAGAAGTTGCCGCGGCTGGCGGTGAAGCCTGCCAGGGGCAGGATCACTTCGCTCGGCAGCGGCGGGAAGAGGTTCTCGAGGGCGACCGCCAGGCCCGCACCGGGCGCCCCGATGGTCTCCATCAGGTTCACCGCCCAGTCCGTGACGGCGCCGAGGGCCGAGCCGTCCGACGTCGTGGTCGCCGCTGCGACGTGGATCGTCTGGACTGTCTGGGTGATGCTCACGGTGTATCCGTCCCTCTCATGGCCCGTCCTGCGGGACGTGCGGTGCTGGCTGGCGGTGCTGATCAGTGGTGCTGGTGGTGCTGAAGGTCCATCGTGCGGGTGGGCCGGGCGCCCCGGTCAGGACAGCGCCTCGACGAGGTGCGGCAGGAGCGCCCTGAACGCGATGCCGCGGTGGCTGATCGCGTTCTTCTCCTCCGGGGCGAGCTCCGCGCACGTGCGGTCGAGGCCTTCGGGCACGAGGACGGGGTCGTACCCGAAACCGCCCGCGCCGCGCGGGGCGGCCAGGAGCGATCCCCGCAGTTCGCCGCGCTCGGTGTGCCCGGCGGCGCCGTCGGGGTGGGCGAGGGCCGCAGCGCAGACGAAGGCCGCGCCGCGCCGCTCCTCCGGGATGTCCGCGAGCTGCGCCAGGAGGAGATCGAGATTGGCGGCGTCGTCGCCGTGCCGGCCCGCCCAGCGGGCGGAGAAGATGCCCGGCGCTCCGCCGAGGACGTCCACGGCCAGCCCCGAGTCGTCGGCGACGGCGAGGAGGCCGGTGGCCCGCGCGGTCTGCTCGGCCTTCAGCGCGGCGTTCTCCTCGAAGGTGACGCCGCTCTCCACGACGTCCGGGGCGCCGACGGTGGCGGCGTCGACGACCTGCGTGTCGACGTCGAGCCCGGGCACCTGCCCGCGCAGCAGCTCGCGCAGCTCACGCAGCTTGCCGGCGTTGCGGGTGGCCAGGACGAGCCGCGGCCGGGACTGCTCAGGCACCCTGGGAGTCCCGGAGGGTGTCGATCTGGATCTGCGTGAGCTGGGCCGTGCCCACCAGCGCGAGGTCGAGCAGGGCGTCGAGCTCGGCGCGGTCGAAGGGCGCGCCCTCCGCGGTCCCCTGGACCTCGACGAAGGTCCCCGACCCGGTGACGACGACGTTCATGTCCGTCTCGGCGCGCACGTCCTCGACGTAGGGCAGGTCGAGCATGGGGACGCCGTCGATGATGCCGACGCTCACGGCGGCCACGGTGTCGGTGAGCGGGGAGGCCGAGGCGGGGATGAGCTTCTTGTCCTTGGCGTACCGGATCGCGTCGGCGAGCGCCACATACGCCCCGGTGATCGCGGCCGTCCGCGTCCCGCCGTCGGCCTGGAGGACGTCGCAGTCGAGGACGATGGTGTTCTCGCCCAGCGCCTTCGTGTCGATGACGGAGCGCAGCGATCGTCCGATCAGCCGGGAGATCTCGTGCGTCCTGCCGCCGATCTTCCCCTTGACCGACTCGCGGTCGGACCGCGTGTTGGTGGCGCGGGGAAGCATGGCGTATTCGGCGGTCACCCAGCCCTTGCCCTCCCCCTTGAGCCACCGCGGCACCCCGCTGGTCAGCGACGCCGTGCAGAGCACGCGGGTGTTGCCGAACTCGATGAGCGCCGATCCCTCGGCCTGCTTCGACCAGCCCCGCGTGATGGTGATGGTGCGCAGCTGATCGGGTGCCCGGCCGTCCGCGCGGAGGACGGGGGCGGTGCTCACGGGGGCAGGGACGGACGTCTGATTCGCGGGGGTCATGGCTCCCAGTCTAGACGGGAGCACATGGGAGATCGCTGGCAGGACCGTCTGCTGCACGTCCCCGGCCCGGTGGGACCGGCCCCTCAGACGGTGTAGGAGACGCCGGCGACGGCGACGGCGAGATGGCCGTCGTAGCTCTCGCGGGCTTCGCTCACGGCGACGTTGGCATCGTTCCAGACCGGCAGGTGGGTCAGGAGGAGGCGCTTGGCCGCCGCCCGCGTGGCGACGTCGCCGGCCCGCTTGCCCGTGAGGTGGACTCCGGAGATGCCGTCGTCGCGGCCCTCGTGGAACGCGGCCTCGCACAGGAAGATGTCCGCGTCGCGGGCGGCATCCACGAGCCCGTCGCACGCATCGGTGTCGCCGGAGTAGGTGATGACGCGGGTGCGGTCCACGCCTTCCGCATCGGTCTCGGCCACCTCGACGCGCAGCGCGTACGCCTCCTCGATGGGGTGGAGGACCTGGTACGGGGTGATCGTGAAGGGCCCCACCGTCACCGGGCCGCGGTCGGTCCACGACTGGAAGTCGAAGTCCTCGTGCATGCCCGGGTCGAGCTCGAGGCCGTAGGCGCTCGCCATCCTGTCCGCGGTCGCCGCCGGACCCCACACGGGGATGCGGGGCAGTCCCCAGCCGGAGGGATCCCAGTGGACGGCGACGTGCAGTCCGCACAGGTCCATGCAGTGGTCGGGGTGCAGGTGGGACAGGAAGATGGCGTCGATCTCGCGGAGGTCCATGTGCCGCTGCAGGGCGCCGAGCGACCCGTTGCCGAGATCGAGGAGGATCCGCCAGGTACGGCCCTGCCACTGCGCGCTGAGCAGGTAGCAGGACGCCGGCGACTGGGGGCCGGGGAAGGAGCCGCTGCACCCGACGATCGTGAGCTTCATGCCGGGGGGAACCCTGCGGCTGCGATCATCTCGGGCGTGATCCGCGCGAGGCTGCCTGTCGGGTACTGCGCGGCCACATGGTCCACGTGCTGCACGCTGAGCACCTCGGGGCCGAGGAAGCGGCGGGCGAGGACCTCGAAGCTGGCGGCGTCGCCGGTCGCGACGAAGCGGTGCACGCCCGGTGCGGTGGTCTCGCGCTCGAGGCCGTGCGAGACGAGGGCGCGGTAGACGTCCTTGGCCGTCTCCTCGGCGCTCGAGACCAGGGTCACGGAGTCGCCCATGACGTAGGAGATGACGCCGGTCAGCAGCGGATAGTGGGTGCAGCCGAGCACGAGCGTGTCCACACCCGCGGCTCTGAGCGGCCGGAGGTACTCCTCCGCCGTCCGCAGGAGGGCCTCGCCACCGGTGACACCGGCCTCCACGAACTCGACGAACGCGGGGCAGGCCACGGAGGTGATCTCGAGGTGCGGCGCGGCCGCGAAGGTGTCCTCGTAGGCGCGCGAGCCGACGGTCGCCGTCGTGCCGATGACGCCGATCCTGCCCGAGCGGGTGGCGGCGACGGCACGGCGCACCGCGGGCTGGATGACCTCGATCACGGGGATGCCGTAGCGCGCCGTGTAGCGCTCCCGCGCATCGCGGAGGACCGCGGCGGAGGCGGAGTTGCAGGCGATCACGAGCAGCTTGACGCCGGAGTCGACGAGTTCGTCCATCACACCGAGCGCGTGCGCCCGGACCCGGGCGATCGGCAGCGGGCCGTACGGGCCGTTCGCGGTGTCACCGACGTAGATGACGGATTCGTGGGGCAACTGGTCGATGACCGCTCGGGCGACCGTCAGTCCGCCGACGCCGGAGTCGAAGATCCCGATGGGCGCCTCGCTGCGGTCCGTGTTCGTTGGCTCAGGGCTCATAATCCTTCGACAATATGACGTGCCGCCGTTGAAAACTATTCGCCGATCCGTGGGTTTTGTCACAGCCTCCGGTTCGACAGCCCGCGGCCGGTCCGGTGGACCGCCGGGTCAGCGCTCCAGCTTCGCCGCTTTCAGCAGCGCCTGCACGAGCGATTCCTGGAGCCAGGTGATGAAGTTGTAGACGAGGGCGAGGTAGGACTCGACGTCGTCGACGTCCTTCGAGTCCGCGATGTCGTGGAGCCGTTCGGCGTCCTCCTCCGTCTGGATGCTCAGGCGGTCGGCGAGGACCAGACGGACGTCGTTGAGGGCCTGGGCGAGCAGCCGTGCCTGCTCGCCGGTGAGCGTCATGGGGCTGGACTCGATGAGCAGCGCACTGCTGCGGAGGGCACCGATTTTCTGCTCCCGCAGGGAGCGCTCCGTGAGGCGGCGGAAGGCGAGCGCTTCGTCGTCGTCGCCGCGCACCGCATCCGGCAGGAGGCGTCGGACGGCGGAATCGTCGGGGGCCGTGGCGTCGGCGTCGGCACCGGACATGCCGATCAGTGCCGCCAGTGGATCCTCGCTGGGCGCCGTCTCGGGCTCGAGCATGGAGATGACGTCGTCGAGGAGGGCGCCCAGCAGGCGCGCCTCACCGGGCTCCAGCGCTCCGGTGATGCCCCGGCGCGTCGATTTGAAGGGTTTCGCCATGGGGTGCGCCTACTCGCTTCCGGCTTTTTCGAAGGTGGCCCACAGTCCGTACGAGTGGAGGGCTACGGTGTCCTGCTCCACCTTCTCGCGGCTGCCGGAGACGACGGCGGAGCGGCCCTGCTCGTGCACCTCGAGCATGAGCGTGCGGGCCTTGGCCTCGCTGTAGCCGAAGTAGGACTGGAAGACGAAGCTCACATAGCTCATGAGGTTCACGGGGTCGTTCCACACCACCACGACCCAGGGCTGGTCGAGGTCGGTCTTCTCGGCCGTCCCCACCGCTTCCTGGGTGTCGGTACCGGTTGCAAAGCCAACTGTCATAAGCGCCATTCTAGGGCGGCTCGCCCGCACCGGGTGGCCGGGTACTCTCTCGGCGGACGCCCGGCTATCGTTTTCAGGGTGACCGATGCCCTGACCACGAACCCGCCGGCCGCTGCCGGTCCCACACCGCCGGCGGTGACCGCGCCGAACAGTGCGCTCTTCACCGACCAGTACGAACTCACCATGCTGCAGGCCTCGCTGCACTCGGGTGCGGCCCACCGCCGTTCCGTGTTCGAGGCCTTCGCGCGGCGCCTCCCGGCGGGTCGCCGCTACGGCGTCGTCGCGGGCACGGGCCGGCTGCTGGAGGCGCTGGCCGCCTTCCGGTTCGACGACCCGCAGCTCGCGTTCCTCAGCGACCACCGGATCGTGGACGACGCCACGCTCGCCTGGCTCGCCGACTTCCGCTTCACCGGGTCGATCTCCGGGTACGCGGAGGGCGAGGCCTACTTCCCGAACTCCCCCATCCTGACGGTGGAGTCGACGTTCGCGGAGGCCTGCATCCTCGAGACGCTCATCCTCTCGATCCTGAACCACGACAGCGCCATCGCCTCGGCGGCCTCCCGCATGACGGGAGCCGCGGCGGGACGCCCGTGCATCGAGATGGGATCGCGCCGCACGCACGAGGAATCCGCCGTCGCCGCCGCCCGCGCCGCGATCATCGGCGGCTTCGCCAGCACGTCCAACCTCGAGGCCGGCCGGCGGTACGGCGTGCCCACGGTGGGTACGGCCGCGCACTCCTTCACGCTCCTCCACGACTCCGAGCGGGCGGCCTTCGAGGCGCAGGTCGCCGCCTTCGGGTGCGGCACCTCGCTGCTGGTGGACACGTACGACGTCGAACAGGGCGTCCGCACGGCCGTCGAGGTGGCGGGCCCGGAGCTGGGCGCCGTCCGCCTGGACTCCGGCGACCTCGTGGCCCAGGCGCGGTGGGTGCGCGAACTGCTCGACGACCTCGGCAACCACACCACCAAGATCGTGGTGACCTCCGACCTCGACGAGTTCGCCATCGGGCTGCTCGCCTCGGCGCCCGTCGACTCCTACGGCGTCGGCACCTCCCTCGTGACCGGTTCCGGCGCGCCGACCGCCGGCATGGTCTACAAACTCGTGAGCCGGCAGGACGACAGCGGCAGGTTCGTGTCCGTCGCGAAGGCGGCCAAGAACAAGGCCTCGGTCGGCGGGCACAAGCTCGCACTGCGCCGCCTCGACGAGCACGGCAGGGCGCAGGCCGAGATCGTGGGCATCGGCATCACCCCGGCCGACGACGGCAACGACCGCCCGCTGACGCAGCAGTTCGTCACCGACGGCGTCGTCCTGCCCGGCTGGACCGGGCCGGAGGCCGTCACCCGCGCCGCCGAGCAGCACCTGCGCTCCATCGCCGAACTGCCGGGAGCCGTCCGGCGGCTGCAGCGCGGCGAACCAGTCATCCCCACCGAGTACGAGGAGGCAGCATCATGACGCGCGCCCTGATCATCGTGGACGTCCAGAACGACTTCTGTGAGGGCGGTTCACTCGCCGTCGACGGCGGTGCGCAGGTGGCCGCCGACATCAGTGACCACATCGACGGGCAGGCTGCGCGGTACGACTACATCGTCGCCACGCAGGACTGGCACATCGATCCGGGGACCCACTTCTCGGAGACGCCCGACTTCGTCGACTCCTGGCCCGTCCACTGCGTCGCGGACACCAAGGGCTCCGACTTCCACCCGGACCTGGACACCGAGAGCATCGACGCGGTGTTCCGCAAGGGCCGGTTCGAGGCCGCCTACTCCGGCTTCGAGGGCGTCAAGGCTCCCGACGACGAGGTGCCGACGGGCGACCAGAAGCTCGGCGGCGCGGCCGTGGACAGCGGCGATGAGGATCCGAAGACCCTCGACGACTGGCTGCGGGACCACGACGTCGACGACGTGGTGGTCGTGGGCCTGGCGACGGACTACTGCGTGCGGGCGACCGCGCTGGACGCACTCCAGGCCGGCTACTCCGTCACCGTGCCGGTCGACCTCACGCGGGGCGTGCACGAGGACAAATCGGAGGAGACGCTCGACGAGCTGGAAGCCGCGGGCGCCGAGCTGGTCCGCTAGCTCCCTCACGGCGAAGGCCGGGCCGGTTCTCCCGGCCCGGCCTTCGCCGTCTTCCCTGCTTCCCGCCTACTTCTTGCCGATGAACCAGTCCTGCAGCTTCTGCAGGCGGCGCTGGAGCTGGTCCTCGTTGGCCTGCGCCACGGCGGGTCCGCCGCACTGGCGCCGCAGCTCCGTGTGGACCTGGCCGTGCGGCATCCCCGTGCGGGCCGCCCACGCCGAGACGTTCTTGGCCAGCTGGCCCCGCAGTTCGGTGAGCTGGCGGTGATCCACCACGAGCGGTTCGGCGGCGGGCGCTGCGGCCGGCCGGGACTTCCTGCGCGACTGCTGCTCCTGCTGGCGCTGGCGCAGCAGCTGGCCCACCTGGTCGGCGTCGAGCAGTCCCGGGATGCCCAGGAAGTCCTGCTCGTCCTCGCTGCCCATCTCGCCGCCGGTGCCGAACTCGCCGCCGTCGAAGAGGACGCGGTCGAAGGACGCCTGCGATTCGAGCGCCTCGAACTTCTGCTTGGTCAGGGAGTCCGAGGCCTTGTCCTCGCGGTTCGCGGCCTCCATGAGGGCGTCCTCGAGGCCGAACCCCTCGTCGTCTTTCTCGGGCCGGTCGAGCGCGTGGTCACGCTCGAGTTCGAGCTGGTTGGCCAGCGCCATCAGGTTGGGTACCGAGGGGAGGAAGATCGACGCCGTCTCCCCGCGCCGTCGCGCCCGGACGTACCGGCCCACGGCCTGGGCGAAGAACAGCGGAGTGGCCGTCGACGTCGCGTAGACGCCGACCGCGAGGCGCGGGACGTCGACGCCTTCGGACACCATGCGCACCGCGACCATCCAGCGCTTGTCCCCCGCGGAGAACTCCTCGATCTTCGAGGACGCCTTGGCGTCGTCGGACAGGATGACGGTCGGGGACTCCCCCGTGATCCGCTTGAGCTGGCCGGCGTAGGCGCGGGCGTCGTCGTGGTCCGTGGCGATGACGAGTCCGCCGGCGTCGTGCACGGTGCGCCGCACCTCGGTGAGCCGCTTGTCCGCGGCTGCGAGGACGGCGGGGATCCACTCGCCCGCCGGATTGAGTGCCGTCCGCCAGGCCTGGGCGGTGATGTCCTTCGTGACCGATGCCTCGCCGAGGGACGCCGCCATCTCCTCGCCCGCACTCGTGCGCCAGCGCATCTGGCCCGAGTAGGCCATGAACATGACGGGGCGGACCACGTGGTCCTTGAGGGCCTGGCCGTAGCCGTACGTGTAGTCGGCGCGGGAGCGGCGGATGCCGTCGCGGTCCTCGGCGTATTCCACGAACGGGATGGCCGCGGTGTCCGAGCGGAAGGGCGTCCCGGTGAGGGCGAGGCGGCGGGTCGCGGGCTCGAACGCCTCGCGGATGCCGTCGCCCCAGGAGAGGGCGTCGCCGCCGTGGTGGATCTCGTCGAGGATCACGAGCGTGCGGGCGGCCTCCGTCTTGGCGCGGTGCAGCATGGGCTTGCTCGCGACCTGCGCGTAGGTCACCGCGACACCGATGAACGCTCCGCCGTGGCGTCCGTCGGCGTTCTTGAAGTTGGGGTCGATCGAGAGTCCCACCCGCGCCGCGGCGTCCGCCCACTGGCGCTTGAGGTGATCGGTGGGGGCCACGACGGTGACCCGGTTGACGATGCCCCGCTCCACGAGCTCCGTCGCCACGCGGAGCGCGAAGGTGGTCTTGCCGGCACCGGGTGTGGCGACGGCGAGGAAGTCGCTCGGCGATTCCTGGAAGTACTTCTCCAGCGCCTCGCTCTGCCACTGGCGCAGCTTGGGGGCTGTCCCCCAGGCCGCGCGCTCCGGGTATGCGGGGGGCAGGGCTGCGCCGGCACCGAACAGGGTGTCACTACTCACGCCGGGACAGTACCTTCCATTGGCTTGCTGGGGGCGAGACCGGGGCCGTCACCTGATGACCGGGCCCCTCTCAGACCCGAAACTATACCTGCTGCCGTGAACACCCAGAGAGCCAGCCAGATCGCAACAAAGGTCGGGACGTGACCCGGGTCGGCGTCGTCGTGCAGGAGGGCGAAGAGGGCTCCCGCGCCCGCCGTGCCGACCACCCCGCCGAGCTGGTCGGAGATCTGCAGGGCTGCCGAATTGCGGCCCTGCTCGTTCGACGCCGAGAGTTTGAGCACCAGGACGGACGTACTGGAGAGCGTCATGCCCATGGCGAAGCCCGACAGCCCCCACACCACGGCCAGCACCCACAGCGGCGCCTCCACCGCCGTGGCCAGGGCGAAGCCGCCGAGGCTCAGGGACAGGATGGAGGACCCGGCGACCAGCAGCCACTGGCGGCGGAACGTCACGCGCGCCTGGACGAAGGATCCGGCACTCCATCCGAGCGCTCCGGCACTCAGGGTCAGGCCGGCCATCCCCGGGCTGACCTCGCGGGAGCTGACGAGCATGAGCGGGATGAAGGCCTCGGTGCCGAAGAACGCGACGTTGACGAAGCCGCGGGTGGCGATGATGCTCGGCAGGCCGCGCCCCAGGACCAGCGTGCCTTTCGGCAGGAGGGCGGGAAGCACGAGGAGGGCGACGACGACTCCGGCGGCCGCGAGGCTCACCAGCCCTGCCACCGTGGCACCGCCGGGATCCTCGGTGTCGGCGAGATGGACGAGTGACCACTGCGCGGCGAAGACACCGGACGCCAGCGCGAGCCCTCGCAGGGTGCGGGCCTTCGCCGATCCGGCGTCGGGGGCCTCGACCGGACCGAGGTCCCTCGTCTTCGGCCAGACGATGATCACCGCCGCGAGCACGATCGGCGCGACGCCGAGGAACACCCAGCGCCAGCCGACCTGCTCGGTCACGAACCCCGCCACCACCGGGCCGATCAGCGCCGGCAGGACCCAGGCGGCCGAAAGCCAGCCGAAGACCACGGGCCGCGCCTTCTCCGGGAAGGACCGGCCGATCACCACGTAGACCGCGACGATCATGAACCCGCCGCCCAGCCCCGAGATGGCACGGCCCACGGTCACGAGCCAGAAGGCGGGTGCGGCACCGGCTGCGAGCAGCCCGAGGATCATGAGGCCCAGGCCGACGGCGAGGGCGGGCCGGGGTCCCCTGCGGTCGCACCAGGAACCGGCGACGACGGTGCCGAGCAGCGACGCCGTCAGGTACATCGAGAAGGCCAGGCCGTAGCTCGACTCCCCCGAGAGCTCACGGGCCACCGAGGGCATGGCGGTCACCACGGCCATCGCCTCGAAGGCCGCGCACGTGATGATCGCCAGGATCCCGATGGTCAGGGGCCGCAGTTCGGGCGACATCGCCCGTCCCGTCGCGCCCGCGGACGTACTCGCGGCCTTGCTCATGTCACCTCGGGTTCAGGTCGGGGCGCGTCCGCCGCGGGGTGCGGGTTGCTCCCTTCGGGACGCGCCAGTGGCGCCGACCAGGGGCCGGCGCGGTGGGACGCGCCGGCCGGGCGCCGTCAGTCCTTCGGCTTGTCCTTGCCCGGGCGAAGACCGTTGTAGATCTCCTTGCACTCGGGGCATACGGGGAACTTCTCGGGATCGCGTCCGGGCGTCCACACCTTGCCGCAGAGCGCGATCACGGGCTCGCCGGTGAAGGCGGACTCCATGATCTTCTCCTTGCGGACATAGTGCGCGAAGCGCTCTGCGTCGCCGGGCTCCACCTCCTGGCGGACTTCCTCACGCTCGATGGTCGCAGTCGAACCGCCGGTGCCGGGATCGCGTGGATCGTTTGCAAAGGGATCAGCAGGCATAGTCATGGCGCCAGTCTATCGCCCGGCCCCTGCGGCTTCGAGGTGGCTCGCTCGCATTCCCCGGATATCGGCATCCGGAGTACGTCCACCGGCCCTCGGGATCGCATTGTCCGGAGCCCTGATCGTGCGATCCTGGCCGCCACCATAATGTCGGTGGTGGGCGGGAGAATATGTTCATGAGGACGTCAGCGGAATACGAGAGGGAACTCGATCGGATATCCGCTCGGATCACCGGGCTGAGCGCCGAGAAAGCGCGGATCGACGCCGAACTCGCCGCGAGCACCGAGGAATTGAGGAAAGTCTTCGAAACGAAGATGATGGAGCATTTCTGGCCCGGCCGGCCCGGGCCCCACCGCACCAACCTCGCCGACACCACCACCGCCACGGAGATCGCGTGCCTGCTGCGCATCTCCGAACGCGCCGCGCACCGCCTGGTCCAGTACTCGGCCCTGCTGGTCAACTACCACCCCCGGACGCTCACCGCCCTTCGCGACGGCGCGATCTCCTGGCCGCACGCGACCACGCTCCTGCACGAATACCTCGGCCTGCCGCACCACGCCGCCACCCGTCTCGAAGAGGCACTGCTGCCCATCGCGGCGGACACCACGGTGCCCCGCCTGAGCTACCGGGCCCGCCGGCTCCGCACCCAACTCCACCCCGAAGCCCTCGAGAAGCGCGCCCGCGCCGCGGTTCATGGACGGCGCGTGGACCTCGAACCCGCCGACGACGCCATGGCCTGGCTCCACGTCCACCTGCCGGCCACCGACGCCGCAGCGATCGATGCCAGGCTCACCCACACGGCTCGCACCCTCCAGAGGCCCACCGAACCCCGGACGCTCCCCCAGCTGCGGGTCGACGTCCTCACCGACCTCCTCCTCAGCGACTCCGCGCGCCCGGACCACGCCGACCAGCCCGATTCGAGTTCGGCGGACGGGTACCGGATCCGGGCGCACATCAACGTCACGGTCCCGGTCCTCACCCTGCTCGGTGTCGACGACGCCCCGGCGGACCTGGAAGGCTACGGGCCCATCCCGGCCGACATCGCCCGCCGGCTCGCGGCACACGCACCCTCGTTCACGCGGCTCCTCACCCACCCCGAGACCGGAGCGGTGCTCAGCGTCGGGCGCAACACCTACACCGTCCCCGCGGACCTGAAGAAGTGGTTGCGGGTCCGCGACCGCACGTGCCGACACCCGGGGTGCGGCATCCCCGCGGCCCGGTGCGAACTGGACCACACCACACCCTGGTCCCACGGCGGACCCACCAGCCACGAGAACCTCGCCCACCTCTGCCGCAAGCACCACATGCTCAAGAGCGAGGGCCTTTGGCACTACGACCAACCCACCCCGGGTACCCTCGTCGCCACGTCGCCGGGCGGCCGGACCTACGCCTGCGACCCAGAGCCTCCGCCCTTCTGACCCGGGACCTCGGACGCGGCGTACTGGTCACCGGGTGGGAGCCTCGCAGCCGATCCCTCGGGGATTCTCGATGCAGTTCTCGCTCACGTTGTGCCCTTCGGTGCGCCAGATACTCATGAGGTGGGGCTCCGACACGACCGCGGCTTCACCGGCGACCGGCTGGAAGGGCCCGCCGTCCACCGAGTAGTCGCCGGCGAAGAACGTGGTCAGCGTCAGGTCGAAGTCGCCGGTCCGTGCGTACTGGTGACTCGTGGGCGTCTGTGTGTCGAAGGCGGTACCGGCCACCGGGCCTCCGGGGGAGGTCGTTGTCGCACTGGTGCCGTCGCCGTAGTTCCACTGATAGGACACCGGGCGGGCTTTGAGTACGATCTCGGCGTCCTGGAACTCGAAGGTGAACTCCTGCTCCCGCGCCTGCGCGTAGATGTTGGAGTGAGCGTTCCGGAGCCCGAAGTTCGACGGCTGCGACACGATGGTCGCCGCCAGGACGGGCTGCTTCTGGAACTCTTCGAGGGTGATCACGATCGGTGCTTCTTCGGCAACCTCCGCTCCCTCGACGGGCGGCGCAGGAGGCTCACCGGGATACATGCACGACGACCTGCCGGTCGGAGTCCGCGTTGCGGGCTGCACGTTGTTGTTGATCTCGATCCAGTTGACGAGGATCCCATCGTCCTGGGTGTCACACTGGGCGTCCATGCGGGGACACGTCTCCGGATCCAGGACGCTCCCGGCGCCGGCAGTGCAGGCGCGGACGTAGGTGTAGGAGATCCCGTCGCTTACTGGCAGGACAACGGACTCAGCAGCTAGGGCTGGCTTGGTAGGAACGTCTGCCTTCAGAGATCCGGGGCGCTCACTTCGTGAATGATTCTTTCCGATGAAGTTATTTCCCGAAGTCTCAACAACCGGTAGTGGATCGTCTAATGCGTTCGCGGCCATTGGTTGATCCATGACTCCAGCAAGAACGACCGAGCTCAAGAGTGCGGGGAGAACTCTGAATCTTCTCATTACGAAGTTCCTTCGGGTGCTCCATAATCGAGAATTATCCATTTGCCCTCTTCGTAAAGGGCATTTATAACGTCAAATGCTGGCGGATCTTGAGTTGGGACAGTTCTGAGCACTGATCCATCTTTATCAAAGTATTCAATTTTTGACTGTCTATTCTCAACGTACGCTGTTATCGACCCGCTGGTCGTGGATTCGAAAGTGGTGTCGAAAGAAATTACTTGAACCTCTGCTCCACGCACCCAACGGCCCTGCCCATAAAGTTCGTTGACGGCTGACTTGATGCTTGAACAAGTGCGACAGCCAGAATCGGTCTTTTCATCTAACTGCTTCCAGTCGTTTGTGATGTAGGAATAGCTCAGCAGCTCAAACCAGTACTCCGTGAAGGCCTCGAGACCCTCGGGCGTGTTCTCGTCGGCGAGCGCGGGCTTCACGGGAACGGGGATGTTGGCGGCCGGACCGGCCGATGACGCCGGTGATGGTTCAGGCGTGGCCGAGGGCCGCGCGGATGCTTCAGCCGCCGTGGGCGCAGCCGAGGACGACGGCGGAGCGGAGGTCCGGCCGGGTGCGGCGTCCGCATCGTTCTGGCATCCGGTCAGCAGCACCAGGGCCGCTGCCGCCCCGGCAAGAATCGGTGCTGATCGTCGACGGCTCTCTGCACGCACAGGAAACACGCAACTCCCCCATCACTCGGCCGGTCTCGCCGGAATGGGCCTCAGCATAGCCCTCGGCACTGCGCCGTCTGAAGGTTATGCACAAGTGAAAGGTGCCGTGGGACTACGCGATCCGGGCCACTCTTGTCAGGGCGATCCGAGGGGCCTAAGGTACGCGCGGAGCGGAGTCCTACCTCTCAGCGGTTCGCCGAGACCGCCAGCAGCAGTTCAGGCGCCCGGCGGTCGTACCACCGGCCTCCGGCCCTGATACCGACCACCAGGAGGGCCCCGCCGAGGATCAGCCCGACCAGCAGGCTCAGCCAGCCGTACAGTGCGTCACCGGTCACGAAGTAGACGATCGTCAGGACGATCTCCGGCAGCACCAGCAGCAGCATGACGATCCAGCCGAGGAACTGCACGGCGAACATGAGGAAGTTCGTCCCCGGCGGTGTCTTGAAGGCGCTCTCGCCCGGGAGCGGCACGTTGTAGGTGTACCGCGCGGACACGAGGCTCGAGAGCCCGGTCCCCGTCAGCAGCAGGCCGATCGACAGGCCCAGCATCACCGGGAGGTCCTCCAGCCGCCCCGAGAACAGCAGCGGCGCCGCCGTGAGCACCAGGGTGACCGGCAGCGCGAACACCAGCAGTGCGAGCGCCCGGCCCAGGCGGTCGTCTCGCCCGCTGACTCCCGTGGAGAGGTGCAGGCTGAAGGCGGTGTTGTCGTAGGAGATGTCGGCGGAGATGGACCAGGCCAGCAGGAACGCCGTGATGGGACCGAGGAACGCGAGGACCCCGCCCTGGGGGCCGCCCGAGATGACCAGCAGCACGGCGATGAACGGGATGGCCACCAGGGAGGCGAAGTAGCGCGGATCCCGCTGCCAGTACGTCAGGGCCCGGGCGGCCACGGCGCCGGCGGGTGTGGCCGGGAAACGGCCGAGCCAGCCGATGTTCCCGCCCGCCCGCTTGGTCACGGCGTTGTAGGGAGGGGTGACGAGCGCGTGGCTGAGGCTGCGGCTCCACAGCACGAGGAACAGGCCCAGCGTCGCGAGGCCGATCAGGAAGCGGAGCGCCGCGACCCCCGCATCGCCGGCGGCGACGTCGGCCGGTGCGGCCCAGAGCGCACCCAGCGGCGTCCAGGCGAGGACATCGGCCAGTGTGGCGGCGAAGCCGGGAGAGTTCTGGAAGCCTGCCGTCACTCCCCCGATGATCGGTCCGAGGAAGATCAGCGGGATGAAGGCGACGATGCCGTTGATGTCCTTGAACCTGCGCGAGCCGGTCATGGAGGACACCGCCGTCGTCACGAGGCGCGAGGCGACCACGCACAGCAGGACGGCCACCAGCCCGCACACCAGCGCGGTCGCCGCCGCGGCCGGGTACCGGATCCAGGTGAACACCTGCGCCAGGGCGGCGATGAGGGTCACCACACCGGGGATGCCCACGATCCCGCCGAGCACGAGCCCCGTGAGGAGCTGCCGCTGCGGGATGGCGAACGTCACGAACCGGGCGGGGTCCAGCGTCATGTCGATGCCGGTCGCGGCGATCGGGATCACGATCCACCCGAGCACGACGGCGGATCCGCCGATCACGAGGACGGTCCGGATGAGCTCGGGGTCCGCTGCGCCGAGGAACGCGAGCCCGACGACGACGGTCCCCAGGATGCCGAGCCCGTACAGGCCGCCGAGGATCACGCCGACCAGCTGCGCGGTACTCCGCTTGAGCGAGTTGCGCAGGAGGAGGAGCTTCAGCTTCAGGAGGTCCGCAACCACGACAACCCCTCCGACGTGTTGCGGCCACCGACGAGCTCCACGAAGCGGTCCTCCAGGGTCGCGTCGCCGCGGACCTCGTCGACCGTCCCTGCGGCGAGGACGGTGCCTGCGGCGATGACGGCGACGTGGTCGCACATGCGCTGCACGAGGTCCATGACGTGGCTGGAGACGATGACCGAGCCGCCGGACTCCACGTAGCCGGCCAGGATGTCGCGGATGTTCGCTGCCGAGACCGGATCGACCGACTCGAACGGCTCGTCGAGGACCAGCAGCCGGGGCGCATGGATGAGGGCGGAGGCGAGGGCGATCTTCTTGGTCATGCCCGCCGAGTAGTCGACCACGAGCGTGCCGGCGTCGCCGGCGAGGTCCAGCGCACGGAGCAGGTCGCCGGTCCGTTCGGCCACGGTCTCACGGTCCATGCCCCGCAGCAGGCCGGCGTAGGTGACCAGCTGCTCACCCGTCAGCCGGTCGAAGAGCCGGACGCCGTCGGGCAGGATGCCCATGAGCTTCTTGGCCTCCAGCGGCTGGCCCCAGACGTCGACGCCGTGGACGAACACCTGCCCGAAATCGGGACGGAGCAGCCCCGTCGCCATCGAGAGGGTCGTGGTCTTGCCGGCGCCGTTCGGGCCGACGAGCCCGTAGAAGGACCCCTGAGGGACCTCGAGGCTCACACCGTCGACGGCGATCTTCTCGCCGAAGCGCTTGGCCAGCCCGCGGATGCTGAGGGCGGCACTGCCGGCCCTCCCCCGGGGTTCGTTCTCAGCAGATGGCAACGGCACAGGGGAACTCATGGTCCCACGCTAACAACGCGCCGCTGCGCCGATCGTCATCCCAAAGGAGGAAAAGGGCGTCGTCAGTAGGACCCGGCACGCTCGTACTGGGGTGCGGGCACCAGCTCGTGTCCGAGCTCCTGGGCGGCGCGCATCCACCAGTGCGGGTCGCGCAGGGCGGCCCGCGCGATGAGTACGACGTCGGCCCGCTCGCCGCGGATGATCTCCTCCGCCTGGCGTGCATCGCTGATCAGGCCGACGGCGCCGGTCGGGACGCCGGAGGTGCGCACCTCCTCGGCGAGCGATACCTGGTAGCCCGGCCCCACGGGGATGGAGGCGGCCGGGACCGCACCGCCGGAGGACACGTCGACGAGATCGACGCCCTCCTCGGCCGCCCGCTTCGCCAGTCGGGCGGAGGCGTCGCCGTCGAGCCCGCCCTCGGTCCAGTCGGACGCCGAGATGCGCAGCAGGAGGGGCATGCCCTCCGGGATGGCGCGGCGGACCGCGCGGACCACCTCGAGCGTGAGCCGGAACCGGGCCTCCTCCGAGCCGCCCCAGCCGTCGGTCCGCGTGTTGACCAGGGGCGAGAGGAACTGGTGCAGCAGGTAGCCGTGCGCGGCATGGATCTCCATGGTGTCGAAGCCGGCGTCGACGGCGAGCGCGGCGGCGGCGCCGAAGTCGCGGATGACCTGGTGGATGTCCTCCTCGGTCATCGCCCGCGGCGCGGCATACGCACCGAACGCCTCGTCCGTGGGGCCGAGGGCCTGCCAGCCGCCGTCGGCCTCCGGCACCGAGTCCCGCTTGCCGCTGAACGGCCAGTACGTGGACGCCTTCCGGCCGGCATGGGCCAGCTGGACCGCGGTCTTCGTGCCGACGGCGCCGTGCTCGTGGATGAAGTCATTGATCCGCCGCCACGCATCGGCCTGCTCCTGCGTGTGGATGCCGGCGTCCCGCGGGGTGATCATTCCCTCGTGGCTGACGGCGGCCGCCTCCGTGATGACGAGTGCCGCACCGCCGAGCGCGAACTGCCCGAGGTGCACCAGGTGCCAGTCGGTCGGGACGCCGGGTGAGCCGACGGGATCGCACGAGTACTGGCACATCGCCGCGACCCAGCCGCGGTGCGGCAGCTCGAGGGAGCGGAGCGTCATCGGATCGAACAGGCCAGGGGCACCGGCCGGGGAAGCTGCGGGAGTCATCGTGGTCCTCGGGGGTGGGGAGCGGAGCGGCCGGGGGCCCGGCAGGGCACCCCGGCAGGAGCGTCTAGAACAGGGCCCGGGCCAGCGCGCTGCGCGCCTTCGTCACGCGCGGGTCCGTGACGCCGACGACGTCGAACAGCTCCAGCAGGCGCTTGCGGGCCGCGTCGCGGTCCTCGCCGGAGGTCCGGCCGATGAAGGCGATGATGCGGCCGAACGCGTCCTCGACATGCCCGCCCGTCAGGTCCAGGTCGGCAACGGCCAGCTGGGCCTCCAGGGCGTCGGGCTCGTCGGCCCCGCGCTGACGGACCTCGGCGGCGTCGAGGTCCTGGATGCGCTCCATGAGTTCCACCTGCGCGAGTCCGGCCTTCGCGTCGGCGTCGGCCGGCTGCTCCGCGAGCGCCCGGCGGTAGGCTGCCGCAGCGGCGCCGTAGTCGCCGCGCTCGATCGCGTCGAACGCCTCCTGGTGCAGGGGCGGCAGCGGCGGCTCCTCCGCATCGGCCGGACCGGGCTGGGAGCCGTCGTTGAGCGTGCCGGTCACCCCGTTCGCCTCGGCGACCTTCATCAGCTCGTCGAGGTAGGCGCGGATCTGGGGCTCCGGCAGGAGGCCCTCGAAGAGGGGGACGGGCTGGCCCTTCACCACGGCGACGACCGTCGGTGCGCCCTGCGCCTGGAAGGCCTGCGCGATCTGCGGCTGCGCCTGGAGATCGACGTTGGCGAGCAGGATCCGGCCGTCGGACTCGACGGCGGCGGCCTCCAGCACGGCGGTCACCTGGGTGGACTGGTCGCTGTAGGTGGCGCGGAGGTTGACCACCACCGGCACCTGCGACGACAGCTGCACGAGCTGCGGGAAGGTCTGTTCCGTCACCTCCACGATGTACGGGCTGGGCCCCGCGGCGGTCTGCCGGGCCGCGGCCGGCCGTGCGGCCGCATCCGCGCGTGCCTTGAGTGCGGAGAGGTCGACCGCTCCCCGCAGGTTCATGCTCGACGGCGGCATTCCGCCCCGCTGTGCTGGTGTGGACAATGCTCTGCCTTTCTGTGGCTGCTACTGGTGGACCCGGGAGGGAGAAGCCGGGAGGGGTAGGGCGCGGGTCAGCGGAGGGTGGCCGACAGCAACTGCTGGGCGGCACCGATGACCCGGATCTTATCCTCGCTGCCCGCGGGCGGTACGTACATCATGACGGCCTCGCCGTAGTTGACGTCGATGCCCTTCTCGCTGACGGCTTTCCCGGTCAGCGCCTGGTACACCGTGCCCTTCAGGTCGATCGTGTCGCCGCTGGCCTTCGGGACGCTCGAATAGGTGTGGGTGAGGTACCCGAAGACCATCGCCCCGCCGTCGCCCGTCATGAGGGCCTGCGTCTGGTCCTCCTGGGCCGCGTGCGTGAAGGTGATCGTCGCGGCCTTGTTGCCCGGATCCGCGACCACGCCGTCCTGGAACCCGGTGATCGCCTCGGCGAAGGAGTTCTCCTCGAACGTCTCCGCCTCGGGGCCCGAGGGCTTCGTGAGGAAGTCGGCGATGGATGCCACGGAGGCCTGCGGTGCACTCGCGAGAGTACCCGGGTCGTCGACCGGCACGGTCCCGGTGGCGCCCGGAGCCGGCGGCGAGGGGAACGTGCTGCCCGGCAGCATCTGCACGGCCGAGGTCAGCCGGTAGTTCTCCCGCGGTGTCTCCTGGACCAGCAGGAGCGCCTGAGGCACCGGGTTGTCCTCGCCCTGCGTCAGGGCGACGATCGTCCGTGGCCACCCGGTGCCCGTGGGGACCATATCGAGCAGGAGCGGCGACGCGGCGACGGGCGCGGGTGCCGCGGCGTCCGTGTCCTTGGCACGCACCGCATAGGCACCGGTGCGGAGGTCCAGGGCTGCGCCGTCGGCCCGGGGGGCGAGGAGGGTCGCGTCGGAGGCGGCATCGGCGTCGGCCACCGTGGACGCGACGGCTCGGAGGATGCGGTCGAGCTGGATGTCGAGGACGACGGGCGGCCCGCTGGCCTCGCTGCCCGCCGACGGCGCCCCGTTGGCGGCTGCCGTGGAGGACGGCGCGGGCGACGGCGTCGTCGTCGCCGCCGTCGAGGGAGCGACGCCCAGGAGCGATCCGGACCCGACCAGGCCCGCGACGAGGAGGACCGCGCCCGGGGCGGCGATGCGGGAGGCCCCGCCGGGGGCGGTGATGCGGGAGGCCCCGCCGGGGGTGCCCGCCGGAGCCTGCCGGCGGGCGTAGGCGCGCGTGCCCTCGACGGCGTCGGGCCGGTGCCCGTTCCCGGGGCGGCGGGGCGGGAGGAGGAGGAGCGCGACGCCGAGCACGATGACGAGCGCGCCGCCGATGATGAGCGGCAGGGCGAAGGGGGTGGACTGGTCGTTGGGGGTGGTGACGGACACCTGCGTGGGGGCGGGCGCTTCGCCGTCGGCCGCGAGCAGGATGGACCAGTCGCCCTCGGTGGGCTCGGTCCACCGGTAGGTCAGCGATCCGTCGCCGGATTCCTCCGCGATCCACAGATCGCTGCCGCTCGGATCGGGGACCGAGTCCTCACCCTCCGAGAATCCGGAGTCCAGCGTCTGCCCACCGAGCCCCGTGACGCTCAGGTGGGCTGCGTCGCCCACCCACGCCTCGACGTCGGAGGCACGCCCGACGGCGAGGGTGAAGGGACCGTCGGCCTCGACCGTGACCTCGACCGGGCCGTCGCCGGCTCCCCGGGCACCGGGCTCGATCACCGTGACGGGTCCGGCCTGGGCGTCCTGCGCCACGCCGGCGGTGACGGTCTCGGCGGGAGCCCAGACGGTCCGCTGTCCGATGCCGAGGAGCATCAGCAGGAGTCCTGCCACGATGATCGGTACTGCTGTCTTCACGCGCACTGGTTGCCTATCGTTGTCCGTGACGGCGGACCGCGTGGCCCGGTCCGCTCTGATTCCGCTCCGGTGGTCCGGCGCGGCGACCCATGCCGCTGCGGGCCCACCCAGGAATAGTTCCTCAATGGTAACGAAAATCGTCCCGGCCGATCCCGCCGCACACGGGCCGGGGCCACCCTGACCGTCATCCGTCAACAACTGGTCGTCCGGCACCCGGCTGTTAGGGTTTCGCTAGTCCTCCCTCCCGCGGTCGGGACACCGCGCACGTGAAAGCAGAGCCCTTCGTTGACAGACCCCCAGGACGTCCCGGTCGACCAGCCGCTCCCACGGCCCGAGCCGGCCGCGAACGGCAGCGACGAACGGCCCTCCGACGATCAGGCGCCGGCGGCCGAGCGGCCGTCGTCGACGTGGCGCTCCCTCTTCACCCTCGCGCGGCGTTCGCTCCCGTCCGCCCAGCCGCGCCCCCGTTTCGAGTTCCCGCCGGAGGTGGAGCCGGCCGAGGTCGCGGTGGACCATGACGTCTCGCTGGCCGACGAACGCCTGAAGTTCGGAGGCAACAACGCGCCGACCATGCGCGCGCATCCCATCCACTTCGGCTTCATGATGAGTGTCGGCGTCGGGCTCGCCCTGCTCGCCTTCTTCATCATCACCAATGTCGGCCAGCTCCTGGTGTGGATCGGGGCGGCGCTCTTCATCGCCCTCGGGCTGGACCCGATCGTCCGCTGGCTGGAGACGAAGTACGTCCCGAGGCCCGCCGGTATCGCCGTCTCCGTCCTGCTCCTCATGGGGGTGGTCATCGGGTTCTTCGCGCTGCTCATCCCGACCATCGTGAGTCAGACCTCGCAGATCGTCGACCGCGCGCCGGGCTATGCGAACAGCTTCCTCAATTCGGAGTTCTTCACCAGCGTCGACCGGCAGTTCCAGGTCCGCGAGCGCGTCAGCTCCGAGATCGACAAGTTCTTCGCCAACAGCGAGGCCGTGGGCGGGATCTTCGGGGGCGTCCTCGGGGTGGGGACGGTGATCGTCAACGGGCTCTTCGGAGCGCTGGTGATCCTGGTCCTCGCCCTCTACTTCCTCGCGTCCCTGCCGGGCATGAAGAAGTGGGCGTACCGGCTGGCCCCGCGCTCCCGGAGGCCCCGCGTCGAGGTGCTCTCGGAGGAGATCACGCGCAGCGTGGGTCTCTACGTCATCGGCCAGGCGTGCGTGGCGCTGCTCAACGGCACCTTCGCCTTCATCGTCATGTCGCTCGCGGGGGTGCCGTTCTCCGTGCTGCTGACGTTCGTCGTCGTGCTCCTGGCCTTCATCCCGCTGATCGGCGCCGCCACCGCCGCCGTCATCGTCTCCCTGATCGCCCTGACCGTGGGCTGGCAGACCGCCCTGCTGTTCGCGATCCCGTACGTCGCCTACCTGCAGTTCGAGGCGTACTTCATCTCCCCGCGCATCATGCAGCGTGCCGTCGCGGTGCCCGGCGCGGTCGCGGTGATCGCGGTCATCGCGGGCGGCAGCCTCCTCGGCGTCCTCGGCGCGCTGATCGCCATCCCGACGGCGGCCGCCGTGATGCTGCTGCTCAAGGAAGTGTTCATCGCCCGCCAGGACCGCCAGTAGCCCTGGCCGCCGCCCTGCAGGCTCGCGGGGAGGGCGTGCTCAGCGCGTCGGCAGCGCGGACGGCGCGACGGCGGCCGGGCCCGTCCACTGCGTGGGCAGCGGGAGCTCCACGTCGGGGCGGACGACGCCGACGATCTCGTTGAGGGCGCGCGCCGCGTACTTCTCCCCCACCCAGAGGTGCTTCGCCCCGTCGATGCCCGTGACGTCGGCCTGAGGAACACGGGAGAACCGCTCGGTGGCGGCCGCGGGCATCAGGTAGTCGTCGAACTCCGGCACCAGCACCTTCAAGGGCAGGCCGCTCGCACCCCATGCGTCGAGGTCGGCGTCGTCCGCGCGGTGCAGCGGAGGCGACAGCAGGATGGCCCCCTCGACGAGTTCGGCCACCGGATCCTGGGCGCCGTACTTCAGGCACAGCTCGGTGCCGAAGGACCAGCCCACGAGCCAGATGTGGTGCAGTCCCTGCGCCACCACCCAGTCGACCGCCGCCTGGAGGTCCAGCCGCTCGCCGTCGCCGCCGTCGAACTCGCCGTCGCTGCACCCTCGCGGGGAGCACGTGCCGCGCGTGTTGAAGCGCAGGACGGCGATGTCGGCGAGGGCGGGCAGGCGGAAGGACGCCTTCCTGTAGACGTGGGAGTCCATGAAGCCGCCGTGCGTGGGCAGCGGGTGGAGCGTCACGAGGGTCGCCGTCGGGGTACGCCTGCCGGCCGGCGCGGCGAACTCCCCCACGAGGGTCAGTCCGTCCGCGGTATGCAGCTCGATCTCCCGCCGATCGGCGGGGAGGACGGTGGACGCGCGGATCTCGATCGGCTCGTCGCTGGTGGTGAAGGTGTAGTCGGTGGTGTCGCTCGCCATGCTCCCCAGTCTAGGTCGGGCCGGACGGGTGCCCGGCGCGCGAGACCCGTGGGGGCGCACCGGGTCAGTAGCGGAAGCTGCGCGTCTGCCAGCACCGCACGTGCCAGTGGCGGCGCTCGGCCAGCGCGGTCTGCGGACCGAACAGCGAGTCCTCCCGCCAGACGACGAGGTGCGCGATCCCCGGCAGGATGAACGAGTGGCAGCCCGGGCAGGTGTAGGTCTTGGCGGCATTGCGCTCCGTGATGCGGCGCACCGACCACTCGCCGTCGGGCGCGCTCTCACGGCTGGGGATACCCGCCCGGGCGCGCTCGAGGTCCGGTTCGGGCGGCGGGGTCCACTTGCTCCGCGCGCCACCACCGGGCCGGCTGGGTCGGTTGGAACGGGGCACGGCTCCAGTCTGCCATCCGGCCGGGGCCGCGGCGGTTCCGCCGTGAGCCGCTCCACGAATCATGCGCTGCGCCCTCCGCCCGGTAGAGTCGTTCCCGTGCGTCTCGTCATTGCCCGTTGCTCCGTCGACTACATCGGCCGCCTCCGCGCCCATCTCCCCCTGGCCACCCGGCTCCTCATGGTGAAGTCGGACGGTTCGGTGCTCGTGCACTCCGACGGCGGCTCCTACAAGCCCCTGAACTGGATGAGTCCGCCGGCGAGCCTGCGCGTGAGCGCGCCCGACGACGCCGACCGCGCCGAGGGCATCACCGAGGTGTGGACCGTGCAGCACGCCAAGAGCGACGACCGGCTCGTCATCAACATCCGTGAACACCTGCACGATTCCTCCCACGACCTCGGCGTGGACCCCGGCCTCGTCAAGGACGGTGTGGAAGCCGACCTCCAACGCCTCCTCGCCGAGCAGATCGAGCTGCTCGGGGCGGGGTTCACGCTGATCCGGCGTGAGTACATGACGGCCATCGGCCCCGTGGACATCCTCGCGCGCGATGCACAGGGCCGTACGGTGGCGATCGAGCTGAAGCGCCGCGGGGACATCGACGGCGTGGAGCAGCTCACCCGCTACCTCGAGCTGCTGAACCGCGACCCGCTCATGTCCCCCGTCCGCGGTGTGTTCGCCGCCCAGCAGATCAAGCCCCAGGCACGGGTCCTGGCCACGGACCGCGGTATCGACTGCCTGACGCTGGACTACGACGCCATGCGCGGGGTCGACGACAGCGCATCCCGCCTCTTCTAGGTCTTCTAGGGAGGCAGGCCCCGGCGCCCTACACTCGGACCATGGCTCTCTCCAGCAGAACGCCCACCGCCCTGTCCGGACGCATGGTGACCGGGACGGGGATCATCGACGACGCCGTGCTGCGCTGGCAGGGCTCGCGCATCACCGAGGCGGGGACGGCACACGGCGGCGACGCACCCGCGGAACGGCTGCCGGAGGGATACCTCATCCTGCCGGGGCTCATCGATCTGCACTGCCACGGCGCCGGCGGCGGCGACTTCACCTCGGGTTCGGATGCCGACATCGCCGCCGCGGCGGCCCATCTGCACCGCAGTGGTTCGACGACGGTGCTCGCGAGCACGTGTGCCGCACCGCTGGAGGACCTCGAGGCCGCCTTCGGCCGGCTCGCCGCGGCCACGGAGGCGGGACTGGTCGCCGGCATCCATGCCGAGGGTCCGTTCCTGTCGAAGGATCGCAGCGGCGCCCACGATCCGGCCTTCCTCATCCTGCCCACCCAGGAGGACGTCTCCCGTCTCGTCACCGCCGGGCGTGGGCATCTCGCCTCCATGACCTACGCCCCGGAACTGCCCGGCAGCGACGTCCTGGTCTTCGAGCTCGTGATGCACGGGGTCATCCCCTCGATCGGGCACACGGACAGTTCCACCGAGGAGACCTCGGCCGCCCTGGACCTCGTCAACGAGGAGCTCGCCTCGACCGGCTTCGCGGGGTTCAGCGGGCGCCCGACGGCGACGCACCTGTTCAACGCGATGCCCGGGATCCATCACCGTTCGCCCGGGCCGGTCCCCCTGCTGCTGCAGCGGGCGCGCGCCGGGGAGATCGCCGTCGAGCTCATCGCCGACAACGTCCATCTCCACCCGGAGACCGTCAGGATGGCCTTCACGATCGCGGGCTCCGAGAACATCTGCCTCGTGAGCGACTCCACCGCCGCAGCGGGCCGTGCATCCGGTGACTTCCGCCTCGGGCAGGCCGCCATCACCGTCGTCGACGGCGCAGCCGTGCTCACGGCCTCGGGTGTCCTCGCCGGTGGTGCCGGGAGTCTCCTGGACATCGTCCGGTGCACGGTGGAGGCGGGGGTCGACGTCGTCGACGCGGTGCGCGCGGCGACCGCCGTGCCCGCGATCGTGCTGGGGCTCGGCGACGAGGTGGGCAGCCTCCACGGGGGGCTGCGCGCGGACGCCGTCGTGGTCACGCCCGATCTTCAGCTCAAGGGCGTGCTGCGCAACGGGACGTGGGTCAGGCCGCTCGAGGACTGAGGCCGACGCCCGGAGGATCGGGGCGCGGGACCGACGTCAGCGCCAGGTCCCGATGCCGATGACCGGGCCGGCCTCGATCCAGGAGGAGAGTCCCGCGTACACGTCGTAGCGCATCGCGAGGTCGAACGGCTCGCCCTCATGGGCCAGCTGGACGATGATCGCACCCGGTTGGATCCGCACCCGTTCTGCTTCCGTGGGTGCACGCCAGCCCTCGACCTCGAGGGAGCTCCGCAGGAACCGGAACTTCGGGACAGGGCTGAGCGAGAGCAGGCTGAGCCATTCCAGGTGATTGTCCGTATAACGACAAACCCCCACCCGCCATCCCTGGGGAGGGAGGCGGATGGAGGCGTCGAACGTGCCGAGGGCACGGTTCAGCTGGTACCGACGGAGGAGGAATGCTCCGATCACGAGCACGAGCAGGCCGAAGACGACCGCAAGGCAGATGAACGTCACACCCAGTGCCTCCATGCTGGGAGGCCTAGACGGATTCCGGCGTCACCGAACCGCCGACCTTGGCGTTGTCCGCCACGATCACCACGCGGTTGGAATCGACCGAGAAGAAACCTCCATCCACGCCGACCACCAGGCGCTCGCCACTGACCGGCTCCACGGAGATCTCGCCGGCCTCGAGGATCGCGAGGATCGGTGAGTGTCCGGGAAGGATCCCGATCTGCCCGTTCGACGTGCGTGCATTGACCTTGCGCGCCGCGCCCGACCACACGAAGTGGTCGGCCGCGACAACTTCGACCTCGAGTTCGCCCTGTGATGCCATGGGCGTTACTTACCGGTCTGCTGTTGGATCTTGGCCCACTGGCGCTCGACGTCGTCGAGTCCGCCGATGTTGAAGAACGCCTGCTCCGCGATGTGGTCGAGGTCGCCGTTGCAGATGGCCGAGAAGCCCTCGATGGTGTCCTTGATGGAGACCGTCGAACCCTCGACGCCGGTGAACTGCTTGGCGGTGTAGGTGTTCTGCGAGAGGAACTGCTGGATGCGGCGCGCACGCGCGACGATGACCTTGTCCTCTTCGCTGAGCTCGTCGATGCCGAGGATCGCGATGATGTCCTGCAGTTCCTTGTTCTTCTGCAGGATCTGCTTCACGCGGACGGCCGTGTTGTAGTGGTCGTGGCCGATGTACTGCGGGTCCAGGATGCGCGAGGTCGACGCGAGGGGGTCCACGGCCGGGTACAGGCCACGGGACGCGATCTCGCGGGAGAGCTCGGTGGTCGCATCGAGGTGCGCGAACGTGGTCGCCGGAGCCGGGTCGGTGTAGTCGTCGGCGGGGACGTAGATCGCCTGCATCGAGGTGATCGAGTGGCCCTTGGTCGAGGTGATGCGCTCCTGCAGGAGGCCCATCTCGTCGGCCAGGTTCGGCTGGTAGCCCACGGCGGACGGCATGCGGCCCAGCAGGGTCGACACCTCGGAACCCGCCTGCGTGAACCGGAAGATGTTGTCGATGAAGAGCAGCACGTCCTGGTTCTGCACATCACGGAAGTACTCCGCCATGGTCAGGGCCGAGAGCGCCACGCGGAGGCGCGTTCCGGGCGGCTCGTCCATCTGGCCGAAGACGAGCGCGGTGTCCTTGAGGACGCCCGCCTCTTCCATCTCCACCCAGAGGTCGTTGCCCTCACGGGTACGCTCGCCGACACCGGCGAACACCGAGGTGCCACCGAAGTTGCGGGCCACACGCGTGATCATCTCCTGGATGAGCACGGTCTTGCCGACACCGGCGCCACCGAACAGGCCGATCTTGCCGCCCTTGATGTACGGCGTCAGAAGGTCGATGACCTTGATGCCGGTCTCGAGCATCTCCGTGGAGCCCTCGAGGGAGGCGAAGGCCGGGGGCTTGCGGTGGATGGGCCAGCGCTCGGTGATCTGCAGTTCCGACTCGTCGACGTCGAGCGGCTTGCCCAGGACGTTGAAGATGTGTCCCTTGACGCCGTCGCCGACGGGCACGGAGATCGCCGCTCCGGTGTCCTGCACCACGGTCCCCCGGACGAGGCCGTCGGTGGCCTGCAGGGAGATGGCGCGCACGAGGTTGTCGCCGAGGTGCTGCGAGACCTCGAAGGTGATCAGGCGGGTCTCACCGCCGAGGGTGATCTCGGTGGTGAGGGCGTTGTACATTGCGGGGATTGCGTCGGCCGGGAACTCGACGTCGACAACCGGGCCGATGACACGTGCAATACGGCCGGTGGCGCCGGGGGCAACTGAGTCCGTACCGTGTTCAACAGTCTGGGCAGTCATCTCTCTCACTTCATTTACGTAGATGGCGTGGAACTAAGTCTAGCTGTGCACCCGGCGCCCTCGAGGACCCGGATGGGGAGGTGCGTCAGGAGGCGTTCAGCGCGTCCGCGCCGGCCACGATCTCCGAGAGCTCCTGGGTGATCTCGGCCTGACGGGCAGTGTTGCGCAGGCGCGTGTACTTCTTGATCAGCTCCGTCGCGTTGTCACCCGCGGACTTCATCGCCCGCTGGCGGGCGGCGAGCTCGCTGGCCGCTGCCTGCAGCATGGCGGCGAAGATGCGCGATTCGATGTACCGCGGCAGGAGGGCGTCCAGGACCTGTTCGGGCTCCGGCTCGTACTCGTACAGCGGCAGGAGGTCACCCTCCTGGGTCACTTCCTCCTCCACGACCTCGAGCGGGAGCAGGCGCATGACCGACGGCTCCTGCACGACCATGGAGCGGAACTTCGTGTAGACGACGTGGATCTCGTCCACTCCGCCGTCCTCGTAGTCCTTCAGGAATGCAGCCAGCAGCGCCTCGCCGACCTCGCGTGCCGTGTCGAACTCGGGGGCGTCGGTGGAACCCGTCCAGACCTTCTCGTAGTCACGGCCGCGGAAATCGAAGTACACCTGGGACTTCCGGCCCACCAGGAAGGCCTGGATCTCCTTGCCCTCCGATCGGAGCGTCTCGAAGAGACCCTCCGCCTGCTTGAGCGCACTGGCCGAGTACGACCCGGCGAGACCACGATCCGAGGTCATCACCAGGACGGCGGCACGACGGACCTCACCGTGCTCGGTGGTCAGCGGGTGGTCGATCTCCGACTGCGACGATACGGCCGAAACGGCACGGGTGATCGCGTTGGCGTACGGCAGTGCCGCCGCGACACGCGAGCGCGCCTTGCCGATGCGAGAAGTCGCGATCAGCTCCATCGCCTTGAAGATCTTCCGCGTCGACGTGGTCGAGGCGATCTTCTGGCGGTAGACCCGGATCTGGGCTCCCATTCTTGTCCTTTCCTTCGCCCCCGCTACGGGAAGCGATCAGGCCAGGGTCCTGCCGACGGGAGGGGCTGAGCCCCTCCCGTCCTGCAGATCCTCTAGCGCTTCTGTCGAACGATCTTTTCCTGCTCGACCGAATCCGTGTCGATCGCCTGGAATTCCTCGTGACCTGCGCCGAAGCCGTCCGCCCCGGCACCGAAGAAGCCCTCCTTGAACCCGATGACCTGTGCCTTCAGCTCCTCGGCGGTCGAGTCCTCGAGCTTGCCCGTCTGGGCGAGCGTGGTGAGGATCTGCGACTTGTGTCCGAGGTGCTCCAGGAACTCCGTCTCGAAGCGGTTGATGTCTTCCACGGGGACGTCGTCGAGGTAGCCGTTGGTACCGGCCCAGATGGACACGACCTGCTGCTCGACCGGCATCGGCGAGTACTGGCCCTGCTTGAGCAGTTCCATCAGGCGTGCACCGCGGGTCAGCTGCTGGCGTGACGCCGCGTCCAGGTCCGAGGCGAACATGGCGAAGGCCTGCATGTCGCGGTACTGCGCGAGATCCAGCTTCAACGTGCCCGAGACCTTCTTCATCGACTTCACCTGTGCGGCACCGCCCACGCGGGACACCGACACGCCGACGTCCACAGCGGGGCGCTGGTTGGCGTTGAAGAGGTCCGACTGGAGGAAGATCTGGCCGTCGGTGATGGAGATGACGTTCGTCGGGATGTACGCCGAGACGTCGTTGGCCTTCGTCTCGACGAGCGGGAGACCCGTCATCGAACCGGCACCGAGCTCGTCGGAGAGCTTGGCGCAACGCTCCAGCAGACGGGAGTGCAGGTAGAACACGTCGCCCGGGTAGGCCTCGCGTCCCGGCGGGCGCCGGAGCAGGAGGGATACCGCACGGTAGGCCTCGGCCTGCTTCGACAGATCGTCGAACACGATGAGGACGTGCTTGCCGCCGTACATCCAGTGCTGCCCGATGGCGGAACCGGCGTAGGGGGCGAGGTACTTGAAGCCTGCGGGGTCGGAGGCGGGAGACGCGACGATGGTCGTGTACTCCAGGGCGCCCTTGTCCTCGAGGGTCTGGCGGACGGCGGCGATCGTCGACGCCTTCTGGCCGATGGCCACGTAGATGCAGCGGACCTGCTTGTTCACGTCACCGGAAGCCCAGTTGGCCTTCTGGTTGATGATCGTATCCACGGCGATCGCGGTCTTGCCGGTCTGGCGGTCGCCGATGATCAGCTGGCGCTGTCCACGGCCGATCGGGATCATGGCGTCGATGGCCTTGAGTCCGGTCTGCATGGGCTCGTGCACCGACTTGCGCTGCGTGACGCCAGGAGCCTGGGTCTCGAGTGCACGGCGGCCTTCGGCGACGATCTCGCCGAGGTCGTCGATCGGCTGGCCCAGGGGGTCGACGACACGGCCGAGGAAGGCGTCACCGACGGGGACCGAGAGGATCTCGCCCGTGCGGTGTACTTCCTGGCCTTCTTCGATGCCGTTGTAGTCACCGAGCACCACGACACCGATTTCGCGGGTGTCGAGGTTCTGGGCGAGTCCGAGCGTGCCGTCCTCGAACCGCAGCAGCTCGTTGGCCATGACGGAGGGAAGACCCTCCACACGGGCAATGCCGTCACTTGCGGTGGTCACGCGGCCGACTTCGACGCGCTCCGCGTTTCCGGGCTCGTAGGACGCCGCAAAGTCGTTCAACGCACTACGGACGTCTTCGGCGTTGATGGTCAATTCGGCCATCTCAGTCCCTGCTCTCCTGTGTTGTGATCACCATGGGATGCGTGGCGACCGGTGTGTGATTCAGTGGGTGTGGCGCGGATCGGACAGGGCGTGAACGCCCTATCCCGCCAGCTTGCGGCGCAGTTCGGACAGCCGCGTGATGACGGTCGAATCGACCATCTCGTCTCCCACGCTGACTCGGACTCCGCCGATCAGTGTGGGGTCTACCTTGACGTTGACCTTGAGCTCGCGGGCGTACATGGCGTTCAGACCGGACTCCAGCCGTTCGAGCTGGCTTGCCGTCAGCGGACGGGTGACGCTGACGTTGGCAATCCAGCGCTGCTGGCGCAGGGCGACCAGTTCGAGGAACCGTTCGACGAGGATCGCGGGCTTCAGCCCGCGCGGTGAACGCACGGCCTGGGCGATGAGGAGCCTGCCTGCGGGCCCGGCCTGGGGTACGAGCTTCAGGCCGAGGACCACCTTCGACTCCGGGGTGGCCTGTGCGTCCGAGAGCGCCCTCTGCAGGGCGTGGTTGGACGCGACCACCTGGGTGAAGGAGTACAGCTCGTTCTCGAGCCGGTCCAGGCCCTCCACACCACTGCCCTGCTCGGCCACCGCGATGACCACGGTTGCCGCGAGGGTCTCCAGGGCATCACCGATGTCGCGGGCGTTGGCCCATCGCTCGCTGACGAGGCCCTTGACCACGGCTGCGGCGTCGGAGGAGACACGGCCGGCGATCAGCTGGTCGACCAGCACCGCCTTGTCCTTGCCGCTGCGGGACGGGTCCGTGAGTGCACGGCGCAGGCCGGCGTTGCTGTCGAGGATCGACAGCACGCCGAACAGCTCCTCCGCAAGGCCCAGGGTGGCACCCTGCAGACGTGACTCCAGCCCTTCACGGACCGTTGCCAGGGACTGGCTCGATACTCCTGCCATTACTTCGCCGCACCTGCACTGTTCGAGGAAGTCTCGAGGTCGGCGAGGAACCGGTCGATGACGCGGGACGAGCGGGCGTCGTCGGCGAGGGACTCCCCGACGATCCGGCTCGCGAGGTCGGTCGCGAGCGTGCCGACCTCGGCGCGGAGCGAGACCACGGCGGCCTGGCGCTCGGCCTCGATCTGCACGTGGGCCTGCTCGGAGATGCGTGCCGATTCCGCGGCCGCCTTCTCCTTCAGGTCCGCGAGGATCTGCGCCCCTTCGGCGCGCGCTTCCTCACGGATGCGGTTGGCCTCGGTGCGGGCATCCACAAGCTGCTGCTTGTACTGCTCCAGCGCCGCGTTGGCTTCCGCCTGGGCGGCTTCCGCCTTGGCGATGCCACCCTCGATGGCAGCCGTTCGTTCTTCGAACGTCTTCTCGAATGCCGGCATGACGTACTTGATGACGATGAACATCAGCACGGCGAAGCCGGCCAGTGTCACGAGGAACTCCCACCAGTTCGGTGCGAGCGGGCTGGAGCCCTCCTCCGCCGCCATAATCGCTGCGTTAAGCATTTTTCACCCGTCTTTCTTCAGCTTGTCTTCGGTCGGTCAGGGCGGCCTTGTCAGGCGCCGATGACGAAGGCGAAGACGAGGCCCAGGATCGCGAGGGCTTCGGTCAGCGCGAGGCCGAGGAAGGCGATGGGCTGGAGGACACGCTGTGCCTCGGGCTGGCGAGCTACGCCATTGATGTAGGCCGCGAAGACGAGACCGACACCGACACCACCGCCGATCGCGGAGAGGCCGTATCCAACCATGTTGAGGCTACCCTGTACTTCCATTGTGTTCCTTTCAAGATGCCGCATTCGAGCGACAGGTTGTTTGGGATCATCCCCGACGGGGAAGACTTGTAAAAATCAGTGGGCGTCGGCGTTGAGGGCGCCTTCGATGTAGATCGCGGCGAGCAGCGTGAAGACGTACGCCTGCAGGACCATGATCAGGGCCTCCAGCATGTACATCGCCACGGCGCCGACGAGGACGAGGACGCTCGTACCCTGCAGCAGGATGTTGCCCGTCATCACCATGTACTCGATGGCGGATCCCGCGAGGGTCACGATCAGGTGACCGGCGAGCATCGTGGCGAACAGTCGCAGCGAGTGCGTGACCGGACGGACGATGAAGTTCGAGATGATCTCGATGGGTACGACGATCGGCAGGATGTACCAGGGCACGCCCGAGGGGACGACGGCCAGCTTGAAGAAGCGCAGGCCGTGCTTCTGGAGACCGATGCCCACCCAGAGGAGGTAGAAGATCGCCGCGATGGCGTAGGCACTGCCCGGGTGCGAGAAGGTGGGCAGCTGCAGGAACGGGATGGCCCCGAAGATGTTGTTCACCAGCACGAAGAAGAAGGCGGTGAACAGCCAGGGGACGTATTTCAGGAAGTCCCTGCCGCCGATGATGTCCTTGCCGATGGAGTTGCGGACGAAGCCGTACGCCGACTCACCGAGGAACTGCACCTTGCCGGGGACCATCTGGCGGCGTCGTGACGCGACCAGGAAGAATGCGGCGATGATGACCACGGACAGGATGACCATGAGCATCTGCTTGCCGAAGCCGGGGTCGAACCAGACGCCGTAGGGGTCACCCCAGGGGAGGATATCCCGGTAATGGGTGTCCTCGATCGTCGGGGCTACGAATCCCTCTTCGGTAGTTGCGGCCGGGAGCGCAAGCGCGATCAACGCGTTTCCTCTCTGCAGTGTCCATCGTTGGGCAAGATCTGTTCGGCCGCAGCGTGACTGGTCCGACTCATGAAGTTATGGGAATTCACTCCGGTTCATCCTCGGCACCGGACGTCGACCGGGATCCGCCGTGCGGATTCGGTGTGTGGTTCCGAGTGAGGTTGTGCATGTGGGAGAGATAGAAACCCCCTGCTGCACCTAAGAACGCTCCCGCCAGCACCAACCAGCGCGTGTCGAGGAGATTATCCAGCCCCCAGCCTATCAAACTCCATACCGCGATCCCGCCAATCATGTAGCTGAAGACCGCGATGCCCGCGTTGTAGCCGCCGTTGGAAAAGCGCGCCTCGCCCGGGGCCGGCGTGCCGTCGGAGGGGTCTCCGGGCGTCGGTGAAGTGCCGGTCATGTCAGTGTCCTTCCGGTCGCCGGGACGCGGGTGAATCCGTGGTCGGCCCGGGCGGGTCGTCGTAGAGGGGCGTCCTGAGCCGCGAGAACGCGACGACCTCCGCCACCTGCCACACGATCACGGTGGCGAGGGCGCCCCAGAAGAACCAGGTGCGGTCGAGCCAGTCCGGGGTCCCGAACAGGAACAGGACGGCGCCGAACCCGACGACCTTGATGGCGTAGGTGACGACGAACAGGCCGAGCGCTCCGGAGGGGTTGGTCCTGCCCGTGAAGTGGCCGATCAGGAGGCTGATGCCGAAGAACACCATCACGAGGGCGGCACCGAACAGCACGCTCAGGCCGGCGGCGGGTGAGGCCGCGAGCAGCGCCGCGGCGGCGATCAGGACGGCGGTGGCCGCTCCCCCGGCGGCACTCCGGCCCAGGATGCGCAGCCAGGGGCTGTCCGTGGGTTCCGACGCCGGGGAGAGCGTCGCGTCGTCGGCTCCGGTGGCCGGGTTCTCCGGTCGTGGCACGTGCTGTCCGCTCTGTCGGCGGCGCCGTGGGGCGCCCTGTGTTCCCCGGTCGACGGCGTCGTGAGGGCTGGAGGCGGGTCTGCGGGACCGCAGGTCACCGCGCCCGGCGCCTGAAATTCTACCTCACGGCGGGGTTCGCGCCCCCGCTCAGGCCTCGACCACCGTCCGACGACGGGCGATGGCCCGGAAGATCCGCGGGGACCACAGGTACAGCGCGACCACGGCCGCGGCGAACAGCGAGGCGGTCACTGCGAGGGGCGCGGGTGCGGTGGCGAGCACGAAGCCGGCGGCCCCGGTGAGCGCGGACAGGACACTCACGAACAGTGCCACCTGGACGTGGCTGAGTCCGGTGTCGGTGAGCCGCTGGTACACGTGCTGGCGGTGCGCGGCGTAGAGCCGCTCCCCGCGCCGGGCCCGGCGCAGGAACGTGGTGAACGTGTCGGCGAGGTAGATGAGCACCGGCGAGAGGAGGTACTCGAGGTAGACGCCCGCGAGCAGGCCCGTGACGGCGATGGCCGCGATCGACGCTCCGAGGAGGTAGCTGCCCACGTCGCCCAGGAACACGAATCCCCGGCCGAGGTTCCAGGGCAGGAAGCCCGCGAAGGCGGCCGCGACCACGAGCCCCGCGACCGTCAGCCACAGCTGGTCGCTGAGGACCCCGGCCCACGAGTAGAAGAGTCCCACCACCACCCCGTGCATGCCGGAGATGCCGTTGATGCCGTCCATGAAGTTGGCGGCGTTGATGTAGGTGGCCACGGCGACGGCGCCGACCGGGACCCACCAGTAGCTGCTGTCCTCGATCGTCGTCGCGAGGACGATCGTGCCGACCACTCCGATCATGAGCTGCGCGGCGGCACGGACCTTGATGGACAGCCCCCGGAGGTCCTCGATCCAGCCGAGGGTCGCGGCCGCGCCGACCATGCCGATGACGAGGAGGATGAGCGAGCGGTCGACGGCCACCAGGCCGATCGCGAGGGAGAGGGCGAGGGCGGCGAGGATCGCGACCGCGACGGCCATCCCCATGCCCCGGATCACCACGGTGGAGTGCGAGGAACGGCTGTTGGGGATGTCGACGACGCCCCACCGCTTCAGCAGGGGCTTCACGACGACGGGCAGCGCCAGGGACAGGCCCAGGGCGACGAGCCCCACGATCACCAGCTGCGCGGTCATGACGTGGGTCCCGCGGCGCCGGCGGTGGACGGCGAGGTGCGGGCGGCAGGGCCCGCGGCGTCACTCCCGAGGACGCCGATCTGCCCCCGCCCGAAGCCGCCCTCGGTCTTCCACCGCTGCAGGCTCAGCTGTCCCGGATCCAGTGGCGCCACGGACGTGTGGGAGATCTTCGGGTGAAGGGGGCGCGAATCGTTCTCGCCCACGCCGATCAGGTCCTCGTGCATCTTCTCGCCGGGCCGCAGGCCCGTGAAGACGATGTCGATGTCCTTGCCGGACATCGCGATCATGCGCTGGGCGACGTCGAGGATCTTCACGGCCTCGCCCATGTCGAGGATGAGGACCTCCCCTCCCCTGCCGATCGCGCCCGCCTGGACGACGAGCTGGCAGGCCTCGGGGATGGTCATGAAGAATCGCGTCACCTCCGGGTCGGTCACGGTGATCGGACCGCCGTTGCGGATCTGCTCGGTGAACAGCGGAAGCATGGAGCCGCGGCTGCCGATCACGTTGCCGAAGCGCACCGAGACGTACCGCTGGCCCGTGCCCTCCGCGTGCCACGAGGTGAGCTTCTCGGCGACGCGCTTGGAGTGCCCGAGGACGCTGGTGGGGTCCGCCGCCTTGTCCGTGGAGATGTTGACGAAGTTGGTCACGCCGACGGCGGCGGAGGCCCGGAGGACGTTCAGCGAACCCTGGACGTTGGTCTTCCAGGCTTCCTCCGGATACTGCTCGAGCAGCGACACGTGCTTGAGGGCGGCCGCGTGGAAGACGACCTCGGGCCTGCGGTCCTCGAAGATGTTCAGCAACGCATCCGCGTCCCGGATGTCCGCGAGGACGGTGTCACGCCCGGTCAGCAGGCCGCGCCCGGTGAGGGAGATCTGAGTGCACTGCAGGCCGGTCTCGTCGCGGTCGAGCATGATGAGCTCCGCCGGCGCGAAGATCGAGAGCTGGCGGCACAGTTCCGAGCCGATCGACCCGCCGGCCCCCGTCACCAGCACGCGCTTCCCGGTGACGTACCCGGCGACCTCGTCCGGGTGGATGTCCACCGGACGGCGTCCGATCAGGTCCTCGACGGCGACCTCGCGGAAGTCGGCGATGGCGGCACCGGCGGCGCCGAGCATGTCCCGCAGCGGTGGCAGGACGAGCACCCTGATGCCGAGGCCCGCCACGAGGTCGGAGACGCGGCGCACCTGCGCGGCCTCCACCTCCGCGAACGCGATGACCAGGACCGAGGCCTGCGTCCTGGCCACGACATCCCGCAGGTCGTCGATCCGCCCGAGGACCGGGACGGAGGCGAGCCGCAGGTGCTTCTTGGCCGGATCGTCGTCGATCAGGCCGACGGGGAAGTAGGGGGAACCGGGGTCCTGCATCATGCGGCCCACGAGCGAGTTGCCGAGGAATCCGGCGCCGTAGATCAGCGTGCGCTGCGCGTCCTCGCCCGGCTTCGCCTTGCTCTCCACATACATGCGCTTGAGGTAGCGGGTGGCGGCCAGGAACATGCACGCGAAGGGGAAGGCGATGATGCCGATGCTGCGCGGCACCCCGATGACGGTGAAGAACGCGACGCTGACGAGGACCAGGATGACGGCGACGAGCACGGCCACGATGACCAGGAGCTTCGCTTCGTGGAAGCTCCCGAAGCTGTACCTCCCCCGATACAGCGCGAAGCTGAGCCCCACCACCAGCTGGGCGACGACGGCCACCGCACAGAACGCGGCGAATCCCGGGACGTTGACCTCGTTGACCAGGAGCTCGTAGCGGAGGATCAGCGCGAGGAGGATGGCCACGATCCAGGCTGCGGCGTCGAGCAGGTACTGCGACCACAGCCAGATCGCCGGTTTGTCGCCGGAGGAGGCTGTGGCCGTGGAGCCGGGTGTCCGGGCGGAGGCCCGGCCTTCGTTGAGTCCCATGATTCCTAACGGTGTCATGCAGCCATCCACCGCAAACCGGGCGTGGTGCGGCCCGGGGTCCCCGCGCCCGTAGGGTCGGGACCCGTCCGGCCGGGGCTGGAACACGGTGTAATAGACTGCTATTACCCCAGAATACTAACTGCCCCGCCTGTGCCAGGCCCGTTGCATACTGCCAGGGCGCGGCCCGGAAGGAACAGGTTGCACGTCCCCGACGCCGGCTCGCCCCGCGTATTCCTCGTGATCACGACGTTCAACCGGGCACCCCTCCTGCGGGAGCTCCTCGAGTCGATCGCGGCCCTGGAACCGGCCCCGGCCGCCGTCGTCGTGGTGGACAACGCCAGCACGGACGCCACCGCCGACGTCCTCGCCGACGTCCTCCTCCCCGTACCGCTCATCGTGGAGCGCCTGCCCGTGAACCTGGGCGGCTCGGGCGGGTTCGCGGCCGGCGTCGCGCGCGCCCTCGAGGAAGGGGCCGACTGGCTCTGGCTGATGGACGACGACGTCGTCGTCCTCCCCGACGCCCTCGCGTCCTTCGCCCCGTGGATGAGCCGGTACTCGTGCATCCACGGACGCCGCTACGACGCCGCGGGCCTGCCGTTCTTCTGGCAGCACACCCTCGACGAGTTCACCGGCGTCCACCTGCCGGTCCGGGGCGACGTCTTCGCGGCGTCACCGGTCTTCCACACCAACGTCGCGTGCTTCGAGGGCATGCTGGTCGCGGCCGGCGTCGTCCGCGAGATCGGTCTGCCGGACGCCCGGTTCTTCCTCAACGGCGACGACCTCACGTACGGGTGGCTCGTCTCGCAGCGGTACCCGGTGGCCTACGTGGACGCCTTCGTCCTCCGGAAGACGCGCGCGCAGCGGCAGGTGGACCTCGGCGTCCGGCACCTCAACGAGTCGAGCAACCTGTCGCGTTTCTGCGGTATGCGCAACCGCGGGCACCTCGCGCGGTACCTCCAGCTGCACGGCCGCTACCACCGGGTGGGGTTCGGCCTCGGCACGCTCCTGTCCGCCGGCAAGGAGCTCCTCCGCCTGCTCGCCGTCGAGCACTCGATCTCCGGCGCCTCCCAGGTGTGGCGCGGGTGGAGGGCGGCCCGGGTGATCCTGCACGATCCCGGCTGGCGGCCGGAGCCGCCCCTGCGGGACCTCGCCGGGCAGACGGGCGCGTCCTGATGCGCTGGCTGGTGCTCGGCGGCTCCGGGTTCGTCGGCTCGGCGGTGCTGCGGGCCCTGCACGCGTCGGGCATCGAGGCGCACGGCCTGTCCGCGTCGCGGCTCGCGACGGCCGCCGATGCGCCGGTGGCACTCCTCGCCACCGCGGACGCCACGGACACCGCCGGGCTGGAGGCCGCGATGGCGGGGTACGACGTCGTCGTGAACGCGGCCGGCCTGGCCACCCCCTCGGCGACCGGCGGGACGGACCTGCTCGGCGCGAACGCCCTGCTGCCCGCCGTCGTCGCCCGCGCCGCGTCCGCCGCCGGGGTCCGGCGCCTCATCCACCTCAGCAGCGCGGCCGTGCAGGGCCGGACGCCGATGCTGGACGAGACCGGGACCGTGCGCCCCTTCTCGGCGTACTCACGCAGCAAGGCGCTCGGCGAGCAGGCCCTGGATCTCGCGGCGGCGCGGGAGCCGTCACTGTCCGTCGTGACGGTGCGGGCCACCTCCGTGCAGGGCGAGGGGCGTCCGACGACGGCGGCCCTGGCGCGGCTCGCCCGCTCGCCGCTCGCCTCCGTGGCGTCCCCGGGGACCGCGCGATCGCCGATCACGTCGGTGGACTCCCTCGCGGAGCTGGTGCTGGCCCTCGGCACCCACCCCGGGGCCCTTCCGGCGCGGGTGCTGCAGCCCTGGGAGGGACTCACCGTGCGCACCGTCCTCGAGGCGGCCGGCGGACACCCCCGGGTGCTGCCGGCGGCGCTGTGCCGGGCCGCGGTGCGGGGCGGCTACCTGGTGTCGTCCCTCGTGCGCGGTCGCCTCGACGGGCATGTGCGCCGTGTCGAGCTCATGTGGTTCGGACAGGACCAGGTGCCCGGATGGGCGGCCGGCCACGGCGTGGTCCCGACGGCCCGGGTCCGTGAGGTCCTCGCCGACGCGGGCCGCGCGGCACCGGGTGCGGGCGGGCGCTGACCTACCTTCCGGCGTCCGCGTCCTCCGGGGTCCCGGCGTCAGGCGCATCCGCCTGGTCCGGCGTCCCGGCGCCCGGCGCGTCCGGCGTCGGGGAGTCCGCCTGGTCCGGCGTCGGGGCGTCCGCGTCCTCCGGGGTCCCGGCGTCCCGCGCATCCGGCGCGTCCGGGAGTTCGCCGTCGATCCCCACCACGCCCGGCACCACGGCCCGCAGCTCCTCGAGCGACACCGTGCCCTGCCGCACCACGCGCAGCAGCTCCCCCGTGGTGTCGACGATGGTGGACCCCGTGCCTCCGGCGTCGGCCCGCGGGCCGGCGTCGAGGTAGACCGCCACGGACTCGGCGAGCTGCTCGGCGGCCTCCGCCGCCGTCGTCGCCGCCGGCCGGCCCGTCCTGTTCGCGGAGGACACCGCGAGCGGCCCCGTGAGCGTCAGCAGCTCGAGGGCTGTCTCGTCGTCGGGCATGCGCAGCGCCACGGTGCCGAGGGTGTCGCCGAGGTCCCAGGTGAGCGACGGCTGGGCGAGGCAGATGAGGGTGAGGCCGCCGGGCCAGAACGCCTCGGCGAGGCGGCGGGCATCGGGATGGACCTCGGTCGCCAGGCCGTCGAGGGTCTGGATCCGCGGGATGAGGACCGGCGGCGGCATGTTCCGCCCGCGCCCCTTCGAGGCGAGCAGGGTGGCCACGGCCTGCGGCGAGAAGGCGTCCGCCCCGATGCCGTAGACGGTGTCGGTGGGCAGGACGATGCACTGCTTGAGCGATACCGCGCGCTGGGCGGCCGCCAGCCCTTCGCTTCGCTGGGTGGGATCGGAACAGTCGTAGCTCGTTGTCACCCGATCATCCTTCCATTGCTACCCATGGCGGCGCACATCGGCGCGTCCACCCGCCGGTCGGCGGGCGCTCAGGAGGACGGCGGCGGTCCGAAGCCCGTCCCGCGGAGCCCCGCGGAATAGGCGGCGAACCAGGCGCGCAGGCCCTTGAGGTCGCGCTGCGTGATGAAGTAGTAGGGGAAGCCGACGACGTCCGCACCGAACCACCGGAGGTTGCGGTGCTTGCGGGCGAGGTAGGCGCGGTTCCGGAAGTAGGAGAACCGCTTGAAGTCGCCGTCGGGGATCACCGGGGTGATGAAGCCGCCGAAGATCGGCTTCATCTCCGACCAGGTGGCCGGGTGACGCACCGCGACGGTGGCGAGCGTCCCGTACTTCAGGCCGGCCTTCCGTACGCGCGCCAGGAAGTCCACCTCGTCGCCGCGGATGAAGAACTTCATGTCCGGCAGGCCGATCGTCGAGAACACCTCCGCGCGGATCAGTGCACCGTTGAAGAAGTGCACCATGTCGGGCAGGTAGCCCCTGGCCTCCAGCGTCGCGCGGTCGTTCGTCAGCAGCCCGTTGATGCGGAAGTTGAAGGACAGCCGTGAGGGGTCCGACGTCGCGGCGACGAGCGGGCTCACGATGTCGAGCTCGTGCTCGTGGGCGGCCTTCAGCAGCTCGGCGAGGCACCGCCCGTCCTCGGGGTGGCCGTCGTCGTCCATGAGCCAGATCCACTCGGCTCCGCTCGCGACGGCCGCGAGGATGGCGAAGGCGAAGCCCCCCGCGCCGCCGAGGTTGGCTTCCGAGCGCAGGTAGTGGATGGTGCCGCCGGCCGCCGTGGCGGCGTCGACGACGTCCGTCGCGGGCCGTGTCCCCGAGTCCACGAGGGCCACGGTCCGGATCGGGGCGGTCTGCGCCGCGAGAGACCGCAGGAGCTGTGCCAGCTCCTCGTGCCGGTCGTAGGTGACCGCTGCGACGGCGACCGCGGCGTGCGGGGCGGTGTCCGGTCGGCCGGGTGGGGTGTGCTCCGTCATGGGTGTGCCTCTCGGGTGGTGTCGGGGGAAGCGGGTCCCGTGGTCAGCACGGCACTGGTGGCGCGGTCGCGACCGCCGAGGTCCTGATGCGTGGTGACCGCGGTCCAGACGCCCGTCCGCTCGAGGAAGGCCGCGACCCACGGAGCCTGCACCTCCGCGTGCTCCATGACGAAGTACCCGCCGGGCCTGAGCAGGCGAGCGGCCGACCCCGCAGCGGCGCGGGGCAGTTCCATGCCGTCCGCTCCCCCGCCGTACAGTGCCATCCGGGGGTCGTGCTCGGCGACCTCCGGCTCGTTGGGGACGGCTTCGGCGGGGATGTAGGGCGGGTTGGAGACCACGACGTCGAAGCTCCCGTCGTGCTCCGGGAGTGCCGTGGCGAGGTCGCCCTGCACCAGGTGCACCCCGAAGCGCGCGAGGTTCGGTCCCGCCCAGGCGAGTGCGAGGTCGCTGAGTTCGACGGCGTACACGTCGGCGCCGGGGACCTCGTCCGCGACGGCGGCCGCGATCGCCCCGGACCCCGTGCCGAGGTCGACGATCCTGGGCGCGATGAGGCCCGACGCGCGGTCGATCACGAGTTGCGCGACGGTCTCGGTCTCGGGCCGCGGGACGAAGACGCCGGGGCCCACGGACAGTTCGACACGCCGGAAATACGCCACACCGGTCAGGTGCTGCAGCGGCACGCGCCGGGCACGCTCGTCCACGAGGGCCTGGAAGCCCTCGGGAGCGGGCGACCCGATCAGCGCCAGGGCCCTCAGCCGTCCGCGCGAGACCCCCAGCAGGTGCGCTGCCAGCAGCTCGGCGTCGACCCGCGGACTGGGGACGCCCGCCGAGCGGAGCTGCCGTTCGGCGGCCCGCAGGGCCTCCTCCATGACTACTCGTCCGCGCCGATGGCGTCCAGGCGGGCCTGCTCGTCCATCTCGATGGCCGACTGCACCACGGGCTCGAGGTCGCCGTTCATGACGGCGTCGAGGTTGTAGGCCTTGTAGCCGGTGCGGTGGTCGGCGATCCGGTTCTCCGGGTAGTTGTACGTGCGGATGCGCTCCGAGCGGTCCATCGTGCGGATCTGGGACTTCCGGATGTCCGAGTTCGCGGCGTCGATCTTCTCCTGCTCGTGGGCCAGGATGCGGGAGCGGAGCACGCGCATGGCGGCCTCACGGTTCTGCAGCTGCGACTTCTCGTTCTGCATGGCGACGACGATCCCGGTGGGGAGGTGCGTGATGCGCACGGCCGAGTCGGTCGTGTTCACGGACTGGCCGCCGGGGCCCGAGGAGCGGTAGACGTCGATCTTGAGGTCGTTCTGGCTGATCTCCACCTCTTCGGGCTCGTCCACCTCGGGCAGCACGAGCACGCCGGCGGCCGACGTGTGGATGCGGCCCTGCGACTCGGTGACGGGGACGCGCTGCACACGGTGCACCCCGCCCTCGAACTTGAGGCGGGCGTAGACGCCCTCCGCGGGGTCGTTCGAGGACCCCTTGATGGCCATCTGCACGTCCTTGTAGCCGCCGAGGTCCGACTCGTTGGCGGAGATGAGCTCGGTCTTCCAGCCCCGCGACTCGGCGTAGCGGGTGTACATGCGCAGCAGGTCGCCGGCGAACAGTGCGGCCTCGTCGCCGCCCTCGCCGCCCTTGACCTCGATGATGACGTTGCGGCTGTCGTTCGGGTCGCGCGGGATGAGGAGGCGGCGCAGCTTCTCCTGCGCCGTTGCGAGCTGCTCCTCGAGGACGGGCACCTCGGCCGCGAACTCCGGATCCTCGGAGGCCATGCCGCGGGCCGCCTCGAGGTCGTCCTCGAGCGCGCTCCAGCGGTTGTGCGCGTCGACGATGCGTCCCAGTTCCGCGTACCGGCGGCCGAGCCTCCGGGCCAGCGCCTGGTCGGCGTGGACGGCCGGGTCGGCGAGCTGGTCCTGCAGCTCGGAGTGTTCGTCGAGCAGTCCCTGGATGGACTCAAACATCGGGTGTACCTCTTTCGGCTTGTGCAGCCAGTCTACGAAGGTCGGGACGGCGGGGAGGACCAGGTTGCCGGTTGGTTGCCGGTTAACGGACAAAGCCGTCCGGGACGAACCGGCCGATATACGGCCTGCTCGTCCCGGACGGCTGCCCGGTGCTAGTCGGAGTCCTTGGAGCCCAGCGTGGTCTTCTGGACCTGCATCAGGAACTCGACGTTGGACTGCGTCTCCCGGATCTTGTTGGTGAGCAGCTCCAGTGCCTGCTGGGTCTCGAGACCCGACAGCACGCGGCGCAGCTTCCACATGATCTTGACCTCGTCGGGCGAGAGCAGGTTCTCCTCGCGACGCGTGCCGGAGGCATTGACGTCCACGGCGGGGAAGATGCGCTTGTCGGCGAGGTTCCGCGAGAGGCGGAGTTCCATGTTGCCGGTGCCCTTGAACTCCTCGAAGATGACCTCATCCATCTTGGACCCGGTCTCCACGAGGGCGGTCGCGAGGATGGTGAGCGAGCCACCGTTCTCGATGTTGCGCGCGGCACCGAAGAACCGCTTCGGCGGGTACAGCGCTGCCGAGTCGACGCCACCGGAGAGGATGCGGCCCGACGCCGGAGCGGCCAGGTTGTAGGCGCGGCCGAGGCGGGTCATGGAGTCGAGGAGCACGACGACGTCCATGCCCATCTCCACGAGGCGCTTGGCGCGCTCGATGGAGAGTTCGGCGACCGTGGTGTGGTCGTCGGCGGGGCGGTCGAACGTCGAGGCGATGACCTCGCCCTTCACCGTCCGCTGCATGTCCGTGACTTCCTCGGGACGCTCGTCCACCAGGACCATCATGAGGTGGACCTCGGGGTTGTTGATCGTGATGGCGTTCGCGATCGCCTGCAGGATCAGGGTCTTGCCGGCCTTGGGCGGCGAGACGATCAGGCCGCGCTGGCCCTTGCCGATCGGGGCCACGAGGTCGATCACGCGGGGGCCGATCTTCTTCGGGTCCGTCTCGAGGCGCAGGCGGTCCGAGGGGTAGAGCGGCACGAGCTTCGCGAACTCGACGCGGTCCTTCAGCTCCTCGGCAGGCTTGCCGTTGATGGAGGTGACGCGGACCAGGGCGTTGAACTTCTGGCGTGCGGCGGCCTGGGTCTCACCCTCGCGGGGAGCGCGGATGGCGCCGACGACGGCGTCGCCCTTGCGCAGGTTGTGCTTCTTGACCTGGGCGAGCGAGACGTAGACGTCGTTCGGGCCCGGCAGGTAGCCGGAGGTACGCACGAAGGCGTAGTTCTCGAGGACGTCGAGGATGCCCGCGACGGGCAGCAGGACGTCGTCGTCGGTGACCTCGACGTCGTCGACCTCGGGGTTCTGGTTCCGGCCGCGTCGGCGGTCGTTGCGCTCGTTGCGGTCGCGGAAGCGGCTGTTGCGGTCCTCGGGACCGTTCCCTCCGTTGCGGTTCGCACGGTTGCGGCGGTTGCGTCCGCGGCCCTCGTCCTCGGTGGAGCCGTTGCCGCGGTTGTCGCTGCGCTCGTTGCCGCTGCGGCCGCCGTCGTTCTGGCCGTCATTGGTCGACTGGCCGTTCGACGGGCTGTTGAACTGGTTGCCCGACTGGTTGCCCGACTGGTTGCCCGACTGGCCACTGGACTGGTTGGAGCCGTTGGCCGAGCGGTCGTCGTCGCGGCCGTTGCGGGAACGGCTGCGTCGCTCGCTGCGGTCGCTGCGCGCCTCGCCCTGCTGTCCGGACGGGGACTCGGCCTGCGACTCGCCCTGCCCGGCGTTCTGGGACTCCCCCTGCGCACCGTTCTGGGACTCGTTCTGGCCCGACGGGGCGTCCGAGCGGTCCTCGCCGCGACGGTTGCGGCGGTTGCGCTGGCTGCGGCCGCCGTTCTCGCGGTCGCCGCGGTCCTGCTGCTCGGCACCCGAGCCGTCCTCGGCGCCGTCGCGGGACGGGGCCTCGGCCGGGTCGGCGGTGGCGGTCTCGGTCGGGACGGAGACGACGCCGTCGCTGCCCGCGCGGCGGTTGCGGTTGCGGGTGCGGGGCTGACGCTCGGCCGGAGCGGACTGCGCGTCCTGGTCCTGGTTGTCCTGTGCCCCGTCCTGCGTGCCCCCCGTGGCCGGACGCTCAGCGTCGGCGCTGCGCTCGGTGCGGACGGTGGGGGCCTTCTGGCGGTCGGCGACCGCGGAGCCCCGCTGGTGGTCGGAGATCGCGGAGACGAGATCGCTCTTGCGCATCCTCGATCCACCGGTGATGCCGAGCTGGCCGGCAAGTGCCTGCAGCTGGGCGAGCTTCAGGCCGGCGAGACCGCTGCTCTTGGAAGTTGTTGCGCCGGTTGCTTCAGCGTCTTGGGTGGCCACACCTGGTAACAGGTCAGTGGTTTCAGTCACGAAGGATCCTTCCCCCTCGTCGGGCGGCCACATGATCCGTGGTCCGCGGTGGTTTGCCCCGTGCCGCATATGAAGCAGGCGGGGGATCAGCCCGACCGGATACGATCCGGCAGGCCTGGGTGGAGCTGGAAACCTGAGAATGTCCCTGCGCGGGAGGTTGAGTCCATGCGCTCCGGGATAGGGTCGGAGGCTACACCGTCAGGATGTGCTGCTGCTGATGGGACCTGCAGTGTTGCGGCGGTCCAGAGAGGACGGCCGACTCAACAGAAGCACACGGTACTTTTCGAAACGTACTGTTCGAGATGCACAGTAGGTCGGCGTGAACGCCTCGCTACCCCTGGTGCCCTCTTATTTTAGCACCTTCCCGCTCCACTGCCAGCCGGAGGACCCGCCACGCCCCCGGCGTGTCGCCCGCATCGATCAGGCGCCGCAGTGCCTCCTCGGCCGCGTCGGCACCGGCCTCGCCCACGGCGAGGGTCAGCACGCTGGGCCCCGCACCGGAGATGGTGCTGGCGAACCCGGCGGCGCGCAGTCCGCGCAGCAGGGTGGCGCTCGGCAGCATGGCCGGCGCGCGGTAGTCCTGGTGGATCGCATCCTGCGTGGCCGGGAACAGCAGGGAAGGGTCGGTGCCGAGCGCATGCACGATGAGGGCCGCCCGGCCGGCGTTGGCGGCGGCACCGGCGTGGGACACGGATGCCGGCAGCAGCGCCCGGGCACTCTCGGTGGACAGCGCCCGGTCGGGAACCGCGAGGATCGGGATGACGTCCGGGTGCACCTCGACGCGCGTGCTGTGGAACGCGCGGCCACTCTCCCAGGAGATCGCGAGGGCGCCCATGAGGGCGGGCGCCACGTTGTCCGGGTGGCCCTCGATCGAGGCCGCCCACTGCAGGAGGTGCGCGGCGTCCATCCGTTGGTCGGCCGGCAGCAGCGCGTTGCCCGCGAGGACCCCTGCGACGATCGCCGCCGCGGAGGACCCCATCCCCCTGCCGTGCGGGATCACGTTCACGGTGTCGAGGCGGAGCCCGGGAGCGCGGCGCCCCGCCCGATGGAGGGTGCTGATCAGGGAGCGCGCCACGAGGTGGGTCCCGTCGAGCGGCAGGTCGTCGGCTCCCTCCCCCGTGGGACGCACGGTCGTCGTTCCCGACGTCGTCGTGCGGACGCGCACGGTGTCGTAGAGCGAGAGCGCGAGCCCGAGCGCGTCGAAGCCCGGCCCGAGGTTCGCACTCGTGGCGGGGACCCTGACCTCGACGTCCTGGCCGGCGTCGACGGCCGGGAGGTCGAGCTGATCCTCCGGCAGGGGTGCCGCGTGCAGCATGTCAGTCCTCGAGTCCCAGCGCGGCGGCGACGCTCACGACGTCGAACTCCACCTTGGTGGGCTCGATGTCGGCCCCGTCCGCGTTGCGCAGCGCCCACTGGGGGTCCTTGAGTCCGTGGCCCGTGACGGTGATGACGATCGTCTTCCCGGTCGGGACGGCGCCCTCGGCGTGCTTCTTCAGCAGGCCCGCGACACCCGCGGCGGACGCGGGCTCCACGAAGACGCCCTCGCGGGAGGACAGCCAGCGGTGGGCGTCCAGGATCTCGTCGTCGGTGACGGCCTCGATGAGTCCGCCGGACTCGTCGCGGGCGGCGACCGCGAAGTCCCACGACGCCGGGTTGCCGATGCGGATGGCGGTCGCGATGGTGTCCGGCTCGGTGATCGGGTGCCCCTTGACGAGCGGGGAGGCGCCCTCCGCCTGGAAGCCCCACATGATCGGGGTGTGCGTTGCGACGGCCGGGAGCTCCCCGTGGTACATGGAGTCGTAGGGCGCGGCGTACTCCTTGTAGCCCTTCCAGTAGGCGCTGATGTTGCCGGCGTTGCCCACCGGCATCAGGTGGTAGTCCGGGGCGTCGCCGAGGGAGTCGACGACCTCGAAGGCCGCCGTCTTCTGACCCTCGAGGCGCGCGGGGTTCACGGAGTTCACGAGGAACACCGGGTACGCCTCCGCGAGCTTGCGGGCCACGTCGAGGCAGTTGTCGAAGTTGCCGTTGACCTGCAGCAGCTGCGCGCCGTGGGCGATCGCCTGGCTCAGCTTGCCCATCGAGATCTTGCCGTCCGGGACCAGTACGGCGCACGTGATGCCGGCCTGCGTGGCGTAGGCGGCGGCCGACGCGGACGTGTTGCCCGTGGACGCGCAGACCACGGCCTTCGCCCCGGCGGCGACGGCGGCGGTCATCGCCATGGTCATGCCCCGGTCCTTGAAGGATCCCGTGGGATTCATGCCCTCGACCTTGAGGTAGACGCTGGAACCCGTCAGCTCGCTCAGGTGCCGCGCGTGCACGAGCGGCGTGCCGCCCTCGCCGAGGGTGATGACCTCGGTGGCGTCGGTGACGGGCAGGCGTTCGGCGTATTCGCGGATGACTCCGCGCCACTGGTGGGCCACTTAGATTCCCTCTACTCGGAGCACGGATGAGACGGCGGTGATGACGTCGAGCGCGGCGACCTGCGCGACGGTCGCTGCGAGGGACGCCTCCGGCGCGCGGTGGGTGACGATGCGCAGCTCGGCGGTGGTGCCGCCGTCGGGCCCGCCCTGGTGGATGCGCTGGCGCATGGTCTCGATGGAGACGCCGTTCTCGGCGAAGATCTGGGCGATCCGGGCGAGGACGCCCGGCTGGTCGGCGACCTCGAGCCCGATGCAGTAGCTGGTGCGGACGGTGTCGATGCTCAGCGGCGGGACGTGCCCGGTGGTGGTCTCGGTGCGGCCCGGGCCGCCGAGCACCATGCGGCGCGCGGCACTGACGACGTCGCCCAGCACTGCCGAGGCCGTGGGGGTGCCGCCGGCGCCCTGGCCGTAGAACATCAGTTCCCCGGCGTTCTCCGCCTCGATGAACACCGCGTTGAAGGCGCCGTGGACGGCGGCCAGCGGGTGGGAGCGTGGCAGCAGGGTGGGGTGGACGCGGACGCCGACCCCCGCCGCGCCGGCGTCGTCGGTGAGGATCTCCGCGATGGCCAGCAGCTTGATGACGTAGCCGTCCTCCGCCGCGGCCGCGATGTCGTCGGCCGTGACCGAGGTGATGCCCTCGCAGTGGACGTTCTCGAGGGCGAAGCGTGTGTGGAAGGACAGGGAGGCGAGGATCGCGGCCTTCGCGGCGGCGTCGTGGCCCTCGATGTCGGCCGTCGGATCCGCCTCCGCGTACCCGAGGTCCTGGGCGGCCTTCAGCGCGTCCGCGAAGGAGGCGCCCGTGGAGTCCATCTGGTCGAGGATGTAGTTGGTGGTCCCGTTGACGATGCCGAGGACGCGCGTGATGCGGTCACCGGAGAGGCTGTCGCGGATGGGGCGCAGGATCGGGATGGCTCCGGCGACGGCGGCCTCGTAGGAGAGCTGGACACCGGCGGCGTCGGCCTGCTCGTAGAGCTCGGGCCCGTCCTGCGCGAGGAGCGCCTTGTTGCCGCTGACCACCGTGGCCCCGTGCTCGATGGCGCGGAGGATGAGGGACTTGGCGGGCTCGAGGCCGCCCATGAGCTCGATCACGATGTCGGCGTCCTCGACGAGCTTCCCGGCGTCGAGCGTCAGGAGCCCGGCGGGCAGCTCGACGTCACGCTCGGCATCGAGGGTGCGGACGGCGACCCCGATGAGTTCGAGCGGTGCTCCGGCACGGCGGCCGAGGTTCTCCGCGTCCTCGAGCAGGATACGGGCGACCTGGGAGCCGACGTTGCCGCAGCCGAGCAGGGCGACGCGGAGGGGCTGGCGGGAGGGCGTGGCTGGCGTGTTCATACGGTCCGTGGGGCTCCTGGTTCCGTGGCGGGCAAGGCGGGTTCGCGCTCGACGTCCCTGCGGAACAGGTCCTCCTCGGTCTCGCCGCGCACGATCAGCCGGGCACGGCCATCGGCCACCGCCACGACGGGCGGGCGGGTCAGGTAGTTGTAGTTGCTCGAGAGCACCCAGCAGTAGGCTCCGGTGCCCGGGACGGCGAGGAGGTCACCGGCTCCGGTGTCCTCGGGGAGGTAGACGTCCCGCACCACGATGTCACCGCTCTCGCAGTGTTTTCCAACCACGCGGGAGAGCACCGGGTCCGCCCCGGGCGTCCGGGACGCCAGGACGGCCGAATAATCCGCGCCGTAGAGCACCGGACGGGCGTTGTCGCTCATGCCGCCGTCCACCGACACATAGCGTCGCGGGTGCGTAACGGAGGCGCCCTGCAGTTCCTGGGAGCCGCTGGCCGGGGCGTCCACGCGCACGGTCTTGGTGGTGCCGGTGGTGTACAGGGTGAACGTCGTGGGACCGACGATGGCGCGGCCCGGCTCGATCGAGATCCGCGGGACCTTCAGCTGCAGCTCGCGGCAGGTCGTGCCGACGACGGACGCCATGGCACGGGCGATCTCCGCCGCCGGGCGCGGTTCGTCCTCCTCGGTGTAGGCGATGCCGTAGCCGCCGCCGAGGTCGAGCTCGGCGAGTTCGACGCCGTGCCGGTCCCGGACCTCCGCGAGGAAACCGAGCAGCCGCTGCGCGGCCAGTTCGAAGCCCTCGGGCTCGAAGATCTGCGACCCGATGTGGCAGTGGACGCCGAGGAGGTTGATGCCCGGGTGGGCGAGCGCGTCCGCGACGGCGCGCGCTGCGGGTGACGAGGCGCCGTCGTCCTGGGCCTCCTGTCCTCCCCCGGCCTGGCCCGGTCCCTGCTCGGTGGTCAGCGACAGGCCGAACTTCTGGTCCTCGTGCGCCGTGGCGATGAACTCGTGGGTGTGGGCGTGGACGCCAGGCGTCAGGCGGAGCATGACGTTGGCGCGGCGCCCGCGCTGCACGGCCAGGTCCCCGACGAGGGCGACCTCCTGCAGGCTGTCGACGACGATCCGGCCGAGGTCGGCGTCGATGGCGCGCGTGATCTCCGCCGCCGACTTGTTGTTCCCGTGCAGCCCGAGCCGGTGGCCCGGCATGCCGGCGCGGAGGGCGACGGCGAGCTCTCCGCCGGAGCAGGTGTCGAGCCCCAGCCCCTCCTCGCGCACCCAGTGGGCCACTTCGGTGCACAGGAAGGACTTGCCGGCGTAGAACACGTCGACTCCCCCGCACAGGTCACGGAAGGCGTCGTCGAAGGCGTCGCGGAACGTGGCGGCACGAGCGCGGAAGTCGCGCTCGGACATGACGAACAGCGGGGTGCCGTACTCCGCGGCGAGATCGGCCACGGACACACCGTCGATGCGCAGCACGCCGTCGTCCCCGCGCTCCACGTCCTCGGCCCACAGCTTCTGCTCCAGCCGGGCCTGGTCCTCCGGGACGGAGAGCCAGTGGGGCGCGAGCGGGGAGGCCCCGTTCGGTGCGGTCCCGTCCACGCTCACATCCTCTCCGGCGCGGAGACGCCGAGGAGGTCGAGGCCGTTGGCCAGGACCTGCTGCGTGGCGTTGTTCAGCCACAGGCGGGAGCGGTGCACGTCCTCGACGGGCGCGTCGCCGAGCGGCGCGACACGGCAGGCGTCGTACCAGCGGTGGTAGGTCCCGGCGATCACCTCGAGGTGGCGGGCCACGCGGTGCGGTTCGCGGAAGGTCGCGGCCTGGGCGACGACGCCGGGGAACTGGCCGAGGGCGGCCAGCAGTTCACCCTCCGTGGGGTGGCTGAGCGACGCCGCGTCGAAGGAGCCGGTGTCCACGCCCGCCGAGACGGCGTTGCGGGCGACGGCGTGGGTCCTGGCGTGCGCGTACTGCACGTAGAACACCGGGTTCTCGTTGGTGCGGCGGGTCAGCAGGTCGAGGTCGATGTCGATGTTCGAATCCGCGGAGAACCGGGCCAGCGTGTACCGGGCGGCGTCCACGCCGACGGCGTCCACGAGGTCCTCGAGGGTCACCACCGTGCCGGCGCGCTTCGACATACGGACGGGCGCGCCGTTCTGCATGAGGTTCACCATCTGGCCGATGAGCACCTCGACGCTGGCGGGGTCGTCGCCCAGGGCAGCTGCGGCGGCTTTCAGGCGGGCCACGTACCCGTGGTGGTCGGCGCCCAGCATGATGATGTTGAGGTCGAAGCCCCGGCGGCGCTTGTTGACGAAGTAGCCGATGTCGCCGGCGATGTACGCAGGAGCACCGTCGGACTTGATGACGACGCGGTCCCGGTCGTCACCGAAGTCCGTCGACCTCAGCCACCAGGCGCCGTCCTCGAAGAAGAGGTTGCCGGATCCCTTCAGCTGCTCGAGCAGGCCGCCGACGAAGTCGTTCTCGAACAGCGAGTGCTCGTGGAAGTAGACGTCGAAGTCCACGCCGAAGTCGTGGAGCGACGCCTTGATGTCGGTGAACATGAAATCGACGCCGACGGCCCGGAAGCGCTCGACGGCGTCGGCCTCGGGGAGCGTCAGGATGTCGGGCTCGGCCGCGACCACGCGCTGCGCGATGTCCTCGATGTACTGGCCGCCGTAGCCGTCGTCGGGGGCAGGCCTGCCCGCGGCGCTGGCGTGGAGCGAGCGCGCGAACCGCTCGATCTGCGCACCATGATCGTTGAAGTAGTACTCCCGCACCACGCTGGCGCCCTGCGACTGGAGCACGCGGGCCAGCGCGTCCCCCACCGCAGCCCAGCGGGTCCCGCCGATGTGGATGGGGCCCGTGGGGTTCGCCGAGACGAACTCGAGGTTGATCTTCTGGCCGGCGAGCGCCGTGCTCCCGCCGTACGCGGGGCCTGCCTCCACGATCGTACGGGCCAGCTCGCCGGCCGCTCCGGCGTCGAGCGTGATGTTGAGGAAGCCGGGGCCCGCGATGTCCACGCTCTTCACGCCCTCGATGCCGGCGAGGCGTTCGCTGAGGATCTGGGCGAAGTCGCGGGGGTTCATCCCCGCCTTCTTGCCGAGCTGCAGGGCGATGTTCGTGGCCCAGTCGCCGTGCTCGCGGTTCTTCGGCCGCTCCACCCGCACCTCCGACGGGAGGTCGACCGTGAAGTCACCGGCCTCGACGGCGGCCTTCAGGCAGGCGGAAATAGCGGCAGAGAGTTCTTCGGGAGTCACTCGTCCAGCATAGCGGCGCGGCCCCGACCGCCCGGATTTTCGTGACGTGGGTCAAGTGTCCGTGGAACCGTGCCGTCGAACCGTCCATAGTGGCCAGGGAAACGAATGGATGAGTAGATCGTTGGGCTGACCACGGATGTTAGTTTCAGGTTCAATGATTCCGACGGTTCGGACGCCCGCCCCGTCTCGCCGCGGCACCCCGACAGGAGCACCCAGTGACCAGCACAGGCCCGACCCGAACCACTGCACGCGCGGCATCCGCCACGCCCGGCTTCCCCCGCCACAGGAGGATCCTGACGGCGCTCGCCGCCGTGTCGATCCTCGGCACCGCAGGCTGCGCCGGTGCCGATGCCGAGGAACCCGCCGCAGGCACGCCGGGATCGGAGCAGCCGGCGGCCGACGCCCCGGCACAGACGCCGGCGGCCGGCGGATCCTCCGGCGGGGTCTACAAGGACGGCACCTACAGCGGGACGGGCAGCTACCAGTCCCCCGCCGGGCAGGAGGAGGTGGGCGTGACGCTCACCCTCGAGGCCGACGTCGTCACCGCCGTCGAGGTGGAGCCGATGCCGGACAACCCCACCACCACCGAGTACCAGGGCCGCTTCGCGGGCGGGATCTCGGACGCCGTGGTCGGGAAGAAGCTGGACGAACTCTCCGTGGACAAGGTGGCAGGGTCCTCCCTGACGAGCGGCGGGTTCAACGACGCCCTGGGCAAGATCAAGAGCGAAGCGCAGCTCTAGGCGCGCCGGCGTGGCGGATTCCTTCAGCTTCGAGGCGATCGGCACCGGCTGGCGCGTGGACACCGGCGCTGCACTCCTGCCCGGCCAGCGGGCACAGCTGCTCCATCTCGCCCGGGAGTACGACGCCCTCTACTCGCGGTTCCGCACCGACTCCGGCGTCGCGGCGCTCGCCGCTGCCGGCGGCTCGCTGCCCCTGCCTCCCCACGGTGCGGAGCTCGGGCGCCTGCTGCGCTCGCTCCACGACCTCACGCGCGGCGGCGTCTCACCGCTCGTCGGCGACCCGCTCGCCGCGCTGGGCTACGACGCCGGCTACTCGCTGACTCCCACGCGGGCCCCCGCCCCCGCCCGGGCCTGGGACGACGTCCTGACCTGGACGGACGACGGCGTCACGCTGCGGGAACCGGCGATCCTCGACGTCGGCGCGGCCGGCAAGGGACAGCTCGTCGACCTCATGCTGGAATACCTGCGCGCCGAGGGCCACGAGGACGTCCTGGTCGATGCCAGCGGGGACATGCGCCGGGCTGCCGGCGGCACCATCAGCGTCGCCCTCGAACACCCCTACGACCCGTCGTCGGCGATCGGTGCGGTCGGTCTGGGGACCGGCGCACTGTGCGCGTCCGCGTCGAACCGCCGCGCGTGGGGCGACGGCCTGCACCATGTCCTGGACGCGAGGACCGGCCGGAGCGTGGACACCGTCGTCGCGACCTGGGTGCTGGCCGCTGACGCCATGACGGCCGACGGCCTGTGCACCGCCCTGTTCCTCACCGATCCCGCGGACCTCGCGGGAACCTTCGAGTTCGACTACGTCCTGATGTACTCGGACGGACGAGCCCGCTATTCCGCACCCCTCGCAGGAGCCCTTTTCTCATGACCGCAGTACTCGACGGCCTCCTGGGCCGCATGACCATGTACCGGCTGACGCTGACACTCCTGGCGATCCTGACCGTCGAGGCACTGGTCCTCTCGCTGGCCGGCCTGCTCGCGTTCACCCCGGCCGAGATCGCCGGAACCCTGGTGGCTGCCGTGGGCGGCACGATCATCGGCACCCGGCTGATGGCGCTGATCCTCCGGCTGAGGCCCCACGGCGAGTCCTCGCTCATCACGGGACTGATCCTGTTCCTGATCATGTTCCCGTCGGACACGGGAGCCGGTCTCGGGGGCATCCTCGCGGCCGGCGTGGCGGCTGGAGCCTCGAAGTTCCTCCTGGCCGTCAGGGGACGGCACCTCTTCAACCCGGCGGCGACGGGCGCGGTGGTCGCCACCCTGCTCGGGGTGGGGGTTGCCGGGTGGTGGGTCGCGAATGCCTACATGCTTCCCGTCGTCGTGGTGGGCGGCGCGCTCCTGCTCTACCGGACGCGGAAGCTGTCCATGGCGGCCGTGTTCCTCGTGGTCACCGTGGGCATCCTGCTCTACGGCCTGATGCAGAACGGGATGATGCCCGGAGCCGGCCTCCAGCTCATCCTGACCTCGTACCCTGTCCTGTTCCTGCTCGGCTTCATGATGACCGAGCCGCTGACCCTGCCGCCGCTGCGGTGGCAGCAGTGGTCCGTCGCCGCCGTCGTCGGTCTGGTGTTCGCCCTCCAGCTGTCCATCGGTCCGGTGTTCCTCGGACCCGAGTTCGCCCTCGTGCTCGGCAACGCCATCGCCTTCGTCATGGGACAGCGCGGCGGCGTACGGCTCTCCCTTGCAGGGAGGCGACAGCTGACGCCGACCAGCACCGAGCTGGTCTTCCGGACCGGGCGCCCCGTGCGCTTCCGGGCCGGGCAGTACATGGAGCTGGACCTGCCGCACCCCGGGCCCGACGGCCGCGGCAGCCGCCGGGTCTTCAGCATCACCTCCGCACCGCAGCGACGTGATGCCGTGACGTTCGGCCTGCGGACCGCGGAGGCGGGCAGCTCCTTCAAGAACGCCCTCCTCGACCTCCCGGACGACGCGCGCGTCACGGGGACGCTCGTCGGCGGTGACTTCCACCTCCCCCGCGATCCCGCCCTCCCCCTGCTGCTGGTCGCCGGCGGGATCGGCGTGACGCCGTTCATCAGCCACCTCCGTGACCTCGGCGAGCGCGGAGAGGCGCGCGACGTCGTCCTCGTCTACGCGGTCCGCAGCGAGCAGGAGATCGCCTTCCGCGACGAGCTGGCCGGCCTGGGCACGCGCGTCGTGCTGTTCATGCCGACGACCGGAACGGTCCCGGCCCTGCCCGAGGGGTGGACCCTCGCGGGGGCCGAGCCGACGGCGGACCACCTCCTCGCGGCGGTGCCGGACCTGCCCCGCCGGAAGGTGCTCATCTCGGGCTCTCCCGCGTTCATCGGGCGCCTGCGGGCGCAGGTGCGCACGGCGGGCGTCCCGCGCGTGACGACGGATGCCTTCCTGGGGTATTGAACCGACGGGTTCACCGGCCGATCCGGTCGGGGCCTGTTCCGCGCTCGCGATGCGGCCTACTCTGGGCCACACGGTGGCCGGCGAGGAAGAGGAGTGAGCGATGAGGATAGCCCTGACGAGTCTGTTCGTCGACGACCAGCGGAAGGCACTCGCCTTCTACACCGAGGTGCTCGGTTTCGTGAAGCGCCAGGACATCCCTCTCGGCATGCATTCCTGGCTCACCGTGGTGTCCCCCGAAGCGCCGGACGGACCCGAGTTGCTCCTGGAACCGTCCAGCCACCCGGCGGTGAAGCCGTACCGGGACGCCCTCGTCCACGACGGCATCCCACTGGCCCAGTTCGCGGTCGGGGACGTCGAGGCCGAGTACACCCGGCTGACCGGCAAGGGAGTGGTCTTCACCCAGCCGCCGCTCGACATCGGCGCCGCCGTCGTGGCGATCTTCGAGGACACGTGCGGCAATCTCATCCAGCTGATGGAACCGAAGCCGGAGGAGTGAACGCTCCCGGTCCCGGCGCCGGTGTCCGACGCCCTCACCGCAGGAGGAGTCGCGGTGCCGGTCCGGTCCTGGGTGTCCTCGCGCTGTGCGCCCTGTCCGGATGTGGACCCGGATCCATCTCCTGCCCCAGCTGGGCGGGTTTCCCCACACCGCAGGAGAAGTACGACGCCGCCGACCTCGTGGTCGTCGCGTCGTCGAGCACGCGGGATGGGACAGCGCCCGTCTTCGGGGTCGATGCCCACGCCTACGAGGTCCGCGTGGACGAGATCCTGAAGGGGGAGGTCGACGGAGGAAGCGTGCGTGTCTCGTCGATGCCCGACGCCTGCAGCGGCACCGCGGAGTACCCGGACGGCGATCCCCTGGACACCTCCGGTCCTCTTCTCGTGTTCGCCACCCGGCAGGACGGCGAGTGGTTCACGCTGACACCGTTCGACGGCACCCTGCCCTTCACCCGGGAGGCGGTCGACGCCCTCGCCGGATGACGGGCACGACGCTCCCTCGGCAGGCCGACGGCGTCGGGGACCATCCAGGCAAACCAGGACCCGAAAATTGTTGAACAATCTGATGAACTCGGGCATCCTAGAGGAACCACCCAGGAGAGACGAGGATCACAATCGTTCACATCGACCTCAACAGCGACGTCGGCGAATCGTTCGGCAACTGGATCATGGGGGACGACGCCGCGATCTTCCGCTCCGTCTCCAGCGCCAATGTCGCGTGCGGCTTCCACGCCGGGGAACCCTCCACCATCGCGCAGACCTGCCGGGATGCAGTGGCCGCCGGCGTGACGATCGGCGCGCACGTCGGCTACCGGGATCTGGTCGGGTTCGGCCGCCGCTTCATCGACTGCTCTCCCACCGAGCTGGCCGACGACGTCCTCTACCAGATCGGCGCCCTCGACGCGATCTCCCGGGCGGCCGGCGGCACCATCAGGTACGTGAAACCTCACGGGGCCCTCTACAACACCATCGTCACCCACGAGGTCCAGGCGCAGGCCGTGGTGGATGCCGTGAAGGCGTTCGGCGGCGACCTTCCGCTGCTGCTCCTCCCCGGCTCCGTGGCACTGAAGGCCGCGGAGAAGGCGGGCCTCCGCGGGGTGGCCGAAGCCTTCGCGGACCGGGCCTACAACCCCGATGGCACGCTGGTCTCCCGCCGCGAACCCGGCGCGGTCCTCCACGACGAGGACGAGGTCTCGGCCAACATGGTCCGACTCGCCAGCGACGGTGTCATCATCGCCCGCGACGGTTCGACCATCAGGACCACAGCCGAGAGCATCTGCCTCCACGGCGATACCACGGGTGCGGTGTCCATGTCCGCCGCTGTCCGCCGTGACCTCGAGGCCGCCGGCATCGAGATCCGGAGCTTCGTGTGACTCCTCCCGAAATTCGCTGGGCCGGGCCACGCGCCCTCCTGATCCAGCTGGAATCGCTGGAGTCGGTCCTCACGGTGCACGCGCACCTGCAGCAGCACCCGCTCCGCGGGCAGGTCGACGTGCTCGCCGCCGCCCGCACCGTCCTGGCCGTCTTCGATTCCGGCACCAACGCCCGTGCCGCCCGCGCCGCCGTCGCGCAGGTGGATACCGCGCCCGGCGGAGGCGCGGCCGCAGCCGGTGATCCTGTGCGGATCGAGGTGGTGTACGACGGCGACGACCTCGCCGAGGTGGGGCGCCTTACCGGGCTCGACCCCGACGGCGTCATCGCCGCGCACACCGGCCAGCTGTGGACCGCTGCGTTCGGCGGATTCGCCCCGGGGTTCGCCTATCTGGTCGGGGAGAACGAGTCGCTCACGGTCCCCCGTCGCAGCACGCCGCGTACCGCGGTCCCCGCCGGGGCGGTGGCGCTGGCCGGCAACTTCTCGGCCGTCTATCCGCGCCGTTCGCCCGGCGGCTGGCAGCTCATCGGCCGGACCGCTTCCCGGCTGTGGGACCTGGACCGGGAGCAGCCGGCCCTCCTCCGACCGGGGACCGCGGTGCGGTACGTGGCCGTCCGGGAGTCGGTCACGCTGACCACCCCTGCCACCGACGCCGCCCCGTCGCCGGCCACGCCCGAGGAAGCCGGACCGTCGCTCGAGATCCTCGCGCCCGGGCCGCAGTCGCTCATCCAGGACCTGGGTAGGCCCGGCCTCGGCGACGTGGGCGTCTCGAAAGCCGGTGCCGCCGATACCGCGAGCGCACGACAGGCCAACCGGCTGGTCGGGAACGCACCCGGTGACGCGGTCATCGAGACGATCCTCGGCGGCCTCACCGTCAGGGCCCGCGGGGAACTCACCGTCGCGCTGACCGGCGCGCTCACGCCCGCCGGGATCAGCGGTGACGACACCCCCCGTCCGGCCCCCATGTGCTCACCGTTCGCCCTGCACGACGGCGAAACCCTCCATCTGGACGCGCCCGACGCCGGGCTGCGCACCTATCTGGCGATCCGCGGCGGGATCGACGTGCCGGAGGTACTGGGCAGTCGGTCGACCGACGTGATGTCGGGGATCGGCCCGGCTCCCCTCGCTGCGGGAACCGTGCTTCCGGTCGGCGTGGTGGACCAGGGCCGCACGGTCGGCGCTGCCGAGCCCTCCACGCTTCCCGCCACCGTCCGGTCGGGAATGCACGAACCGGTGCTCCTCCGCATCACCGGTGGCCCCCGCCACGACTGGTTCACCGACGAATCCCTCAGGGCGCTCACCGGCCAGAGCTGGAGCGTGACGGCCGAATCGAACCGGATCGGGGTCCGCCTCGCCGTCGGTGAACAGGACGATGCAGCACCGGGAACCACGCCGGGCCCGACCACGGAGAAGACCGGCACGCCGTTGCAACGCCTCACCGCCGACGAGCTGCCGAGCGAGGGGGTCGTCGCCGGTTCGCTGCAGGTGCCACCCTCGGGCCTGCCCGTGCTCTTCCTCGCCGACCATCCGGTGACCGGCGGGTATCCGGTGATCGGCGTCGTCGTTCCCGAGGACCTGGGCGTCGCTGCCCAGCTGGCGCCGGGAACCCGTCTGCGGTTCCAGGCAGTGGATCCCGAAAACCTGCAGCCGATCCCCCGGCCGCACCAGCACCCGCCCACCCGAAGCTCGTGAAAGTAGCAGCCATGAAGAAGGTCCTGATCGCCAACCGCGGCGAGATCGCCGTCCGCATCGCCCGCGCGTGCACCGATGCGGGACTCAGCTCGGTGGCCGTGTATTCCGAGCCCGACGCCGATGCGCTCCATGTCCGCCTCGCCGACGAGGCCTACGCCCTCAACGGATCGGCGGGCGCCGACACGTACCTCGACATGGACAAGCTCCTCGCCGTCGCCGCCAGGGCCGGCGCGGACGCGGTGCATCCGGGCTACGGCTTCCTCTCCGAGAACGCCGACTTCGCGCAGGCCGTCCAGGACGCGGGGCTCATCTGGATCGGCCCGTCACCCGCCGCGATCCGCAGCCTGGGGAACAAGGTCACGGCCCGCGAGATCGCGGTCAAAGTGGGTGCCCCGCTGGTCCCCGGGTCCGACGGACCGGTCGCCGACGCCGAGGAAGTCCGCGCGTTCGCGGAACAGTACGGCGTCCCCGTCGCCATCAAGGCCGCCTACGGGGGCGGCGGGCGCGGGTTGAAGATCGCCCACCGGTTGGAGGACATCGACGACGCCTTCGACTCGGCGGTCCGCGAGGCCACCGTCGCGTTCGGCCGTGGCGAATGCTTCGTCGAACGGTTCCTGGACAAGCCCCGACACGTCGAGGCGCAGGTCCTCGCGGACACGCACGGGAACGTCGTCGTCGTCGGTACCCGCGACTGCTCGCTGCAGCGCCGCAACCAGAAGCTGGTCGAGGAAGCCCCCGCACCGTTCCTGACCGACGACCAGCGCACCCGCATCCACGAATCGGCCCGCGCCATCTGCCGCGAGGCCGGCTACACCAGCGCCGGCACCGTCGAATACCTCGTGGCGCCCGACGGCGTGATCTCCTTCCTGGAGGTCAACACGCGCCTGCAGGTGGAACACCCAGTGACCGAGGCGACGTCGGGCGTCGACCTGGTCCGTGAACAGTTCCGCATCGCCGCCGGCCTGAGCGTCAGCATCACCGAGGACCCGGCGCCGCAGGGCCACGCCATCGAGTTCCGGCTCAACGCCGAGGACGCCGGCCGCGGATTCCTGCCCTCCCCCGGCCCGGTCCACGTGTTCGAGGCTCCCACCGGGGCCGGTATCCGCGTCGACACCGGGGTGCGCTCCGGGTCCAGCGTCCCCGCCGAGTACGACTCCCTGATGGCCAAACTCATCGTCCACGGCGAGGACCGGCCGCAGGCGCTCCGCCGCGCCCGCGCCGCCCTCGACGAACTGCGGATCGAGGGCCTTCCCACGGTGGTCCCCTTCCACCGCGCGGTGGTCCGGGACCCCGACTTCACCGATCCTGACCGGCTCGGGGTCTACACCACGTGGATCGAATCGGCGTTCGCCGGACGCCTGGACGCCGCCCTCTCGAGCGGGGCGGCAGGGCGGCTGGCCCGGCGGGAGACCCTGACCGTGGAGATCGACGGCAAGGCCGTGCAGTTGGGGCTCCCCGCCGAGATCTTCACCGCCCTGATGACCGGCAACGGTGCCACCGGCGCCGTCGTACCATCCCCCGACACGACGACGGACAACCACGGCACGGTCACGGCCTCCATGGGCGGCACCCTGGTGACGTGGCTGGCCGACGACGCCGCCACCATCGGCGCGGGACAACCCGTCGCGGTGATCGAGGCCATGAAGATGGAGACCGAGGTCCTGTCGACGATCGCCGGCACCTTCCGCCGCGGCGGGCAGCAGCCGGGTGCCGCCGTCGCACGGGGAGAGGTGCTGGGCGAGGTCCTGGGCGCAGTGGACTAGCATCGGTTCGTGACGAGGGACGGGGGGAGACCATGGCGATAGAAGCAGCAGCGGAGCCCGACGGCGCGATCGCGGGGACCGCCGAGCACGCGCACACGGCGGCATGGATCGCCACCGTGTTGCGGGGTCGCATCGCCGCCGGTGAGCTCACGCCCGGGTCGAAGCTGTCGGAACAGGCGCTGTCGACGGCGCTCGGCGTCTCCCGCAACACGCTGCGCGAGGCGTTCTCGACGCTCGCCGGCGAATCGATGGTCACCCGGATCCCCAACCGCGGCGTGTTCGTCGCCTCCCCCGGGATCGAGGAGGTGCGCGAGATCTACCGCGTACGCCGGATGATCGAACCCGCCGCGGCGCTGTGGGGCGAGGTCACGCCCGAGGTGCTCGACGCCATGGAGTCCATCGTCCAGCGGGCACAGGCAGCGCGCGACGCGGGAACGGTGGCCGACATGGCCGACGCCAACCAGGCGCTGCACAGCGCCGTGGTGGGCCTCACCGGGAGCGAATCCCTCCGGACGCTGATGGACCGCGTGCTCGCCGAGATGCGCCTCGTGTTCCACGCCATGGCCTCGGCCCCGGACTTCCACAGCCATTATGTGGACCGCAACGTACAGCTCGTGGAGCGGCTCCGGGCCGGGCACCGTGAGGAGGCGGCCTCCGGCCTGCGCGCCTATCTGGACTCCGCGGAGGCCGAGCTCCTGGGCCGCCTCGCCGACGAAGCCGGATAGGACCGACCGCACGGCCTAGGGCACCAGGTAGTCGCTGTCCCGGGCGTCGGTGATGAGCATGTGCCCCGGCGCATGACCGATGGCCAGCGGGGGCCGGGACTGCATGACGGCCGCCTGCGGGGTCACCCCGCAGGCCCAGAACACCGGCAGGTGCCCCTCGGGAATCCGGACCGCGTCCCCGAAGTCCGGCGACTGCAGATCGATCCCCAGCTCCTCCGGATTGCCCACGTGGACGGGAGCGCCGTGGACGGCCGGATAGCGGGAGGTGATGCGGACGGCGTCGGCCACCTGGGCGGCCGGGACCGGGCGCATCGACACCACCAGTGGACCGGACATGGCACCGGCTGGAGCGGCCTCCCGGTTCGTCCGGTACATCGGCACGTTCACGCCCTGATCGAGGTGCGCGATCCTGACGCCGCCGTCCTGCAACGCGGCCTCGAAGGTGAAGGAGCAGCCGAACAGGAAGGTCACCAGGTCATCGCGCCAGTGCGCTTCGACATCGGTGGGCTCGTCCACCAGAAGGCCGTCGTGGTAGACGGTGTACTTCGGGACATCGGTCCTGATGTCCCCGCCGACCAGCAGCGGCCCGGACGTCTCACCGGGCTCCAGCACCCCGAGGACGGGGCACGGCTTGGGATTGCGCTGGGCGAAGAGCAACAGATCGAACGCCTGATCCCGCGGGATCGACAGCACGTTCACCTGCGCGTAGCCGCGGGACCAGCCCGACGTCGGCGTCACCAGTCCGGCACGGAAAGCGGCGCGCGCATCGGCAGGAAGCATCGCCGTCGGATCGGTCGGCATCCCCGCGGACGCGGCCCCTAGCCCCACAGCTGGGCCAACCCGGTGAGTGAGGTGTAGCCGAGGAACAGGGTCAGGAACCAGGTGACGATGCCGACGATCAGCAGCCACTTCGGGTAGGTGTACCCGTGCATCAGATCGCGGCGGCGCCAGGCGACGAAGAGGAGCACACCGAAGCCGACCGGCAGGATCAGGCCGTTGAACGCGCCGGCGAAGATCAGCAGTTCCTGGGGCGCCTGGCCGAGGAAGAGGTAGGCCACGGCGCAGCCGGCGATGAAGGCGACCGTGATGAGGTTCCGCTTGCGTTCCGGTGTCTTCGAGGTGGTGATGAAGGAGACCGAGGTGAACGCGGCGCCGATCACCGAGGTGATCGCGGCGGCCCAGAGGACGATGCCGAAGACCCGCATGCCGATCTCGCCGGCCGCGATACCGAAGGCCTCGGCAGCCATGTTGTCACTGGTCAGCACCGCGCCGCCGGCGACGACGCCGAAGATCGCCAGGAACAGCAGCACCCGCATGACGCCGGTGACCAGGATGCCGATCACCGAGCTGCGGGTGATCTGCCGGACGTTGTCCGGGCCGGTGACACCGGAGTCGAGCATGCGGTGCGCGCCGGCGTAGGTGATGTAACCGCCCACGGTGCCGCCCACCAGGGTGGTGATGATGAGGAAGTCGATCTGTTCCGGGAGGACCGCGTTCTTGAGCGCCTCACCGACGGGCGGGGCGGCGACGATGGCCACGTAGATCATCAGGAGGATCATGATCGCACCGAGGATCACCACGATGCGGTCCAGTGCCATGCCGGCCTTCTTGCTCACGAAGATCATGATCGCGATGACCGCCGAGATGGCGCCACCGATCTTGGGCTCGATACCGAGCATCGCGTTGGCGCCGAGCCCGGTGCCGGCGATGTTGCCGATGTTGAAGACGACGCCGCCGATGAAGACGAGTCCGGCCAGGAACCAGCCGACGCCCGGAAGGACCTTGTTGCCGAGCTCGTGCGCGCGGAGTCCCGAGACACCGATGACGCGCCAGACGTTCATCTGCACCGCGATGTCGATGAGGATCGAGGCCAGGATGGCGAACGCGAACGCTGCGCCGATCTGGGCGGTGAAGACGGTGGTCTGGGTGATGAAGCCAGGCCCGATGGCGCTGGTGGCCATGAGGAACATGGCCCCCAGCAGTGCGGTGCGCCGAGCGGAGGAGCTCAGCTTCGGTCTGTTCTGGGTATCTGCCATGGGCCCGTCCATTACATCAAGGTGACTGGAGTCACATTCTGTGGTGGGGACGACCCTACAGGTTGTTGAACAATCCGCGCAAGGTATTGTTCAACAACTTCCGGGGCGGTTCACCCGCAGCGGGGTGACACCGTGGTCGCTGTCCCCCGGACTGTCGTGATGAATCGGAGGTCAGGACGAAGGGCCGTTCTCCCACGATACGAAAGCCGATCTCCGGGTGGGTGATGTCCTCACCGCGGGCTTCCGGTCGAACTACCATCCCGAACTCATGACGGACCTCATATAATCGGCGCGGCCACCCGCGGCGCCATCATCAATCGGGACCGACCCGGGACCCTGTTCCTGAGCGGCCATCCGCCGAGCGACGTTGCTCGAGCCGGCCCGGATCATCGTCCCGTAGCCGTCATCACGAAGGGCGTCCGGCAACGATCAGGGTAGGACGACGACCTTGCCGAGCGCGTGCCCGGCGCCGACGTAGGTGAGGGCCTGCGGCACCTCCCCGAGCGGGAAGGTACGGTCGATGTGGATGCGAAGATCGCCGTCGACGCACCGCTGCGCGACGGGCTCGAAGTGCGCGGGGCCTCCCCTGACAGCGAGGACCCCGAGCCGCCGTCCGGTCAGCAGGCCCAGCGCGGTTCCGAGGGTCACGACCTGCAGTAGCGCCCGCGTGGTTCCGCCCACGCAGAGATACCGGCCGCCGCGGGTCAGCGCCCTCCCGTAGGCGAACGCGGATCGGTGAGCCACGAGATCCAGCACCAGGTCGTAGGGCTCGAGCCTGGTGAAGTCCTGGCGGCGGTGGTCGATCACCTCATGGGCCCCGAGGCTTCGCATGAAGGCGAGCTTGCGGGCGTTGTCCACGCCGGTCACATGGGCGCCCGAGGACCTCGCGAGCTGGATCGCGAACGATCCCGAACCGCCGCCCGCCCCGTTGATCAGCACACGCTGCCCGGGGTGTGCGCGGGCGGTGCCCTGGAGGGCGATCGAACCTGCCTGCGGCAGCGTCGAAGCCTCGGCGAACGTCAGCTCAGGAGGCTTGCGGGCCAGCGCGGCTTCGGGGACCACAGCGTACTCGGCGAAGCCGCCCTTGAACCCCAGATTGTCGCCGTACACCTCATCGCCCCGCCGGAACCGCGTGACCCCGGAGCCGACGGCGGCCACCCTCCCGGCGATATCGGAGCCGAGCACCCGCCGGGCCGGGGCACGCAGGCCACCGAGCCGCGCATACACGGGCTTTCCGCGGAGCCCCTCCCAGTCCGAGAGGTTGATCGACGTCGCGGCGACCTCGACGAGCACCTGGTGTGCCCCCGGCGTCGGAACCGGGACGTCCTCCAGCCTCAGCACGTCCGGCGGGCCGTAGCGCTCGTACACGACGGCCTTCATACGGCACTGCCCACCGTGGAACAGACGGAATCGACCATGCGGGTCAGGATACCGGGGGCATCCCGTAGCTGAAGCCCCTCTGCGGAGAGTTCCGCCGGCGCAGGCACGTCGCTCTGCCACTATCCGGTGAGTGACGTTCTTTGGGACGCCCAGATCGAACCGACCTGAGTCAGATGCTCGTCGTAGCAGGCCTGTATGTCCTCGCTGGTCGGACCATCGTCACCGCTGTAGGAGGACTGGAAGCCCAACTGCCTGCCGTCCTGCTGGTACTCACTGGTGTTGTCCCGCATCGCACGCTTCTCGTCCTCCGAGAAGGACGCAGCGTAGGCGCAGCCACTCAGCAGGAGAGCTGCGCAGCCGGCAGCAACGACGGCGGATCTGGTCCCCATGGAGCATCCTGCCGCACGAGCGAAGAAGCGTCCACGGCCGGTGGGGTGTCCCTGGCGAGGGGACAGACCGAACCGAGCCTCAGTCCTCCCGGACAGGGATAGCGGCACGGCATGCACTGCGCGTCACCGCCCGATCTACCATGAGGTACGGGCGTGGGTCCGCCACGTGCGCACGAGGTCTGGAGGAACCATGAGAGCAGCACGCTATTACGGACGAGGGGACATCCGTGTCGATGAGGTTCCCGAGCCCGAGGTGGAGCCCGGCACGGTGGGCATCGACGTGGCCTGGTGCGGGATCTGCGGCACGGATCTGCATGAGTACCTCGAAGGCCCGATCTTCTGCCCCACCCACGACACCCCTCACCCGATCTCGGGTGAGACGCTGCCCATCACGCTGGGGCACGAGTTCTCCGGCGTCGTCTACGCGGTAGGCGACGGCGTAGACGACCTCGCAGTAGGCCAGCATGTCGTCGTCGAGCCCTACATCATCGGCGACGACGTCGAGACCGGTCCGGAGAGCACGGACTACCACCTGTCCCAGAACATGAACTTCATCGGCCTGGCCGGACGCGGCGGTGGCCTCGGCGAGAAGATCGCCGTGCAACGACGCTGGGTGCATCCCATTGCCGCGTCGGTGCCCCTCGATCAGGCAGCGCTGATCGAGCCCCTGTCGGTGGGCTATCACGCCGTGAACCGCTCCGGGGCGCAGGCCGGGGACGTGGCCCTGGTGGGTGGAGCGGGACCGATCGGCCTGCTGACCGCAGCCGTCCTCAAGGCCCTCGGCGTCACGGTGGTGATGTCCGAGCTCAGCCCGCTGCGACGCCAGAAGGCGCTCGAGTCCGGGGTGGCCGATCATGCACTGGATCCCCGTGCCACGGATGTCGCTGCCGAGGTGCGCAAGCTGACCGGCGGGAAGGGCGCGGACGTGGCGTTCGAATGCACGAGCGTGCAGGTGGTCCTGGACACCCTCATGGACGCGTTGCGGCCCACGGGGGTGCTGGTCGTGGTCTCGATCTGGGGCAAGCGGTCGGACTTCGACATCCATAAGCTGGTGATGAAGGAGATCGACCTGCGCGGCACCATCGCCTACGTCAACTCCCACCCCGCAGCCATCGAACTCGTGGAGTCGGGGAAGATCGACCTCGCCCCCTTCATCACCGGCAGGATCGGACTCGACGGACTCGTGGAGGAGGGGTTCGACACGCTGATCCATCGGAACGAGACGGCCGTCAAGATCCTCGTCTCACCCTCCGGCACGGGCCTCTGACCGCGGCAGGCAGAGAGCTGCCCGTTGCTGCGCACGCGGGGACCCGCCGACGGATCATGAGTGGGTCGTCGGCCTCGGTGCTCGAGTCACCCGCTGCAGAGGCTCAGTGGCCGGATCCGGTGACGATCTTGTTCCGTTCCGACTCGTGCGCACCGCCCTTCTTCGCCAGCGTGGAGCACGCCTCCTCGATGTCGCGGGCGAGCGTGTCGACGTGCTCGCGACTCATCGTCTCCTTCACCAGGGCCCGCATGATCGTCACGTTCTGGGCGTCCGGCGGCAGGGTGTACGCCGGCACCATCCAGCCGCGCTCGGCCGAGAGCTGCCGGGCGATGTCGAACTCGTTGTACCCGGGGTCGGAGGCCAGCCGGAACGCGACCAGGGGAAGTTGCTCCTCGTCGGGGCCGATGATCTCGAACCGGCCCATGGCCTCCAGCTTCTCGGCGAGGACTCGGGCATTGGTCTGCATGTTCTGCATGATGTAGGTGTAGCCGGCGCGGCCGTAGCGCACCAGGTTGTAGTACTGGGCGAGGACCATCGCCGAGCCTGTGGAGAAGTTCAGGGTGAAGGTCGAATCGGTCTTGCCGAGATAGTTCTCCTCGAAGACGAGGTCCCTGGCGAGGTCGGCCTTCTCCCGGAAGATCAGCCAGCCGATGCCGGGATAGACCAGCCCGAACTTGTGCCCGGAGACATTGATCGAGCGGACCTGCTCGAGCCGGAAGTCCCACTCGGAGTGCGGGTAGAGGAAGGGCCAGACGAACCCTCCGCTCGCTGCATCCACATGCAGCGGCACATCGAGCCCTCGTCCGTTCCTGATCCGGAGCAGCAGGTCGTTGATGCCGACGACGTCGTCCTTGTGCCCGGTGAACGTCGTCCCCAGGACTGCTGCGACGCCGATGGTGTTCTCGTCGATGTAGGGCTGCACATCGTCCGGGCCGATGGTGTACTTCCCCGGCTGCAGCGGCACGATCCGCGGCTCGACGTCGAAGTAGCGGCAGAACTTCTCCCACACCACGTGTACGTCGCCGCCGAACACGAGGTTGGGGCTCGACGTCGACGCACCGGCGGCCTCGCGACGCTTGCGCCAGTTCCACTTCAGGGACAGACCTCCGAGCATGATCGCCTCGGATGATCCCTGCGTCCGGGCTCCCGTCGTCTCGCCGGGTGCGTGGAAGAGGTCGGCGAGCATCCGGATGCAGCGCTGCTCGATCTCGGCCGTGCGGGGGTACTCGGCGTGGTCGATGAAGTTGCGGTGCAGGTTCGCGGCGATGATCCGCTGGGCCTCCGGCTCCATCCACGTCGTCACGAAGGTCGCCAGGTTCCGGGCCGGATCGCCCTCCAGCGCCAGGTCCTCCGACACCAGGCGCAACGCATCCTGGGCAGAGATGCCGGTCTCCGGGAACTCCCGGCTCGGAACCTCCTCGGTGACGAATCGGTTGCCGAACAATGCCGCGTCGGCGTTCGTCTGGTGGGAATCTACTGACATGACTTCTCCTTCAGGAACAGTTGACAGGAACTTACGGATGGATTCCCTGGTCCGCAGGAACCGGGGCGCCGGTGGGTTCCGGACTCAGCATCAGGATCGCGCCGGTGAGGAAGCACAGTGCTCCCACGAATGTGCCGAGACTGGACAGCCCGGCGTTCCAGACGTCGCCGCTGGACGGGACGACGAAGGCCGCGACTGCCGAGATGCCGAAGGCGACAGAGCCGGCCGCGTTGATCAGGTTGATCGTCCACGTCCACGTCCGCGGCCTGAGCCTGCCCGCAGCGGCACTGCGACGGGCATATCTCAACGCCACACCGCTTGAAACGAGGAATGCCACGGAACCCAGGGCGTCGGGTCGCCACACCCGCTGCTCGGTCAACGCCGTACTGAGATCGGCCACCAGAGCGTTCGCCGTACTCCAGTTGAACCATAGGGTGCCGGCGAGTTGGATCGCCGCCGCGAGCCAGATGAGATCCCGTGGCGCCCGGGCCCAGAACGAACGGCCCGCCGTGGTGCCCCCAGCCGGGAGCGCGTCGACGGCTTCGCGGTACTGCAGGTACGCCGCGCAGGTGAAGAACAGCGAACCGATGAAGAAGGTGAGTCCACACCAGTGCGACCCCACAGCCTCCGCGTACGGCGGCACCGCACCCAGGGCGAACAGACTCGAGCCGATGATGAACAGCCAGGCGATCCGCCGGTCGTGGACGGTCGATCGGGCCGCCCTCGAGCTCCCAGGTGCATGGCCGGTGCCCGACCGGGCCGGTGGCCTGACACTCCCGCGATCGTGCGGTGTCCCGGCCTCCTTCGGACCAGGGTCCGGGAGAACATTGATGATCACGAAGGCCACCGCCACAGCCACGACCACCTGGGGTGTCACGGCCACCCCGTCGGCGCCCAGCAGCAGCGTGGCCAGCAGCGTCGACGTCAACGGCAGCCGCAGCATGGCTGCGCACATGGCGCCCATGCCCATGCCGATCCCTGCCGCGAGATCCATTCCCGGCAGCCCGCTCGCAGCGATACCGAGCGCCGCGCCGATGAACATCGAAGGGAACACCGGACCACCACGAAAGGCGCTCAGCGAGAGCCCGTAGACCAGGGTCTTGCAGACGATCAGCAGGACCAGCACAGGAAGCGAGTAGTCCGCGGCGTTTCCGACCAGCTCCGGGAGTGCCTCCTGCCCCGAGAACAGCACCTGCGTGAAGGTGCGACCTGAGATCACCTGGTACGCCATCGCGGTCAGGCCGATCAGCAGGCCCAGCGCGGTGGTCACCAGGACCCGGTTCCGATGCACGACCGGGCGGAGCGACAGCGCGGCCCGGCGGATCAGCCATCCCAGCAGGGCGCCGACGATGCCCATGATCACCGCCCAGCCCAGCGTCGCCAGAGTCGGCGGTTCCGCGGGCGGCACCACGGGCAGCGCCAGCGAGAAGCTGCCCAGCCCGGTCCAGCCGTCCAGACCGACGAACACCAGCGCCCCGACGCCGGAGGCGAGCAGCCCGGGCAGGGCCACCAGGCTCAGTGTCATCCCCCCGATCCCCGCGGCCTCCATGATCAGGAACGCGCCGAGCACAGGAGAGCCGAGCAGGGTACTGATCGCTGCGAAGCTGCCGGCCGATGCCATGATCGTCAGGGCCATCGGCGGAGCGTCCTTTTCACCAGGTGGATCGTCAACGCACCGAGGCCGCCACCGATCGCGATCAGCGGGCCTTCCGGTCCGAGCACTGCACCAAGGCTGAGCGTGGTCAGCGCACCGAGGACGATGCCCACGAGCTCCCGACCGGTGGGCGGAGCGCCGCCCGTCGTGAACCCTGCAGCGGGTGAGTGGCCACCGGTGCCCGGCAGGTACCGGATGGTCAGTGCCGTCAGCAGCCCACACAGCATCAACCACGGAACCGGCCACCACGCCGGAGCAGCGCCCCCGAGGACCTGATCCGGCAGACCGACGAAGACGAACTGCTGGATCGTCGCGACCGACGCGAGAAAACCGTACGCAATGATCGAGATGGGTACACCCAGGACGGCCGCCAGGACGAGCGCGGCGATGTAGGACCTGGAACGGATCACAGCGATCGGGTCCAGACCGGCCGAGGACGCAGCGGGGCCGCTCATGCCCGACCACCCGATCGGGAGTCGGCCGACATCGGCGCGAAAGGCGAGCTCCGGGTGTGCGGCGTCGCCGATAGGTCCGGGAGAACCAGATCGGTGGGCCAGGGGTGGCAGGTGGGCATTCCCTTTCCTTCCGCTGACCGTCCGCCGAAGGACAGGAGCCTTGGGTGAAGCCTTACGGGCGACAGAAGCTGGTCGAACGCACGGTTGCCAAGCTAGCGCGTCACGTGCGGGCACCCATCACCACTTGCGGGTGAAACGGGCCCGGGAACACCCGGCGAACGATGCGGACCCAGGCCCGCGCACAACCGACAAGGCATGCGGCAGCGTGCGACAGCCGGGATTGACATGGGCGGTCCTGGGTCCCAGCGTGGGGTTGAGTGGTTCCATGCGGACCACGCACGCCGCGGGCCGGTTCGATCTCGGTGGGCTTCACGAAGGCAGAAGAAGACCTAGAGGAGACATGGGATGACTACCTGGCGGATCAGGGATTTCCACTCGGCGGACCTGGACGGAATCCTGCACCTGTGGGAGACCCTCAAGGCGAGCAACGTCGACCCGGTGTATGCCCTCTCCGAGGTGCTCGCGTCCTGCGAGAAGGATCACGCCGTGGTGGCGGTGCAGGGCGACCAGGTTGTCGGCGCGGCCGTCGGACGTGCCGCACACGACCAGGGCTGGATAGTCTTCCTGGCCACTCTTCCCGACTATCGTGGCCGCGGTATCGGCACCTCGCTGCTGACGGCCGTCGAGAACAGCATGTCACCGCACGGGCTGAACAAGCTCTCGGCGTTGATGCCGGAATCGGAGACGAGGGTCGAAGCGTTCCTGAGCCGTGGTTTCGCGTTGAAGAAGAACCTGCGGTACTTCGAGCGCACCATCCCTGTCCAGCGACAGGAGCTCGGCGCACTGGGCCAACTCGGTGGCCGCATCCTTGCTCGCGACCAGTGGGAGAAGGTGGCGGGGATGCGCAAGGAGAAAGAGCTACTGGAACGCCGCCTCGTGCTTCCACTCGCCGAGGCAGATCTGGCCGATGAATTCGGTGTCGTACCGCCGCGGGCCGTCGTCCTCTTCGGCCCACCGGGCACCGGCAAGACCACCTTCGCCAAGGCCATCGCCTCCCGACTGGAGTGGCCCTTCGTGGAGGTGTTCCCCTCCCGCCTGGCGGCCAATCCCCAGGGACTGGCCGGGGCCCTCCGCGAGACCTTCCTGGAGATCGCCGAACTGGAACACGCCGTGGTCTTCATCGACGAGGTCGAGGAGATCGCCTCGCACCGCTCCGGCGAGCCGCCGTCACCCCTGCAGGGTGTCACGAACGAACTCCTCAAGATCATCCCGGCCTTCCGCGAACAGCCCGGGAGGCTGCTGGTGTGCGCCACCAATTTCATCCGGGCCCTGGACACGGCGTTCCTGCGGCACGGGCGGTTCGACTACGTCATCCCCATCGGCCTGCCGGACCGTCAGGCCCGCGAGGCGATGTGGCAGCGCTTCATCCCCGCACCCGTGGCGGACGCCGTGGACGTGGCGCTGCTGGTGGAACGCACCCGGGGGTTCTCCCCCGCGGACATCGAGTACGCCGCCCGCAGCGCCTCGCAGCGCGCCCTGGAAAAAGCCGTGTACGACGACGGCGGATCGGCTTCCGGAGGCGTGGCGTCCGTCCGCGCGGCGGGGCGGAAGGGCCCGACCACGCAGGACTATCTGGACGCCATCGGGGAGACCCGGACCACCGTCAGCGACGAGGTCTACCAGGACTTCCTGGCGGACATCGACACCCTCGGTCGCGTCTAGGGCCCAGGAACCTCCGGCGCGTGCAGGTCCGCTCCGACGATCCTCCGGGGAGTTACGGTGGGGGCCATGACGGCGGCACCGGCCCAGCGGGTCCTCTTCCATGGCGGAACAGGCAGCGGGAAGACCTCGGCTGCCCACGCCTACTCCCTCGTCACCGGTGGGTCCTGGACAGTGCCTACTCGTCCTGGCGGGACATCGTCCTCGCCCGCACCGAGCTGATCGTGTTCCTCGACTACCCGCGGTGGCTCTCCCTCGGACGCCTCGTCCGCCGGACGGTCCGCCGCATCGTCGGCGGACACCCGGTGTGCAACGGCAACACGGAAACCCTCGGCCGTGCCCTCGCGAAGGACTCCATCATCAGCTGGCATTTCAGGACCTTCACCCGGAAACGGCACGCGATCGAGGCGATCAGGGCTGATCCGTCGATGCCTCCCGTCCTGTCCTTCCGGCGGCCACGCGACCTGGACGCCTGGATCGCAGCAGGCGCCCATGCGCCCCCGACCGTCCGACCGGCGCGCACGAAATGAGCTCGACTCCACAGGCCGACCGGTACGGCGCCGGCATCATCATCGAGCCGTACTCGCCGGACTGGGCCGCCAGTACCGGTGTGTCGCCGACGCTCTGGGGACCGTCCTGGCAGGCTCCCGATCATCTCGATCGAGCACGTCGGCTCGACGGCGGTCCCGGGTCTACCGGCCAAGCCCATCCTCGACATCGACATCATCGTTCGGCGCGACGTCGTTCCTCCCGCCATCGAAGCGCTCGAACGCGCGGGCTACGCACACCGTGGAGACCTCGGAGTAACGGACCGCGAAGCCTTCGCGGCACCCGATGAGACACCGGCCCGCAACGTCTACCTGTGCGTGACCGGCACCCTGCACCTTCGCAACCACCTGGCCGTACGGGCGGCGCTCCGCGCGGACCCCGCCCTCCGGGACCGGTACGGCGCGGTGAAACGACAGCTGGCAGGCGAACCGGATATGGACATCCACCGCTACATCGCCGGCAAGTCCGCCGTGCTGCAGGACATCCTGGCCGTCTCGGATCTCACGCCCGAGGAGAAGAGTGAGATCCACGAGCTGAATACGCGACGGTGATCGGCGACGGTGGTCGATGACGTCCTCGACGGTGTCCTGCCGAGGACGCCGAGTGATCAGGCCCGCGCGACGATGAGCCATCCCCGACCGGGTGCGTAGGGAAGGTCGCGAACCTCGATCCGGCCGAAGCCCGCTTCCGACAACGAGTGGTGGAAGGCATCCTGCGCGCGGAAGCGCAGGGTGGAGGTGGACTCGATGCGTTCACCATCAGCCAGGAAGATGGTCGGGGATTCGAACGTCACGAACTCCCCCTCGACCCGGGTCAGTTGCACCCAGTCCTCCACAGGCCCTTCGCCGTCCACCTCGACCACCCGATGGGTGAGCTCCTTCGTCCACCGCTCCCAGGCTCGATCGGAAGGCACACGGCTCTCGAACGCCACGCGCCCACCCGGGCGCAGACATGCCCGAATCGCCCGCAAGGTCGCGAGCCACTCCTCGTCGTCGAGAAAGACCTGAGCGACATTGGCGGTCATCGTGGCCAGGTCGAAGTGGCGTCGGTGCGCAGGATCAACTGCCACGTCCACGGCGGTCCCGACGATCCACGTCGTCCGGTCGGCGCCGGCTTTGGTCCGGGCGACGGCGACGGATGCTCCAGCGGGGTCGACGCCCAGCCCCTGTATGCCGCGCCCTGCCAGGAGGGAGCAGAAGGTCCCCGTACCGCACCCGACGTCCAGGACCGCGGTGGCCCCGAACTCGTCGACAAGGTCCAGGTAGGTGTCCAGATCGCTGCGGTCGGGATCGAGCGGGTCGTAGACGCGGGCCACACGAGGGTGATCGAAGACAGCGTCAGGCATTCCACAGACGGTACTTCATCCGATGGGGCGGTTTGCTCCGCCCCCCCGTGCACCAGAACTGCGGTTTCAGAACGCTTGTCGAACCCGTCGAGGACGAGCCGTCCACCTTCAGGTGAACGCCGTCGTCAGTTCGGCGAGGGACTCGATGCGCACGTCAGCCACCTCGACCTCCGCGCGTTGCGCGTGAAGGTATCCCCAGGGGCCACGGCGGATGAAGGCGGTCCGCATACCGGCCCGACGCGCAGGCAGAATGTCGTTGTCCAACCGATCTCCGACGTACAGGATCTCGCGGGCATCGAGCTGTGCGTCCAGAATGATCCGGGAGAAGAAGTCCGCCGAGGGCTTGGCTACCCCCCAGGCGGCCGACGAAGCGATGAAGTCCGCGTCGAAACCGACATCCCGCAACTGGACCTCGACACCACGCGGCTGGTTCCCGGCGATCCCCACCACAAGACCCGCGTCGCTGACAGCGCGCAGACAATCGAGTGCGTCCGGGTACAGGTCGACGTGATCGATCAGGGAAGGCTCGACCGGGCGCTCGACCCCCACCAGGTCCCACACCCCACGGTGGTCCTCGTCCCGGGCGGCCAGCGCACCCAGGAGTCCCATCAGCGTGAACGGTGTCACTCCCGCTTGTCGGGCCAGGCTCGTCCACGTACGGGACTCATCGACCAACGTCTCTCCGACGTCGAACACCACCCCGCGGATTCCGGCAGGGATCACGATTTCCGGCATGGATCGATCCTCCCACCAGCGCAGGACCGCCCGCTCGCTCGTCGGCGGTCGCACGCCTCGGGCCACCTCAGGCGCACGCGGCGAGCACTCGACGCAGGTCGCGAACGAGACGACATGACTACGCGCCCGTCGGGATGGTCCGCATCCGGTACCGAAGGACCCGGCTGCCCGTGGGCGCGTCCTCCAGCACTCCACCGAGGCGTTCGAGGGTCTTCGCCGACGCGGTGTTGTCAGCCTCGCAGACAGCCAGCACCTCGTCCATCCCGAGCCGATGGGCTTCCTCCACGACGCGACCGAGTGCCCAGGAGGCCAACCCCCGGCGTCGAGCTGTTGGGCGGATCCCGTAGCCGAGATGTCCAGCTCGGGACACGAGCGGGTGAGATCCGTGCCGGAGCGCGATCCCACCGAGAACCTCATCACCCTCGGTGATCCACCAGTAGGTGCACTGCTTGTCGAGGGAGAGCCGCTTCACCCAGGACGTGAAGCCGACGACGGATCGGACCTCGTCACCGGGCAGGAGTCCGAAGCCGTCTTCGTGCTGACCCGGGCCCCACTCCAGGTGCGCTGTCAGCCAGGAGCCGTGCCACGTCACCGAAGGGGCACTCAGAACGGCCATATCGAGACCCTGTCGCTCGGCGCTCACGGCAGTGGCACGCCGGCCGAGCTCGCGAGGCACGGCCGCACCCGGCCCCCGGAGCGGTCGCGGGCCGGGTGCAGGAAGCTCAGGCGGTGCGCAGACAGGTGCAGGTCGACCATGTCCGGGCCTATGGACGCACAGCTGTCATGTGCGGACGCCTGAGGGTGAGCAGTCCGGCACGGGGCTGCTCATCGGGGTGCCTGTTCCAGCGATCGTACGAATGTGGCGGCACCCTCACCCCGGAAATCTTCCGTATCGACGGGGCGACCCGAGATGGCCATGAGCAGTACCAACGAGGTTCCTTCGACCTCTGGACCGGAACCGTGCCCGACCCCCGAATCGGAAGCCCGCAGACGGAATCCAGCGGCGCGTTCCTTGCCGCCGCCCATGGAGATGCCGGTTCTGAGCTGATAACGCAGGGCCACGTCGATCGACCCACTCGGGTAGGAGCGCGGAAGCCCCAGCGGACGGCGAATGTCCTCACCGTGCACGATCGCTTCGACGAGTCGGGTTGCTGGAGCAGCAGGCGGCGTCCTGGTTGCATCGCGTACGCGGCGGAACTCGGCCAGGGTCGCTTCCGGGGTCGAGGCACGTTCCCTGGTGATGCCGTTCGCGTTGTGTCTGTCGAAATCGAACCTCGCGGCGATCAATTGACGGAGGAAACCGAGGCGGGTTGTCTTCGCGGAATCCACGAGATGAGCGACGACGTCGTGAATGTCCCAACCGGGGCAGAGCGAGGGCTGTGCCCATTGCTCCGGGGTGAGCGACTCGAGTTCCCTGATCAGGATGTCCCGTTCGATGTGCACAGCCGGCCACACCGCGGCCGAAGGTCGGGAAGGCATGGGGCAATACAACCACGCGATCGGACCCGATAACCAGTGCCTCCACGACTGACGGCGGCGTCAGAACGAGTCGCTTGTTCCCTGCTCAGGATCGACCGCGAACGCGTCGACGGCTCACGACCTCCTCGTCGGCTCCGTCCCGCGCGAGGTCGTCCCGACCACCCTCGTGGTCACCGGAGCAGGACTCCTGGCCGCCGGCGTCATCGGATTCCTCACGGGTGTCCGCGGGCCGCACTGGCCGATCTACGCCCTGATCCTCGCCGGGCTGGCCGTCCTCTTCCTGTCACCGTCCCCGTGGCAGTGGCAGTGGCAGTGGCAGTGGCAGTGGCTCACCCTCGCACCGGTGCCGGTGTCCGCGTGTGGTTACGCGATCGGCAAGGAGGTTGCTTTCCTCCGCCTCAGCCGCCGCCAGCCGGTTCCACCAGCCGGGCCCTGAATGCCGATCGCCGGGCCGACTCATCCGTCCTGAACGCGGGGAGGAACGGAGGTCAGAGATGGCCGGCGAGTGCTGCTCCAGCAGCGGCGGAGGTGCCCAGATCGCTGCCGGGAAGAGGTCGGTGTGCGGTGAGGGCCGCGATCCATGAGTCCGTGGAGCCGACGGAGGCCCAGTTCGAGTTCAACAGTGCGAGCAGGGTCGTGTGTACGGTCCTGGCGTCGGCAGAACCGGCGTCGTTCGCGATGTTGATCGCCCCCGTGGCATCGGAGAGGATTTCCGTGGTGAAACCGATGGCTTCTGCTTCGACGGCGGACCCGAGGATGCAGTTGTTGGTCATGTAGCCCGCGAGGGTCACGGTGTCGACGTCGTGACCGCGCAACCATCGGGTGAGGTCCGTGTCGGCGTAGACCGACCCGTACTGCTTCACGATGCTCTTCCAGGTCCCGGCGCGGCGGCGCTCGATCTCGGGGTGGAGCTCGAACTCGGGCGTGCCCGGGGCGAAGACGGGGGCTCCCTCACCTGAACTGTGCTGGACGACCACGATCGGGATGCCGGCGGCGGTGGCCGCATCGATGGCTGCCGTGATCCGCGGGAGGGACTGCGCGTGCGGCGGGTACTGGATCTCCAGCAGCCCCCCGAAGTACTGCTGTTGGACATCGACGAGGACGAGGGCGCGGCTGGGTGTGGTCATAGTGGGACATTACCCTTGGCGATGCGGTCACGAACCGATCGGTGAGTTCGTCCCGTCGAGGCTGTCGACGATGTAGACGGCCTCGGAGGGATCGGGCCATTCGGTGAGGAAGCTGTCGACGGACCCGGCGTTCTCCTGGTCCGGTGTTGCTGCAGCGAGGTGATCCAGTTGCCCGGCGGACAGCTGGAGGACGACGTGATACGGCGTACCCTCCGGTCCGAGGAACTGGGCCCGCACCGGGAAGACCTGGTCATGGGGCACGGCGCGCGGCATGTCGGCCGGGACGTCGAGGTACACGGTCGAGGTGAATTCGTCGGCCCAGTAGACCTCCTGCGCTACATCCAGCTGTGCGCGGAGCTCGCGTGCTCCCGCTGTGTCGCCGGCAGCCAGCATGCCTTGGATGAGGCCCCGGACGCGGGGGTCCAGCGACCTCACCTGCTCAGGCTCGTCGTCCAGCATCGCCCTGACCTGCGCTCTTCTGGCCGCAGCGCGGTCACTGAGGAATCCGGCGAAGGTGAATGCTGCGGTACCTGCTGCCATCCAGCGGCGCGGGTGCCGCGTACCGGCCCGCCGAAGTTTCTCCTCGAGCCGGGCATCGATCACGTCCCCCACATCAGCGAAGCGAAGGGTGGCCGCCGCTGCCGCGCATCCAGCCAGTACCCGCAGCGGTAGTCGCTTGCCGCCGACCGTGACGCCGATGTACAGGCCGGTGAGGACAGCGGTCCCGACGTGGACAGCGCGACGCTGCTGGTCGTCCAGCCTGGATGCATCGATGAGGGGAAGGGCCCCGATGATCGCCGTCGACAGGATGCCGACCACCGGTGACGCCGGATCGGCGAGTGAGTGCTGCTTCTCATGAGTCATGTGCGGTCCTTCGGAAAGAGGGTGCTTCTTATCTATCACGGCGCGGCGCGCCACTCCCCCCGCCCGGCGTTTTCCCCACACATGCCCTACCTGCTAAGCTCGATGAGTCCCTCACGGGTACGGGAGTTTCCGTATCTGCCTTCGTAGCTCAGGGGATAGAGCGTCTGCCTCCGGAGCAGAAGGTCGTAGGTTCGAATCCTATCGAGGGCACCTCCACCGCCGTCGGCCATCAGGCCGGCGGCGGTTCTGTTTTGGTAGGCTCCACAGGATGCGGCCCCGGGGTCCGCGGGATCACCTACCGACGGGGGGGAACGTGGGGACACCAGCCGGACCCACGCGCGTCCCCACCGTGATGACCCTGATCGTCCTCGTCCTCGTGGTGCTCGCGGCCGCTTTCGTCGGCGACTTCTCCGCCGACCCCGTCGCGGACCCGCAGGACAGCTCCCCCCGACCGGTGCAGTCCGCCGCACCGACCGAGACGACCACGGCACCACCCCTGCCCGACGGCGAGCGCATCGTCGTCGAGGGCGGCACCCTGGCCGCCACCGCCCTGGTCCTCCTCATGCTCGCGCTGGCCCTCCTGACGCGGTTCCTGCTGCGGTTCCGCGGCCGGCACGGGCCCGATGGGGATCCCCCGCAGCGCACCGAGCTGCAACACCCCGCCACCGTCGCCCTGGTGACCGTGGCCCTGCCGGAGTGGGCGGCGGCGTCGCGTGCCGCGCTGGTGAGCGGCGGCAGCACCTCCGACACGATCATCCGGTGCTGGCTCGAACTCGAGCGCGTCTGCGCCGAGGCGGGCGTCGGCCGCACGCCCCCGCAGACGACGTCGGACTTCGCCTCCACGGTGGCGGTCACCCTCGATCTTCCTCCCCTGCCGCTGGCCTCCCTCAACCACCTGTACCAGCGCGCCCGCTTCGGGCAGGCCGGCCGGAACCCCGCCGCCGATCCCCTCGGCCCCGCCGACCGCCACGCGGCGGCGGCGAGTGTGGACGACCTGGCACGCTCCCTCGCCGCACGCGCCCGGCAGCCGGGCGTCCGGCCGTGACGCGGTCCGCGTGGGCCATCACGGCCGCCCTGGTCGGCCTCGCGCTGGTCGCCGTCTGGTTCTTCGGGCTCGATCCCCGCCACGGCGTCGTCCTCGTGGGCGCAGCGTGCGCTGCGGGCATCGCGAACGGCGTCCTCGAGGCCGTCGACATCCCGCGGATCGTCCTGCCGCGCCCGCCCGAGCCGGAGCGCGGTCTCGCCGACCTCCAGGCGCTCGAGTTCTCCCTCGCGTCCACGGACCCCGGCATGCGTGCGGTCCTCGAGGTGCACACCCTCGCCCGCTCCGTCGCTGCGGCACGGCCCGGCACCCCCCGCAGCGATGCGCTCGACGCCTTCGTGGCGGAGCCCCGACCCTCGGGCCTGACCCATCGCGAACTCCAGGCGCTCGGCGCGGAACTGGAGCGCATCGTCCTCTCCCCCGCGCCCCACCCGACGTCCACCCGCCATCAGGAGGCCCCATGACCGACCCCGAGTCCCACCCGCCGAGCGCCGACCCCGGCGCGGTCCTGACGGGCCCGGACGTCGGGCCGGGCCCGGACCAGCTCGACGCCGCCCGCGTGGGCCGTGACGTCCTCGCCCGTGCGGGGACCGTCGTCGTCGGCGCCGAAGGAGCCCTGCGTCTGGCCCTCGCAGCCGTGCTCGCAGGAGGTCACGTCCTGTTCGAGGACCTGCCCGGCCTCGGGAAGACCCTCGCGGCCAAGACCCTCGCCCAGGCGCTGGGGCTCGACTTCCGACGCCTGCAGTTCACACCGGACCTCCTGCCCTCGGACGTGACCGGCTCGTCCATCTTCAATCCGGCCACGCGGGAGTTCGAGTTCAAGCCCGGCCCCATCTTCGCGGGCCTGTTCCTCGCCGACGAGATCAACAGGACGTCCCCGAAGACCCAGTCCGCGCTCCTCGAAGCCATGGCCGAGGCGCAGGTGTCCGCCGAAGGCGCCACCCTGCCGCTCCAGCGCCCCTTCCATGTGTTCGCCACCTCCAACCCCATCGAGTTCGAGGGCACCTACCCGTTGCCCGAGGCGCAGCTGGACCGCTTCATGGTCCGCCTGCGCTTCGGGTACCCCGGCCCGGGAGGCGAACAGGACATCATCGCGCGACGCATCACGCGGCGGCAGGAGGAGACGCGGGTCGCGAAGGTGACCACGGCCGAGGGGCTGCTGCGCCTCCAGGCCGCCGTCGAATCCGTCGGGGTGGACGACGACGTCATCGACTACGCGGTCCGGCTCACCGCAGCAACGCGGACCCACCCGGCGGTCGAGGTAGGCGCGTCGCCCCGCGGGTCGCAGGCGCTGGTCCTGCTCGGCCGCGCGCTCGCGGTCCTCGACGGGCGCACCTTCGTACTGCCCGAGGACGTGAAGGAGGGCGCCGAGGCCGTCCTCGCGCACCGGCTGACGCTGACGCCCTCGTCCTGGGCGCAGGGCGTGGCGACGGAGAAGGTGGTGCGGGACGTGCTGGCCGAGGTGCCCACCCCGCCGACCGTGCCCCGTGGGTAGGACCGACGCCGCCCGGTCCCCCGTCTGGGCGCTCGCGGTCATCATCACGCTCCTCTGCGTGGTGGCAGGCCTGGTCTCCGGTCGCCCGGACACCGTGGCGCTCGCCGCACCGTTCGCCGTCCTCGCGCTCGCCGGGCGCGCAGGGCCGATAGCCGGGAGCGCCTGCGCGGTGCGCATCGCCCCGGACAGACGGACGGAGGCCCGGGGCCCGCGCCTGCGGCTGCTGCTCGCCCCGCGGGAGGCCGACAGTGTGCCGGACGCGGAACGCCTGGTCGTCACCACCCTGGCCGCCCCGGGGTGCCCTCCGGACGCCGTCGTCCTGCTGGCCGGCGAGGAGTGCCCGTTGCTGGTGGACGCGCCGCCCTCCGGTGAACGGGACGTCCTCGCCTACGGCGCCGCGGGTTTCGGCGCCGATCTCGCCCGGCCCTCGGCGTTCGCGGCGGCGCCGCCGGTGCGCGTGAGCATCCTGCCGCCGATCGGCGCGACGCTCACCCGCCCGGTCTCCCGGCGGCTCACGGGCCTGGCCGGGACGCATCGGTCCGGGCGCCCGGGCGACGGCGGCGAGTTGCGCTCCGTCGCCCCCCTGCAGCCCGGGGACGCGCTGCGGAGGATCGACTGGCGTGCCACGGCCCGCCGGTCCACCGACCAGGACCGGCTCTTGGTGCGGCGCAGCTTCGCGGACGCGGAGGCCTCGGTCCTCCTCGTCGTCGACCAGGCCCAGGACCTGCCGTCCTCGACCGCCGACTGGTTCGCCGCGGCTCCTCAACGCCTGGCGACCGGATCGCTGCACGTGGCACGGACGGCCGCAGCGACGGTCGCGGCCTCCTACCTCTCCGTCGGTGACCGCGTGGGCCTCGACGACCTGTCCGGCACGCGGCGCGCCCTGCGCTCGGCGGCCGGAGCACGCCATCTCGAACAGATCCGGGTCCGGCTTGCGGGCACGGCCGTGGTGCCGCGACGGCGGCGCCGGAGGGATCCCGTGCCGCCGCAGGGCGCCGTCGTCGTCGTGTTCTCCGCCTTCCTGGACGCCGAACCCGCACGGCTGCTCCGTCTCTGGCACTCGCAGGGGCACGTGGTGGCAGGTATCGACTGCATGCCGCCACTGGACCGGACGGAGACCACGGCGGCGCAGGCCGGGGCGGTGCGGTTCACGCTCCTGCGGCGTCGCCTGCTGCTCGAGGGCCTGCAGGACGACGGCATCGCCGTGATCGCCGGGGCGACCGCCGACGCGCAGCTCACACACCGACGCGCCGACGCGCCTGACCGGGCGGACGGTCTCGGCGCTCCCTCCGGGCCGGACCTCGACACCGGGTTCAGGCTGCTGGCGCGCCACACCGAACGGCGTGCAGGCCAGGGCTCCGGCCGGAGGATGCCATGAGGCGTCGTGCCGTGCCCGCCCGGACCGCCGGCTCGCCGGCGGTCCCCGACCGGCGCGGCCTCGTCCCGCTGTGGATGGTGCGCAGCGCGACGGCCCTCCTGGCGATCCTCCTCGGCAGCATCGCCTGGAGCGGTTCAGCGTGGATCGTCCTGCCCCTCGTGGTGGCCGCGGGCGCGGCGGCGCTCCGGTCGGTGGGCGTGGTCTCGCTGTCCCTGCTGCTGCTCGTGGTGGCGTACGCGGTGAACGTGCCGGCCGGGTCCCCGTGGCTCCTGGTGTTCGTCGCCGGACTGCATGCCGTCTTCATCCTCTACCTCCTGCTCCTGTACCTGCCCCTCCGCGGATGGATCAGCGTCGCGGCACTCCGTCGGCTCGGCGTGTCCTTCCTCCGCATCCAGGCCGTGGCGCAACCCGTCGCCGTCCTCGCCCTGCTGGTGGGCGATGCCGGGTCCAGCCTGCCCGTGGTGCTGGCCGGTGTGGCAGCCCTTCTCACCTGGGCGGTGTGGCTCCTCCGGCGGCCGGGCTCCTGACGCCCGCCCGCCGCGGACCATCGGCGGGAGAAATCCCGAATCAGGACAGCTATCGTCCGCTTTCCGCCGTACCGTTGACCCATGATCGAGACGTCGGCGCGCCTGCTGCAGCTCCTCTCGCTCCTCCAGCTCCGGCGCGAATGGACGGGACCCGCCCTCGCACAGCGGATGGCGGTCACGGAGCGCACGGTCCGGCGTGACATCGGCAAGCTGCGCACGCTCGGCTACCCGATCAACGCCTCCCCGGGGGTGGCGGGCGGGTACCAGCTCGGCGCCGGGGCCCAACTGCCGCCCCTCCTGCTCGACGACGACGAGGCGCTCGCCGTCGCGATCGGCCTGACCGCGGTGACGGCCAGCCCGGTCTCCGGCGTCGGGGAAGCCTCCGTCCGCGCGCTCACCAAGCTCGAACAGGTCCTGCCGCCCCGGCTGAGGCCCCGGTTCGCGGGGCTGCGTTCCGCGGTGACCCGCATGGCCGCGGCCAGCACGCCGGTGAACCCGGAGATCCTGACCGCCCTCTCCGCGGCCATCACCGAGCGCCGCAGCGTCGCGTTCCGCTACGACCGGCACGACGGCGAGTCCTCCCGGCGCGTCGTCGAACCGTACCGGCTCGTGGACACGGGCCGCCGGTGGTACCTGGTGGCCTTCGACCGCACGCGGGAGGACTGGCGGACGTTCCGCGTGGACCGGTGCCGGAGCGTGCCGGTGGCACGGGACCGCTTCGTGCCCCGCCCCCTGCCCGCAGCCGACCTCGCGGTCTACGTGCAGGAGTCCATCACACGCTCGCCCTTTTCCTACGACGCCGTCATCCGGTTCCACGCACCCCTGCAGGAGCTGGCAGCGCGCGTCCCACCGAGCACGGGCACCCTCGAGGCCGACGGCGAGCACCACACGCTCCTGAGGGCGGGCTTCGACTCCCTCGACTTCCCGCTGGCCTACCTGGCGAGCTGGGACATCGACTTCGAGGTCCTCGAACCGGCCGCCATGCGCGATCGCGCCGCCGTCGTCGCCGACCGGCTCCGCCGGGCAGGAGAGGTCGCAGGGGCGGCAGCGCAGGGCCCACCCCACGACGACGGCGGGCCCGGCTCCAGCCCTCGGTGAACATCCCGCCTGCGGCCCGGTGCGAGGAACTAGACTGGCAGGCAACTATGCCACTGACTATTTCCTACCCCGCGGATCTTCCCGTCTCGGAACGCCGGGCCGACATCATGGCCGCCATCGCGGCCAACCAGGTCACCATCATCGCCGGCGAGACCGGGTCCGGGAAGACGACGCAGATCCCCAAGATGTGCCTCGAGCTCGGCCTGGCCGAGCACGGGCTGATCGGCCATACCCAGCCCCGGCGCCTGGCGGCCCGCACCGTCGCCGAGCGCATCGCCGAGGAACTGCAGGTGCCGCTCGGGGAGGAGGTGGGTTACCAGGTCCGGTTCACCGGATCGGTGGGCCGCCGGACCAAGGTCAAGCTGATGACGGACGGCATCCTCCTCGCCGAGATCCAGCACGACAGGATGCTGCGCAAGTACAGCACGATCATCATCGACGAGGCCCACGAGCGCAGCCTCAACATCGACTTCATCCTCGGCTACCTCAAGCGGATCCTGCCCGAGCGCCCGGACCTGAAGGTCATCATCACCTCGGCCACCATCGACCCCGAGCGCTTCGCCGCACACTTCGCGGCCGATGCCGCCGTCGCGAACACCTCCCCCGCACCGATCATCGAGGTCTCGGGCCGCACGTATCCGGTCGAGATCCGCTACCGGCCCCTCGACCAGCCGCCGGGCGGGCTCGACGACGGCGAGGGCGGCGCGGACAGCGAGCTCGAGGAGGAGCGCGATCCGCTCGACGCCGTCTGCGACGCCGTGGATGAGCTGTCCCTCGAAGCCCCCGGCGACGTCCTCGTGTTCTTCTCCGGCGAGCGCGAGATCCGCGACGCCGCCGACGCCCTCCGCGCACGCATCCAGTCCACCACCCGCCTGCGCGGCACGGAGGTCCTCCCCCTCTTCGCGAGGCTCTCCCTCGAGGAGCAGCACCGCGTCTTCCGCCCCACCGGCAGCCACCGCCGCATCATCCTCGCGACGAACGTCGCGGAGACCTCCCTCACCGTGCCCGGCATCAAGTACGTCATCGACACGGGCACCGCACGCATCTCGCGCTATTCGCACCGCACCAAGGTGCAGCGGCTGCCGATCGAGCGCGTCTCCCAGGCCTCCGCGAACCAGCGGTCGGGCCGCAGCGGCCGCGTGTCCGACGGCATCGCCATCCGCCTCTACTCGGAGGAGGACTACGCGTCGCGGCGTCCGTTCACCGAGCCGGAGATCCTGCGGACCAGCCTCGCCGCGGTCATCCTGCAGATGGCTGCCATGGGCGTGACCCGCAGTCCCAAGGACATCGCGGAATTCCCGTTCGTCGAGCCTCCCGAGACCAAGGCGATCAACGACGGCGTCGCCCTGCTGCGTGAGCTGGGGGCGCTGAAGGACGACGGCGGACTGTCGCCGGTGGGCCGCAAGCTCGCCCAGCTCCCCGTCGATCCCCGCCTCGGGCGCATGATCGTCGAGGCCGGGACGCGCGGCTCCGTCAAGGAGGTCATGGTGCTCGCCGCGGCCCTGACCATCCAGGACCCGCGGGAACGACCGTCGGCGGACCAGCCGGCCAGGCAGCAACAGGCCGCCGAGAAGCACAAGCGCTTCGTGGACGAGAACTCGGACTTCACCGCCTACCTCAACCTGTGGCGGTACCTGCAGGAGAAGCAGGACGAACTCTCCTCGACGCAGTTCCGGAAACTGTGCCGCACGGAGTTCATCAACTATCTCCGCGTGCGGGAGTGGCAGGACCTGTTCCAGCAGCTGCGCCAGCTCGCGAAGCCGCTCGGCATCACCCTGCCCGCCGGTCCCGTGGACCCCGTGGGCCTCCACGAGCAGATCCACATCAGCCTGCTCGCGGGCCTGCTCGGCAACATCGGCCTCTACGACCAGCGCAAGCGCGAATACTCCGGCGCCCGCGGGACCCGCTTCGCCGTGTTCCCCGGCTCCGCCCTGTTCAAGAAGTCACCCGACTGGGTCATGGCCGCCGAACTCGTGGAGACCTCCCGGCTCTGGGCGCGCGTCGTGGCGCGCATCGATCCCCTGTGGGCCGAGCAGGTGGCGCCGCACCTCGTGAAGCGCTCCTACAGCGAACCGCACTGGTCCCGGAAGATGGGCTCGGTCATGGCGTACGAGAAGGTGACGCTCTACGGCGTGCCGATCGTGCCGCAACGCCGCATCAACTATGGGCGGATCGACCGGGAGGTGGCCCGCGAGCTGTTCATCCGGCATGCCCTCGTCGAGGGCGACTGGAAGACCCACCACACGTTCTTCAGCCGCAACCAGGCCCGCCTCGCCGAGGTGGAGGAACTCGAGAACCGCCTGCGACGGCGTGACCTGCGGGTCGACGACGAGACCCTGTTCGAGTTCTACGACCAGCGGATCGGCCCGGACGTCGTCTCCGAGCGGCACTTCGACTCCTGGTGGAAGCAGGCGCGCCACGACCAGCCCGACCTCCTCGACTTCGACCCCGAGCAGCTCCTCAGCGAGGACGCGGCGGAACTCGACGAGGCGGCCTTCCCGAGTACCTGGCACCAGGCGGGCTTCGAGCTGCCCCTCGCCTACGAGTTCTCGCCCCTCACCCCCGGCGCGCACGACGGCGTCACCGTGACCATCCCGGTCCTGTTCCTGAACCAGCTGGACCCGAAGCCGTTCCGCTGGCAGATCCCGGGCCAGCGCGTGGAACTCGTCACCTCGCTCATCAAGTCGCTGCCGAAGCAGGTGCGGAAGAACTTCGTGCCCGCCCCCGATGTGGCCCGGAGTGCCGTCGCCGCCCTCGCGGCGGACTTCGATCCGGAGCAGGACGACCTCGAGGCATCCCTCGAACTCGCACTGCGCCGGCTGCGGGGCCACGTCGTCCCGCCCGGATCGTGGACCTGGTCCGCGGTGCCGCCGCACCTGCTCATGATGTTCAGGATCGTCGACGCCGCCGGGCGCGTCCTCGACGAGTCCCGCGACCTGGAGGCACTCAGGGAGGCCCTGGCGCCGGCAGTCAGCCGCGCCATCGCGGAGTCCCTCGGAGCGACGCCCGGCAGCACCCGCCCGGCGGGCGGTCCGGGCCGCGGGGGCCGCGGGAAGGCGTCCGCCGGTCCCGCCGGGCGGAACAGCACGCGGACCGAGCCCGCGGGCCGCGGCTCCGGCAGCACTCACGCAGCGGACACCGCGGCGGGCGGGCAGGCCGCGCAGGGCGCTTCCCTGGCGCGTGGAGCGGTGGCCGTGGCGGAGGCACCGGCGGTCGCCGAGCGGACGGGCGAGAGCACATGGGTCTTCGGGGACATCGAGCGCGAGGTGTCCCGCACCGTCGCCGGGCACCGTGTCACCGGGTTCCCCGCCGTCGTCGACGAGGGCACCTCGGTGGGCCTGCGGGTGTTCCCGACCGCGGGCGAGCAGGCGACGGCGATGCGGGCCGGGATCATCCGGCTCCTGTCCCTGCGCATCCCGAGCCCGGCGAAGTACGTCCTGGAGCACCTCAGCAACACCGAGAAGCTCACCTTCAGCCAGAACCCGCACGGCAGTGTCGCCGAGCTCATCCGGGACTGCTCGCTCGCCGCGATCGACAAGCTCGTGCCGGAACAGCTGCCCTGGACCGAGGAGGCGTTCGCCCGGCTCTACGAGGAGGTCCGGGCGGAGCTCATCGACACGGTCTTCATCGTGACGGCGACGGTGGAGAAGGTGCTCTCCAGCAACCGGCGGATCCAGAAGCAGCTCAAGGGGACCACGAGCCTGGCACTGATCACGGCCCTGAACGACGTCCGGAGCCAGCTCGAGCACCTCGTGCACCCCGGTTTCGTCGCGGCCACGGGCTACGCCCAGCTGGCGCACCTCCCGCGCTATCTGCGGGCCATCGAGGTGCGGCTCGAGAAGCTGCCCACCAACGTGCAGCGCGACGGCCTCGGGACCGCGGTCATCCAGCGGCTCGAGGACGAGTACGACGACGCCGTCGCGTCCCTCGCCGCGGGGCGGCACCGGCCCGCGTCCCTGGCGCGGGTCCGCTGGATGATCGAGGAACTGCGGGTGAGCCTGTTCGCACAGGACCTCGGCACGGCCTACTCGGTGTCCGAGAAGCGCGTCAGGACGGCCCTCAACGAAGCGCTCGCCGCGACGCGGTGACCGCGACCCGCCCGTCGCCGTCCTGCGATGGAGCACCGGACGGTATCCGCTCGGGCATGGCCCGGGCGGTGAGGTTCCGTGCCCTCTCGGCGACCGACGTCCGCGGATCGCCCGCCAGGCGCTCCAGCTGGGGGTCCAGCCAGGCGCGCAGGGCGGGGTCGCCCTCGGACCACGCGGCCAGCGCCTCCATGGTGTTGATCAGCACGATCCAGTCGTGCTGCTGCTCCAGGTTGCGCTGGAGGACCACCGTGGCGCGGCGGCGCTGGTCCGGCGTGAGGTCCGGTGTCAGCCGCAGGAGCAGCTTCGCGAGCGTCCACTGCGCGGAGGCCTGGTCCAGCGTCCCGACGTCGTCGATGAGCCGGTCGGCGAACGGCACCAGCCATTCGTGCCGCGCGGCCTCCAGGCGTTTGAGGGCACTGGAGGTGCGCAGCCGCACCACCGGGTCGGCACTGCCGTAGCACCCGAACAGCTCCTCCAGCCGCGACCGGTCCGCCACCACCAGTTCCACGACCTCGACCGTGCGCCCCATCGAATTGGGGTGCCCGCCCGTCAACATGCTCTCGATAGCTTCCATGCATCGGCAACCTACCAGCGGGGAGCCGTTCGCGATAGCGGTCCGCGGCCCCTTCAGGCGGGCACGGAGGCGGAATGCCCGGCGTCACGCAGCGCGCTCCGCAGTGCCTCGGCACTCCGGTCCATTGCGGCCGGGTCCGGCGCGTGGTCCACGCGCTTGACGTCGAAATCCTCGGGTGACTGTGTCGGCCAGACATGCACGTGCAGGTGGGGCACCTCGTAGCCCTCGAGCAGGACGCCCACGCGCTGTGCACCGAACGCCGCCTCCTGCGCCCTGCCGATGGTCTGGGCGACGGCCATCACCCGGGTCAGGGTCCCCGGATCGGCCTCGAGCCAGTGCGGGATCTCCCTCCGTGGCACCACGAGCGTGTGCCCGGGGGTGATGGGGGCGATGGTGAGGAACGCGACGACGTCGTCGTCCTGCCACACGAAGCGTCCGGGGATCTCGCCGTTGATGATCTTGGTGAAGAGCGTGGTCATCGGTCCTCCTGGGGTTGCTGCCGGCGGGACACCGCCGCGCGCCCGGCCGGCAGGCAGCGGGATGCCGCCGCGCAGGGGCGGCGGTGCGGGTCGTCCTGGGGTCATGCCCCGACGCTACCGCGCCTCCGTGCGGCGGGGCCACCACGGACCCCGCCGCGGGGTCGTCCCGCACCCCCTGCGCCCTCAGGCACCCGTCGCGACGGGCAGTCCCTCCGTCGTCGACCACTGGGACCACGAGCCCGGGAACAGCGCCGCGTCGATGCCGGCGATGTCCAGGGCCGCGATCTCGTGGGCCGCGGTGATGCCCGAGCCGCAGTAGACGGCGGTGCGCCCCCGGCCCGCACCCAGGGCGCGGAAGCGGCGGCGGAGCTCCTCCGCGGACCGGAAGCGGCCGTCCTCGCCGAGGTTGTCGGCCGTCGGGGCGCTGACGGCTCCGGGGATGTGGCCGGCCCGGGGATCGATCGGCTCGTGCTCGCCGCGAAAGCGTTCGCCGGCGCGGGCGTCGAGGATCACGTCGACCTGCGCCGGATCGAGCAGGTCGGGGATCGAGACGACGGGCATGTGGCCCGAGGTGAGGTGGACGCTGCCGACGCAGTGCCGCTCCTCCCCGCCCTCGACGTCGTACCCTGCCGCGCGCCAGGCCCTCAGGCCACCGTCCAGGAGGGCGACCGACGCGAATCCGGCGTCGCGCAGGAGCCACCAGAGGCGTGCCGCCGCGAGGTTCCCCGAGTCGTCGTAGGCGACCACGGTGTCGCCGTCGCTGAGCCCCCACTGGCGCGCGGCCTCCTGGAGGACCTCCGGCTCGGGCAGCGGATGGCGCCCGAGCCCGGGACCGCCGGGGCCGCACAGCTGCGTCTCCAGGTCCACGTACACGGCGCCGGGGATGTGGGCTTCGCGGTAGTGCCCGTGGCCGTGGGGGTCACCCAGGGACCAGCGCACATCCAGCAGGATGGTCTGCCGGCCGGAGGTCATCCGGTCCCGCAGTTCCTGCACATCCATCAGAGTCTTCATCGAGATCTCCTGTCGGAACGTACGACCGGACCGCGGGCTCACCGCGGCCGGTCCTGATGCAGGCCAGTCCACCACACCGGGGGACGTCCACCAAGGAACCCGCCCGGCGAGCGGGCGGGATCGGGCAGCGCCGGGCAGGGGCTCAGACGTCGGCGCTCTCGCGGACAGCGAGGTGCCGGAAGGACGTACCGTACCGTGCACCGAGGCGCGTGACGTGGCCCTCCACGATCCCGAGCCCGGCCTCGTTGAGGAGGGCGTCATGGATCTGGAACGCGCGGGGTGCGCGGACCGACGCCACGAAGTCCACCACCTCGGCCAGCTTCGACCACGGCGCGTGCACCGGCACCAGGAGCGTCCCGACGGCGATCCCGTCCGGCACGATCAGGGAGTCGCCCGGGTGGTAGAGGGATTCCTCGACGAGGAAGCCCACGTTGGCGATCACGGGGATCAGGGGGTGGATCAGCGCGTGCTGTCCGCCGAAGGTCCTCACCCGGAACCCGCCGGCCATGAACTCCTCGCCGCCCGCCACGGCGTGGACGCGCTCCCCCGCAGCATCACCCAGGCCCTCGACGACGGCGTGCGCCACGGCGCGTGGCGCCCACAGCGCCATCGTGGGATTCGCGGCGAGCACGGCGACCACGCGGTCGACGGCGATGTGGTCGGGGTGCTCATGGGTGATGAGGACGGCGGCAGCACCTTCGAGCGCCTCCTCGACCTCCGAGAAGGTCCCGGGATCGATCGCGAGCACGGATCCCTCCTGCTCGAGCCGCACGCATGAATGGGAGTACTTGGTCAGCAGCATCGCCTCAGACTACCGCCGCCCGCGCTGATAATCTTGACTCTGATCCCGGGCACTCGAGCCCGCAGGAAAGGTAGGACATGACGCCTGAGGCGACCTCCGAGGCAGGAACGGGGACGGGGACGACTGTGCCGCCTGCGCCGCCTGTCCGCCGGGGATCCGAGCAGCGGGTCACGCGGCAGCGGCGTGCGGTGAGTGCTGCCCTCGACGCCCTGGACGACTTCGTGAGCACGCAGGAGCTGCACCGCGTGCTCCACGAGCGCGGCGAATCGGTCTCGCTCGCCACGGCCTACCGCATCCTCCAGTCGATGGCCGACGACGGCCTCGTGGATGTGCTGCGGAACGGTGACAACGAGGCGGTCTACCGGCGCTGCGCCGTCGAGCACCACCACCACCACCTGCTCTGCAGGAACTGCGGACGCGCCGTGGAGATCGAGGCGCCGGCCGTCGAGCAGTGGGCCGCGCGGATCGCGGCGGAGCACGGGTTCTCCGACGCCGCCCACACCGTCGAGATCCACGGCCTGTGCCCGGACTGCACGGCGGCGGGGGCCCGGCCCTGAGGTGCTGCACGATCGATCCCTCGCCGGGATCCGTGCCACCACACCCCGGGGCGCAGGGGGTGTCGGTGCCGTCGATTAGGCTGATCCGGTGACGTCCCCTGACAGGCCCGCAGCCACCGAGCCGACGCCGGGCCCCGCCCGTTCCGATGCCGCGTCCCATCCTGCCCCCGCGCAGGACGCGGATCCCGTCCAGGACCTCGTGGACGCCGTCCGCCGCTACCGCGATGCCGAGAGTTCCATGCGCGGCCAGAGCAGGGACTCCATGCACCTCGGCCGGACGGACATGACAGCCCTGCGCGTCATGCTGCGTGCGGGCCAGGCCGGGACCCCGCTCAGTGCCGCGGCTCTCTCCCGCGAACTCGGGATCTCCTCGGCCGCCACCACGGTGCTGGTCGACCGGCTCGAGCAGAGCGGCCACGCCGAACGACGCCGGAGCACCACGGACGGGCGGGCGATCGAGGTCTGGCCGACGGCCACGACCGAGCACGAGGTGCGGTCGACCATGGGCACGATGCACGAGCGGATGCTGCAGATCGCCTCCGCTCTCCCGCCCGGGGACTGCGCCACCATCCAGCGCTTCCTCGGCGCCCTCGGGCGGGCGATGACGGAGCTGGATTTCCCCACCGCCGGGACGGCCGACCGTTCCGCCTGATCGGAGGACGATCCGCGCGTCCGCGACAGACCATGTATCTAGGGAGATTGACTACTAGATGGTCTAGGATAAAGCCATGAAAGCTTCGGACGCGGGACAGGGAGCGGGCTACTGGTATCCCCCGACCACCGAGGGCGCCACCCATCACGCCGCGACCGGCATCGACGTCCTCAACGCCCTCAGGGCCTACCGCACCGTGGAGAGCGGCCTCCGCCGGGCGCTCAGCCAGCGGCTCAGCATCAACGACACCGATCTCGGAGCCCTGCGCTACCTTCTCGGCGTCTGGCAGAAGGACGAGGGGGCCAGCCCCAAGGAACTCGCGCTCGCCCTCGGGATCTCGAGTGCGTCGACCACCCTCGTCATCGACCGGCTCGAGAAGGCCGGCTTCATCCGCCGCCGCCGGCACCCCGTCGACCGCCGCGCGGTGATCCTGGAACCCGGGGACAGGGCCACCGACGAGTTCCGGTCCGCCTTCGACATCGAGAAGCGCGGTGTCCTCGCCGCCGCCGACGGCCTCACGGCCGAGGAGACCGAGACGGTCACCCGCTTCCTGCGGAGCATGGAGCAGGCGATCGCCGACGCCGTCCGGCAGCCGGACCACACCATCGGTTCCTAGCCCCTGCCGGCTCCGCGCCCTCCTGCTTCAGGGCTCGTCGGCTGCCGGGCCCTTCCCCCTCCGGCCGTTCCGCCCTCAGGCGTGGACGCCCGCTGTCCGTGGCGATCCGACCCCGTCCCCCGGCTGGCGCGACCTCCGCGCCGAGCGGCGGGACCCGATGAGTCGGCACACGAGGTAGATGGCGAACGAGATCGTCGTGACGTACGGGCTGATCGGGATGCGCCCGCCCAGCGCGAGCAGGATTCCTCCCACCACGGAGGTGCACGCGAACGCCACGCTGAGCAGCACGACGACGCCGGGCGCCGACGAGATCTTCAGGGCGGCGGCCGCCGGCGTGATCAGCAGGGCGAGGACCAGCAGGGCCCCGACCACCTGGATGGACAGTGCCACGGAGATCCCCAGCAGCACCATGAAGAGGATGGAGAGGCCCCGCACCGGCACCCCGCGGGCCTCCGCGAGATCCGGATCCGCGCTCGCGAAGGTGAGCGGGCGCCAGATGGCGGCCAGGGCGAGCATGACGACGACCGCACACCCCACGAGCAGGTTCAGCTGCACGTCGTCGACCGAGACGATCTGCCCGGTCAGGAGGCCGAACTTGTTGGCGGCGCGCCCTTCGTAGAGGGCGAGGAACAGGATGCCGAGGCCGAGGCCGAAGGGCATGACGACGCCGATGATGGAGTTGCGGTCCCGGGCGCGGATGCCCATGAGCCCGAGGACGAGCGCGGCGAGGACGGAGCCGACGAGGGAGCCGGCCACCACGTTGGCCCCGACGAGCAGCGCGAAGGCGGCCCCCGCGAAGGAGAGCTCGGCGATGCCGTGCACCGCGAAGGCGAGGTCGCGCATCATGACGAAGGTCCCGATCAGCCCGCCGAGGAGTCCCAGCACCGCGCCGGCGATGAGCGAGTTCCGGACCAGCGGCAGCAGCTGGGCGTAGTTGTCGAACGTGAAGATGGCGTCGAAGATGTCCTGGAAGTCCATGGCCTAGGCGCTCTCGTGGTGGTGGGTCGTGGCGTCGGGCAGGCCGACGACCACGATCCTCCCGTTGCTGTGCAGCACCTCGACGGGGCTGTCGTACAGATCGGAGAGCACCTCGCTGGTCATGACCTCGGCGGGGCTGCCCACCCGGAACTTCCCGTCCGCGAGGTACAGCACGCGGTCCACGTAGTCGATCACGGGGTTGATCTCGTGGGTCACGAAGACCACGGCGCTGTTCTTCTCGTGGCACTGCCGGTTGATGAGCGAGCTCACCGCCTGCTGATGGTTGAGGTCCAGGGAGAGCAGGGGCTCGTCGCACAGGAGGACGGCCGGGTCCGTGGCGAGGGCCTGCGCGGCCCGCAGGCGCTGCTGCTCGCCTCCCGAGAGGAGGCCGACGGGCGCGTCCGCATAGGATTCGGCACCGACGTCGTGCAGGAGCCGGTCCACGTGCTCGCGGTACCCGCGGCCCCTGAGGCGCAGCCCCCAGCGGTGGCCGTCCACTCCCAGCCCCACGAGGTCGCGTCCCCGCAGCGGCGTCTCCGGGGGAAAGGACTTCTGCTGCGGGATGTAGCCGAGCGCCCTGCTGCCCCGCGTGACGGGACCGCCGTCGACGGTCGCGGTGCCGGAGTCGAGCGCCTGCAGCCCGAGGAGGACCTTCAGGAAGCTCGTCTTGCCCGAGCCGTTGGGTCCCAGGACGGCGAAGAATTCGCCGGGCATGATGTCGAGGTCGAGCCCGTCCCACAGGGTGCGGCTGCCGAAGGACAGTGCGGCGTCCCGCAGGCTGATCGCCGGCCGGGCGTCGGCCACCCCGGAGGGGGACGCCGACCGGGGAACTGTCGAGGTCATGCGGAGCGGCTTCCAGTCTGTCGTGGTTCAGGGGTGGTGCAGGAGCGTGCCGGGGTACCTCAGGATCCGAGGGCGGCTTCGATGCTGTCGGTGTTGCCTGCCATCCACGATACGTAGTCCTCGCCGTCGGGCAGGGTCTCGGTGAAGTCGACGATCGGCAGGCCCGCCTCCTCGGCGGCGGACCGGACGGCTTCCGTCTGCGCTCCCTCGGTCTGGCCATTGTAGGCAAGGAAGGCGAGGCTGCCACCCGAGACGAGGGTCTTCATCTCCTCGAGCGCCGCCACGGGGACGTCCGACTCCTCCTCGATCGCCTCGATGAACCCTTCCGGAGTGAGGTCCTCGAGACCGGCAGCCTCCAGCAGGTACGCAGGGACGGGCTCGGTCACCGCGACCTCGACGTCATTGCCCCCGTTCTCCGATGCCAGTGCGGCGAGCCGGTCCTGGACGGGCTGCAGATCCTCGACGAAGGCGTCGGCACGCTGGCGGTAGGCCTCGGCGTTGGGCTCGTCGAGCCGGGCCAGCTCGTCCGCGATGGCGCCCGCGAGCGTCGCCATCGCGGGAAGGTCGTACCAGACGTGCTCGTTGAGGGACCCGTGGCCGTGCTCCTCCTCGCCCGCGTGCTCCTCCTCGCCCGCGTGCTCCTCCTCGCCCGCGTGCTCCTCCTCGCCCGCGTGCTCCTCCTCGCCGGCATGCTCGTCCCCCGCGCCGTCGGGCTCCTCGAGGCCGGACAGCTCGACGGCGTTGAGTACCGTTTCGACGCCGGTCTCGTCCGCGAGGCGCCCGAGGAACGCGTCGTACCCACCGCCGTTCTCGATGACGAGGTCCGCCTCCGAGACGGACAGCTTGTCCTGCACCGTCGGCTCGTACGAGTGCGGGTCCTGGCTCAGGCTGTTGACGATCGGGGTGACCTCGACGTCGTCGCCGCCCACGGCGGCCGCGATGTCCCCGTACACGTTGGTGGCGGTGACGACCGTGATCACCGCGTCGCCGGAGGTGCCCGCCTGCCCGTCCGCGGCATCGGACCCGCCGTTGCCGCAGGCGGCCAGACCGAGGGCCGAGACGGCCATCAGGGCGGGAAGGGCGAGACGGCGGGAGACAGGCATCAGGGGACCTCGATCAGACTAATGAGAATTGTTCGGGTTAGCGCTTCGAGCATAGCCCAAACGCGAACCGTTCGCATTTCTCCGACACCGAGGATCAGGCGACCGGTGCGTCGGGACCGCCGATACCCTCCCCCGACCTGCGCGCACCCTGGTTCTGGGTGGCGTCGCGGATCTCGCCGATGAGCTGTTCGATCACGTCCTCGAGGAAGAGGACACCGCGCGTGGAGCCGTCGGGTCCCAGGACGCGCGCCAGGTGCGAGCCCGTCCGCTGCATCACCGTCAGGGCGTCCTCGATCTCGTCGTGCAGGGACAGGTTGGCCAGCGTACGGACCTTGTTCTCCGTGATGGGCCGGCGGTACATGGCCTGCGGCATCGACATGATGTCCTTCAGGTGCATGTAGCCGGTGAGGTTGTCGTGCTCGTCCACCATGACGAACCGGGAGAACCCGGTCCGGCCGACAGCGCGCTCGAAGTCCTCCGGCGTGGCATCCGTCCGGACGGTGACGAGCCCACTGAGCGGCACCATCGTGGTCTCTGCCGTCTGCCCGGAGAATTCCAGGGCACCGGTGATGAGCCCGGACTCGTCGTCGACGAGCCCGCTCTTCGTCGACTCCTCGACGATCGACTGCACCTCCTCCAGCGTGTAGGTCGAGGACACCTCGTCCTTCGGCTCCACCCTGAGGGCGCGGAGGATGTGGTTCGCCGCCCAGTTGAGGGACGAGATCACCGGGTTGACGACCCGGGCGATCATCACCAGCGGCGGGGCCAGGAGGAGCGCGGCCTTGTCCGCGACGGAGACCGAGATGTTCTTCGGCACCATCTCGCCGAAGGTCACGTGCAGGAAGGTGACCAGGAGCAGGGCGATCGCGAAGGCCAGGCCGCCGGCGAGGCCCTCGGGGATGCCGACGGCTTCCAGCGGCACCACGAGCAGGTGGTGGATCGCGGGCTCCGCGACCTGCAGGATCAGCAGCGAGCAGACCGTGATGCCCAGCTGCGCGCACGCGAGCATGAGGGAGACGTGCTCCATGGCCCAGATCGTGGTCTTCGCACGCTTCGACCCCGTTTCCGCCAGGGGCTCGATCTGGCTGCGGCGCGCCGACATGATGGCGAATTCCGCGCCGACGAAGAAGGCGTTGCCGGCCAGCAGGACGACGAGCCAGACGATTCCTGCCCAGTCGCTCATCGGTGGTCCTTCCGGTAGGCCGTGCTGCCGGCGAAGACGGGCCCGGTGGTCTCCCCGGCACCCGAGGAGCCCTGGGGTACCGGCTGGTGCTCGGGCACCACGGCGCTTGCGTCGTCGTGTTCGGGGGTGGGCGCCGGACGGAACTGGAGGCGGTCGATGCGCCGTCCGTCCATGCGCTCCACGGTCAGCGTGCCCGCGGGGACCTCGACCGCGTCCCCGGGCGCCGCGACCCGCCCGAGCTCGGCCATGATGAACCCGGCGACCGTCTCGTAGCCGGCCTCGTCCGGCACCACGAGGCCGGGGATCTGCAGGGTGACCTCGTCGGGGCGCATGAGGCCGGGGAAGAACCAGTCCCCCGCGGCGCTCTGCAGCACACCCAGTTTCAGCTTGTCGTGCTCGTCCGCGACCTCGCCGACGATCTCCTCGACCAGGTCCTCGAGCGTGGCGACACCGGCGGTGCCCCCGTATTCGTCGAGCACCACGGCCAGCTGGAGGTTCGCCTCACGCAGTTCACTGAGGAGGGAGTCGAGGTGCACCGTCTCGGGGACGCGGAGGACGTCGGTCATGATGGTGCCGGCGGGCAGGTCCGCGCGCTTGTGGCGCGGGACCGCGACGGCCTTCTTGACGTGGACCACGCCCCGGATGTCGTCCGCGGAGTCGCCGATCAGCGGGAACCGCGAATAGCCGGTGCGGCGCGCGGCCTCGACGACGTCGGCCACGGACTGGTCCGAGTCGATGACCTCCATCCGGATGCGCGGGGTCATGACATCGGCCGCCGTCCGCTCGGAGAAGCTGAAGGTACGCGCCAGGAAGTTGGCCGTGCCCTGGTCGAGCGTTCCCATCTCGGCGGAACGACGCACCAGCGAGGAGAGCTCCGACGGCGTCCGCGCGCCGGAGATCTCCTCCTTCGCCTCGAGGCCGAAGATGTTGAGGACGCGGTTGGAGAACCCGTTCAGGACGAGGATGGCCGGCTTGAAGACGGCCGTGAACATCAGCTGGGGGCGGGCCAGGGCCCGGCCCACCCTGAAGGGGAGCGCGATGGAGAGGTTCTTGGGGACCAGTTCGCCGATGAGCATCGACAGCAGGGTCGCGAGGACCATGGCGAGGATGAGCGAGGCGGAGGCGACCACGGCCTCCGAGAGGCCGAGCGCGGTGAGCGGCGTCTCGAGGAGCTTGCCCACGGAGGGCTCCATGACGTAGCCGGTCAGCAGCGTGGTGAGCGTGATGCCCAGCTGGCAGCTGGAGAGCTGGGTCGAGAGGGACTTCAGGCAACGCAGCAGGGGCGCGGCCTTCGTGTCCCCCTCGTCCACCGCCCGCTGGACGTACGTCTGGTCGAGGGCCACGAGGGCGAACTCGACGGCCACGAAGAAGCCCGTGCCCAGCACGAGGAGCAGGCCGGCAGCCAGGTAGATCCATTCCACCGCTACTTCCCCTCCTCGGTCAGGCCGGGGCGGGAGCGCAGCGGTCCGCGTTTAAGGGGGTCCGCGGGGTCCGACGGGGCGGGTAGCGCGCCGCCCTGGTCGGACTCGGCGTCGACGGCCCGGCCGGTGTCGGCCCCGGGCAGCGGATGGGCAAGAGGAGAGGGTGCGCCGGCGTCGAGCCGGCCCCTGGAAGGACTGTCCATAAGACCACCAGTTTACGGGTCGCGCCCCTGGCAGGCCGACGGAATCCGCGCGGCGCTCCCTGATTCTTCGCTCACAGCGCAACGGCGGCCCGGGCGCCGTGCGGTCGGCGCCCGGGCCTGCCCCTACCAGCTCTGCGGGAGCGGGCGCCCCTCCTCGTAGCCGGCGGCGGACTGCACGCCGACCACCGCGCGGTCACGGAACTCGCCCAGCGTCGTCGCCCCTGCGTAGGTCATCGAACTGCGGACGCCGGCGGTGATCAGGTCGAGGAGGTCCTCGACGCCGGGCCGCGCCGGGTCGAGATACATCTTCGAGGTGGAGATGCCCTCCTCGAACAGTCCCTTGCGGGCGCGTGCGAAGACGTCGTCGCTCCGGGTCCGGTTCTGCACGGCGCGGGCGGAGGCCATGCCGAAGCTCTCCTTGTACCGGCGTCCGGCGCTGTCGGTCTGCAGGTCGCCGGGGCTCTCGTACGTCCCGGCGAACCAGGAGCCGATCATGACCTGGCTCGCGCCGGCCGCGAGGGCGAGGGCCACGTCGCGCGGGTAGCGCACACCGCCGTCGGCCCACACGTGGGCGCCGAGCTCGGCCGCCGCCTGGGCGCACTCGTGGACGGCGGAGAACTGCGGGCGTCCGACCGCCGTCATCATGCGGGTGGTGCACATGGCGCCTGGGCCTACGCCCACCTTGATGATCGAGGCCCCCGCGGACACGAGGTCGCGCACGCCCTCGGCACTGACGACGTTCCCCGCGACGATCGGCACCTTCGGGTCCAGGCCGCGCACCACGGCGAGCGCGTCGAGCATCTTCCGCTGGTGGCCGTGGGCGGTGTCGACCACGAGGACGTCCACGCCGGCGTCGAGCAGTGCCGCGGCCTTCGCCTCGACGTCGCCGTTGATGCCGACGGCGGCCGCCACGCTCAGCCTGCCCGCGGCGTCGAGCGCGGGATCGTAGATGGTGGAGCGGAGCGCCCCGGTGCGGGTGATGACGCCCTGGAGCACGCCGTCGCGCACCACGGGGGCCAGGGAGACGCGGGATCCGTCGAGGTCCTCGAAGGCCTTCTGCAGCGCCGCCGCGGGATCGGCGTCGAACATCGACGCCTCGAAGGCGGCGGGTGCCGGGCGCATCACCGATTCCAGCGAGGCGAAGCGGTCCACCTCCTCGCAGTCGTCCGCGTCGACCACGCCGACGCAGACGCCGGCGTCGTCCGTGACGAGGACCGCCCCGTGCGCCCGCTTGTGCATGAGGTGCAGCGCGTCCACCACGGTGTTGCCGGGCCGGAGCTGCAGCGGCGTCTCGAAGACGGGGTGGCGCTCCTTGACCCACGAGGTGACCTCGGAGATGACCTCCACGGGGACGTCCTGCGGCAGCACACCGATGCCGCCGCGCCGCGCGATGGTTTCGACCATGCGCCGCCCGGTCACCGCCGTCATGTTGGCCACGACGAGCGGGATCGTGGTGCCCGTGCCGTCGTCCGAGGAAAGATCGACGTCGAAGCGGGAGATGACCTCGGACGTGGAGGGCACGAGGAACACGTCCGAATAGGTGAGGTCGGTGGTGGGCGGGTTGATGAAGCGCATGGTTCTCCTTGATAGACAGCCGCAGAAAGTATAGTGGTCCCGGCCCGGCTGATTGGATTGTTCGTTACTACTGTCACTACACTTGGACAGGGTCCGGGCACGGCTTCGCGCCGATCTTGCCGACCGCACCGCGCTCAGGGCAATTTACGGAAGAGGCGTATACCAAGTGCCAGAACAGACCAGCCACCGCCTACCTGAAGAATTCGGCGGAAACGAGTGGCTTGTTGACGAGCTCTACGAGCAGTTCCAGCGGGACCGTCACTCGGTGGACCGCAAGTGGTGGGAGCTCTTCGACTCGTTCGACGCCGACGGCGCGCCGTCGGGAAACAGCAGCCGTGCCGCGGACGCCCCTGCCGACAAGGCGACGTCGCCCGCTGTCGCCACGCCGGCCGCTCCCGCACCGGCCAGCCCGCCGTCCGCCGCACCCTCGGCAGCCAGGCCCTCCACGAGGGAACTGCCGGTCGTGAAGGCGGAGACCGCGGCGCCGAAGGCCTCGGGCGAATCGCCCGCGAGCACCCAGCAGAGCGGCAAGCCCCCCGTCGCCAACGAGCCGGCGAAGAAGCCGGAATCCTCGCGCGAGGACAAGCCCGCCACGAAGCCCATCCCCGCGCAGCTCCCCGCCTCGGACCGCACCCCCGAGATGGACGAGAACAAGGTCAGCGTGCTGCGCGGCCCGGCGAAGGCGATCTCCACCAACATGGAGGCCAGCCTCAGCGTCCCCACGGCGACGAGCGTCCGGGCCATCCCCGCGAAGCTGCTCATCGACAACCGTGTGGTCATCAACAACAACCTCGCCCGTGCCCGCGGCGGCAAGGTGTCCTTCACCCACCTGATCGGGTACGCGATCATCCGCGCGCTCGCCCAGTTCCCCTCCCAGAACGTCTACTACGACGTCGTCGACGGCAAGCCGTCCGCGGTGCAGCCCGCGCACGTGAACTTCGGCCTGGCCATCGACATGCCGAAGCCGGACGGCACGCGCTCCCTCGTGGTGCCGAACATCAAGAAGGCCGAGACCATGAACTTCTCGGAGTTCTGGCACGCCTACGAGGACCTCGTGAAGAAGGCCCGGGCCGGCAAGCTCGGCGCCGACGACTACGCCGGCACCACGGTGTCCCTGACCAATCCGGGCGGCATCGGCACGGTGCACTCCGTGCCACGCCTGTCCAAGGGCCAGGCGTGCATCATCGGCGCGGGCGCCCTCGAGTACCCCGCGGAGTTCCAGGGCTCGAGCGAGAAGACCCTCGCGAAGCACGCCATCAGCAAGACGATCACGCTGACCTCGACCTACGATCACCGCGTGATCCAGGGCGCCGGCAGCGGCGAGTTCCTGCGCATCATCCACCAGCTGCTGCTGGGTGAGCAGAACTTCTACGACGACATCTTCGAGTCGCTGCGCATCCCCTACGAGCCCGTGCGCTGGAGCGCGGACATCCAGGTCGATCCGATGGACCAGATCAACAAGGTCGCCCGGATCCAGCAGCTCATCCACGCGTACCGGGTGCGCGGACACCTCATGGCGGACACCAACCCGCTCGAGTACGTCCAGCGCAAGCACGCCGACCTCGACATCCGCACCCACGGACTGACCCTGTGGGACCTCGATCGCGAATGGCCCACGGGCGGTTTCGGCGGCCAGCCGACGCTCAAGTTCCGCGACATGCTCGGCGTGCTCCGCGACGCCTACTGCCGCACCACGGGCATCGAGTACATGCACCTGCAGGACCCCGAGGAGCGCCAGTGGTTCCAGGACGAGCTGGAGCACCCGTACTCCAAGCCGAGCCGTGAGGAGCAGCTGCGCATCCTGCACAAGCTGAACTCCGCCGAGGCGTTCGAGACGTTCCTGCAGACGAAGTTCGTCGGCCAGAAGCGCTTCTCCCTCGAGGGCGGCGAATCCCTGATCCCGCTGCTCGATGCCGTGATCTCCGGTGCGGCCGACGACGGCCTCGACGAGGTCGCGATCGGCATGGCGCACCGCGGCCGGCTGAACGTCCTCACCAACATCGCCGGCAAGACCTACGCGCAGATCTTCCGCGAGTTCGAGGGCACGCAGGATCCGCGCTCGGTGCAGGGCTCGGGCGACGTCAAGTACCACCTCGGCACCGAGGGGACGTTCACCTCCGACGCCGGCAACGAGACCAAGGTCTACCTCGCCGCGAACCCGTCCCACCTCGAGGCGGTGGACCCCGTGCTGGAAGGCATCGTCCGCGCCAAGCAGGACCTGCTGGACCAGGGCGAGACCTTCCCCGTCCTGCCGATCCTCATCCACGGCGACGCGGCCTTCGCGGGCCAGGGCGTCGTGGCGGAGACGCTCAACCTCTCGCAGCTGCGCGGCTACCGCACCGGCGGCACCATCCACGTCATCGTGAACAACCAGGTGGGCTTCACCACGAGCCCGACGTCGTCGCGCTCGTCCGTGTACTCGACCGATGTCGCGAAGATGGTCCAGGCGCCCGTCTTCCATGTCAACGGCGACGACCCCGAGGCCGTGGTCCGCGTGGCCCAGATGGCGTACCAGTTCCGCCAGCGGTTCAACAAGGACGTCGTCATCGACATGGTCTGCTACCGCCGTCGCGGCCACAACGAGGGCGACGACCCCTCGATGACGCAGCCCATGATGTACAACCTGATCGAGGCCAAGCGCTCCGTCCGGAAGCTGTACACCGAGGCGCTGATCGGCCGCGGTGACATCACGCAGGAGGAGGCCGAGCAGGCACTGCGCGACTACCAGGAGCGCCTCGAGCGCGTCTTCGCCGAGACCCACGCCGCCCAGACCTCGCCGATCCCCGTGATCGCCAAGGACCCGCAGGCGGTCTCGGACCTCGAGCGGCCCTACGCCCAGCAGTCCGACAGCGGCGATGCCGCCGCGCCGCAGACCGCGATCAGCAAGGACGTCCTGGCCCACATCGGAGCGGCGCACACCGCGATCCCGGACGGCTTCACCGTCCACCCGAAGCTGAAGGCACTGCTCGACAAGCGCGAGCAGATGTCGCGTGAAGGCGGGATCGACTGGGGCTTCGGCGAGATCGCGGCCTTCGGGTCCCTCCTCATGGAAGGCATCCCCGTCAGGCTCGCAGGCCAGGACTCGCGTCGCGGCACCTTCGTGCAGCGGCACGCCGTCTTCCACGACCGCGCCACCGGGCACGAGTGGCTGCCGCTCGACGACCTCAGCGAGGACCAGTCCAAGTTCTGGATCTACGACTCCCTGCTGAGCGAATACGCGGCCATGGGCTTCGAGTACGGCTACTCCGTGGAACGCCCCGACGCCCTCGTCATCTGGGAGGCGCAGTTCGGTGACTTCGTCAACGGCGCGCAGACCATCATCGACGAGTTCATCAGCTCCGCGGAGCAGAAGTGGGGACAGCGGTCCTCCCTCGTCCTCATGCTGCCCCACGGCTACGAAGGCCAGGGTCCCGACCACTCGTCCGCGCGCATCGAACGGTTCCTGCAGATGTGCGCCGAGGAGAACATGGTCGTCGCCAACCCGAGCAACGCCGCCTCCCACTTCCATCTGCTGCGCCGGCACGCGTACACGCGTCCGAGGAAGCCGCTGATCATCTTCACCCCCAAGCAGCTCCTGCGCCTCAAGGCCGCGGCGAGCTCGGTGGAGGACTTCACCCAGGGCACCTTCCAGCCCGTCATCCCCGACACGCTCGAGACGCCGGGGAACGACGTCGAGCGGGTCATCCTCGTCTCCGGGCGGCTCTACTACGACCTGCTGGCTTCACGCCAGAAGCTCGACGACGGCAAGACGGCCATCGTGCGCGTGGAGCAGCTGTACCCGCTGCCGGTGGAGGAGATCCGGGCCGCCCTCGCCACCTACCCGGGCGCGGAGATCGTCTGGGCGCAGGACGAGCCGGCCAACCAGGGGCCGTGGCCCTTCATCGGGCTCAACCTCCCCCAGGAGCTCGACCGGCCCCTCCGGCTCGCGTCGCGTCCCGCGTCCGCCTCCACGGCGACGGGTTCGGCGAAGAACCACGCGAAGGAGCAGGAGCTCCTAATCAAGCTGGCGTTCGGCCGGCAATAGTAAGCCATCAGTATGATGTTGGGTGGGGCTCAGGCCCCACCCGATGTCTTTAAGGGCCTGTCAGCGGCATGCGCCGACTTCAGGCAGCCCCGCACCTCCGACGAGCACACCGAGGAACCAGTGGAACAACGCAGAATCCGGCTAGCAGCAGTGGGCGACGAACTCCTCGCAGGGCTCGGTGATCCGAGGGCTCTCGGCTGGCTCGGTCGCGTGATGGCCCGGACCAGGCCCGACAACGTGTCCGTCGAGGCGTACAGCCTCGCCGCTCCCGGTGAGGGGACCGAAGCCCTGGCGAACCGCTGGCTGCAGGAGGCGGGGCGCCGCTTCGCCGACGGCTACGACAACCGCCTCGTGATCGGTTTGTCCGACCGCGACCTGGACCTGGAGCTGTCCACCGCGAGGAGCCGACTCAACCTCGCGAACATCCTCGACGGCGCTTCGCAGTCGAGCGTCAAGGCACTCGTCGTCGGGCCTCCGCCCGGACTCGACCCAGAACGCAACCGCCGCCTCGCCGACCTCTCCGCTGCCTTCGGGGACGTCACCACGCGCCGCAAGCACGTCTTCGTCGACACCTTCACCCCGCTGCTCGCCCACGAGCAGTGGCGCCACGACCTCGCGGCCAACGGCGGGACGCCGGGCCAGGCCGGCTACGGCCTCATGGCCTGGCTGGTGCTGCACCGCGGCTGGTTCCAATGGCTGGAAGTGCCCGCGCCAGAGTAAGGCACACGAGACCAGGAAGGCCCCGGGACACGCTGTTCCCGGGGCCTTTTCCGTTATTCAGGAGCCTTATGTTTCACCGGGGTAACAAATGGGTTATCAGTGACTTACTGAGTGTCCGAAGGCAACGATCCTTCGCTATGCTGACCGAGTGTGATTGCCGTCACGACCGCAATCCACCTCGTGGGACATTGCTGCGTCCCTCGCGCCCAGCACAGTAAGGACTATCGAATGCGTAATAAGCGCACATTGACGCTCGCCGCACTGTCCATCGGGGCGCTCACACTGAGCGCCTGTGGATCGGCGGGCGGGACCACCGCGGCTCCGGCCTCGGACAGTGCCGAGGAGAACCTGGCGACGACGATCAACATCGCGATCAGCCAGGCCCCGACCGGCTACAACGGCAACACCGCCGCCACGAACTCCGTCTACAACGGCTACATCAGCAACCTGACCACGAGTGGCTTCGCAGCCTTCACGGCGGCCGGAGAGCTGGAGGCCAACCCGGAATTCGGCAGCTACGAGAAGATCAGCGACGACCCGCTGACGATCAAATACACCATCAATGACGATGCTGTCTGGTCCGACGGCGTGCCGATCGACTACGACGACGTCCTGCTCACCTGGGCCGCCATGTCGGGCACGCACCCGAGCGGCGAGAAGGATGCCGAGACGGGCGCCGAGTCGGATCTCTTCCTGGCCTCCTCCACCAACGGGTTCGCACAGACGGAGATGATCGAGGGCGAGCCCGGCGACAAGGAATTCGAGCTCGTCTTCTCGGAGCCGTATGCCGACTGGGAAGCACTCCTCACCGGCGACCTCATCATGCCCGCGCACATCGCCGCGGAGCAGGGCGGGCTGTCTCCCGAGGGTGACGGCACCGAGCTCGTCGAGGCCATCAAGGCGACCGACATCGCGGCGCTCACGCCCGTCGCCGAGTTCTGGAACAGCGGCTGGGACTACGAAGTGGATCTCCCGACCCTGCCGGACACCGCGCTGCTCCCCTCGTCCGGCCCGTACAAGCTGGACAATGCCACCAACGGCACCCTGACGCTCGTGAAGAACGACCAGTACTGGGGCGACGAGCGGGCCGGCAAGACCGACACCATCGTCTTCAAGACCATCGTCGACGAGGAGGCCGTCCAGGCGCTCCAGAACGGCGACGTGGACGTCATCGACCCCTCCAGCCCCACCGTCGACACCAAGGCCGCCCTCGAGCAGATCGGCGAGACCGTCGCGGTCGACACCGGGACGTCGCTGACCTTCTCGCACCTGGATCTCGACCAGCGCCCCGGCGCCGTCTTCGAGGACGTCAAGGTCCGCCAGGCCTTCAATGCCTGCACGCCCCGCGCGGACATGGTCGACAAGTTCGTGACCCCGATCGATCCCGAGGGGACGGTCATGAACCTGCGCGAGTACCAGCCCGGACAGCCCGATTACGACACGGTCCTCGACGGCGCTCCCGCCGCACAGGGTGACGGTGCCGCGGACATCGAGGGTGCCAAGGCCCTGCTCGCCGAAGCCGGCAAGACCGAGCCCGTCAAGGTGTCCCTGATGTACGCGTCCACGAGCCAGCTCCGCGCCGACATGGTGGCACTCATCAAGGACTCCTGCGACAAGGCAGGGTTCGAGATCATCCCGCAGCCCGAGGCCGAGTGGAGCGCCAAGCTCTCACAGCCCGGCGCCTGGGATGCCGTGCTGTTCGCCTGGGCCGGATCCGGCCTCGTCGCCTCCGGCGAGTCCATCTACGTCTCCGGTGGCGAGCAGAACTTCGGCGGCTACGCCGATGAGGAAGTCGACCGCCTCTGGAGCGAGATCGCGACCACGACGGAGGCCGACGAGGTCCCCGCGCTGAAGACCGAACTCGAGCAGCGCCTCGCGGAGACGCAGTACAACGTGGTGCTCTACGCGAACGCCGACATCATCGGGTACTCCTCGAAGCTCGACGGCGTCGAGATGAACCCGACGCAGACCGGCATCACCTGGAATGCCTACAGCTGGACGAAGCAGAACTGATTGCAGCCTTCCGCTGACGCATGAGGACGGGCAGGCCCGCGGGCCTGCCCGTCCTTGTGCCCGGCACCGCGACAGCCTGCACCGTTTCCAAGGAGCCCCCACGTGTTCTACTTCATCGCCAAGCGAACGATCATCTCGTTCTTCATCATGCTCGCAGCGACCACGCTGATGTATTTCCTCACCATCTCGTCGGGCGACCCCTTCGAAGACCTCGGTGAAGCCAGCGGTCCGGAGAAGGAGGCGACCATCGCCGCCCGCACGGCCGCCATGAACCTCGACGTGCCGCCCATCCCCCGCTACTTCCTCTGGCTGAAGGAGGTGGGTCACTGCATCGTCCCCGGCGGCGTGAGCTGCACCCTCGGCCTGGACCGCTCCGGTGCCGCGGTCCTCCCCCAGCTCGAGAACGCGATGGGCTCGACGCTGCGCCTCGTCGTCGTGGCCACGGTCCTCGCCCTCGTGCTCGGCGTGATCGTCGGGATCGTGACGGCGATCCGCCAGTACAGCGTCTTCGACTACTCCGTCACCTTCATCTCCTTCCTGCTGTTCTCCCTGCCCCTGTTCTGGCTCTCCACCCTGCTCAAGCAGTACCTGGCGATCGACCTCAACACGTGGCTGGCAAATCCGCAGTTCTCCTATCTCGCGATCGCCCTGATAGGCGTGATCGCCGGCGTCATCTGGGCGGTCGTCGTCGGTGGCGACCGCAGGCGCCGGCTCACCGTCTTCGGCGTCGCTGCCACGGCCACCGCCGTCGCGCTCTACCTCCTCCTCGTCACCGGCTGGTTCGTCAACCCGGGCCTCGGTGTCGTCGGCATGCTGGTTTCCGCCGCGGGCATCGCGGTCCTCTGGACGGCCCTCCTCGCGGGCTTCCGCCGTCGGCGCGTCCTGAACGCCGCCCTCGCGGCCGCCGGTGTCAGCTTCCTCGGCTACGTCGTCTCACTCTTCGTCTTCGACGAGCCGAACTGGCTCGTCGTGGTGGGCCTCGTGGTCGTCACGGCGGTGCTCGCCTACGTCGTCGCCGGCGTGGTCGGCGGCCCGTTCCGCGCCCAGGCCGCGAAGATCGGGGCCGTCATCGCCGTGTCGGTGGGCCTGCTGATCGTGCTGGACCGCCTCCTCCAGGCCTACCCGACCCTGTCGGCCAAGGCGGGCGGACGGCCCATCCCCACTACCGGCTCGCAGTCGGCCAACCTGGCGGGCACGTTCTGGGAGATCAACCTCGACTACGCGCTGCACCTGATCCTGCCGACCATCGCGCTGACGCTCATCTCGTTCGCCACCTACACCCGGTACACGAGGGCCAGCCAGCTCGACGTCATGAACCAGGACTACATCCGCACCGCGCGGGCCAAGGGCCTCAGCGAGCGCACCGTCCTCGTCAAGCACGCGTTCCGCAACGCGATGATCCCGATCACCACGCTGATGGCGTTCGACTTCGCAGGCGTCCTCGGCGGCGCCGTCATCACGGAGCAGGTCTTCGGCTGGAACGGCATGGGCAAGATGTTCGTGGACGGCATCAACCACGTGGATCCCGGGCCCGTCATGGCCTTCTTCCTCGTCGTCGGTACCGCCGCGGTCCTCTTCAACATGCTCGCCGACATCGCCTACGCGTTCCTCGACCCGCGCATCACCCTGAGCTAGGACCCGATCATGAGCAATCACCAGAACCCGCGGGACGATTCCCGCCCGTCGGTCGAATTGTCCGAGATGACCCTGCAGAGCCAGGACACGGACATCGCCACGGCCATCCCCACCCGTGAGCAGACCGACCGCATCCGGACCACGGAGGCGAAGAGCCAGGGGCGCCTCATCCGGGAACGCTTCTTCCGGCACAAGGGCGCCCTCGCCGGCATCGCGCTGCTCGTGCTGATCTTCCTCCTCGCGTTCACCTCGATCGGCTTCGCGGGCATCCCCGGGTGGTGGAACAAGGACTACGACGTCCTCGCGGACCGGTTCAACGAGGGCAAGCCCACCCTGACGCTGTGGCCGTTCAGCCTGGGCGAGCACCCGTTCGGCCAGGACGTGCTGGGCCGCGACTACTTCGCCCTGACGATGCGCGGCATCCAGACCTCGCTGATCATCGCGTTCATCGTCGGCATCGTGGCCATGGTCATCGGCACCACGGTGGGCGCCGTCGCCGGCTACTTCCGCGGCTGGACCGAAGCCTTCCTCATGCGCATCACCGACGTCGTCATCACCATCCCCACCGTCGTCATCGCGGCCGCGGTCGCGGGCATCGTGGCCGAATACGGCATCATCCCCTTCGCCGTCTTCCTCGGCCTCGTGACCTGGACCGGCCTCGCGCGCCTGGTCCGCGGCGAGTTCCTGTCCCTGCGCGAGAAGGAGTTCGTGGAGTCCGCGAAGTCGGTCGGGGCGAGTTCGGCGCGCATCATCTTCCGCCACATCCTGCCCAACACGGTGGGCGTGATCATCGTCTCGACGACGCTCGCCATCTCCGGGGCCATCCTCCTCGAGACCGCCCTCAGCTACCTGGGCCTCGGCGTCACGGCGCCGGACACCTCCCTCGGCAAGGCCATCAACGACAACCGCTCCGCCCTCACGGTCCGGCCGTGGCTGTTCCTGTGGCCCGGCGCCTTCATCATCGGCATCGCCCTCGCCGTCAACTTCATCGGTGACGGCCTGCGCGACGCGTTCGATCCCAAGCAGACAAGGGTGAAGCAGTAATGAGTTCCAGTACCGTCACCATCTCGGACGAGCAAGCACCTCCCGTCAACGGGCCGATCCTCGCCGTCCAGGGCCTCGGCGTCGAGTTCAACGTGGACAACGAATGGGTCATGGCCGCCGAGGACGTCTCCTACGAGATCCATCCCGGCGAGATCCTCGCGATCGTCGGGGAATCCGGGTCCGGCAAGAGCATGTCCTCCATGGCCCTGCTCGGCCTCCTCCCCCGCAACGGGCGCTCGCACGGCAGCGCGAAGATGCTCGGCAAGGAGCTGATCGGGGCATCGCAGGGCACGCTCCGGCGCGTCCGCGGCAACGAGATCGCGATGATCTTCCAGGAGCCCATGACCGCGCTGAACCCGGTGCTGACCGTCGGCGAGCAGATCCGCGAAGCCGTCGAGCAGCACACCGAGCTCTCGCCCGCGCAGGCGAAGAAGCGCTCCATCGAGCTCCTCCGCATGGTGGAGATCCCGGAGCCGGAGCGCCGCTACGACAACTTCCCCCACCAGTTCTCGGGCGGCCAGCGGCAACGGGCCATGATCGCTATCGCGCTGGCCAACGACCCGATGCTGCTGATCGCCGACGAGCCGACGACGGCGCTCGACGTCACCGTGCAGGCCGAGGTCCTGGACCTGCTGCGCAAGCTCAACAAGCGCCTCAACAGTGCCGTACTCCTCATCACCCACGACATGGGGGTGGTCGCCGACCTCGCGGACCGCGTCGTCGTCATGGAGCGCGGGCGGATCGTGGAGGCAGCGCCCACCGCGCAGCTGTTCGCGGCCCCGGCCGAGGCCTACACCCAGCAGCTCCTCGGGTCCGTACCCCACCTGGGCTCGAAGGTCGGCGGCGTCCTCACGGATGTCGAGGTGGTCGACGGGCACCTGAACATCCACGAGGAGTACGCCGCGGCGGCCCTGCGCACGCGGGAGTCCCACACCGCGTCCGGCGTCGTCCCGGCCCTCGAACTCACGGACGTCGACATCGAGTATCCGGGGCGCTTCCGCCAGCCGGCCTTCAAGGCGGTCTCGGGTGTCTCCCTCACCATCAATCCCGGCGAGGTGATGGGCCTCGTCGGGGAGTCCGGCTCGGGCAAGTCCACGATCGCGCGCGCCGTCACCGGCCTGATCAGGACCTCCGGGGGCCGGGTCAGGATCGGCGGCACGGACATCACGGAGCTCAGCGCCCGGCAGCTCCTGCCCCTGCGCAAGCGCTTCGCGATCGTGTTCCAGGATCCCGCGGCCTCCCTCAACCCGCGCATGTCGATCGGCGAGAGCATCGGCGAGCCGCTGTTCCTGCACGAGAAGCTGAACCGGGCGGACCTGGACAAGCGGGTCGCGTCGCTGCTGGAGGACGTGCAGCTGCCGGTCGCCTTCCGCAACCGGTACCCGCACGAGCTCTCGGGCGGCCAGCGCCAGCGCGTCGGGATTGCCCGCGCGCTGTCGCTCCAGCCCGACCTCCTCGTCGCGGACGAGCCGACGTCGGCCCTGGACGTCTCCGTGCAGGCGAAGGTCCTCGACCTGCTGCAGGAGCTGCAGCGGGAGCGGGGCTTCGCGTGCCTCTTCGTCAGCCACGACCTCGCCGTCGTCGAGCTGCTCGCGAGCCACATCGCGGTGCTCAACAAGGGCGTGCTCGTGGAGCAGGGCAGCACGGAGCAGATCCTGAAGTACCCCCGCGATCCGTACACACGCAGGCTGCTCGCGGCGGCGCCCGTCCCGGACCCGACGGAGCAGTCGCTGCGGCGTCAGCAGCGCTCGGCGATCCTGGCGGCCGGCCTGTCCGAGTAGCAGCTCCTCGCGGAGCAGAACCCTGCACGACGACGAAGGACCCCTCCAAGCGGAGGGGTCCTTCGTCGTCCGGGGGTGGTGCCGCTCAGTGGCGGAAGACGATCTTCCCGAACAGCTCGCCGTCGAGCATGCGCTGGAAACCCTGGGCGGCGTCGTCGAGCGGGAGGACGGCGTCGATGACGGGCCGCACCCCGGTGGCCACGAGGAAGCGCGTCAGCCGGATCAGCTCGTCCCGCGTGCCCATCGTGGAGCCCAGCACGCGCAGCTGCAGGAAGAACACCCGGTTGAGGTCCGCCGAGGGTGCCGCGCCGCTCGTCGCGCCGCATGTGACCACCGTGCCGCCCGGTACGAGGGATTTCAGGGAGTGGGCCCAGGTGGCCTCGCCCACGGAGTCGAAGACGACGTCGACGCGCTCGGGCAGGCGGGCGCCGGCGTCGAAGGCCTGCTCGGCCCCGAGTTCGAGGGCCCGCTGCCGCTTCTGCCCGCTGCGGCTCGTCGCCCACACCCGGTAGCCGGCCGCCGAGGCGAGCGCGATCAGGGCCGAAGCGACCCCGCCCCCCGCCCCCTGGACGAGCACCGTGGACCCGGGCGCCGCGGGTGAGACCGTGAACAGCATGCGGTACGCCGTCAGCCACGCGGTGGGCAGGCAGGCCGCCTCCTCGAAGGACAGCTCCGCCGGCTTGGGCACCAGGTTGCGCGCGGGGACCCAGACGTAGTCGGCCATGGTGCCGGGGTGGCGTTCCGAGAGCAGGGAACGCTTCGGGTCGAGGGTCTCGTCGCCGCGCCAGCCGTCCGAGGAGACGACCCCGTGCACGATCACCTCGTTGCCGTCGTCGTCGATCCCCGCCGCGTCGCAGCCGAGGACCATCGGCAGGCGGTCCTCCGGCAGCCCGACGCCCTTCAGCGACCACAGGTCGTGGTGGTTCAGGCAGGAGGCCATCACCTTCACCCGCACGAAGCCCTCGGGCGCGTCGGGGACGTCCAGGTCACCGACGGTGAGGCCGGCGAGGGGTGTGTCCGCGGACTGGGTTGCTGCGTAGGCGGCGCGCATGCATGATCTCCTTCGATGACGGATGGTCCCCCAATCCTAGGCGGCGGGCTGTTTAGGCGACGCCCGTGGCCGTGTGGGAGACTTGGGTGCAGTTCTGCACGACTACAGAGCCTGAAGAAGAAGGAGGCAGCCATGAGCAAGCGAGCACGCAAGCGTCGCGACCGGAAGCGTGGTGGCGCAAACCACGGTAAGCGCCCCAACACCTGAGTCCAGGCGTACAGAGCGTCCTCGACATCCGAGGATGCACGCACAGAACCTCCGGCCCCTGAAGGGACCGGAGGTTCTGTGTTGATCGGGTTCTGTGTCGATCAGGTTCTGTGTCTACAGCATGCTGCGATCTGCTGCGCCGTCAGTGGTCCACGGTCTTGAGGTGGCTGATCCGGTCGAGGATGCTCGCCTTGAGGGTCGACGGCGCCACCTCGGTGCAGGACCGCTTCACGACAGACCTGATGACGCACTCGAGGTCATGCTCCTCGGCGCACTGCGGGCAGTCGTTGAGGTGGTCCTTGATCTCCACGAGGTCCTGGTGGGACAGTGCACCGTCCAGGTATTCGTACAGCCGCTCGATCCTCGCGTCGGCGCAGTCGCCCATGTTCCCGCAATCGCTCATTTCTCCATCTCCTCTTCCTTGCCCTTCGTGCCCGCTGCGACCTTGGCCTTCGCGCCAGCTCCGGTGCTGGCGCCGAGCCCGCGATCGCGTGCATACTCGGCGAGATGCTCGCGGAGCAGCTTGCGGCCGCGGTGCAGCCGGGACATGACGGTCCCGATGGGCGTGTTCATGATTTCTGAGATCTCTTTGTATGCGAAGCCCTCGACGTCCGAGAAGTACACCGCGAGCCTGAATTCCTCGGGGATCGCCTGGAGCGCGTCCTTGACGTCCGAATCGGGCAGGTGGTCGAGCGCCTCGACCTCGGCCGAGCGGAGCCCCAGGGAGGTGTGCTCGGCGGCCTTGGCGAGCTGCCAGTCCTCGATGGTGTCCGAGTGCGACTGCAGGGGCTCGCGCTGCCTCTTCCGGTACAGGTTGATGTAGGTGTTGGTGAGGATGCGGTACAGCCACGCCTTCAGGTTGGTACCCGGCTTGTACTGGTGGAAGGCCGAGAACGCCTTGGTGTAGGCCTCCTGCACCAGGTCCTCCGCGTCGCTGGGATTGCGGGCCATGCGCATGGCGGCCGAGTAGAGCTGGTCGACGTACTGCATGGCGTCGCGTTCGAAGCGCGCCTTGCGATCGGCGTCCGACTCCGTCGACACGTCCAACTGTGCGTCTTCGGCCTGGCTGCTGCCTGCGGGGGCTGTGGTATTCATCGTGCTGAAGTCTACGCGCCCCGGGCGTCGCGACGCCGTGATGTCAGGGCGCCGAGGAGACGTCGACAACTGGAAATCCGGTCTGTCGACCGGCGCGGTCCGTGTCCCTGTCATACCGAATCCCCTTCCTGTTCCGCTGTCCGTTACGCCTGTTCCAACCCCTCCCGGCATCCCCTTATTCCTGTGCCGTCCCTCCCCGTGCCCGCAACCCCACCCGTCGGCCCGGGTCGCGGATCGTCCCCGGAGGTGGGGCGTGCAAAACTAGAGCCAGCGTGCTTCGTACTCGAGAACCCGATGTCCGGCCGACCCGCCGGCAACCAGGAGGCAGTTGTGACCCTTGTCCGCGTAATAGCCCGACCCTTGATCGCCAGCAGCTTCGTCGTGAGCGGCGTCGATCGACTCCGCACCGCGGGTGCCACGGCCCCGCAGCTCAAGCCCGTCCTCACCGGCGTCGCGAAGATCGTCCCCTCGGCCGGCGCGATCACCGGCAACGAGAAGCTCGTGGGCCAGGTCCTCGGCGCCACCCAGGTCGGCGCGGCCGTCCTGCTCGGCATCGGCAGGTTCTCCCGGGTGGCAGCGCTGCTGCTGACGCTCACCACCACGGTGAACGCGCTCGTCGACTACCGTTCGGCCGACGCCTCGAGCCCCGAGGGCAAGAAGGCACGCCGCTCCCAGCTGCTCAAGAACCTGTCCCTGATCGGCGCCGTCCTGCTCGCCGCCGTCGACACCAACGGACGCCCCGGCATCGCCTGGCGCGCCGAGCACCTCGCGACGGATGCCAGGAGGCAGCTGAAGAAGGCGGACAAGGCCGTCCGCAAGACCGCGTCCGACGTCGTGGGTTCCTAGGCTCCATGGCAGCGTCATCAGGCGGGGCGCCCCACCGGACCGGGTGGAGGGCGCCCCGCCTGACCCGTCCCGTGGACGCCGACCTCTCGGTCCCCGGCTCCAAGTCCCTCACCAACCGCTATCTCGTGCTCGCCGCCCTGGCCGACGGCCCGTGCCGCCTGCGCCGCCCCCTGCACTCGCGTGACTCGGCCCTCATGATCGCGGCGCTGCGCTCGCTCGGTGCCGTCATCGAGGAGGTCCCCGGCGACGGCGACTTCGGCCCGGACCTCCGGGTGATCCCTCTCCAGGACGGCGCGCCGACCTCCCGTGCCGTGGACTGCGGCCTCGCGGGCACTGTCATGCGCTTCGTACCCCCGCTGGCGGGCCTGGTCTCGGGCACCACCACGTTCGACGGCGATCCCCACGCGCGCCGCCGCCCCATGGGCAGCATCATCGACGCCCTCCGGGGCCTCGGCCTCCGGATCGACGACGACGGCGCCGGGTCCCTTCCCTTCACCGTGCAGGGCGAGGGCCACGTCCGCGGCGGCCGCCTGGTCATCGACGCCTCCGCGTCCTCGCAGTTCGTGTCGGCGCTGCTGCTCGTCGGCGCGCGCTTCACCGACGGACTGCACCTCGAGCACGTCGGCAAGCCCGTGCCCAGCCTCGACCACGTCCGCATGACGGTCGAGGCCCTGCGGGCGGTCGGCGTCGCCGTCGACGACTCCGTGCCGAACCACTGGCGCGTCTCCCCCGGCCCGATCACCGCGTTCGACGCCGCCGTGGAACCGGACCTCTCCAACGCCGGCCCCTTCCTCGCCGCCGCCGTCGTCACGGGCGGCACCGTCCGCGTGCGGAACTGGCCCGAGGGCACCACGCAGGTCGGCGACGCCTGGCGGCGCATCCTGCCCCTGATGGGCGCCACGGCCGACCTCGCCGGCGGGGTGCTCACCGTCACCGGCGGAGCGTCGATCGCCGGCGGGACCTTCGCCGACACCTCCGAGCTCGCCCCCACCGTCGCCGCGCTCTGCGCCCTGGCCACGACGCCGTCGACCCTCACCGGCATCGCCCACCTCCGCGGGCACGAGACGGACCGGCTCGCGGCGCTCGTCACCGAGATCAACGGGCTCGGCGGGGACGCGGAGGAGACGGCCGACGGCCTCGTCATCCGGCCGGCACCGCTCCACGGCGGCACGTTCAGCACGTACGACGACCACCGGATGGCCACCGCGGGCGCGATCATCGGCCTCGCCGTGGATGGCGTGGACGTGGAGAACATCGGCACCACGGCCAAGACGATGCCCGAGTTCCCCGACCTCTGGGCCGCCCTCGCGAGCACCGCGGGCGGACCGGGGTCCAACGGCGCGGCGGTCCCCACCGCACCCGTGGCCAGGGCATGAGCGAGACCGGCAACCGCCGCGGCTCGCGGGCATGGGACGAATCCGATGTGCGCATCCGCCCCAACAAGAAGGGGACCCGCCCGCGCACCAAGAACCGTCCGGCCTACGACGACGCCGTGACGGGCCGCGTCGTCACGGTCGACCGCGGGCGGTACACCACGGTGGTCGACGAGGGCACGCCCGACGAGCGGACGGTCATCGCCGCGCGGGCCCGCGAACTGCGCCGCAACGCCGTCGTCGCCGGCGACCTCGTGGCCCTCGTCGGTGACCTCTCGGGCGGCCCCGACTCCCTCGCGCGCCTCGTGCGCATCGAGGAACGGACCACGGTCCTGCGCAGGAGCGCGGACGACACCGACCCGGTGGAGCGCGTGGTGGTCGCCAACGCGGACCAGCTCGTGATCGTCGTCGCGGCTGCCAACCCCGAGCCGAGGACGGGCTTCATCGACCGGGCGCTCGTCGCCGCCTACGACGCCGGGATCGAACCCCTGCTGTGCATCACCAAGGCCGATCTCCGGGATCCCGCTCCCCTGCTCGCGAACTACGAGCACCTGGACCTCCGCGTCATCATCAGCAGGACGGACGACGCCGTGGGCATCGCCGCCACCTCCGACGACGGCGAGTCGGCGCACCTGTCCACCGCCGCCGTCGACGCCCTGAGGGAGGAGCTCGACGGGCAGGTGAGCGTGCTGCTCGGCCACTCCGGCGTCGGCAAGTCCACCATGGTCAACGCCCTGACGGGATCCACGCGCGCCACGGGCGGTGTGAACGCGGTGACGGGCAGGGGGCGCCACACCTCGTCCTCGGCACTCGCCCTGAAGGCCGCTGATGCCGCGCCCGGCACCTGGATCATTGACACGCCCGGCATCCGGTCCTTCGGGCTCGCGCACGTGGAGGCGGACAGGATCCTCAAGGCGTTCCCCGACCTGGAACCCGGGACCGAGCGCTGCGAGCGTGGCTGCCGGCACGACGACCACGCCGTCGGGTGCGGCCTGGACAGCTACGTGGCAGAGGGCCTCGCGGGCGACTCCGGCCCCGTGCGCCTGGCCTCCCTGCGGCGCCTGCTCAGCGCCGGGACGGCCGAGGCGCGAGGCAGCTCACACGACGCCAAGGAACTCGGACACCAGTGATCGGCCCGAACACTGGTAGGCTCATGTCTGTTGTTGTTTGCGCATTACATCTCTAAGCCTTGACCCTCCACCTGGAGTTCGACAGCTTTTTTGATAAGCGGGTAACGAACTGCACGATGAGCCCCGAACGTCGGGACGCTCTCACATGGTAAGGAAATCTCAATGGCTACTGGCACAGTGAAATGGTTCAACGCCGAAAAGGGCTTCGGCTTCATCGCTCCCGAGGACGGCGGCGCTGACGTGTTCGCCCACTTCTCCGCGATCAACTCGAACGGCTACCGTTCCCTCGAAGAGAACCAGAAGGTCAACTTCGAGACCACCCAGGGTCCCAAGGGTCCCCAGGCCGAGAACATCACCGTTCTCTAATTCTTCCGACACCGCCTGGCGGTGACGGTCGGAAAGCCACCGTGCGGCGCAAGCCCTCGGTGGCTTTCTGCTGTTCCGGGCCGCTCCCCGCGCCGCCGCACGGCATGCGCCCACCGAGACGATAGGTTGAACGGTATGAGTTTCACGCAGGGCTACAACGACGACCTCCGTCTCGCCCACATCATGGCCGACTCGGTGGACGACCAGACCATGTCGCGCTTCAAGGCGCTCGACCTGCGGGTGGAGACCAAGCCGGACCTCACCCCCGTCACGGACGCCGACAAGAGCGCGGAGGAGGCCATCCGCGGCCAGCTCTCCCGGGCCAGGCCCCGTGACGCGGTCCTCGGCGAGGAGTTCGGCAGCACGGGATCCGGATCACGCCGCTGGGTGATCGACCCGATCGACGGCACCAAGAACTTCGTGCGCGGCGTCCCGGTCTGGGCCACCCTCATCTCGCTCATCGACGACGGCAAGCCCGTCGTCGGCCTGGTCAGCGCTCCCGCGCTGGGCAAGCGCTGGTGGGCAGCGCAGGGCACCGGCGCCTACACCGGGAAATCCCTCGCCGCCGCGCAGCGCCTGCGGGTCTCCAACGTCTCACGCCTCGAGGACGCGTCGCTGTCCTACTCCAGCCTGGGCGGCTGGCGCGAGCGCGGCACGCTCGCCGAATTCGTGAACCTCACGGACCGGGTATGGCGGACGCGTGCGTACGGGGACTTCTGGTCCTACTGCCTCGTGGCGGAGGGCGCGGTGGACATCGCGTGCGAGCCGGAGCTCAACCTGCACGACATGGCCGCGCTCGTGCCGATCGTCACCGAGGCCGGGGGACGCTTCACCTCCCTCGACGGCGAGGACGGACCTCACGGCGGCAACGCACTCGCAACGAACGGCACCCTGCACAGCGAGGTGCTGCGGACCCTCAACCCCGATGTGGATGACCTGCTCTGACGGCACCCGCAGCATGACCGGCCCGCCATGGTGACGGGCGGGCCTCGGCTCGCGGAGGAACGCCGCAGGGATCTCGCCGGCGCCTACCTGTCCGGGGCCGGCCGCTACGACCGCGTACGCCCCGGCTACCCTGCCGCCGTCGCCGACTGGATCATTCCCGCGGGCGCACGCCGCGCCGCCGATATCGGCGCCGGGACCGGCCTCTTCACGGAACTGCTCGTGGAGCGCGGGCTCACGGTGACGGCCGTGGACCCGTCCGAGGACATGCTGGCCGTCCTCGCGGGCAGGCTGCCCGGGGTCCCCGTCGTCCGGGGCACCGCGGAGGAGTCGCACCTTCCGGACGCCTCCCTGGATCTGCTCACCCTGGCGCAGGCGTGGCACTGGTGCGACCACGCCGCCACGGTCCAGGAGGGGGCCCGGATCCTGAAGCCGGAGGGCCGGCTCGCCCTGCTGTGGAACCAGCTCGACGTCTCGATCCCGTGGGTGCACCGCCTGTCCCGGATCATGCACGCCGGTGACGTGTTCTCGGCCGCCTACCGCCCCGTGGTCGGGGCCGCCTTCGACGCCCCGGAGGAACTGGTGGTCCACTGGACCCAGGAACTGGACGTCCCCGGTGTCCTCGACCTCGCGCGGTCTCGTAGCTACTACCAGCGGGCGGCGCCCGCGCTGCGGGCCCGCGTCGAAGCGAATCTGCGGTGGTACCTCACCGACTACCTCGCCTTCGCGGGGGACGCCACCCTCCGATTGCCGTACTACACCCATGCCTGGCGAGCCTCCCTGCGGACGGGCTAGATTTCGGCATGCCTAAACGTTAGGTTTAGGCATGCCTCAATCGACGCGGCGCCAGTCCGTACGGGCCATGGTCCTCCGGTGCCTGGTCCTCGTCCTCGTGGCGACCGGGTGCGCCCGGCAGGCCCCGCCGTCCTCCGCCCCGGACGACCGCCCGCGCGTGCTGACGACCTTCTCCGTCCTCGCCGACCTCGTCGACACCGTGGGCGGCGGGCACGTCCGCGTCGAGTCGATCACCAAGGTGGGAGCGGAGATCCACGGCTACGAACCCACGCCGTCGGACCTCGTCCGCGCCCAGGACGCGGACCTCGTCATCGACAACGGCCTGGGGCTCGAACGCTGGTTCGAGCGGTTCCTGAACTCCGTCGACGCACCCCACGCCGTCCTGTCCGACGGCGTCGAGCCCATCGACATCCGCACCGGCGACTACCGGGGACGGGCGAACCCCCACGCATGGATGTCCCCCGTCGCCGCACAGACCTACGTGGACAACACCGTCGAGGCCCTCTCCGGGCTCGCGCCCGATCACGTTGCCGACTTCGAGGCGAACGGCGAGCAGCTCAAGGCGGACCTCGCGGACCTGCTGACCGGCTTCCGGGAGGACCTCGCGGATGCCGACGTCGCGGCGCTGGTCACCTGCGAGGGTGCGTTCTCCTATCTCGCCCGCGACGCCGGGCTCCGGGAGGCGTTCATCTGGCCGGTCAACGCCGATTCCGAGGGGACGCCGCGGCAGATCCGCTCCGTCATCACGTTCGTCGAGGAGAACCGCGTGCCGACGCTCTTCTGCGAATCCACGGTCAACCCCTCCGCACAGGAACAGGTGGCCCTCGCCACCGGGGCTCGGCTGGGCGGGACGCTCTACGTGGACTCGCTGTCCGGCCCCGAGGGTCCGGTGCCCACCTTCCTCGACCTCATCCGGTACGACCTCGACACCATCGCGGAAGGACTCACACGATGACCACCCACCGGGAGGCGGAGCCCGTGCCCGTCATCGACGTGCGGCACCTCACCGTCCGCTACCACGACGTGCTGGCGCTCGACGACGTCAGCGTGCGCCTCGCGCCCGGGCGGATCTGCGGGCTCATCGGCGTCAACGGGTCCGGGAAGTCGACCCTCTTCACCGCACTCATGGGTCTCCTCACGCCGCAGGAAGGCTCCGTGGAGCTCTTCGGCACCTCCATCGCCCGGGCCAGGAAGACCGGGCTCGTCGCCTACATGCCGCAGGCCGAGGGGGTCGACTGGACCTTCCCGGTGTCGGTGTCCGACGTCGTCGGCATGGGCCTGTACGGGCGGCTCGGGACGGCGCGCCGGCTGCGGGCGGCCGATCGGGCGGCCGTGGACGACGCCCTGGAGCGCGTGGGGTTGTCGGACCTGAGGAAGCGCCAGATCGGGCAGCTGTCCGGTGGGCAGCGCAAACGCGTGTTCATCGCCCGGAGCATCGCCCAGGACGCCCGGCTCCTGCTCCTCGACGAGCCCTTCGCGGGGGTCGACCGGTCGAGCGAGCACACCATGACCGCACTGCTGAAGGCGCTGCGGGACGAGGGGCGGTCGGTGCTCGTGTCCACGCACGACCTCGCGGGCGTGCCGGACCTCTGCGACGAGGCCGTCCTCCTGCACCAGCGCGTCCTGGCGCAGGGCGAGCCGTCGCGGGTCCTGACCCACGACAACCTCGCCCTCGCCTTCGGTCCCCTGCCCGCCGGCATCCCCTCCGCCTCCCCCGCCCCCGATGCGGCTCCCTCCTCGAACGGAGCATCCTGACATGGACGTCCTCGCGTTCCTCCTCGAACCGCTCCAGTACGGCTTCCTCACGCGCGCCCTCGCCGTCACCGTCGCGGCGGCCGTCGTCGCCGCGGTGCTCTCCTGCTGGCTCATCCTCATGGGGTGGTCGCTGATGGGCGACGCCGTCTCGCACGCCGTCCTGCCCGGCGTCGCCCTCGCCTACATCATCGGCATCCCCTTCTCCATCGGCGCCTTCGTCTTCGGCATCGGGGCCGTGGCGCTCATCGGACTGGTCCGGTCCACCACCAAGCTGAAGGCCGACACCGTGATCGGCGTGGTCTTCACCGGCCTCTTCGCCGCCGGTCTGGCCATCGTCTCGGCCACGCCGTCGCAGATCGACCTCATGCACATCCTGTTCGGCAATGTGCTCGGGGTATCCGACGGCGATGTCCGGCAGGTGCTGGTCCTGGGCGCGCTGACCCTCACGGTCCTGCTGGTGAAGCGGCGTGACCTCACCCTGCTGGCCTTCGACCGCACGCACGCCCACGTGATCGGCCTGAACACCCGGTTCCTGTCCGCGCTCCTCCTCGGCCTGCTCGCCCTCACCGTCGTCGTGGGCCTCCAGGCCGTGGGCATCATCCTCGTCGTGGCCATGCTGATCACGCCCGGAGCCACGGCGTTCCTCCTCTCCCGCAGCTTCGACCGCATGCTGGTGATCGCCGTCGTGCTGACCGTGGCCGCGTCCGTGGCCGGCATCTACGCCAGCTACTACCTCGACATCTCCACCGGCGCCGCCGTCGTGCTGTGCCAGGCCCTCGTGTTCGCCGTCGTCTACCTCGTGGGCAGGCCCGACGGCGTGCTGTGGCAGGCACGACGACGGCGCACGGCGGCCGCTCCGTCCGGCACGCCGGACGCGTCATCGCTCCGGGACGCCCGATGACGGGCCGCCGGGGCGCGGTGCTCAGCATCGAATCGACCAGCGTGCAGGACTACGTGAAGGCCATCTACGCGTTCACGGAGTGGCAGGCGGACCCGATCACCGCCACGCATCTGGCCGCCCGCCTCGCGGTCGCCAACTCCTCCGTCACCGGGATGGTCGGCAAGCTCGTGGACCTGGGCCTGGCCGAGCACCGCAAGTACGGGCCCATCAGCCTCACGCCGTCGGGCCGGGCGCTCGCCCTCGCGATGGTGCGCCGCCACCGGCTCATCGAGACCTTCCTCGTCACGGAGCTCGGCTACGGCTGGGACGAGGTGCACGACGAGGCGGAGCTGCTCGAGCACACGGTCTCGGAGGCCTTCGTCGAGCGTCTCGACGTGAAACTCGGCCGGCCCGCGCGCGATCCGCACGGTGACCCCATCCCGGGCGCGGACGGCCGTGTCCGCTACCCGCCGGCGCACCGGCTCGACGGCCTCGACGAGGGCCACCGCGGCAGGCTCGCCCGGGTCAGCGACGACGATCCCGATGTGCTGCGCCTCCTCGACCGGCACGGCGTGGCCCTCGACGCCGACCTCCTGGTGGCCCGACGCGGCGCCGGTCCGCTGATCGAGCTGCGCCTCGGCGTGGGCCCCTCCGCACCGAGCCTCTCCGCGGACGGGACCCTCGCGCAGGCGCTCTGGATCGAGAGCACGGCGGCACACGAGGGCTGCACGCTCGACGCCGGGCTCGGCTGACCGGACCCGTCCTGGACCGGTCATCCCGGCCGCGTCACCCGGGGCGGCGGAACCACGCCCGCGCGTCGCGCCCTCCTAGACTGGTCGGGACCTGCAACGCCCCGCGCCCTGCCAGCTGAACGGAGTGCCCCGATGACCACTCTCGGTCTCGAAGAGGAGTACCTGCTCCTCGACCCGCGGTCGGGACTGCCCGCCCATCACGCCGCCGAGGTGGAGGGCATGCTCGAATCCCACCCCGAGGTCGGCCCGGACGAGATCCAGCGTGAGCTGCGGTCGTGCCAGATCGAGACGGCCACCCCGGTCTGCTCCACCCTGACCGAGGCGGAGGAATCGCTGCTGAACTTCAGGAGGAGGTTCGCGGACGCGGCCGCCCGCACGGGGAGTATCGGTGCGGCGACCGGCACGGCACCTCGGATCCCCCAGGCGTATCCGGAACTCACCGACAAGCAGCGCTACGAGGACCTCCGGGCCAGCGCCCCCGGTATCGTCGGCGACCAGTTCGTGAACGGCCTCCACGTGCACGTGGGCGTACCGGATCCCGAGCGGGGCGTCCAGGCACTCAACCGGATCCGGCCGTGGATCCCCCTGCTGGCCGCCCTCGGCGTCAATTCGCCGTACTGGCTGGGCCGCGACAGCGGGTTCGCCAGCTGGCGGGTCATCCACTACCGGCGCTGGGCCGTCCAGGGGATCGCCCCGTACTTCGCCGATGCCGCCGACTACGAACGCCGGATCACGCGGCTCGCCGCCACGGGCGCGATCCTCGACCGCGGTGTCCTCACCTGGGTGGCGCGGCTCTCCGACCACTACCCCACGCTGGAGCTCAGGGCATGCGACGTCCAGCTCGAGGCCCAGGACTCGGTGCTGCTCGGCGCCCTGACGCGCGCGCTCGTCGTCACGGAACTCCAGGCGGCCGAGGCAGGCACCGCTCCCCTCGTCCCGGATCCGGAACTGCTCGACGCGGCCCTCTGGCAGGCCGCACGCGACGGCATGGGACGCCACCTCGTGGACCTCGCCACGGCGGAGCCGGTGCCCGCGGAGCGGCACCTCGCGGCCTTCCTCGAGCACGTCGGCCCCGCCCTCGAGGCCGAGGGCGACACGGACTGGGTGAAGGCCGGCCTCGAGACCATCGCCGAACGCGGCACCGGCGCACAGCGCCAGCGCCGCGCCATGCACGACGGCGGCCCCCAGGAACTGCTGTCCCTCTACACGGAGACCCTCACGTACGAACCGTGAGCGCCGGGCGCCTCCCGGGTCGGGCAGGACCGTTCACGGGGACGACGCCGGCATGCGCCGCCGTCGTCCCCGCGCGCACCCCCTACGCGCCGACCGCGCGGAACTCGATCAGCAGGCTCTGCTCGGGCAGCAGCACGGGTGCCTGGACGCCGGCCTGGGCCAGGGCGCGGCCGGACAGGCGCACCGGATCCCCGTCGAGGGCCCGCTGCAGCCAGGCCAGCGGCGACTGTCCGTTGCCCGGATGCCCCTCCTCCGGGACCGCGGGGCGCACTTCGTACAGCGCCTCGGGGTCCAGTCCCGGGAAGGTCAGGGGCCCCGGCGGGTAGCTCGCGCTCGACGCGGTGAGCGAGTAGCCGAACAGGGCGCGGCGCCGGTCCCCGGACACGATGCCCCGCAGGTCCATCGCGGGGTCCGGGCACTCGGCATGCACCACGCTCCCGCGGTGCAGGTCGTCGCGCCAGGACCGGTGGAGGCCCACGTAGCGGCCGAGGATCTCGTACTCCGCCTCCGTCAGGTCCGAGATGTCCCATTCGATGCCGAAGTGGCCGAAGATCGCGGTGGCGGCCCGGAACGGCAGGGTGTGGGCGCGGCCCGTCGAGTGCGAGACCGGACCGCCGATGTGCATGCCCAGCAGTTCCGGCGGCACGACGAGGCCCGTGTACTTCTGGTTCACGAGCCGTTCGATCGGGTCGATGCAGTCGCTCGTCCAGATGCGGTCCGTCCGTGCGAGGATCCCGAGGTCCACGCGTGCACCGCCCGAGGCGCAGCTCTCGATCTCGAGGCCCGGATGACGGCGGCGCAGTTCGTCGAGCAGCCGGTAGAGCGCCTCGACGTGCCGGTGGACGGCGGCCTGGCCCGTGCGCGCGTCCGCCGCCTCGAGCAGGTCCCGGTTGTGGTCCCACTTGACGTAGGCGATGTCATTGTTCGTCAGGATGTCGTCGAGGCGTTCGAGGATGTAGGCGTAGGCGTCCGGATGGCCGAGGTTCAGCACCTGCTGCTGGCGGCCCGGGAGCGGCAGTCGGCCTTCCGCCTGCAGGATCCAGTCCGGATGGGCGCGCGCCAGGTCCGAATCGGTGTTGACCATCTCGGGTTCGAACCACAGGCCGAACTCCATGCCGAGGCGCCGCACGTGGTCGATGATCGGCGCCAGTCCGTCGGGCCACACCGTCTCGTCCACGTACCAGTCGCCGAGGCTGGAGGTGTCGTCGCGCCGCCCGCGGAACCAGCCGTCGTCGAGCACGAACCGTTCGACGCCGAGGGACGCCGCGCGGTCCGCGAGGGCCAGCAGGCGCGGGAGGTCCAGCGCGAAGTAGACCGCCTCCCACGTGTTGAGCGTGACCGGCCGGGGCCGCTGCGGGTGCGAGGCCCGGGCCCGGAGGTCCCGGTGGAACCGGCCGGACAGTTCGTTCAGACCGTGTCCCCAGGACCCGACGGCCGGCGGGGTGGAGTAGCTCTCCCCCGGTGCCAGGACGACCTCGCGAGGGGCCAGCACCTCGCCTGCCGCGAGGAACACGGAACCCGCGGGGGTCTTCTCGGCGAGCACCTGCTGGTTGCCGCTCCAGGCGAGGTGGATGCCCTGGACGTGGCCGTGTTCGAACCCGAAACCGCGGGTCCCCGCAGCGAGGAGGACCGTGGCGTCCGCGCCCGGCCTGCCGCGCCTGCTCGTCCGCGTGTAGGTGCCCGTGGTCAGCGCGTGGCGCTGCGGCGACCGCTCACGCAGGTGCCGCCCGGTGGTGTCGAGGATCTCGGCCGCCGTGTGGTGCAGCGGGAAGAACAGATTGAGCGCGCGCACCTCGTAGTCGTCGTCGCCCGTGTTGGTGAGCTCCAGGCGCTGCGTGAACAGGCCGGACGCCGTGAGGCCGAGGTGCGCGCGCACGGTGAGTCCGGCGTCGTCGTCGCGCGCCTCGACGAGTGCGCCGTCGCCCTCGGGCTGCCGGTCCATCGAGGTCACCGTGAACCGCGGGTAGAGCTGGGCGCCCGCGCGGTCGCCCGTCAGTCCGGGGGTCCCCTGCCAGCCGGCGGACTCGAGGGGCAGGAGGGTCAGGAGGGCCGGGACGTCGATCCCGCCGGACACGCGCTGGGGCTGGTGTGCCGCGGTGATCCCGCGCAGCTCGTCGAGGCTGACGTCGCCGAGGCCCGGACCCCAGTAGGCGATGGTCGGCATGCCGTGGGGATGCGGATCGAGCACCACGCTGGTGCCGCCGCGGGAGAAGTGGAGGGGTTCGGAGGTCATAGGTTATTTTTATCGTGTAAATAACCCCTCGGGCAACATGCCTACCGTGCGCGCGTGTCCCGCCGGAGCAGGCCGGTGATCAGGCAGAGGAGACCGAGCAGCAGGGGGATCAGGGTGTAGAGCGTGTGGGTTCCGCCGAGGTAGCTCATGGCGAAGATGTACACGAAGGTGCTGCCCACGAGGATCCAGCCGAGCACGATCAGGCCGCGGCCCCGACGGGGCGGTGGTAGTGGAGGGAGCCACGACGGCGTCCTGTCAGTCCAGCTCATGGCCCCAGTGTAGTTCGCACGTCCGGCTCCCGTGCCGTGCCTCCGCCCTTGCCGACGCAGTACCGGCCTGCCCCGGGAACGACGAAGCGCCCCGCCGGAGACCGGCGGGACGCTTCGTCCTGGTGTGGTGGAGATGGCGGGAATTGAACCCGCGTCCGATGCAGTGTAGTCAGGGCTTCTCCGGGCGCAGTTCGCGTCGGTTTTTCTCGGCTCCAGTCATCGTGCGAACGAGTGACTGCCGAGCCCAGTTGTATTAGAGTCCCCCCGGTCCCTACAACGAGGACCGGGAGCAGTGGCCCTCTAAATGACGCCAGTATCCGGGGCGAGAGCAAACCCGGGCTGACGGACTAGCTAGGCTGCTTAGGCAGCGAGAGCGAAGTCAGTGCGCTTTTGTTCGGCACTTATTGTTTTACAAGGAGCGTTTACGAGATAACCCTGTATCCTCGGCCCGCTTCCCCTGTCGCGACTAACATCGTCGAAACCTGTCATCCCCATGTTCAGTTATCAAATGATTCCTGCGCTGTGCGGCCCACCGGCCGTCCAGTTCCTCTACTCTACCGCACCCGCGTGGCCCGCCGGCAGGACTTCGCCGCCGGTGAACGGGCGGTGCTACTGCCCCAGCGTGACGCCCAGGATGACGACGGGCGACTGCCAGAGCCGCACGACCACGAAGGCCAGGGTGACGAACGCGATCCCGAGGGCCGCCAGCGCGGTGGTCGCGGCCTGCTTGCGGCGGAAGCCCCACCAGAAGATGGCTGCGTTCAGGAGCAGCAGGACGGGCGAGATCCAGACGAGGACCTGCGCGAAGAAGACGTAGATGAGGAAGACGAACGGGATCAGGGAGAGAATCCCTACCGGCACCACGATCAGCAGCAGGATCAGGTCCACCAGGGCGCCGAGGGTCACCCACCAGGGCCGCTTGTACCTCAGCTCCGACGGCTCGGGCTCGTCGTCCTCCTGGGTCTCCCAGAAGACATCGCTCATGCCCCGAGGTTCTTCTCACGCATGGCGCGCAGCGCTTCCCGGTTGTCCTGCTTCTCGCGCAGGGTCTGCCGCTTGTCGTAGTCGCGCTTGCCCCGCGCGACGGCGATCTCCACCTTGGCCCTGCCGTTGAGGAAGTAGAGCTGGAGCGGGACGAGGGTGAAGCCGGACTCGCGGATCTTCTGCGAGATCTTGGTGAGTTCCTCGCGGTGCAGCAGCAGCTTCCTCCGGCGACGCGCGGCGTGGTTGGTCCAACTGCCCTGCGAGTACTCGGAGATGTGGATGCCTTCGAGCCAGAGCTCGTCGTTGTAGAAGACCGCGTAGCCGTCGACGAGGGAGGCGCGTCCGGCACGCAGGGACTTCACCTCGGTTCCCATCAGGGCGAGCCCGGCCTCGTAGGTGTCGAGCACGGCGTAGTCGTGGAAGGCCTTCCGATTGGTGGCCACCACTTTCCGGCCACTTTCCTTCGGCACGGCGATACTCCTTCTCGCGACACTGCTGCGGACGGCGGCCCGCGGGTGGGCAGTGCCTTCCATCCTACGACCCGAGCAGGCCCAGCGGGTCCACGAGCGTGCCGTTCAGCATGGTCTCGAAGTGGAGGTGGCAGCCCTGGGAGTTCCCGGTGGTGCCCGTGTAGCCGATCAGCTGGCCCGCGCTGACGCGCTGCCCCACGGAGACCACGTAATCGGTGAGGTGGTAGTAGTTCGTCGCGAGCGCGTTGCCGCCGACCACGCCGTGGTTGAGGACGATCCGGTTGCCCGCGCCGGGCAGCACGTTCGAGTCCGCGTACCAGACCTCGCCGGCGGCGGGCGCGTACAGGGGCGTGCCGCAGCCCACCCCGTAGTCGATACCCGTGTGCACGTAGCCACCCGTGCCGTTGAAGTCGATGGTCCCCACCGGCGTCGGGCGCCACCCGAAGCCTGACGAGATGGGCCCCCCGACCGGCGACCGCAGGCCGAACGCGGTCGGGGTCGACGGCGCGGCGGCGGGAGGGTCCGGGATGACCGGTGCCACGGGGGCGACCGCCTGGGGCTGCACCGGAGCGGGCGCGGGCTTGTTCGCGGCGGCCGCCTCGGCCGCACGGCGTGCCGTCTCCGCTGCTGCGGCGGCTTCGGCGTCCGCCCTCCGGCGGGCCTCCTCGGCGGCGGCCGCGGCCTCCGCCTCGGCGCGGAGGCGTTCCTGCTCGGCCTTCTGGCGCGCCTCCTCGGCCTTGCGGGCCTCCTCGATCTGACGGCGCTGGCGCTCGGCGATGTCCGCGTTGACCTGCTGCTGCGCCTTCTCGATGCCGGCCAGCTCCGCCTCGATGACGGGCTTCTGTTCCTGGAGCTTCGCCGACAGGGCCGAGGTGTCGGCCACGAGCCGGTCCACCTTCGCCTTCTCCCCTGCCGCGGCGTCGCGCGCCGACTGCTCCGCGGCGAGGGCGGCGTCAGCCTTCTCCTTGAGCTTCGCGATCTCGGCCTCGACGGCGATCAGGCGCGCCTGGCTGTTCGCGTTCGTGGCGTTCTGCTCGGACAACCGGGCCATCGCGGCGTTCTGGCTGCGCATTGCCTGGTCCACCATGTCCATCGACCGTGTGAAGTCCTCGACGCCGTCGGCGCCCAGGAGCAGCGACACGTTGGTGGGGACCCCGCCGTTCTTGTAGGCCTCGGTGGCGATCTGGCCGATCACCTCGCGGGTCTCGTCCATCTCCTGCCGGTCGGCGCGGAGCTCCTCGGTGATCTTCGTCTTCGTCTCCTGCGCCAGGTCGACGCGCACCGCGAGGGCCCCGACGTCGTCCGCCGCCGTCTCGACCCGGCCCTGGGCGTCCGCCAGGGACTGCTGCGCTGCGGGGAGTTGCCCCTGGTAGGTCCTGAGCGCGCCGATGGTCTCGGCGATGTCCGCATCGAGGTACTCCATGGACTGCTGGACCTCCGCGACCTCGTTCTCGAGGGCGCTCTTGCGGTCGTCGAGCTCGTCCGCCACCACCGGGGAGCCGAGGGCGAGAGCCACGACGAGCGCGATCGATGTCCCCGCGGCACCGCGGACGAGGTGCGTCCGCTGGTCCTGCCGCGCCCACCACGATGATCCTGTTGCGCGCACGTGTCCCCGGGCATTGAGCATCATCGCGGTCAGACCTTTACGTATCGTCGAAGAGTGAGCAGGGACGAGATCCCCGCGAGGAGGGCACCGAGCAGGATGAGCGCCGGGACCAGGAGCAGGACCTGCTGGGAGGAAATGAACGCCGTCTGCGGGAAGGCGTTCACGAGCCAGCCGTCGATCAGGAAGCGCGAGGCCCCCCACAGCGTCGCCGACGCGAGGACCGCCCCGATCACGGCGGCGATCACCCCCTCGAGGATGAACGGCAACTGGATGACCGCCTTGGACGCGCCGACCAGGCGCATGATGCCTGTCTCCCGGCGGCGGCTGAAGGCCGAGAGCCGGATGGTCGTGGCGATCAGCAGGATGGCGCAGAACGTCATGATGCCGGCGATCGCGAGGGCGACGACGGATGCCCAGTTCATGTAGCGGAAGATCGCCTCGAGGAAGTCCCGCTGGTCACTGACCGCGTCCACGCCCGGCTCGGAGGAGAAGGCCTCGTCGATGACCTCGTACTTCTCGGCGTCGACGAGGCTGACGCGGAAGGATTCGGGCAGCTGGTCCGCGGTGACGGAGTCGACGATCGGCGAGTTGGCGAACTGGTCGCGGAAGTGGGCGAGTGCCTCCTCCTGCGTCTCGTGGGTGACGGTGTCGACGTAGGGTGCGAACTGCTCGGACCCGAGCTTCGCCTCGATGGCCGCACGCTGGTCCTCGGTCACCGGTCCGGTGGCGCAGGCCGCTGCGGAGGAGTTGTCCACGCACAGGTAGATGGTGACCTGGACGCGGTCGTACCAGTAGCCCTTCATCTGGTTGATCTGCAGCTGGAACAGGCCGGCAGCACCCACGAAGGTCAGCGAGATGAAGGTCACGAGGATCACCGAGGTGACCATGGACAGGTTGCGGCGGATGCCCGAGCCGATCTCGGACAGGATGAAGGCGACCCTCATCCGGCCATCGCTTCGGGCCGACCCACGTAGATGCCCTGCGCGTCGTCGCGCACCACCGACCCGCCGCGCAGCTCCACGACGCGCTTGCGCATCGTGTTCACGATGTCGTCGTCGTGCGTGGCCATGACCACCGTGGTGCCGTTCTGGTTGATCGTGTCGAGGATCTTCATGATGCCCATGGAGGTGGTGGGGTCGAGGTTCCCGGTGGGCTCGTCGGCCAGCAGGATCCCGGGACGGTTGACGATCGCGCGCGCGATCGCGACGCGCTGCTGCTCGCCGCCGGACAGCTCGTGCGGCATGCGGTTGTTCTTGCCCTCGAGGCCCACGGTGGCGAGGACATCCGGCACGGTCTCGCGGATGACGGCCCTGCTCCTGCCGATGACCTGCATCGCGAAGGCGACGTTCGCGAAGACCGTCTTGTTGGGGAGGAGGCGGAAGTCCTGGAAGACGACGCCGATGCCCCGGCGCAGGCGGGGCACGCGCCAGCTGGGGATGTTCGCGACGTTCTGGCCGGCCACGTAGACCGCGCCCCGGGAGGCCCGCTCCTCCTTGAGCACCAGACGGATGAAGGTCGACTTGCCGGAGCCGGAGGCGCCCACGAGGAAGACGAACTCACCGCGGTCGATGTCGAGGGAGACGGCATCGAGGGCGGGCTGCGACGTGGGGTCGTAGGTCTTCGTGACGTCGTCGAATCTGATCATGATCACTCTGCGCCCGTGGATCGCCGGGGCACGGGCATTGGCTCGGGGAAGGGAGCGCCGGCTCCTCGACTATAACGACTTGTCGAGAAACGCCCCTTACCTCTGCGGTGTGTCGCGGGCAAGAGCTGGAGCAGAAAACAAGTGATTTGCGCCGGAAGACGCGTAGCCCTACCCGGCGTCGTTGCGGTTGTTGGTGCGCCAGCGGATCCCGGCGTCGATGAAGTCGTCGATCTCGCCGTCGAACACGGACGACGTGTTGCCGACCTCGTGATTGGTGCGCAGGTCCTTGACCATCTGGTACGGGTTCAGGACGTAGGAGCGCATCTGGTCACCCCAGGAGGCCTTGACATCGCCCGCGAACGCCTTCTTCTCGGCGTCCTCCTGCTCCTTCTTGAGCAGCAGGAGCCGGGACTGGAGCACCCGCATGGCGGCGGCACGGTTCTGGATCTGCGACTTCTCGTTCTGCATGGAGACGACGACGCCGGTGGGCAGGTGTGTCAGGCGCACGGCCGAGTCGGTCGTGTTCACCGACTGGCCGCCGGGGCCCGAGGACCGGAAGACGTCGACGCGGATCTCGTTGTCCGGCACCTCGACGACGTCCGTCCCCTCGATCAGCGGGATGACCTCGACCGCGGCGAACGAGGTCTGGCGGCGGCCCTGGTTGTCGAAGGGGCTGATGCGGACGAGGCGGTGCGTCCCGGCCTCCACGGACAGCGTGCCGAAGGCATAGGGTGCCTTGACCTCGAAGGTCGCGGACTTGAGGCCCGCCTCCTCCGCGTAGGAGGTGTCGAGGACCTGCGTGGGATACCCGTGGCGTTCGGCCCACCGCAGGTACATGCGCAGGAGCATCTCGGCGAAATCGGCGGCGTCCACGCCGCCCGCGCCGGAGCGGATGGTGACCACGGCCTCGCGCTCGTCCCACTCCCCGGCCAGCAGCGTGACGATCTCGAGGTCGTCGAGGGACCTGCCGAGGGAGACGAGCTCCCTCTCGGCCTCGGCGAGGGTGTCCTCGTCGTCCTCGTCCTGTGCGAGCCCCACGAGGACCTCGAGGTCGTCGATCCGGCTCTCGAGGGTCTCGAGGCGCTCGAGGGCGGACTGCCGGTGCGACAGCTTCGAGGTCACCTTCTGCCCTGCGGCGGGATCGTCCCAGAGGTCGGGGGCCCCCGCTTCCTCGCTCAGCTCCTCGATGTCCTTGCGGATCCCCCCGACGTCGGAGACCTGCTCGATGGACTGGTACTTGGCGCGGAGGGCGCGGATCTCTGCGGGAAAATCGGTGGTTGCCATGGTCCGTCCAGCCTACGTCATGGGCTCTCCCGCCCGTCTACCGGACCAGCTGGGCCCGCGCATCCGCCTGCGCGACGATCGGGATGCCGGCGGGTACGAGGAAGTTCACGAGAGGCGGGCGGACGACGGCGGTGAGGACGACCCGCGCGGTCCGTCCGTCCTCCGCCCCGGTGGACGGGTCGACGGACAGCTGCTCGAACCGGGCACGCGCCCCGGTGGCGGCGAGGTAGCCCGCCGCCGACTCCTCCACCCCGGCGTCCTGCAGGGCCGGAAGCGGGGTCGTCGTGCCCTCTCCCGGCCCTCCGACGTCGATGCTGTAGTTGTCGGCGGCCGCGAGCGCCGCACCGTCCGCCACCGACAGGAGCTTCTTGTGGTCGATGTAGACGGCCGAGACGGCGAGGACGACGGTGACCACGAGGAGACAGACCAGGAGGTATCCGATGACCAGGACCCCGACCTGCCCGTCCTCCGGGTGGCCGGCTGCTGCGCCTGCGCCGCCTGCTGTGTCCGTGCTGCCTGCTTCTTCGGCGCTGCCTCCGTATCGGGTCATCCGAAGCGCTCCACATCGGGTCATCCGAAGCGCTCCACGATCTGGGTCGAGGTGGCGTCCACGGTGGCCGCCGAGGGATGGGTTCCCGCGATCGCGGGGATCAGCGGGAGGGGGACGTCGAGGCGGACGACGACCGTCACGGTGGTCCCCGGCGTGAGGCACTGATCGCTGCAGGCGATGTCCACCACGGCCTGCTCCGGGCCGAAGCCGAAGTCGGCCAGCGCGATGCGGGCCGCCTCGCGCGCCCTCGCGTCGGCCTCCTGCGGCGTGGGCGCGTCCACGTAGACCTTCGCCGCCTGGTCGGCGGCCCCGACGACGGCGAAGGAGCCGCCCTGGAGCTGCCCGACCGTCAGGACGAGGTAGACGACCGGCACCAGGAGCAGCACCCCCAGGAACACGAATTCCACGACGGCGCTGCCGCTCTCCGCCCCGAGGAGCCGGCGTCCTCGGGGCGGAGGGCCTGCCGCGATGGCGCCGGCCCTCGGCGTGCCGCGGTGTCCGGGCCGGCCGGCGGTCCCCTCAGGACGGGAGCGCAGCATGGCCGCGCACCTCCATGATCCCTGCCGGTCCGACCAGTCCGATGACGGGCAGCGGAGCGCGGACGACCACCTCGAGGGTCCTCACGCCGCCGACCGTGCTCTCACCGACCGAGACGTCGGACCCGTAGGCATCGGCGAGCGACCCCCGGATGAGATCCTCAGTACGTCCGACGGCGTCCTGCGGGGAGCGGTCCGCGAGCGTCCCGTAGCGGGCTCCCGAGGCGGCGGCATCGATCAGCGTGTTCCGCACGTGCAGGACGAGCGTCAGCTGGATGATCGCGATGAAGACGACCGTCAGCAGACCTCCGACCAGGGCGAAGTCGACGACGGCGGCACCGCGCTCCCGGTCCTCGCGGCGCTCGCGACTCGTGCTCGGATCGACCAGCGGGAAGGTCATGGGCTAGGGCGAGACCTGATCGATCGCCTGGTTGAACAGGCCCTCGAGGGCGGGTCCCGCGATGGCCAGCAGGGCGGCGACCAGGACCGCCGACATGAGCGTGATCATCACCCAGCCGGGCACATCCCCCCGTTCGCGGTCCCCGGACCTGCTCAGCAGGACCGCCGTGATGCTCAGGAGGAGGTGGGCGAGGCGCGAGGCGCTGGTCGGGATCTTCATGGCGTTTCCCCTTCGTTGGTGTGGTTGCAGTATCAGAAGCCGAGGTTGATCAGGGCGATGCCCGGGTAGACGGCGAAGAGGACGGTCAGCGGAAGGACACCGAACACCAGCGGCACCATCATCGCGATCTCCTTCTTGCCGGCGGATTCCATCAGCTCGCGCTTCGCCAGGTCGCGGACGTCCTGCGCCTGGGCGCGGAGGACGTCCGCGAGCGGCGTTCCGCGCTGGACCGCGACCGTGATGCCGTCGACGAACCGCGCGAGCGGGGCGAGGCGTGTGCGGTGCGAGAACTCCTGCAGGGCCTCCACGAGCGGCTTGCCCGCGCGCGTCGCGGCGAGCACGAGGGCGAACTCGCCGGCCAACTCCCCCGTCGCCGTCCTGCAGATGCGCTCGAGCGCGCCGGTCGTGCTCTCCCCCGCCGAGACGGCCAGGGCCATGAGCTCCGCGAGGCTCGGGAACTCGGCGAGCATGCGGGCCTCGCGTCTCTTGACCTCGGACGAGAGGACGTGGTCGCGGCCGACGAACCCCAGGACGGCGCAGGCGAGGACGATCACGACGGCGAGCGGCACGTTGACCGACCCCGAGGCCGCCAGGAGCACCGTGACCAGCGTCGATGCGGCGAGTCCGCCCGCGGCCCAGAGCAGCTGCTGAGCCCGGAAGTCCGCGGCGGTCTGCGCACGGCCGGCCTGGGCGAGCCTGCGCTCGAGGGTTGCGGCCGCCGGGTTGAAGCGGTGCGACCACGCCACGGCGTCGGCGAGCAGGGGGCGCACGATCCGCTCGAGCGGCCCGAAGGGCGTGACGTTGCCCGGCGCGTCCGCGAGCAGCCTGGACCGCAGGTCCACCGCGCGGAGTTGGGGTGCGATGCGCTGCGTCAGGGTTGTGGCACGCATGGCCGGGAGCCGGACGACGACCAGCCATAGGCCTGTACCGAGCAGGAGACCGCACAGCATCGCCAGCGCGAGCGCCGGTGTCATCGGAGCACCCGCTCGTCCTCGGGCAGTGCCCCGATCCGGAGCATGATGCGGTAGCAGACGACGGAGACGACGAGTCCTCCCAGCAGCACCACCGCGCCGCCGGTCGTGTTGTAGGCGCGCACCGCCTCCGGCCGGGTGGACAGGAGCATGAGGACGAACCAGGGCGCCGCGACGGCGAGGCGGGCGGCGTTGATCGTCCAGGACTGCCGGGCCTCCAGTTCGCTGCGGGTGCGGGCGGCGTCCCGCAGGAATTCGGACAGCGTGCCCAGCAAGCGGCCGAGGTCCGACCCGCCCACCTCCCTGGTCATGCGGAGTGCCTCGACGATGCGGTCGGCTACCGGGTCCGCCAGCCGTTCCTTGAGCCGGTTGAGCGCGTCGTCGAACCGTCCGCCCGCACGGTAGTCGGAGCCGAAGGCCCGGAAGGCGGCCCTCAGCTCGACGGGTCCTTTCTCGCCGAGCTGGATGAGAGCCTCGGGAAGCGAGAGCCCGGCACGGATGGCCGACCGGAGATGGTCCACGACGTCGGGCCACAGCTCGCGGAGCGAGGCGGTACGTCTGGCCGCACGCCATCGCACGATCGAGAACGGCATGAATCCGCCGAACAGCGCGAAGCACAGTGCGATCGGCGCCGAGCCGGTGAGCACGAACCCGATGAGCAGCACGACCAGTCCCGTGGCACCGCAGGTGGCGAGCAGTCCGCGGCCCGAGACCCGCTCCACTCCCGCACGCAGGAGCAGTTCTTCGAGGGGCTGCCGCCGCGTGGGGGCCCGACGTTCCCCCGCGGGCCGCTCCCAGCACGACCACCACATCAGGAACAGGCCGACGCCGAGGCCGACGCCCGCCGCCGTGGTCACGCCCGCGCGCCCAGGATGGATGAGACGTCGACGCCCGCGGCCGCGAATTTCTCCTCGGCCGGCATACCGGTGGCCGTCAGCTCCAGGCTTCCCTCGATCCGCGTGAAGACCGGGGAGGACTCGATGACGCCGTTCTCCACGCGCCGTCCGAGTGCCATGATCTCGGTGACCCGGCGCCGGCCGCCGGGCAACCGGGCGCAGTGCACCACGAGGTCGATGCAGGAGGCGACCGTCGGCACCACGAAGCTGCTGGAGATGTTCTCGCCTGCCAGGAGCGGCAGCGTGCAGATCTTGGTGATGGCGTCGTGCGCACTGTTGGCATGGACGCTGCACATCCCGGGCAGTCCACTGTTGAGTGCGATGAGCATGTCCAGGCTCTCGGCCTCGCGCACCTCGCCGACGATCAGCCGGTCCGGCCGCATCCGAAGGGCCTCCTTCACGAGGCGCCGCAGCGGGATCTCCCCGTGACCTTCGAGGTTGGGTTGGCGGCACTGCAGGCCGACGACGTCACGCAGGGGCAACTGCAGTTCGAAGATCTCCTCGACGGTGATGACCCTCTCCCGTGGGCCGATGGAGGCCCCTAGACAATTGAGCATCGTCGTCTTGCCGGACTGGGTGGCCCCGGAGACCAGGATGTTCAGGCCTGCGGCGACAGCCGTCCCGAGGAACCGCGCGGCGTGGGGAGACAGCGAGCCCAGCTCGACGAGGTGCTCGAGCCTCGAGGCACGCGCGATGAACTTCCGGATGTTCACGGACCAGTGGTTGCGGGTCACGTCGGGGATCACGACGTGCAGCCTGGAACCGTCGGGCAGGGAGGCGTCGACGAACGGGGAGGACAGGTCGAGCCGCCGCCCGGAGGACTTCAGCATCTTCTCGACGAGGTCCCGGACCTGCTGGTCCGTCAGCGACAGGGCCGTGAGCTCGGATTCTCCGTCCCGTGCAACATAGATCTCCGCGGGCGCATTGATCCAGATCTCCTCGATGGTCGGATCATCGAGGAGCGGCTGGAGTGCCCCGAATCCGGCGACGGCGTCGTAGATCTGCTGACGCGCGGCGTCCGGCCGACCGAGCGGCGGGAGGACCCCGAGCATGGAACGCTCCTCGTAGTCGGCGACGGCGTCGTGCACGAGGAGTTGCACCTCGCCGACCTGGCGGGCGGGATCGAGCCCGCGCCTGCGGATGAGTTCCCGTACCTCGCCCTCCACCAAGCGAACAGCATCCATCGATGTCCCCCATATGTTCGCCCGCCGACGTCGATCCGCCGTCCGGGCCCGGAATTGCATCCGCCGGCCTCACCCTACTGAACGGAGCGCTGCCCGACCAGAGCAGTCGCCGCATGTGCACAACCACGGCTACTGCCCCGGCAAGATCCTCGAGGAGCTTGTTCGCGAGTTGAGGACCCGCCGCAAACCGGAAGGATGCCGGGGAACGTGAGCCCGAGGGAGCCGTCACTCGTGACGCTGAGCAGGCCCATCAGGCCGACTCAGAGCGAAGTGGCGATAGTGACGAGACTGGTTATGATGCGGATGCCTGGTCCTCCGGGCGCAATGGTCCCGGTCCTACCACCGCGGACCTGGCTGCATGGATGGCGTGGTCCACCGGGCGGTCGCCGTGGAAGTACCCGGAAGGGGCAACCCTTCAGAGGACGTGGGCCCCTCCATCCCAACCCACGTCATGGGCCATACCGAACACATCGGGTATCGCAGCGTGAACCTTGCCCGCCGTCCGATCGAACTCAAATCCGGGGTAGAGCACCCTGTCTTCCAGCTTGATGCCGTTACGTCCCAGGACAGGAGGGCAGAGAAGCTGGCGACGACCTCGTCGTCGGTCGGCGTGGTGATTGCGCGACCTCAGCAGCAGCGACGCGCGGACGGCCGTGGTGCGCGATGAGGAGCACTCCGCCAAGCAGGGCGAAGGCGAGCAGCGTCTGACTATTGTGGATGGGCGCTGTCACGCCGAATATGAGTGCTGCGAGGATCATCAGGAGATGAGCGATCTTCAAGGTCGTCATGTATAGGCAATGCGTGCGAGTCCCTGGAAAAAACCAACTGATCACGCACATGAGCTTGGACACATCCGACTGCCCGACTGCACGCACAAGAGACCGCCGGTTTGCTGTCATCCTCGTCGATATACAGCCCGAGAGATAGGGCGCTGCCCGAACCTGCTACTGGCCGGGTGCCCGATACGACGGCGTCTTGCTTGCTGCTGCGTCGAGATCCTCGGGCGTCATGAGGGGTGTGAGGCGCAGATTCACGGCGCCGCTGGAATTGATCATCAGTGACAGTGACGCTGCGCTGGGTTGATCGGGTACGTCGAGTACGCCGAGGACATCCGTTTCACCGAATGCGTAGTAGAAGCACTCGAGTGATCCCCCCACGGACTCCAGTGCCTTGACGACCGCGTCACGACGCTTGGACCCGCCCTCCTTCATGAGGCCTTTGATGCCCTCGCCCACATAGTTTCCTTGAAACAGATACTTGGTCATGGTTGGTTCCTGTTCTGCTCAGGCCAGAACAGAAACCCATTCGCACGCCCAGTACATCCGATGAGTGAAGGGTTCTGGAGTTCTCCCCGACCGGGGTTGTACGCCGAGTGTAGGCCCCTCCCTTGGGGCTGACAACGGGCGGCAGCCCCGTCTTTCCAAGCACAGTGCAACCGGTGCGCTCACAGCCCAGGCCGACGTCCGCGCCAGAGGTGAGACCCGCCAGGGGAAGAGCAGGGCTCTTGGCAACGCTGATCCCTCAATTCCGCCACCTTGTCCGTCACCCTTTCACGGAGGACCGATGGGTCGGATACACGCCGGCGGCCCCCTCGTCGATCGGCGGGTGTCGTATCGGGCAACGAAGCAGAAAAAAAGCACTTATCGCGGGTCCCCTACCAGGTGCTCGTCGAGACATCGATGACGTTGGGGACGAACCGGCAGAAATAGTCGGTGATGTATCCGTCGGATTCGCGGATGCCGACACCGACGGACTCACCGTCGACGACCCACGCGCCGAGGACCGGCCTGTTGCCGTCGAAGTCGGGTAGTGGGCTCCACGCCTGATAGCACCAGCCTTCGGCCCCGTAGTCGCCGGGCTGCTCGGTGTCGACGCCCTTGGCGTGGATGCGGATGTTGTCGCCCTCCCGGCCGTGCAGGGGCTTGGCGACCCACTCCTCCATGCCGTTCGGTCCGTCGAGGTAGGACGGCAGCAGGTTCGGGTGGTCCGGATAGAGGTGCCAGAGGGCGGCCAGGAGCGCCTTGTTGGACAGGAACATCTTCCAGGCTGGTTCGAGCCACCGGGTCATCACGGGCCAGTCGAGGATCTTCTGGCCGAAGTCCTCCTTCATCATCAGCTCCCACGGGTAGAGCTTGAAGATGTTGCTGATGGCCTTGTTGTCGAGGTCCACGAAGCGGTGCTGCCGTGCGTCCCAGCCGAGGTCGCTCATGTTGATGCCCACAGTCTCCCAGCCGGCCTGGGATGCGACGTCACGCATGTAGGCGGCCGTCATCCAGTCCTCGCCGGATTCCTCGACCTCGGTGTGGGCGACGTGCAGCCGCGGGCCTTCCAGGCCGCCGCGCTGCTTGTCCCACGCTTTGATGAGAGCCTCGTGAATGCCGTTCCACTGGTCGCTATCGGGCTTGACGTCCTGGAGCCAGAACCACTGGGCGATCGACGCCTCGATGAGGCCGGTCGGGGTATCGGCGTTGTACTCGAGCGTTTTCGGCGGGTTCACGCCGTCGTAGGCGAAGTCGAAGCGGCCGTAGATGGCGGGTTCGCTGCGAGCCAGTGAACCGGCGGCAAGCCGCAACGCTTCGGCGCTGATGCCGATGTTGCCCATGGCGCCGGTGGCGAGATAGCGGGCCGCCTCGATGCACATGCCGTGCAACTCCTCGGTGACCTTCTCCAGCATCTCCACCTCGGCGAGGTCGAACTGGTAGTAGGCACTCTCGTGCCAGTACTCGATCTCGGAGCCATCGGGCATGATCGTCGTCGAATAGAGCAGGCCCTGGCTGGCAATCTTGTCCTTCCAGTCCGGGCGCGGGGTCGAGAGGACACGCTTCATGTCAGCCCCCCATGCTTCCGGAGCGACCGCCGTTGCCACCGGACTTCACGCTGCTGCCGAAGCCGCCACGCGTGACGGACTGGCCGTCGCCGGCAAACCCGTTCCTGGCGGTCGTTCCCGAGGGGATGCTCGTGGTGCCGCCGGAAACTTTGCCTCCGACGCGCGGGATGACCGTGCTGCTACCGGAACTGTTCAGGACCATGGGCAGGAAGTACCACCCGAAGTGGCTGCTGGAACGCCCTTCCTCGCTGCATTTGCTGTCCTCGACACGCTCCTGGGTGGTCCTGTCCTGGCACACCTGGGCATAGTCCTCGTCGATGACGTCGCCCGAGGGGGTGCAGCCGGTGAGAAGGGCGCTGGCCAGGAGGGCGGTGACGCCGAGGGCTAGAGACCCGGTGCGGCGGGTGTGGTTCGAGATGCCCGAGGTCGAACTTTGGGTGCTGGTCATCGTCGCTTTCGCTGGTCGGCCGGGTGCTTGACCCGAATGTGTGCGGTCGCGCGTGGGTCTCTTCCCGAAACGAGGGCGACACCGTCGAGAATCTGGCAGCTTCTACTTCGAGTGTCCTCCCCTTCGAGTGACAAAAGGAAAAGCGACAAGCTGATCGATCAGCTTGCCGCCTCGTCATGTTGGAGCACCTCGCTCGCCGGGATTCGAACCCGCCTGCTGAGGGACGACAGGTCACGTGGTGCTGCGACGGCGATCTGAGGTGCAACCTGATCGAGCTGCCAAACCAGTTCATTCCTGCCTGTCTCGCAGTCTCCTCGAGGATGCGCAAGATATGCCCGAGGTAGGACCCAGCTTCTGACGGACACCTCCTGTTGCGATCTCGTCACACCGATCCGGATGACCTGCGGTGTCGGGCTACGCGTGAGCCCTGGCAGTAGTGCCGGCCACTGCAACGCTGCGATATTGACGGGGTGCTGGCCGAGGCGCAGACTGTGCGCCATGTCCGCAGATACTGTGCGCATCGCAGCAGTCCAGGCCACACCTGTCATCCTCGATGCGGAGGCGTCAATATCCAAAGCGCTCCGTCTCCTCGACGAGGCATCAAGGGAGGGCGTGAAGCTCGCGGTCTTCCCTGAACTGTTCATCCCGCTCTACCCCTCGGGGGTCTGGGCCTATCAAGCGGCCAAGTTCGACGGATTCGATGACCTGTGGACCCGCCTCTGGGCCAACTCCATCGACGTCCCCGGCCCACAGATCGACCGGCTCATCGAAGCATGTGCAAAGCACGACATGTACTGCGTCCTGAGTGTGAACGAACGGGAATCCGCGAGGCCCGGGAGTCTCTACGACACGATGATCCTGCTCGGTCCCGAGGGTTTGCTCTCGAAGCATCGTAAGTTGATACCCACGATGCACGAACGCCTGTTCTACGGTATCGGGCCAGGACATGACTTGAGTGTCGTCGAGACTCCATTCGGCAGGGTTGGAGGCCTGCTCTGCTGGGAGAACCGCATGCCTTTGGCCCGGTATGAGCTCTACCGTCAGGGCGTGCAGATCTTGGCTGCCCCGACGGCGGATGACTCAGAAGGCTGGCTTTCCACGATGAGCCACGTGGCTATCGAAGCCGGCGCCTTCGTCGTCTCGGCCCCTCAATACATTCCCCGTTCTGCGTTTCCCGATGACTTCCCGGTTCCGTTGCCCGAGGATGGCCAGGCGTTGGGACGGGGTGGAGCGGCGATCTTCGAGCCCCTTGACGGCCGTCCGATCGCCGGTCCTCTCTATGACCAGGAAGGGATGGTCGTGGCAGACGTCGATCTGAACCACACCCTGACCGCTAAGCGGATATTCGACGTCGTGGGGCATTACAGCCGCGAGGATGTCCTCTACCCGCCGGCGGCACCCAGCCAGGCCCCGGGAGGCCCCCTTCGGCCGTGACACAGATCCTCACAGGAAAATAATCATTAAGCCCGGCCCCGTTGGCTACAGCACACTCAACCAAGGTTCGGCTTCAACGCTCACGAGTACCAGAGCTGGAAAACAAGTAGCTGATACTCATGACACTTACGGGAATGCCTTCCTAACGTTCTTGTATGGGATACACGGACCACCACTGCCAGCTCTGCGGAGACGAAACCGACACGCTGTTCTGTGAGGACTGCACGTAGAACAACCACGGGAACACCCCATCTCCGTAGAGGTGGGGCCCATCCGGTCGGCCACTAGAGCGTGGCGATATTCCACTCCCTGAATGGGAGGATCCAAAGCTCCCCCGTATCCCGTCGTGCAGCGAGAGATGCAAGGAACGCGTCCATTTGTGCGGCGGTGATGTAGTTCGTGACCCCCACGTACTGTGGGTGAGCCCGAATAATCCAGCGGCCTCTCTTCGCGACGGCGCTGTTCAAGCGTGTTTTCACCGAGTCGATGCCGGTCTGCCCAGCGTCCAACCACCGACCGTTGGACCCAATCGGAATGTGCCCGTCGAGCGGCTGCAACTGCCCGAGGCGGGTTACCTGCCCGGCGACGCACGCGTGGCCGCCGATGATCAGCCACCCCGCCGCGTGTACGCGTGGGTCCGCTCCCACCCAGGCAATCAGGGTCCGAGCAGCAGCCATCTCGTAGACAGCAACCGCTTTGAAGATCTCCTTTCTCGAGCCACACTTCTGCGCTCGGCAGGAGGGCTGGGTGTGGCGTAACGCCGGCACACCCGTCTATCCCCTGAGGCAGACGCGCCTCGCACAAGACGCGCAAAACTTCGCGGATCACTGGAACCGTCACGGAAGCGTCATATTCTTGCGAAGCCGCCCGCCACCCGGGCCGGCCCAAACCATGCCAGTTGATCGCACCGCACCACTCAAGGAAGAAAGTGAACGAACATACCGACGTCGTGACGTGATCGAATGATAAACAGCCCCCGCAGACCATCGTTAGGAAGCAGAAGCCCAATAAAACTAATTCTTAGTGAATTTCGCATCATGGGTTACGATGATCGCCTCGTGCTTATCGGAGCAGTGCGGGAAGCAGACGAGCATTTCAATGTGAAGGCCGCTCCGCTCGTAATGCCGATCATCGTCATCGTGCTCGGTATCGTCGTTGCCGAGTTGTCCGGACCTGAGAATGCAGCTCTGTTCGTATCCCTGTTCGCAGTAGTCTTCTAGGAGTACTGGTGTACGCGATTCGAATATCTCGACGGGAAGAAAGCAAGTACGAGGGATGGAAGTTCATCCTCGACGATGTGCATAAAACCAGGACGGCTTTGGAGCAGAAGGCGGAGACATCGGTTCCGCCACTGCCACGCAACTCATCTGCAGACGTGCAACCAGCGGCTATATCGCCCTCCTGAGATCATGCATTCAGAACCACACAGCGCCCTCACCCTTGAATGGGCGGGGCGCTGTTGCTTGAGCGAAACACCTAAGACTTCGCCTGTTGCCTTAGATGTTGATCGACCAGCGGAAGGTCGCCGCTTCCTCAGAACGACGGCACGGGGTGGGGTCGGGGCAAGTCCCCCTGCCTTTCCTGAAGGCACTCCTCTGGCATAGTGCCTATCTCTCTAGTTGATCCCCACGCCCACAGGGGGTCATCCCCTCCCCCTCCAGGGGTCGCCGCTCCTCTGATCCAGATCTCCTCGATGGACGGATCATCGAGGAGCGGCGGGAGCGCACCGAGCATGGAACGCTCCTCGTAGTCGGCGAGGGCGTCGCGCACCAGGAGTTGCACCTCACCGACCTGGCGGGCGGGATCGAGCCCGCGCGTGCGGATGAGTTCCCGCACCTCGCCCTCCACCAAGCGAACAGCATCCATCGATGTCCCCCATCTGTTCGCCCGCCGACGTCGATCCGCCGTCCGGGCCCGGAATTGCATCCGCCGGCCTCACCCTACTGAACGGAGCGCTGCCCGACCAGAGCAGTCGCCGCATGTGCACAACGCCCGACGCCGCCGGGACGATCACAGCAGCGACTTCCGCGCAAGGACGACACACCCGCGCGGATCCGGACAGAAGCGCAGGTTTTGCCTAAGATTCCGGTTTCACTTCCGAAACGTTAGTCACGTAGGTCACAGAACTGTAGTCTGCACGGGAATTCAACCACCTGGCTGACGCCCGGATTCTGCTGGAGAAACCTGTGACTTTGCCCTCCCCCGTTCGGCTCCTGTGCGCGGCCCTGCTGTCCTTCGGACTTCTGAGTACCGCGGTTCCCGCAGTAGCAACCAACACTGTGACCACCCCGTCGCCGTCGCCGTCGACGACAGCAACGCCGACCGCCCCGCCGACCGCTCCGGCTCCTTCGACCGCCAGGACGCCGGCCCCTCCCTCGCCGGCCCCCACGCGGAGCGCGGCTCCCGCCCCGGCGGCGACGACCGCGCCGACGGCCCCTGCCCCCACCAAGACCGCAGCACCTGTGGAGCAGCCCGCGGCGCGGGACGAAGTGACCTCCTTCGTCCCGGACCTGAAGTGGAATCCGCTCGACGAACCCGGCTCGAATGCCCGCTATGGAGAGCACTACACGGAGCCGGTCACGCCGATGAAGGCGGCGTCACCCCTGAACCTCGACGGCAGCGGAGGGAATGCGGCGCTCGCCCCGCGCTCCGGAGCCTTCAAGGTCACGCTGGTCACCGTGCAACTGTCGGGGAAGACAGTTGCCGACACCAATGCGATCAACATGACGGCGGCCCGCAACTCCATCACGAACGCCGACGCGTACTGGAAGTCGGTCTCCGCCGGGCGGCTGTCGATGACGAAGGTCAACGAATACCGCCACGTCTCCAAGGCCAAGATCACCGACTCCTACGGCACGATCATGGCGACCGTGACAAAGGAGCTGAACTGGCAGTACCGCCCCTACGAAGCCCTGGTCATCTTCGTCCCGCACGCGGACCTGAACTACAACGGGTCCTGGGGCATCCTGGGCGGCGGCTTCACGGACGGGCCGACCACCGGTCGCGTCATCATGCCCTACCCCTCCGCACTCACGAACAACGTCGTCACGCACGAGTTCGGGCACGTCCTCGGCCTGCACCACGCGAACTCGCTGGCCTGCACGAGCGGCCGCGCCGACGCTCCGAGGACGGGCGGTTCATGGGCCGATCCGGCGTGCTGGTCCTCCGAATACAGCGACATGTCGGATCTGATGGGCTACGCCCAGGTCAGTTCCCCGGTCATCAACGCGTTCATGTGGGAGTACGGCGGCTTCGGGTCCGGCTCGGACATCCGCGATATCGGGACACCGACGGACAGTCAGCGGGTCACCCTGAAGCCCTGGGCCGGCGGTGATCCCGCGAGGGCCGTGAAGTTCACCGATCCCGTCAGCAAGGAGGTCTACTACCTCGAGTTGCGGGTGCCCGTCGGATTCGACAGGACCAGTGCCGTCGGTGGCAATCAGGGCGTGAAGATCACCAAGCAGGACATCCTCGGCTGGGACGGTAACGCCTCCGTGGTCCTCACCCCGAACAGCAGGCTGTCCGGATACTCGCACCGCTCGCTGACCTGGGCGGCAGGACAGACGTTCGTCACGCACTCGGGAACACGGGTGGAGATCAGCTCCATAGCCCTCCCCGCGAACCAGCCGCAGAATGCGAGTGCCATCGTGACGATCACTCCGCCCGAGACGAACGCCACGCGTGCGGCGGCGGCTATCTCGGCGCTGGTCTCTTCTGCTCCGGAGCTCGGTGCGGTGAAGTCCGGTGTGGTCTGTGGCCTGGTCGATGGAGGGTGCTACCAGGGATTCAACAACGGCACGGTCATCTGGTCCTCCGGGACGGGTGCTGTGATCTCCCTCAACGGCCCCATCCGCAGTGCATGGGTGAGCGCCGGAGCCCAGAACGGTGTCCTGGGCTACCCGAAGGCCGCCCAGGTATGCGGGATCCGCGATGGCGGCTGCTACCAGTCCTTCCAGAAGGGCGAGATGTTCTGGTCCGAAGCCTCCGGAGCCGAGATCAGCAAGGCCGGCGCGATCCGCACCGCCTACCGCGCCGCAGGCGCGGAGAACGGAGCCCTGGGCTTCCCCGTCGCCGCGGAGATCTGCGGGATCCGCGATGGCGGCTGCTACCAGTCCTTCCAGCGGGGCGAGATCCTGTGGTCCCCGGCCTCCGGAGCCCAGATCAGCAAGGCCGGCCCGATCCGCACCGCCTACCGCGCCGCAGGAGCCGAGAACACCATCCTCGGCTACCCCGTCACCGCGGAGATCTGCGGCCTCAGGGACGGCGGCTGCTACCAGGCCTACCAGAACGGGGAGATCCTCTACTCCAGCAAGACCGGAGCGCACATCAGCAGGGCCGGCGGGATCCGTGACCTCTACCGCAGCTCCAAGGCCGAGAACGGCGTCCTCGGATTCCCCGACGGCGAAGAGACCTGCGGCCTGAAGAACCGCGGCTGCTACCAGGCCTTCCAGGGCGGCGAGATCTTCTGGTCCCCCACCACCGGAGCCGAGATCACCTATAACAGCCCCATCCGCACCACCTACCGCACGGCAGGAGCAGAGAA